>CAVRQQ010000012.1:0-141613 GCA_963723355.1 uncultured delta proteobacterium
CAGCAGCTTCTTCCAGCATCGCGGTGGTAACCGACTTCGGACGCTCGATGCCGTAGCCGAGAGCGCGGTCCCAGGTGATGTTGGCGAGGCAGCCGAGTGCGCGGCCGATGCCGAACAGCACGGTGTAGAACTCGTACTGGGTGACACCGTAGTACCACTGGATGACGCCGGACTGTGCGTCGACGTTCGGCCAGGGGTTCTTCGCTTTGCCATGCTCGGTGAGCACGCCAGGAGCAACTTCGAAGATCATGCGAACCAGCTGGAACAGCGGGTAATCTTTCAGACCTTCGGTCTTCATGCAGAACTCACGCTGCGAGGTGTAGCGGGGGTCGGTCTTGCGCAGAACGGCATGACCGTAACCCGGGATAACCTGACCGCTGTTGAGGGTCGCCCAGAGAGCTTCCTTGAGTTTCTCTTCGGTCGGGACTTCGCCGCCAAGCTCTTCCATGAAATTCTGGGTCCAACGCAGAACTTCCTCGTTAGCGAGACCGTGCAGAGGGCCGGCCAGACCGTTGAGGCCGGCACTGTATGCATAGTATGCATCGGAAAGAGCCGAAGCAACCAGGTGAGTCGTATGGGCGGAAACGTTGCCGGACTCATGGTCAGAGTGGAGGATGAAGTACATACGGGCAACATCGTCATAAGGAGCCGGGACACCCATCATGTGCGCGAAGTTACCGCCCATGTCGAGGTTCGGATCAGCAGCGATCTGCTCGTTGTTCTTGTACTTCTTACGGTAGATGTAGGCACCGATCGGGCCAAGCTTCGCCATCATGTTGTTGGCGTCTTCGTACATGTCTTCCCAGCAGGTCATCTTGTTGAACTTGCCGGCAGCGTAGTTGGAGGCGAAAACCGAGTCGCGCTGCATGGCGAGCACGGCGCTGGAGAACATGGCCATCGGATGGGCATCATCCGGCAGTGCATTGAGTACGTCATAGACATACTGGGGAACCACGGAACGCTTCTTCCAGTCTTCAACGACTTCCAGGGTCTGCTCCATAGTCGGAACGTCGCCGGTCAGCAGCAGGTACCAGAAGCCCTCGACAAACGGATAGTCGCTACCGGGAACTTTCGGCAGGACGTCAAAGGTCTCGGGGATGGTCATGCCACGGAAGCGAATACCTTCAAAAGGATCCAGATAGGAGATATCGGTGACCAGGCACTTGATGCCACGGGCGCCACCGATAGCTTGAGCGATAGTTACATCACCCAGTTTGACATCACCGCACTCCTTGACCAACTTGGTGATCCGGGGGCGATGCGCATCAATTTTCTGACTTAATACTGTTTTCAGTGTCGACATACTCTCTCTCCTTTGGAATGAAATGGTGGCAGGCAGATCGCCCGCCAGAGTGAAACTGTCCCTTGTTTACAAAACAACTGTCAATGACAAATCATCCCGTCGACAGCCCGACTGTGGTGCGCAATACCCGCACCAAACAGACGGAGCAAATGCGGCGGGAAAATAATTAGAGCAGACAAAGGGAACATCCTTGTGATTCTTTACCCTTTATCATTTCCAAATAACGTTCTAACAAGCCATCCCGCAACTGTCAAGCCGATTTCGTATACAGTATGCGATTTGTCGGTGATTTGTTTTCACATAAGACAAGCATTTTCATTTGCATTTCAATGTCAAGATGATAAAATGCCCAAAATTTAGGCAGAAAGCGCCGGGCAAAATCCATGCGAATTGGCACACTGAAGCTGGAAAACCCTATATTTTCCGCACCTATGGCGGGTATTTCCGACCTGCCGTACCGATTGGTCATGAAACGCCACGGCGCCGCCATGGTATTCACCGAGATGATCAGTGCCAATGGTCTGTTCTTCAATGGCAAGGCGACCCGTGTCTTGCTGCAATCGCGCCAGGAAGAGCAGCCGCTGGCGGTTCAGTTATTCGGCGAGGACCCGGTCCGCATGGCGGAAGCGGCGAAATACGTTGCTGAAGGGGCCGAGTTGATTGACCTGAATCTCGGTTGCCCGGTTCGTAAGGTGACACGTTCTGGTGCAGGAAGCGCTCTGTTGCGTGAACCGGCCAAGGTTGCCGGGATCATCTCTGCAGTCCGCAAAGCGACGGACAAGCCACTGACCATCAAGTTCCGCTCCGGTTGGGACTGTGACTCGATCAACTTCATGGAAATTGCCCGGATTGCCGTTGAAGAGGGAGTTGACGCCCTCACCCTGCACCCGAGAACCCGGACGCAGATGTTTGGCGGACAAGCCGAATGGCAACAGATCAGGGCCCTCAAGGAAGCCTTGACGATCCCGGTCATTGGTAGCGGCGACCTGTTCGATGCAGACCGGATTAAAACCATGTTTGTACAAACCGGTTGTGATGCGGTCATGGTTGGGCGGGGCGGATATGGCAATCCATGGATTATCAGCCAGGCCCTCGACCTGCTTGCCGGGAGAGTGGCCAGAGAACCAACAACAGAAGATCGTTTGATCACGGCAAGAGAGCATCTTGACCTTTGCCTGGAAATTTTCGGGCCCAGGAAAACTCTCGGGCAAATGCGCAAACACCTCTGCTGGTATGTCCGGGGAATGGACAATGCCGCAGGCTTCCGTGTCGAGATCAACCAGACCAGAACGATCGATGAGATGAGCCGCCGACTCGAGGATTTTTTTGCCCATGCCGCATGACAGGTATGATGCCAGTGCGAAAACCTTTGCGGGAGATTCAATTTCGAATCTCTACGGCATGATCCTGGATAATATTGACCGTGCCGTGATCGCCTTTGACAGCGACGGCAGGATCACGTTGTTCAACCCGGCCGCAGAAGCCCTCATGGAGTGCTCATCGCGCCAGGTCGTCGGCAAGAGTTACCAGGACCTGTTCAGGGACCAGGAAACGTTGCTCTACCTGGTCAAAGTCGCCCTGGAAGAGGGCCGATCGATCACTGACGACGAAGGTCTCTACCTGCATCGCAGCAACGCCTCACCCTTGCCGGTCAATGCCTACACGGCGCCGATCTTCGCCCAGGGAGGCAACCAGAACGGGGCCGTGATGATCATCCGTGACCTGTCTCGCATCAAGGACCTTGAAGGGACCCTGCGAAGAGCTGACCGCCTGTCGATGCTCGGGACATTGGCCGCCGGCCTGGCCCACGAAATAAAGAACCCGCTGGGGGGGATCAAGGGTGCCGCCCAACTGCTTTCGATGGAACTCTCGAAGGACAGCCCCCTGCAAGATTACACACAGATCATGATCAAGGAAGCAGAGCGCATCAACTTCATCATTGAAGAACTGATGGACCTCGGCAATCCGCGTGAGCCAGAGATTAGTGATGTCGACCTGACCAGGGTCATGAACGATATTGTTCTCCTGCAGCGTGAAGCGGCACGCAGTCGGAACATTCTGTTCAAGCTCAAGCTGGATCCGAGCATACCACCGGTGCAGGGCGACGAGGGGCTGCTTACCAGGCTGTTTCTCAATCTGATCAAGAACGCCGGAGAATCGATACCACGTGAAGGAACCGTGGTGATCGAAACCAGGATAGCCTCGAATTACCACATGACCGGGCCCGGCAGACGTTCGTCACCAATGGTGGATATCATTATCAGCGATACCGGCTGCGGAATAGACCAACAGGAGATGGACCGCATCTTTACGCCCTACTTCACGACCAAGAGCAAGGGCAGCGGCCTCGGCCTGGCGATTTCACAGAAAATTATCGAGGACCATAACGGCCTGCTGAAAATCGAAAGCACCCCCAATCAAGGGACGACCGTTACCATTTCCTTGCCCTTGCGCCGCTAGCGCTGGCAAGTCATCAAGGAGCATGAAGATGCCAATCAAACGGATACTGGTCGCGGATGACGAGGAAAGCATCCGCTGGGTACTCTCCAAATCGCTGAGCAAGCAGGGTTTCCAGGTTGATCTGGCCAGTGACGGACAGGAAGCCCTGCTGATGAGCCGGAAGCAGAGTTACGACCTGGCGGTTCTCGACATCAAGATGCCCGGCCTTTCCGGCCTGCAGCTACTCAGCAAGTTCCAGGAAGAATGCCCCCAGGCCCTGGTTGTCATCATGACTGCCGAGAGCTCGATGAAAAACGCTGTCGAGGCGATGAAACGCGGGGCCTACGACTACCTGACCAAACCCTTCGACCTGGATGCCCTGGACGCGATTATCTATAAGGCGCAGAAAGCCGCCGACGTCTCTGCCGAAGTCTCACTGCTCAAGCAGGAGATCAAGGATCATTACCAGTTGGAGCGCACGATCATCGGTCAGAGCCAGCCGATGCAGAGGACCTACAAGATTCTCGGTAAAATCGCCCCTTCAGACGTGACCGTTTTGATCTACGGTGAAAGCGGAACAGGCAAGGAGCTGATCGCCCGGGCCATTCACTTTAACAGTGCGCGGCTGGGCAAGCCGTTTATCGCCCTTAATTGTGCAGCCATCCCCAGTGAACTTCTGGAAAGCGAACTTTTCGGCCATGAAAAGGGTGCTTTTACCGGGGCGACGGACAAGAAGATCGGCAAGTTTGAACAGGCCAAGGATGGCACCCTGTTCCTCGACGAGATCGGCGACATGCCTCTGGAACTGCAGGCCAAGCTGCTGAGGGTTCTGCAGGAGAAAGAGATCACCAGGACCGGCGGCAACACCACCATCCAGGTCAATACCCGGATTGTTGCGGCGACCAACCAGGACTTGAAGGAAAAGGTTCGCAGCAAGGAGTTTCGAGAAGATTTATATTACCGGTTGAATGTCGTTCCCCTGGAGTTGCCGCCCCTGCGCGAGCGCCAGGAGGACATCCCGGAACTGGTTGACTACTTCCTGGCCAAGGCAGCAGAAGAATACGGCACATCGGCTAATGGAGTGACGAAAGAGGCGATGGACATGCTCTGCCACTACGACTGGCCGGGGAATGTGCGGGAACTGGAGAACATTATCCAGAGAGCAGCGCTGCTCTCTCCCGATGCAATGCTCAACGCTGCGGATTTTCCGGGCCTGGTATCAGGCCAGGGCAGCAGTGCGAACAACGCTTCACTGGAAGGGCTGATCAACCAGAAACTGCAGAGTTCCCTGTCGCAGATAGACCTGCAGGAGATGGACAACCTCTACGAAATGGTCCTTCACCAGATGGAACGCCCTCTGATCAACATTGTTCTCGAGAAGACCCGAGGCAACCAGGTCAAGGCCGCCGAGGTTCTTGGCATCAACCGAAACACCTTGAGAAAGAAGATTCAGACTCTCAATATCATAACCAAGCGCAACTGAACGAAGATGACTCAACAAGCGAGAGACCCGGAAGTCGCTATCGTCGCCGCAATGACCAGAGATCGGGTGATTGGTCTGGGCGACAGGCTCCCGTGGGACCTTCCGGAAGAGCTGCATCTCTTCAAACGTCTGACCATCGGCGCTACGGTGGTTATGGGACGTAAAACCTATCAATCGATCGGCCGGCCCCTGCCGAAGCGACAAAATATCGTCTTGAGTCGCAGTCCTGACCGATCTCCCGGATGTGATAGTCTGCAACAGCTTCACAGAGGGCCTGGAAACAGGCCGCCAGATTCGGTCAACCGGTCTTCATCCTCGGCGGCGCAGAACTGTATCAAAAGGCCTTGCCGATCGCCTCGGGCTTGCACATTTCATGGATCAAGGGGGCGTTTGCGGGCAGCGTATACTTCCCGGAGTTCGATCTTGCGGAGTGGGTGGTAGCGGAAGAGCTTGACTACTCCGGTTTTCTTTATGTGAAGTACCTGCGGAAATCAGCAGATAAATCCCGCCGTTGATCTCAACAAAAAAGCCGGCCATTCCTGGCCGGCTCTATGCCGCGTAATCATCATCCCGCCGGGACTGGCTTTCGAAGCGTGTGTACTCGCCGAGGAAGGTCAGCTGCTCGACACCGAGCGGACCGTTACGCTGTTTACCGATAATCACCTCGGCACTGCGTTCATGGCCCTTCTCACAGCTGTTGTCGCGTTTTTTACAGGCATCACAGTAGACCGATTCACGGTACAGGAACATGATGACGTCGGCGTCCTGCTCAATCGCCCCTGATTCACGCAGGTCAGCGAGAATCGGTCGCTTGTCGGTACGGCTTTCCAATGAACGATTCAGCTGCGATAGCGCAATCACCGGCACGTTGAGTTCCTTGGCGAGGGCCTTGAGAGAACGGGAGATCTCCGAGATCTCCTGCTGGCGGCTTTCCGGATTGGACCCCTGCATCAATTGCAGGTAATCAACGACGATCATGCCGATTTTCTTGTCCTGCTTCAGGCGACGGGCCTTGGCCCTTAGTTCCAGGATCGTGATGGCGGGGGTATCGTCGATATAGATCGGTGCCTCGGCAATCACCCCGGCAGCCGTAACCAGGGCAGGGAATTCGGACTGGGCCAGTTTGCCATTACGCACCCGGCTGGCATCAATCCTGGCAACCGAGCAGAGCATCCGTTGAACAAGCTGCTCCTTGCTCATTTCCAGGGAAAAGATTGCTGAAGGGACCGGTGTTTTGGTATGGATTGTCGCATATTCCATCAAATTGAGGCAGAATGCGGTCTTGCCCATTGACGGTCGACCGGCAATGATCACCAGGTCGCCACCCTGCAAGCCTGACGTCATGTTGTCCAGGTCAACGAAACCGGTCGGAACACCGGTAATCTGCTCCTTGCGATTGAAGAGATTCTCAATCGTCTTGATGGTGTCCTTGATGATGTCCCTGGTGGCGAAAAACGACGGCCGGGACTTCATGTTGGCAATCTTGAAAATCTCGCTTTCGGCCCAATCCAGGGAAGCCTCGACCTCGCCACCTTCGTACCCGCGACCGGCAATCTCGGTGGCAACCTTGATCAGCTCACGGGAGATCGCCTTCTCTTTGACAAGCTTGCAGTAGTAGCCGATATTGGCCGCAGTGGGGACGAAATCAACCAGGGTGGAGAGATACGAGCTGCCGCCGACTTCCTCAAGCGTGCCCTGCTCTTTCAGCACGGCTGTCAAGGTCACCAGGTCAGCAGGTTCACCACGATCGGAGAGGGTTATCAGGGCAGTAAAAATCTTGCTGTGGGCCGCTCGGTAAAAATCGGCAGGACGCAGCTGTTCAAGGGCCCGGTTCAGGGCTTCGTTTTCCAGCAGGACCCCCCCCAGAACAGACATTTCTGCTTCGAGGTTCTGGGGCGGCAGGCGATGTTCGGTGCGATCTGGCACGTTCGCCCTCAGTGGGAAGGCAGGGGCCTGACATCAGGCCCCTGAAATCGAAAAAAGATTTACTTCTCTTCTTCTACGGCTGCCGGCTCGGCTTTTTTTGCAGCGGGCTCGGCAGGAGCATCTTCACTGGTGACCACCACCTTGACGGTCGCGTTGACACCCGCGTTCAGCCTGATATCAATGTCGTGCTCACCGAGGTTCTTGATCGGTTGCTCAAGAAGAATCTTGCGGCGATCGATTTCAATACCCTGGGCAGCCAGTGCTTCAGCGATTTCCATGCTGGTGACTGAGCCGAACAGCTTGCCCTCTTCACTGGCCTTGTGCACAAAATTGCACGTCACAGCTTCAATGCGGGCCTTAACGTCAGCGGCCTCCTGACTCAGCTTCTCAGCCTTGCGGGACAGCTGGCGCTTGTGATGCTCAAGTTCGCTGAGGTTGCGGTCGCTGGCGACAACCGCCAGCCGCTGCGGAACCAGGTAATTGCGGCCATAACCAGGCTTGACCTTGACAACTTCACCAATCGACCCAAGGCCTTTGACATTTTCAGTCAGAATCACATCCATCTCTTTATCCTCCCAAAATCCTTATGATTCAGGTTCTCTAGGTTTGCGAAAATCTGCCCACAGGTCAAATACGCCGATACCGGTAACCAGCATGGGCAAGGGGTTGACCAGTGTGACCAACAGGTAACCGATCGTTCTGATGACCGGCGAAAACGCCTTGCGGCGGAAAAAACAGTCGATAACCGCCAGTCCTTGCAGAAAATAAACCGGCAACAAAACAACCAGCACGTTCAGGGCAAAGACTGCGAGCGGCCCGTCAGCAAAAGCCACGATGAATCCCGACAGGATCAGGACCCAGACCAGCGGTTCCGGCGCTTTCCATTCCGGGAAAGTTTTGCCGGGCAGCGTATACCTGCCGCGTGCCAGCAGTGCCAGCAGCAGGACCAGGCCAAGGATCATCAGGCCGGCAACGGTCATCACGATACCGGGATAGGCCTTTTGCAGAAACGCCGCCATGTTTTCGACAGCCCGTGCGATCTCTGTTCTCTGGTCGGCCGGCAAGTCAGTTCCGGCGAACATCTCCTGCATCACTGTCGAGGTCTGGGCGATCTCCTTGTCGATCAGGCCTGCCGGTCATGGCGAGTGGCGACTCGCCGGCAGCGACCGAGAAGATCAGCAACCCGCCAACGCTTGCGGCAACCATGGCCCAGAGAACCACGACCACGGCCTTGTCCCAAGCCATGCCGCGATTCAGCAACCACGGCAGGACAGCACCGGGTATACCAAACTGGACCAGGTACATAACCCCCTGCGCCGCACCTCCGGTCAGCAGGACGACAAGCAGGGTCAGTGCGACGGTCATGCCGCCAGCTGTCGACCCGTGTCGCATACCGACAAAAGCTGCCGGCAGGGGCGTAAACAGGTTGACGATTACTGCAGCAAAACCGAACGCTGCGTATGTACCGAATAGCGCATACCCGGCCAACGCACCGAGTACTATGTATAGCCCCCGCTGCATACTCATCGTCTGGCTGTTGTACTTAACCTCTCTCGAGAGAGTGGCTTGCCGTAAAAGGCAGCAGCGCGATATTGCGCGCGCGCTTGATTGCTTCGGTCAACTTGCGTTGATGGTCCGCACAGGTACCGGAAATCCGGCGCGGGGTGATCTTGCCCCGTTCGGAAATAAAATAACGCAGGGAACGGATATCCTTGTAATCGATCGTCGCCTTCTTGTCAGCACAGAAACGGCAGACCTTGCGACGTCCATAACGCCGACGAGGCCCGCCACTGGTACGATTTCCATCACCATATGCCATGATTATTTCTCCTTCTTCATCGTTGTCAATTGATTAGAGACTCAGGCTTTTTCCGCGGCCTCTACGTCATCAGCCTCGGCTGCAGCCGGCGCTTCGGTCTCGACAGCCTGCTCTTTTGTCGCTTCGACATCGGCATCCGCTTCGGCAGCAGGCTCGGCAACAACCGGTGCCTGGTAACCATTCTCCAGCACAACTGTCTGGAACTTGATCACCATTTCATCGATGCGCATACGGCGCTCGAACTCGGCAATAACGGTCGGCTCAGCGTCGAAGATCATCAGGACATAGCAGCCCTTGGACTGCTTTTTGACCTGATAGGCAAGGGTCCGGACACCCCAGTTTTCGACCTTGAGGACTTCAGCACCCTGATCCGACAAAATGGTCTTGTATTTGTCGATGATCGTGGTCTGGTCGTCCCCGACAACTTCCGGGTGGACGATGAAGATTGATTCGTAGGTTCGCATAAAAAACTCCTCTTGAGTTATTAGCCCCACTTGGCGGAGCAAGGAGCGGAAGCACCCAACATACTCCCGTCGAAAGAACTTTGTTTTCTACCACACACTTAAGCGTGAGGCAACGGAAAACTCTTAAAACCGGCATCAAGAATTCCGTATTCAGAATCCAGTGGCTAACCTGCCACTTTTCTGCCATTTGCATTCTGAATTGTGGATACTGGCTACTGGATTCCTGGCTCCAGTCTGAACAGACCGGTTGCCGGTTACGGATTACAGATCTCGATTGTTCCAAATGATAAAGACGATAGCCGGGGCGTTGCCCCGGCTATCGTCATGTCTACCTATTTATGTCCGGCTCAAATCAGCAGTGGTGCGATAACCAGAGACACGACACTCATCAGCTTGATAAGAATATTCATGGACGGACCGGAAGTATCTTTGAAGGGGTCGCCGACCGTGTCGCCGATCACTGCGGCGTTGTGTGCATCGCCGCCCTTCTCTTCACCTGCCAGGTCACCTTTTTCGATGTACTTCTTGGCGTTGTCCCAGGCACCGCCGCCGTTGGACATCATCAGGGCGAGCAGGACACCGGCCAGGGTGGCGCCGGCGAGCATGCCGCCGAGAGCTTCCTTGCCGATGATGAAACCGATCAGGACCGGGGCGATAACCGCGACGACACCCGGCAGGACCATCTCGCGCAAAGCAGCCCGGGCAGAGATATCAACGCACTTCGCCGAATCCGGCTTGACGCCTTCCTTGCCTTCAAGGAGGCCGGGAATCTCACGGAACTGGCGACGGATTTCTTCGACCATCTGGGCCGCGGCACGACCGACGCTGGTCATGGTCAGGGCACCGATGAAGAACGGCAGGGCGCCACCGATCAGCAGGCCGATCACGACCTTCGGGTCGATCAGGTTAATAACTTCAAGCTTGACCGTCGTTGCGTAGGCCGAGAACAGCGCCAGGGCAGTCAGGGCAGCGGAGCCGATGGCGAAGCCCTTACCGATAGCGGCTGTGGTGTTGCCGATCGCATCGAGGCCGTCGGTGATCTTGCGAACATCGGGGCCAAGACCGGCCATCTCCGAGATACCGCCGGCATTGTCAGCAATCGGGCCATAAGCATCAACCGTCATCGTCACACCGACAGTGGCCAGCATGCCAACCGCGGCGATGCCTATGCCATACAGGCCGGCAAAGACATTGGCAACGGCGATGGCGACACAGATGACCAGGATCGGTCCGGCAGTACTTTCCAGGCCGACGGCAAGGCCGGTGATGATGTTGGTTGCCGGACCGGTTTTGCTCGCTTCAGCGATGCGGGCAACCGGGGTGGACGCGGTGTAGTATTCTGTGATCTGTCCGATCGCAACACCGGCCAGGCAGCCGACCAGTACAGCAAGAAAAACACCGAACTTGAGGCCCATACCCCAGATGACCAGGATCGAAACGACCAGGAAGCCACCAGCAGCAACGAAAGTCGTATAGTGAAGCGCCTTGGCAGGATCCTGATTGCAAAGCTTCTTCATCGACCAGATGCCGACAAAGGAGAAGAGCAGGCCAGTTACTGCCAGGGCGATCGGCAGGTACATGGCTGCAGCCTGAACACCTTCACCGGTGCCGAGCTTGGCCAGCAGTTCCGGGCTGGCGGCAGCGGCAATAGCAATCGTCGCGATAATCGAGCCGACATAAGATTCGAAAATGTCAGCACCCATACCGGCCGTATCGCCGACACAATCGCCTACGTTGTCAGCAATCACACCCGGGTTACGCGGATCATCTTCAGGAATGCCTGCTTCGACCTTGCCAACCAGGTCGGCACCAACATCAGCAGCCTTGGTATAGATGCCGCCACCAACACGCGCAAACAGGGCAATCGACGAGGCGCCCATGGCAAACCCGTTGATATACCTGACGGTTGTGATGTCGCCGCCATATGCCATGTAGGCGATACCGACACCGACCAGGCCCAGGGACGCAACAGCGAGACCCATAACCGCACCACCATTGAAAGAAACCATCAGTGCGGCAGCCTGACCCGACACGCGGGCAGCCTCAGAAGTCCGGACATTGGCCCGGGTCGCAGCCTTCATCCCGATAAAACCGCAGGTCATGGAACAGAGTGCGCCGCCCAGGAAAGCGAAGGCCGTCTGATAATTCATGCCGACCGTGATGATCACAAAGACCAGGGCGATAAAAATAGCCAGGACCCTGTATTCGCGCCCGAGAAAGGCCATGGCGCCGTCGTGAATCTGCTCGGAGATGTCCTTCATGACGTCGTTGCCAACCGGCTGTTTCTTGACCTTGTTGTACAGGACAATAGCGATTATGAAACCGATAATGCCCAGGATTGGTGCTATAGCTTGCATGTCTTTCTCCCTTTAACCTTTCTGGCGTGTTTACTTAGTCAACAAATCACGATTGTTATAAAGATTCATGGCTTCCTGTGGCCCCTTTTGTACAAGTACCTCAAGAGCATCGGCAGCCTTTTCTACGTATTCGTGCAATTGCGCGCGTTCAGCCGCGTTGAAGCAGCTCAAAACATATCTTGAGACGTCACCACCGGCGGGAGGCCTCCCGACCCCCATGCGCAGCCGGCTGTACTCTGTCTCACCAAGAGATCCGGCGATGCTGCGCAGCCCATTGTGGCCGCCATGGCCGCCACCGACCTTGATGCGCAGCGAACCGAAATCCAGGTCGATTTCGTCGTGAACCACAACCATATCTCCCGGCTCAACACCGAGGGATTGGAAGGCTGAAGCAACGCTTGTGCCGCTGCGATTCATATATGTCTGCGGCAACAGTATCGTTGCCTCGGTGCCGGCCACCCGCCCTACACCATAAATTCCCTGGTGACCTTTGCGCTTCAGAGCGATCCCGTTTCGCTCGGCAAGGGTAGCGGTGACCATAAAGCCTATATTGTGGCGCGTTGCGGCATATTCAGGGCCCGGGTTGCCCAACCCAACGATCAGTTTCAAAAGAAACCTCTACCTTATGACTCTTCGGCTTCCTCAGATCCCTCTTCGGCAACTTCACCTTCAGCGACCTCACCTTCAAGGAGCTCTTCTTCTTCCGTCTCTTCGACTTCTTCAGCCATACGTCCGACCACAGTCAGAACCGTGAAGTTGACGTCGTGTTGGGATTCGACCCCTTCCGGAAGCGTCACCTCGTCAATATGGACAGCGTCTCCAACTTCCAGTTCTTCGACATTGACCTCAATTGAGGTCGGGATGTTGGTTGGCAGACATAAAAGCTCTAGTTCATGACGAACCATCTGCAGAGTGCCGCCCTCTTTCTCCCCTTTGGATTTACCCTGCGGGCTGACCGGGACCATGAAGGCAATTTTCTTTTTCAGGTCAAGAGCATAGAAGTCGACATGCTTGGGATCCCGACGGATGGCATCGATCTGCATATCCTTGAGGACTACGACCTTGCCGTCAAACGGTCCATCGCCCTTCAGGGTGATCAGAGTGTTCCACCCTGCTTCGGTGGCTGTTGCCTGCTGCAGGGCTTTCGGGTCAACACGAAGATTGAGTGTTTCAATCCCCTTGCCATAAACCACGGCCGGCACCAGACCGTCAGCACGGACTTTGCGGGAGCCGCCTTTACCCGTGCGAACCCGCGGTTCAACGTTCAGGACTGATTTCGCCATTTATCTGTTCCTCCATCCTTAGAACTTCTTGAGTTTATTGTCTTAAGTGTCCGCTCGCTCAAACGAAAAGCGAGCTGACCGATTCGTCGCCATGAATCCGGTTGATAGCTTCCGCCAACAGCTTTGCCACGGAAATAATCCGCAGGCGCGGGCATTCAATGACTTTCGCCTCTGCAGGGATCGTGTTGCTGATCAGGACTTCCTTGAGTGAACTTGCATTGATCCGTTCCAGTGCCGGGCCGGAGAGAACTGCATGCGTTGCTGTAGCATGGACGTCGCCGGCCCCGTGGGCCTTGAGTGCCGTAGCGGCCTGGCACAGAGTCCCGGCCGTATCAATCATGTCATCGACAATGATACAGGTCTTGCCGTCAACATCACCGATAATATGCATGACCTCGGAGACATTTGCCGCACTGCGCCGCTTGTCGATAATTGCCAGCCCGGCATTCAGACGTTTGGCGAAAGCCCGCGCACGCTCGGTTCCGCCAGCATCCGGAGAGACGACAACCACTTCATCGGAAAAACGGGACTTGATGTCATCGAGGACGACCGGGGCCGCGTACAAATGATCCACAGGAATATTGAAGAACCCCTGGATCTGTCCGGCGTGCAGGTCTACACATAACACGCGCTGGGCTCCGGCCGTCGTAATCAGGTCGGCAACGAGCTTGCTGGTAATCGGGGTTCGCGGCGCAACCTTGCGGTCCTGCCGGGCATAACCGAAATACGGGATAACCGCGGTAATACGTGCAGCCGACGCGCGCTTCAGCGCATCGATCATAACCAGAAGTTCCATCAGGTTCTGGTTGGCCGGCTGGCAGGTCGGCTGGACCACAAAAACGTCGCGTCCGCGGACATTCTCGTTGATCTCAACCATAATTTCGCCGTCAGAGAAACTCTTGACGCTGGCCTTGGCCAGAGGGACGGACAGGTGATCACAGATTTCCCGAGCCAATGCGGGGTTTGCGTTCCCGGTAAAAATCTTCAGTTCTTTGAACACGTTACCACCTGTTGCTGGAGTCACCAGGCCATAGACTGGCCTGATCAGATTCTCATATTCAAACTTGACGACGGCCACATTAGGCCTGTCGGCAATCATCTTATATGGCAGGGGCGGCAGGGATCGAACCTGCGCATGACGGGATCAAAACCCGTTGCCTTACCGCTTGGCGACGCCCCTATAATTCAATTTGCTATGCATTCATAGAGGGCTGACAACATCAACCCACCATTCAGTGTCTCCGGAGATGGCTGCCGCCGCCCGTTCGGCGCAGCCACGTTCTGCAAATATGCCGAATACGGTAGGGCCGCTCCCGGACATGAGAGCTCCTGCGGCCCCGCTGGCAATCAGACGTTCTTTGATCGTCGTGATCACAGGGTAGTGTTGGCAGGTGACTACTTCAAGATCGTTATGTAGCAGACGCACTAAAGCACTTGTTCCCTGGGGAAACCTCGGAAGTTTAGCGATTGACCTGTGGTGTGTCAACCCCAAATTTTGAAAGGCCCACGCAGTCGAAACGGCAACCCGCGGGTTAACCAGAACCAGCCATATCGGAGGCAATCCTGGCCACGGTTGCAGTTGCTCTCCAACACCTGTCGCCCATGCCGTCTGGCCGTAAAGAAAAAACGGCACATCGGCACCAAGCTGTCGGCCCAAAACCATCAGTTCACTACAGGAAAGGCCGCTATCCAAAAGGTCGTTCAGCGCGGACAGAACAGCCGCGGCATCCGATGAGCCGCCACCCAGCCCTGCCGCCTCAGGGATTTTCTTTTCTATGTTAATCGCGACGCTGTAAGTCTTGTCCACGTGCTGCAAAAACAACCTGGCGGCGCGCGCTGCAAGGTTTTCAACTCCGGGAGAAAGATTGACCTGCGGACAACACACCGTTATATCCGAACCGGTTGATACCGCAACGTCAAGTCGATCCTGCAAACCGATCTTTTGCATCAATGTGGCCAGGTCGTGGTAACCATCTTCACGCCGGCCAAGCACATGCAAACAAAGATTTATTTTGGCCGGGGCGTAAACACGTTTGATCATTTTCACACCTTTGAACTTCCAGGCAGGATGGCCGGACTTAAAGTCCCCTAAGGAGTCGAAACCAATTATATTTCGGGCCTTCAAGAATCAGTCTTCATAAACCGCCAAACCTGTTATCATGGCACACACTATAAGTATAGGAAGAAGGTTTCAAGCCAAATTATTCCTGTCAATCAACACCGATTTTCAAATATCGTTTTGAGGTCTTTTAATCCAGCTGAATAGTGTGACTGATTTTCGCCACAATGGGTATTTTTTAGCCTCGCCATGCATGTTCGTATCAATCATGAATCGTTTGTCAAAGCCTTGCAAACATTCTTTTTTGTGCTTGAATATAGGAATGCAAACAGTTTTTGATTAATGGCATCTTCCTTGCGTTAGAGAACTGTTGCAACCACGTACTCTTAAAGGCATCAGGCCTTTTATTCGCAAACCCCAACTTACAGAGGAGGCAACACAACATGAACATGAAAACTGCAAAACGTTTCCTGTCACTGGTCAGCGCCCTGGCGCTGGTCGCAGCCTTTGCCCTGCCCAGCACGGCACTCGCAGAAAAAACCCGTCTCGGTTTTGGTGGCGGCCCTGAAGGGGGTACCTTCCAGTACTTCTCCAACGGCATTGCATCCCGTCTTTCCAAAATGCTCCCGGACGTGGAAGTCTCCAACATGGCTTCAGCAGGCTCGGTTGAGAACGTCCGTCGCGCCAACTCCGGTGAGATTGACTTCGGCATCGGCTACTCAGGTGACACCTATCTGGCTCGCAACGGTCGCCTGACCAACGATACCACCAAGTATCCGAATGTTATGGCCATGGCATTCCTGTATGGCGCACCGGCTCACCTCGTCGTCCTTGAAGGCAGCGGCATCAAAGAAGTTGCCGACCTCGAAGGCAAACGCATTGCCGTTGGCGGGGCCGGCTCCGGCGCTGCCGCAGCAGCACAGCGTTACTTCAGCGCACTTGGGCTGTGGGACAAGATGAATGTCGAATTCATCGGCTACAGCAAAGCCGCAGCAGCCATCGGTGACGGCCTGATCGACGCCATGTGGGTCTTTGCCGGTTTCCCCAACAGCTCGATCATCCAGGCTGCCGCCAGCAACAAGATCAAGATCCTCGACACATTCTCCGCTGGTGAGAAGGGCGGTGCTTTCGAGCAGTACCCCTTCTACGCACCTCTGACAATTCCGGCCGGCACCTACAGCGGCGTTGACTACGACGTCAAGTCCTTCCAGGACTCGGCCCTTTGGATTGCCAGCAAGGATGTTGCTCCTGAGCACGTCTACAACGCCCTGGCCAACATCTACACCAAGGATGGCCTCTCCTACATGGTTAAAGTCAAGAGCACTGCCAAGTCCATGTCGGTAGAAGGCGCTCTCACCGGTATCGTCACCCCGGTACACCCTGGCGCCCAGAAATTCTGGAAAGAGCAGGGTCTCACTCTGAACGAAGCTCAAATGGGCAAGTAATCATCATCCAACCAGCAACCGGAGGCGGGGCCGCAAGGCCCCGCTTCTTCTCACTGAGGCACATTCAGTTTTGGGCAACCAGGCCCTCATTTCATAAATTTAGGCAGGTAGTCAGTATGGCTGAAGATATCCAAGAAGAATTGCAGAGCCTCTCCCCGGAGGAACAGGAAAAACTCAAGAAACTGATGGAGAAGGACTCCAAGTCCTATCGGTCACCGATCGGTTTCTTCAAATGGCTGGTCGCGGTGCTCGGCGCCGGGATGGTCCTTTTCTATTTCTACACGGCCGGACTCGCGGCCGTCGCGACCCAGTATCATCGAGGGGTCTATGTCTTTGTCACCTACGTGTTGGTCTTCCTGCTCTACCCTGCCGGCAAGACCTGGATGCGCATACCGCTTTCATTGATCATCGGCGCCATTTTCTCCAGTGCAATAGCCGGACTCGTCGTTTATGAATCGGTTGACCTATTCCACGCTGATATATCCAGCGGCAATATGGGCCTGATCGGCGCCATATTAATCGGTGCAGTTATCATCGGTGGTGTCGCGACCTTTATTGACAACATCCTCATGAAGAAGTGGCCGCAGAACCCGACCCTTTCGGATATCCTCTATGCCCTGGCTTCAGCAGCAGTTGTTTACTACTGGATTCACGAATTCGAAGTCCTGAACTACCGGGCCGGTGCAGAGACCCACCTGGATGCCATGATCAGCATCGTCGGCATCATTCTCTCCCTGGAAGTCTGTCGCCGGGTTCTCGGCTGGTCGATGACCTTTATCGGTATCGGAATGTTCCTCTACGGTTATCTCGGGCCTATTTTCCCGGAGATCATCGCCCATCGCGGTTTCGGCATCGAACGCCTGTGTACCGCTCTTTACCTGACAACCAACGGGGTGTTCGGGGTCATGGCCAATGTTTTGGCGACCTACGTCATCCTGTTTATCTTCTTTGGCGCCTTTCTGCATAAATCGGGGGCTGGCAAGTTCTTCATCGACTTCCCGCTGGCATTGGCCGGTCGCAGCACCGGCGGTCCGGCAAAGGTTGCGGTTATTGCCTCCGCTTTCTTTGGTTCGGTTTCCGGCAGCGCAATTGCCAACACCGTATCGACCGGCGCTTTTACCATCCCACTTATGAAGCGGGCCGGCTTCAGGCCGCACGTTGCCGGAGCCATCGAGCCCTCCGCATCAATCGGCGGCATGTTCCTGCCCCCGGTTATGGGTGCCGGCGGCTTCCTGATGGCCGAACTGACCGAAACATCATATGCCTACATCATGATGATCGCCATCTTTCCCCGCCCTGCTCTACTTCTTCTCGGTCTTCTGCATGATTCACTTCGAGGCCAAGAAACAGGGGATCAAGGGGATTGATGACGACGAATTCCCGCACTGGAAGGAAGTCCTGAAAAAACAGTGGTATTACTCCCTGCCGTTAATCATCATCACGATCCTCATGATCATCGGAAAATCCCCCGGGATGGCTGCTTTCTGGTCCGCACTGTCATGTATTGTGGTAAGCTGGGTGAGGCAGGACAGGAAGGTCTCGTTCCAGGACAGATTGATTTTTGCACCTTTTACGATCCTGTTTATTCTGATTGTTTTTCCCGGTATTATCCAGGATTTTCTCGGCTTTTTTGGGCTTCCAATTCATGAATTATTCGGCTTTAAAATCCAGTTTTTCATTACCTTATCGGCAACAGTCTGGTGTCTGTTAGTCAGTGCCTTCCGTACAGACATTACCATGGATTTGAAAGGGATATGGGAGGCGATCCTGACCGGAGCCAACAACACCCTGATCATCGGTGCCACACTCGGCGTCATCGGCATTATCGTCGGCACGATTTCCCTGACCGGGATCGGCCTCAAGTTCTCCGACATCATCATCTCGCTGGCCAGCGGCAACCTGCTTGCGGCAATCTTCCTGGTCGCCCTTGCTTCGCTGGTCCTTGGTATGGGCGTCCCGGTCACGGCAGCCTACCTGATTACGCCGTGCTGGCCGTGCCGCCGCTGATGGAAATGGGTGTGCCCCTGCTCTGCGCTCACATGATCGTCTACTGGTTCAGCCAGGATTCGAACATAACCCCACCGGTTTGCGTTGCGGCCTACGCCGGAGCTGCGATTGCCGGGTCTGACCCGTGGAAGACCGGCTGGACCAGCTTCAAATTCGCCAAGCTGTTGTACGTTATGCCGATCCTGTTTGCCTTCACTCCGGCGATTCTGTTCCAGCCACATACGGCCAATGTCAAGGTGCCGAATCTTGGTGATGATTTACCCTTTGCATCGGTCATGTCGGTCGATGTCAAGGAAGGTCAGCAGCATCGAAGAAGGTGATGTGGTCGCCAAGATCATGATTGGTGATGAAATCCGTGACATCAAGGCAAAACGAGGCGGCAACGTCACCGAGGTGAAAACTTTTGCCGGCGGCATGGTCAATTCAAAAGAAGTGATCATCGAGGCCAATGACCCGGCGACCGGTATGCAGACTGCGTCTTCTTTCTTCTCGGCATTCCTCGGCACGATCGCCTTCTCGGCGACGACCATGTTCTTCTGGTTCCGCCGTACCACGCTGTTTGAGTGGGTGATTCTGGCGGTCGGCACCGTGTTCCTCTACTGGCCGACATTGATAACAGATGCGGTCGGCATAGCTTTGGTCGGATTTGTCATCTTCATGCAGATCGACCAAGAACAAGAAAGAACATGGTACTATGCTGGCGCCTAAGCCAGGAGAAGAGGGAGTCGAGTGATGAAACAGTTCAACAACATTCTTTTTGCCACCGACTTTTCTGACGCATCAGGCCCTGCAGCAGACTACGCAATTACCCTGGTGAAACTGACTGGTGCGCATCTGCATGTCCTCCACGTCATCAACGAACTCGATGAGCACCAGCGGGTCATGATCCCACGGGAAGCATTCCAGATCCTGGAGAAGGAGATCGAGTTGCAATCAATCAAGGAACTGAACCGTTTTTGCAAGGAACAGGCATCAGGGCTGAACACGACCACTCATGCAGTGGTTGGCGCAGCGTTTCAGAAGATTCTTGAGACCGGCGACAAGGTCAATGCCGACCTGATCGTCATGGGGACTCACGGCCGCACCGGTATGGAACATGTCATCGTCGGCAGTACCGCCGAGCGGGTAGTCAGGCGTTCGAAGATTCCGGTTCTGACCGTACGCGGTCAAGACTGACATATGCAAAAAGGCGGAGCCAAAAGCTCCGCCTTTTACTTTTCACCTTTTCATTTTTATAAATCATTCCGGCAAGAGTCCCCGCCGACGCATCTCGTTACGAACATCATCACGTCTGAATCTTAATTCCCGGGTCGTGCTGTTTTCACCGCTGCCTGCCAGCCTCTGGTCTGTCCGGACTCCGTAGCCAGAGCTGCTGCCCCATGACCCGAAACTGAAACCTATGCCAACATCACCGCTGCTGGTACGGCTTGAGCTGACAAGCTCGTCACTCAAGCTCTGCTCGTAGTCGACAAGTTGCGTGTTGGTCATCCTCAGGTAATCCTGCTCAAGCAGAAATGTGGCTTCGGAAGGCGCTCCCGACATGCAGCCGACCAGAACAATGCCGCAGAGAATCAGGAATAACGCCAGCAGGACATCAAGTTTTCGGTCAATTCGACTCATCCGACAAAGCGACAGGTAGTACTTAAACTAAACCGGGTTCCATACCCGGTCCCGGAGATGAACTTGTACATCACCAGATAACAGGCGCGACAATTCGGCCCTTGTTACAAAGCCATCATGCATCGTCAAAACAGGTTCCGGCAATCAGGGTTACCGGAGCCTCGAGATAACTTTTCAACGAATCCAGGAATTCCGCGGCATCGGCACCATCAAGAATCCTGTGGTCTGCGGAGAGGGTCAGACGGACCATAGGTGCCACGACAAGCTCTTCGTGCTCATCGACGACCACTTCACCCTTGACCGTCCCCACGGCCAGGACCGCAGCCTGTGGCGGTGTGATAATTGCGGCAAAGGACTCCACCCCAAGCATGCCCATGTTGCTGACGGTAAAGGTTCCGCCCTCCTGGTCCTCATCGGACAGTTGCCCGAGATGAGCCTTTTCTGCAAGACCAGTAGTCGACTCGCCAATCTGCTTAAGCGAGAGCCGTTCAAGATTTTTAATCACCGGGTAGTAGAGCCCGCCTTCGGTGGCCACTGCCATAGCCAGGTTGATATGCTCCTGCTCGACAGCCTCATTTTCGATCCAATGACTGTTCACCCATGGGTGTTCCTTGAGCGCCGCAGCGGTGGCCGCGAGGATAAAATCGTTGATCGTAATCCCCAGATCCTTACGGAAACGGATGATGTCCGTCATATCGACCGCAATGGTCACAAAGAAATGCGGCTTGTTCTGCCAGCTTTCTACCATCTTACGCTCGATCAATCGACGTATGCGCACGGTTTTTTCGCCATTCGCGTCTGTGCCGCTCAACGGGCTGTTTTGATTACCTGGTTCGGACATGTCAATCATCCTTTCAAGCCGGAAAAACATTCAGGGCTATCAACCTGACCTGAGAACAATCTGTCCACTATTGTAATAGAGGCGTCATTTAAATACGACCCTAAACAGACACTGAAGCCCCACTACACTTATACAAGGCGTTTCTGTGTCGATAAATTCGTGCAGGCCAAGTGGATTGAGACATAAGATGGAATAAGCAGACAGCAGGAAACTCGGGAGATGAAAACAAATAAAAAAGCCCGGGACCAGGGTCCCGGGCTTTATATTATGAACAGTGGAGAATCATCCGAGGAAGACATTATGGTTGCGGGCGCGGTTGGCCAGAATCGTCGGATCCACGACCTCACCACAGGAGCAGCATTTCCATGCATCAAAAGCACGAACAAAATCATAATACTTTTCGGAGTACATGCGACCTTTACACTTGGGACACCTCATCTTACGACCTCCTCACTCATAAAATATCTGACCTGGCTAAACTTCCGTGAGTGAGAGATATTACACAAGGCGTGCCAACTGCATTTCAATCTGTCATGGTGAGGATCCCAATTCTTTACTGATAAGAATAAATCATAAATTACAAGTAGTTATAACCCAGAGAAAAAGATCCTCCAGTTTGCTATTCTTCCCGGGCCTACCCCTTTGACCCTTTTCAACGCGTCCAGAGAGCCAAAATCGCCATTTTTTTGACGGTCAATATGGATTTTTTCAGCCAGCGTCTTTCCGATTCCCGGCAGTGCCGCCCAATCGGACCTGCTCATCCGGTCGGGATGCAACGCGATTCCCAACGCAATTCGCTTCCCGGCTGACATCCACCCTCGCTGGACAATCTCAATTTTCTGATCTTTTTTGGCGATTCCGTAGCGTGCACCGTTGATTGCAGGCTTAAAATAACTCTCTGCAGACGATGATAAATGACCGGAATCAAAGAGCGTCAATTCTATGACGTCGAGAACGGACAAACCGTCATTTAATTGATACACTCCCGACGACAAACCGGGTCCGGACAACTCAAAGTGCACATAATTCGGTTCAGAAGGCAAAAAAAATGGCAGGTCCTCCGTTACGGGAGACCCCTGCATCAAAAGCATAGCGAGAAAAACAGATGCCGCCAGCACGACGGGGGCTGGCGGCACTTGGGAAAAGACCTGACTATTCTGGCATGGTCACGCATCAGTTTGTACTGCAGCGCGTCAATCAGGGCCTGGTAGGAGGCATCGATAATGTTATCACTGACACCAACCGTCCCCCAACGCCCGGTCTTGTCACCGGACTCGATCAGGACACGCGTCACGGATGCGGTCCCCTTGCCTGCGGGAAGGACACGGACCTTGTAGTCGAACAGCTTCATCTCCTTGAGCTGCGGGTAAAACTGCTCCAGAGCCTTGCGCAATGCATGGTCAAGGGCATTGACTGGCCCATTGCCCTCAGCTGCGGTGTGCTCAATACGACCGCCAACCTTGACCTGGACCGTCGCTTCGGAGGTTGGCATATCATCTTCATGCCGCTTGGTATCAATGACCCGGAAGCCAATCACCGAGAAGTAGTTGCGCAGCTCTCCCAAAGCACGCCGCATGAGCAATTCAAAGGAGGCCTCGGCACCTTCAAACTGGAAGCCCTGGTTTTCGAGAGACTTGATATCTTCGAGGATTTCCAGTGTCACCGGATCCTTGCTATCGAGATTGATATTGAACTGTTCCGCTTTGGCGAGGATATTCGAGCGCCCCGAGAGATCCGAGACCAGCACGCGTGTTACGTTGCCGACCTTTTCCGGGCGCATGTGCTCGTAAGTTTCCGGATGTCTTTGAATCGCTGAAACGTGCACGCCGCCTTTGTGAGCGAATGCAGAGTTGCCGACATAAGGCTGATGCTTGTTCGGAACCAGGTTGGCCAGCTCGTAGATATAGCGCGAGGCGATTCGCAGGCTCTGCAGCTGTTCATCGGAGACACAGTCTCGGCCCATCTTCAACCTGAGGGCCGGGATGATCGAACAGAGGTTGGCGTTACCACAGCGTTCGCCAAAACCGTTGATCGTCCCCTGGACATGAACTGCACCATTTTCCACAGCTACCAGTGAGTTGGCCACGGCACATTCACTGTCGTTGTGGGCATGGATGCCGAGCGGTGTCTTGATCTTCTTTTTGATCTTCTTGATAATGTCGGCAACTTCATACGGCAGAGTGCCGCCATTGGTATCACAAAGCACGATACAATCAACACCGGCCTGCTGGGCAGCCTCCAGTGTCTTGATGGCATACTCCGGGTTGGCCTTGTAACCGTCGAAAAAATGCTCGGCATCATAGATAACTTCCGGTACGTTTTCCTTCAGGTACGCCAGCGAGTCATAGATCAGCTCAAGGTTCTCTTCCAGGCTGATGCGCAGCGCCTCGCGCACATGGAAATCCCAGGTCTTGCCGAAGATCGTGACTGCATCCGGCTCGGCCTGGATCAGGGTCTGGATATTATTGTCCTTGGCGGGCGTGGTCTTGGCCCTGCGGGTCGAACCGAAAGCAGCGATCTTGGTGTGTTTCAGGGCGATCTTTTTTACATCTTTGAAAAAGGCGATGTCCTTGGGATTGGAACCGGGCCAACCGCCTTCGATATAGTCGATACCAAGCTCATCAAGCTTCTCGGCTATCTTGATCTTGTCTGCGACAAGAAAAGAAACATCTTCAGCCTGCGTACCATCACGCAATGTCGTATCATACAGAAAAACTCTGCTCATGATCTTCTCCCGGACATCTGTTCTGCAGAGGGCTGCTATTCCTCGGCCACCTGACCCTTATCCAAACCGAAAGCTTCGTGTAGAACGCGTACGGCCAGCTCGGTATACTTGTCGTCAATCACACAGGAGACCTTGATTTCACTCGTTGAAATCATCTGGATGTTGACCCCTTCGGCAGACAGGGTTTCAAACATCTTGCTGGCGATACCTGAATGCGAACGCATCCCGACGCCGATAATCGACACCTTGGCAATCGATTCGTTGGTCTGCACACCGGCGGCGCCAATTCTTGTCGCGGTCTCCTCGACGATCTTCAGCGCCTTCTTGAAATCCCCACGAGGCACGGTAAATGTCAAATCCGTGAAACCTTCATGGGAAACATTCTGAATAATCATGTCGACCATGATGTTCGCTGTCGAAAGTGGTGAAAACAGCTGGGCCGCCACTCCAGGCTTGTCCGGAACGCGCATCACGGCAATTTTCGCTTCGTCCTTGTTGTATGCGATACCTGAAACCAGGACCGTTTCCATATCTGCATCCTCCTTCGTCACCAGGGTCCCTGGGTTGTCATTTAGGCTGGAACGTACATGAACGACCACGTTGTATTTTTTGGCAAACTCGACCGACCGCAGCTGCAGCACCTTGGAACCGAGCGACGCCATTTCGAGCATCTCGTCGTAAGAGACCTTTTCCATCTTGGAGGCCTCCGGGACAATCCGCGGGTCTGTGGTATAAACACCGTCGACATCGGTCAGGATTTCGCAAACATCGGCTTGCAAAGCTGCCGCGACAGCAACCGCCGAGGTATCCGAACCACCACGACCCAGAGTCGTGATGTTGTTGTCACGGTCAATGCCCTGGAAACCCGCGACAATCACGATCGTGCCGTTGTGCAGATCCTCACGGATATTGGTATCCTGGATCTCCTCGATACGCGCTTTTGAAGAGGAGTTGTCGGTGTAAATCGGTATCTGCCAGCCGAGGTAGCTCTTGGCCTTGTATCCCATGGACTGCAGTGCCATGGACAAGAGTGCAATAGAGACCTGTTCGCCGGCAGCAACCAGAACATCATACTCGCGTTCGCTCGGAAATTCACACATCTCTTCAGCAAGAGCGACCAGTTTGTTGGTCTCACCCGCCATCGCCGAAACGACGACAACCATGTCGTTACCTTCGTCGTAGGTACGGGCAACCCGCCTGGCGACATTCTGGATTTTTTCGATGGTCCCTACCGAGGTGCCACCATACTTTTGAACCACCAGTGCCATCTGTGCTCAATCCTTCCTGACACGGCTCGATGCCGAACCTGTCATCAGTAAAATTCCCCCTCAATCGGAGTCAAGTGCTTTTAATAACAGTAATCCTGCCGGTCGTCAAAGGTTTTCACGGAATATCAGGAGGAGATATCAACGGCTGTCCATTTTCGCACGAGCTGACCAAGAAGTTCAGCTCCGCGATCATCCCTGGCCGCAAAATGAAGCCTGCGCCGGTCCCCCCCGAGAGATTCTATGGCAACCTCCAATGAGGAGATCAAAGCCCCACTCATGCGATCGGCCCACTCGACCAGGGTCAGCCCCTCGCCCTCGGCATATTCGTCATAACCGAGATCGGCAAGGTCATCAACCTGCGCCAGACGATAAAGATCAAAATGGTAGAGCGGGAAACGCCCCTGGTGAATATTCAGCAAGGTGTAGCTCGGGCTGGTCACCGGTGAAGACGACGCAACTCCGAGACCGTCACCAACCCCCTGTGCAAAACAGGTTTTTCCGGCTCCCAGCTGGCCACTCAGGAGGACAACCAGTCCGGCTTCGGCAAGGCGGCCGAAGAGCCGTCCGAGTTCACGGGTTTCCGTGGCGCTGCCGGTTGTCGTTTCCCAGCATGCAAGGTCATTCACTCATACTACGGATAATATCGAGACGGCTGACAACCCCGACCATCCGGCCATCAGACATGACCGGCACCAGATGGATCTTGTTGTCGACCATCAGGCTGGCTATCGTCGGAACCGAGTCCTCCGGCGCACAGGTCACGACATCCCGGCCACAGATTTCTCCTACCCTGCGCGCGGTGACCTTGCGCACTTCCTCGGTGAACTTCTTCGGGCTTTCCAGGTAGATGACCCAGTCGAAAAGCGAAATTACCGTAGGGATATGCAGAGGTTTGTCCTGCTCGACAAGATCCGTCTGGGTAACCATCCCCACCAAGCTTCCCGGCTATCATCGACAACCGGCATGGCGTTGACATTGTACTCGACGAATTTCTTCGCCAGGGCGGTGATCTCGGTGTCCGGATGTACGGTATGAATCTTTTTCGTCATGATATCGGCGGCGGTCAGCATTTAACCCTCCCTTGCCAGAGCCTGCCGTGCAGCAGGCAGTTCGTTGATCAGGTCGGTGGCCAACAAACCGGCATCACCGAATCTCGGTTGCAGTCTCTCCGCAGCTAAACCGTGCAGGTAAACACGCCAGGGTCGCCGCAGACATTGCAGGCAGGCCTTGGGCCAGCAGACTGCCTATCAAACCGGTCAAGACGTCCCCCATACCGCCGCTGGCCATACCGGCATGGCCCGTCGTATTGACGTGTACCGTGCCATCCGGTGCGGCGATCAAGAGTCCGTGCTCCCTTGAGCACCAGGGTCACCTTGTACTGCGCGGCAAAATCTTTCGCCACGCCAAATCGATCATTCTGAATCTCTGCGACCGACAGCCCCGACAGACGTGACATCTCACCGGGGTGCGGGGTCAGAATAATTTCACGATCCTGGTTGCTGCCCCAGTATCGACAGATGCCCAACCAGGGCATTTAAGCCATCAGCATCGATGACGACAGGCTGATCAGTGTCCTGGAGTAAACGGCGCACCAGGCTGCTCACTTCTTCTCCAGTACCCAGCCCCGGGCCGATGGCCAGCGCCTGTTTGCCTTCTGCCGACGCCAGAATATCCTCCAGGGTCGACATGCAGACTTCACCCTCCAGTTCATCAAGGGGCACTGTCATAACTTCAGCCAACCTGGCAGCGACACCTGGCTGCACACCTCTGGGGCAGAGCAACGTAACCAGCCCTGCCCCCCCGCGCATACCCGCTTCGGCCGCCATGACAGCTGCACCGCACTTTCCTGTGGACCCGGCAAGCACCAGCAGATGACCAAAGGTGCCTTTATGCCCGTCCATGCTTCTTATCGGCAGAAGAGGCCTTGCTTCCTCTGCATCGATCAACCGGCACTCGGCGTCGGTCTCGTACACACCTGCTTCGGGATACCGATATCTGCAATAACCAGTTCACCCACATGCCGGGCGCCGGGGAAAGTCACCTGGCCTATCTTCGGGAAGGCAAATGAAACCGTCAGGTCAGCGTTGACCGCGTCACCCATGATCCGGCCGGTCGAGCCATCGATCCCGGACGGGATGTCGACAGAGACCACCGGGCAGGCCTGGCAGTTCATCCAGCCAATCGCTTCCAGGAACAGGCCTTCCAGAGGTTTGGCAAGCCCGGTACCGAACAGGGCATCGACAACCACGCTGAACTCATCAGCATCATCAAGGACGGCATAAAGTTGGTCCTCGGTCTTCACATGAACAATCTGCCCGCCACAGTTGGCCAACGCCAGGGCATTGACTGCAGCGTCACCGGCGATCTCTTCCGCACCGGCAAAAACCAGGGTCAGGACGTCCCAGTCGTGGTCCAGCAGATGCCGAGCGATCACGTAGCCATCGCCACCGTTGTTGCCTTTACCGGCGAACACCAGCGCACGCTGGATCCCACGCGTTGCATAACGCGAAACAATTTCCTCAGCCACACGCCGGCCGGCATTCTCCATCAGGACAACGCCGGGGATGCCAACTTCATCAATCGCCCGGCGATCAACCGCCTGCATTTGTTGTGCGGTCAGGACCTTCATAAGCTTTCCAGAATCACTGTGGCAACAGCGTAGTCCCCATCATGGCTATAGGACAAGTGTACCACCTCAACACGCTTTTCGCCGGCTATCTCTGCTGCTCTGCCGGACAAGACCAGGTCGGGGCGACCGAGTTCATCGGGAACAACTTCCATGTCATGCCAGCTGATGCCATCACGCCAGCCCGTGCCAAAGGCCTTGAGACACGATTCCTTGGCAGCAAAGCGTGCCGCCAGGTGTGGGGACGGGTCTGCCTTGGCAAAAGCATATTGCCGTTCACCAAGGGTAAAAAGCCGCTCCAGGAGAGCGGTCTTTTGGTCTTCAACAAATTTCCGGAAACGCGCGACCCTGGCCAGATCGGTTCCCAGGCCGACAATCGGCATAATCAGCTCCCGTGGACCAGCTCAGCCATCTCACGCACCGCCCGGTCGAGTCCGACCAGAACCGCCCGCGAGATGATGCTGTGACCGATATTGTATTCCTCAACTCCCCCGAGAGCGAGCACCGGTCGGATGTTCCGGTAGTTGAGCCCATGTCCGGCGTTAACGCGCAACCGAGCTTCCGGCCGGCCTTTATGGTCTCTTCAATCTTGGCCAGCTCGGCTGTCTTTTCATGCCCTTTGGCCTCGCAGTAGGATCCGGTATGGATCTCTATGAAATCGGCCTTGACCCGCGCACTGGCCTTCAACTGCTCAAGGTCAGGGTCGACAAACAGGCTGACCGTGATCCCGGCCTGATGTAGCAGCTCAATCTGCTTGGTCAGGGGCTGGATATGCCTGGCAACGTCAAGCCCGCCCTCGGTGGTCAGTTCCTGGCGTTTTTCCGGCACCAGGGTGACGTAATCCGGGACGATCTTCATGGCAATGGCCACCATTTCATCGGTCGCCGCCATTTCGAGATTCAGGTGGGTTTGCACCGTACGTTTCAGGATCATGACATCCCGGTCCTGGATATGTCTGCGGTCTTCACGCAGATGCACCGTGATACCATCGGCGCCGGCCAGCTCGGCAATCGCAGCAGCAGAAACCGGGTCAGGCTCAGTCCCGCCCCGGGCTTGGCGTATCGTCGCAATGTGATCGACATTGACTCCAAGTTTTGCCATGTTATGCTCCTGAATCTTCTCCGATGGAGGACTTCACCAACTCGGCAATCTGGTTGGCCATGCCGGTAATTTCGTCCTGGTCCTGCCCTTCGAGCATAATCCGCATCAAAGGTTCGGTCCCCGAGTAACGGATCAGGACACGACCGGTATCACTCAGTCGCCTCTCGACATCCTCGATCAAACGCTGGACATCAGGCAGCTGTTCGAGGGGCAAGCGCTGCCGCACCCGTACATTGACAAGAATCTGTGGCAACGGTCGCATGACTGATGCCAGCTCGGAGAGGCTCTTGCCGCTTTTCTGCATGATAGCCAGGACCTGCAACGCGGAAATAATGCCATCACCGGTCGTGTTGTGCTCCAGGAAAATCATGTGCCCGGACTGTTCACCGCCGAAGCAGTAACCATTGCGGCGCATCTCTTCGACCACATAACGATCACCGACATCGGTCTTGATGACTCTACCGCCTGCCTTGCGCAGGGCAATGTCGAGCCCCATGTTCGACATGACCGTGGCGACGACCGTTTTTTGCGGCAGCGTGTCACATTTCAGCATTTCGATACCGCAAATAGCCATGATGTGGTCACCGTCAACCTCGCTGCCGTGCTCGTCGACAAAGATACAACGGTCGGCATCGCCATCGAGAGCAATACCAAGGTCCGCACCATGCTCGAGGACGGCCCTGGAGATCACCTCAGGGTGGGTCGAACCGCAACCGGCGTTGATATTCGTTCCATCCGGCTTGACGCCATATGCAAAGACCTGGGCGCCCAACTCCTCCAGTACCGCCGGGGCAACCCGATAGGCGGCGCCGTGAGCGCAATCGAGGACGATTTTCAGGCCGGTCAGGTCGAGTTCCCGGGGAAACGTGTTCTTCAGGAAAACGATATAGCGTCCGATGGCGTCATCAACACGAAATGCCTTGCCGACCTCTTCGGCGGTTGGCCGCAGCGAATCGATCCGCTCGGAAAAAAACAGGTCTTCGATCTTCAGCTCGAGGTCATCGGGGAGTTTGAAGCCGTCGCGGGCAAAAAACTTGATGCCGTTGTCCTGATAGGGGTTGTGCGAGGCGGAAATCACCACCCCGGCATCGGCCCGCATCGAAGCGGTAATAAACGCAATGCCCGGGGTTGGTAGAGGCCCGACCAACAAGACATCGACCCCCATGGAACAGATCCCTGCGGCAAGGGCATTCTCGATCATGTATCCGGAAAGGCGTGTGTCCTTGCCGATCACAATCCGGCTGCGCCGGTCATCATGTTTAAAGACATAAGCTGCGGCACGGCCCAACTGCATGGCCATTTCTGTGGTCATGGGATGCTTGTTGGCAATGCCGCGCACCCCGTCAGTCCCAAAAAGTTTTTTGGTCATTTTTCCTTTTTTTCAACCCCGGCGGCTGCCTGCCCGTCCGGCTTTTCCTCCGGAGGGGGGGGGACATAATCGGGGTCAGGCTTTAAAACAACTTTGACCTCGACAGTTTTTGTTTCTTTCAGATCCGTATAATTGCCAACATAACTGAGGGCTACGGTCTGGGTGAAATTCTCCTGAACATTGGTGATATCGATCCCCTCGGTCACAACCTCCGAAACCGTCTTGATTTCACTCTCCGCACCGATGACGACAACCCTGTCAGGAGCAGCACTGGCCGACTTGACCAGGAACCCGGGTGCCGGATCACCGGTCAGGACAACCTGGACCGGTACGCCGCGCTCACGCACCCTTTCCAGCCTGACATCGACATAAGATGGCGAAATGCGGGTGATTTTCAGACCACCGGGGATATCAAGGGTTTCATCAAGGCGCTTGAAAGAGGTCACGCCGGGCGATAAACCCTTCAGGTCAACTCTGAGCCCGATATCTTCCTGGTCAAGGTTTACCTGCAAGGCACGCGGCCCATTGATCCGCAGCGCGACTGACGTCGGCACTTCACTGGCAATCATCAGGCCCTCGGGCAAATTCACGTATTCCAGGGGCACGATATGATTGACTTCCATGCGACTTTCACCCATGACAAAGAACCAGAGCACTATTGCAAAAGCCAGGGAGATCAATTTCAACAGCCAGTTTTCAAAGATCTTTTCAGCCATGGCTAACTCTTCTTGCCGCGCAGACGGCGTGGCTCAAGCAGGCGGTTGAGGACTTTCTTCAAGGTCGTCACTTCCAGGTCGCGCGTGATCTTTCCCCCGACCACGACCGCAATCCGTCCAGTCTCCTCGGACACCACAATCACGACGGCGTCAACCAGTTCAGTCAGGCCTATCGCCGCCCGGTGGCGGGTCCCGAACTGCGGGCTGACTCCCGGGTCCTGGGTCAGGGGGAGGAAACAACCGGCCCTGGTGATGCGGCCACGCTGGATAACGACCGCCCCATCATGAAGCGGCGAAGCATGATGAAAAATCGAGTGAATCAGGGTCCCCGAAGGTTTCGCATCCAGCTCGACACCGATTTCGAGAAAATCGTTGATCCCGGTTTCACGCTCGATAACGATCAATGCCCCCAGGTGTCTCTGGGCAAGGGTCGCGCAGCCACGGCACAACTCGTCGATAACCTGCGTCTCTTCACGGAATGACAGATCGGCAAAAAACGGGTTGCGCCCGACATGGATCAGCGCCCGGCGGATATCGTTCTGGAAAATCACGACAATCACCAGGATGATGGATGAAAGGAAGTTGTTGAGTATCCAGTTGAGGGTATAAAGGCCGCTGACCTGGGAGGCGACGTAGACAATCAGCAGGACGGCCAGACCGACCAGCATCTGCACGGCCCGCGTGCCCTTGATAAGCAGGATAATCCGGTAGATAATGAAGGCGACCAGGAGGATGTCGAGCAGATCCAGAACCCACCTGAAATTTTCCAGCGTATCGAACATCCGGAACACCCTCTCGATAAATCAGGTCAGTGACCGACCCATTCTGCACCCTTGCAGACTGCCTGCGCCATCCGTGCGGCCTCGCGTGCCGCAGCAACATCATGCACCCGGAATAGCCGGGCCCCTCCAGCATAACCCAGGGCAACGGTGGCCAGAGTTCCGGCAAGGCGCCCGGCAGGATCATCCTTGCCGAGCACCCGACCGATAAAACTTTTGCGGGATGTCCCCAACATGACCGGGCGGCCCAAATCCACCAGATCGGCGGTCCTGCGCAACAGTTCCAGGTTCCCGGCGACATCCTTGCCGAAACCGATCCCGGGATCAATCGCAATCTTGCCAATGGCGATACCTGCCGATACTGCAACCTCGATACTGCTGTTCAGGGAAGCGACAACTTCCGCGAAGAGGTCAGCGTAGCGCGTATCCTGCTGCATAACCTCGGGCCTGCCGCGGGTATGCATGATAATCAGCCCCGCTCCCGAATCAGCAACCATTCCGGCCATCTCCGTATCGAAGGTCAGGCCGCTGACATCATTGACAAAATCTGCGCCGGCGGATACTGCTTCCCGGGCGACAACACTTTTCGAGGTGTCGATGGACAAGGGCAGGCCGACTTCGCGGCCGAGCTTCTCGACAACCGGGATAACCCGGTCCAGTTCCTCCTGCTCGGAGACCTGGGGAGCACCCGGTCGGGTACTCTCCCCTCCGATATCGATCAGGTCGGCACCTTCTGCAGCCATCCTGCAGACCCTGCTCAATCGCCTGCTGCGGCCTTAGAAACCGGCCACCGTCGGAAAAAGAGTCAGGGGTTACGTTGAGGATGCCGACGATGTAAGGCCGGTCCATAACGAGTGAGCAGTTTCGCCCGCTCAGTACAATCCTCGAGAGATCAGAACCGCGGGCCAGGCCTGACATCAGGACTCGTCGACACAGGGGCCTTCAGCCGGAGCAACCGTATCCTGCGCAACCGCGGTCTCTTCTTCTGTGACTGCTGCTTGGTCAGGTTCATCTTCAGTCGCTTCTTCAGCGCCGAAGATCATTGCCTTGATTTCACTGCCGTCCATGTTTTCACGTTCGAGCAACGCTTCAGATACGATGATCAAGGAATCTTTGTGCTGAGAGAGAATCTCCGTCGTACGCTCGTAGCACTCCTCGACAATCCGGCGGATCTCGTCATCGATCGCCATCGCGGTGGCCTCGCTATAATTCTTGACATGACCGTAATCTCGACCGAGGAAGACTTCACCTTCTTTCTCCCCGTATGACAAGGGTCCAAGCTTGTCGCTCATCCCCCACTCGCAAACCATCTTGCGGGCGATCGCGGTCGCGCGCTCCAGGTCATTCGAGGCGCCGCTGGTGACACTTTCAAAGATCAGTTCTTCTGCGACCCGACCACCGAGCAGGGTGCATATCTTGACATTCAGACCCATTTTGTTTTCGTTATACTTCTCTTCCTCGGGCAGGTACATGGTGACACCCATGGCCCGGCCTCGCGGTATAATCGAAACCTTGTGCACCGGATCGGCACCCGGGATATACATCGCCACCAGGGCATGACCCGCCTCATGGTAGGCGGTGACTTTCTTTTCTTCATCGGTAATCACCATGGAGCGCCGCTCAGCCCCCATCATGACCTTGTCCTTGGCCTTCTCAAGGTCAGTGCGGGTGACTTCATTCTTGTTGGCACGTGCCGCAAGCAGGGCGGCTTCATTGACCAGGTTTTCCAGGTCAGCGCCGGAGAACCCCGGCGTTCCCTTGGCGATCACCTCAAGTTCAACATCATTACCCAAAGGCACTTTGCGGGCATGGACCTGGAGGATTTTCAGTCGGCCACGAACGTCGGGCCTCGGCACGACCACCTGGCGATCGAAACGGCCAGGACGAAGCAATGCGGGGTCAAGCACGTCGGGCCGGTTCGTCGCGGCAATCAGGATAACGCCCTCATTGGACTCAAAACCGTCCATTTCAACCAGCAGCTGGTTGAGGGTCTGCTCACGCTCGTCATGGCCGCCACCCATACCGGCGCCACGATGACGACCGACGGCATCTATTTCGTCGATAAAGATAATACAAGGAGCATTCTTCTTGCCCTGGACGAACAGGTCCCGGACACGGCTGGCACCGACACCGACAAACATCTCGACAAAGTCGGAACCCGAAATCGAAAAGAAGGGCACTCCCGCCTCGCCGGCAATCGCCCTGCCGAGAAGAGTTTTACCCGTACCCGGGGGGCCTACCAGCAGCACGCCTTTCGGGATCCGCCCACCAAGCCTGGAAAACTTTTTCGGGTCTTTCAGAAACGAGACAACCTCTTCCAGTTCGTCCTTGGCTTCATCGATCCCGGCAACATCATTGAAGGTGATCTTGGCCTGGGATTCGCTGAGCAGTTTGGCGCGGCTCTTGCCGAAACTCATGGCTTTGCCACCGCCCGACTGCATCTGGCGCATGAAGAAGATCCATACGGCGATCAGCAGCAGGATCGGACCCCAGGAGACCAGAATGGACATCCAGAAGCTGTTGCTTTCGTCGGGCTCGGCCTGTATGGCGACGCCCTGCTCGCGCAGCAGGTTGATCAGGTCAGGGTCATCCGGAGCATAGGTCTTGAATGCAGAACCATCCGTGTAGGTGCCTTCAAGGTTCGAACCCTTGATCGTCACGTCGACCACCTCACCCTCATCGAGGGCTGCCAGGAAGGTCGTATATGGGACCGGCTTGAGTTCGCGACCCTGCTGGGTCATCATATTGAAAAGCATGATCATCACCAGAGAGATGACCAGCCAGAGCGCTAGATTCTTATAAAACTGGTTCACATAACCCCCTAAATCTGAAAACACCAGAAAAATGCGGTGTTTGGCGTTGTAAAAACACTGGAAACTTTACCATACCGGGTTCCTTATCACAAGCCGTTTATGACTCCTTTTGCACGATCTGAACACGCAAAACAGGTTTTCCGGCGACCGGGCGCCAACCTTCACAACGGCGCAAACTGACGACCCACAAAATTGTCTTATTTTCCAGCAGCAGCAGCGTTTTTTTGCGATCTTCCATGGCGAGTTTGAGGTCGACAAAAAAATCCTGGATTTTTTTTGTTCCGTCCATCCCTGATGGCCGAAAACGATCTCCAGGCAGACAGTGCCGCAGCGTCAGAGGGAACTGGAGGGCCGACGCATCGAACTCCACGGCGGCATGATTGTCTCCCGATGCGTGATCAGAAACAGACAGCTGCAATCTGCGCCCATCCGGGAGCGGATATGTCCCTGGCCCATCCAGCACAAGCTCAAGGCCAGCGATTACCTCGGGTGGCTCTCTATACAGCAACAGCTCTTCGTATCGGCAGGCGACCCAAGATCCGGGCAGGTGCAGCTCGCCCTGGGGCGGACCTGCACAGACAAGCTGCAGGACATCCCCGATATGGGTGGCCGTGATACTGCGCAAATCGCCGCGGATTTCATGCAGCACGGCCCTGATGACCCTGCTGGCCAGCGATGGGGCCAATTCGGCAAGCGCTCCTCGCTGGAGAGAATAACCTCCATCAACCCTTGTACCGAGCTCTGTCAGGGTACGATTTGTCAGCTCGGACCAGAAGTCCTCATCCAGGCGCAACTGTTCGCACAACCCGGCAATCTGGCCGGTGATGTTAGGGTTGAAACTCTCCAGTAGCGGCTGCAGTTGATGACGGATGCGATTGCGGGTAAAAGCATGGTCGATGTTGCTCTCGTCTTCACGCCAGGCAAAGCCGCCTTCTTCGAGGTAGGTCACCAGTTCTTCGTGATGGAAGGACAGCAGCGGACGGATGACCCGTCCATCGACCTGGCGCATCCCCGCCAGGCCTGCGGTACCGGCGCCTCGCATCAGGCGCATCAGGAAGGTTTCGGCCTGGTCACCGGCATGGTGACCGAGCACGATCAGATCGCAATTGCGTTCTTTTGCAGTCGTTTCGAGAAACTCCCTGCGCACATCCCTGGCGACTTCTTCCAGGTTGCCCTTGCGTCGCCGAGCGATCTCTGCCACATCCTGGCGCGCCACCGTCACCGGAACGCCCATCTCATGACAGAGTTGTGCGACAAAGGTTGCATCATCACGACTGGCAGGTCTCAGGGCGTGATCGAGATGCGCTGCCTCCAGGGACAGGTTCAGTGTCTCGGCAAGACCATACAGCAGACGCAGCAATGCCACCGAGTCGGCACCACCAGAAACAGCAACCAGCAGACGGCTGCCGGCGGGGATGCAACCGGAGAGCAGAAGAGCCTTATGAAACCGGTTCTGCAGGGTCATGGACAACTACCATGCCGGCCGGTCGCCCTGTCAACGACAGAGAACAGGCCATGCCGAAAGCGCAGAACCCCCTTCCGGGGCTGGAAGGGGGTTCTGTCAGAGTGGTGGCGGTGCAGAGATTCGAACTCCGGACACTGCGGATATGAGCCGCATGCTCTAACCAACTGAGCTACACCGCCGAAAACCAGCCGGCCGCCCATCGGCGGCCGTATATTTTATTTGGTAGCGGGGGGAGGATTTGAACCTCCGACCTTCGGGTTATGAGCCCGACGAGCTACCTGACTGCTCCACCCCGCAACAGGATTTTGGAATTTACCCGTCCGCCCTGAGGATGTCAAGAAAAAACTGTCCGTTAACGCTGCCGGACAATAGCAGACAACCTCTCCTTTTTACGCAGGAAATCGACAGCCTTGTCAGCATTCTCACGGGAAGGGAAAGGCCCTGAAAGAACCCGGTGCCAGATCCCTTTTTCTCCGAGGTCGGCCCTTTCGACAAAAACTCGTCAGGCCGTAGGTTTTGAGCCGACCCGCCAGCTTGGCGGCATCTTCACTCGTCCGAAAAGACGCGACCTGTACTACGAAGGCACCCGCTGTGGCAGTCGGTGGTTTGGCCCCGGCTTTCGGTAATGGCTTGGGCGTCGGACTGGCCTGCGGGACCGCCGTCTTTTTGACGACGCTGGCGCTGGTTGCCTTCTGCTCGGGGGGCAGGTTGATGCCACTGCCGAGAGGCGCCTGATTACCTTTCGGCAGGTTATCATAGAAAGTCAGCTGTTCCGGCTTATCGGGAGCGACTTCTTCAGCCGGTTTGGGCGGCGCTTCTACCTGGGCGACGGTAGGCCGATCCGGAGTTTTCCGTTCCGTCGGCAACTTCCGTCGCGACACCGCTCTGCTTGCCGTACAAAACCCCAAGAGAGAAGCTGACACCGGCGACAGCCAGAATCAGGATGACAGCCAGCACAAGCTGTTTTCGTTCAATGCGTCTTTGGCTGCGTGAGACCACCGGCTGCGCCATCATCTAATCTATCTCCCGAGCTTCCGGTTACATGCGCTCCGGGGCATCCACCCCGAGCAGGTTCAGAGCATTGGCCAGGACAGTTCTGACCCCGTTGACCAGGTAGAGGCGAGCCCGAGCTGACCTCAGCATCTTCCACCAGAACGCGTTGCCTGTTGTAGTAGCTGTGGAACTGGGCGGCGAGCTCCTGCAGATAGTACACGATCCGGTGCGGCTCGCAGCTCTGGGCTGCACCGACGACCGTTTCAGGGTAGCGCGCCAGATGTTTGGCCAAGGCCAGCTCTTCGGCAAGCGTCAGGCATGCCAGATCTGCCGTGCCGTGCCCCGGCAGGTCGACGCCCTGCTCTGTTGCCGTGCGATTGATGCTGCAAACACGGGCATGGGCATACTGGACATAGTAAACCGGGTTGTCGTTGCTCTGGCGCTTGGCCAGTTCCAGATCAAAATCAAGCTGGCTGTCCGAGCGGCGCATCAGGAAGAAGAAGCGGCAGGCATCCTTGCCGACTTCATCGACCACGTCGCGCAAGGTAATGAAATTTCCGGACCTTTTCCCCATCGTGTAAGGCTGGCCGTCACGCAGCAGGTTGACCATCTGGATGAGCAGAACCTGGAGGTCCTCGGGCGGGTGCCCGAGCCCGGCCACGACGGCTTTCATGCGTGGCACGTAGCCATGATGGTCCGCGCCCCATACATCAATCACGCGCTCGAAGCCACGGTCGAACTTTTCCATGTGGTAGGCGACATCCGAGGCAAAATAGGTCGGGCTGCCATCCGACTTGATCAACACCCGGTCCTTATCGTCACCGAAATCGGTTGTGCGCAGCCAGAGAGCGTCTTCCTGCTCATACGAAAGGCCCTTTTGCGCCAGCTTGGCGAGTTCGGTCGTCACCATGTCCCGGTCATAAAGGCTCTGCTCGCTGAACCAGTTGTCAAAGGTAATACCGAAAGCTTCCAGGTCAACGGCTATCCATTCAAGCACCTTGCTCACACCATAAGCGGAGCAAAGCTTGATCGCATCAGCTTCTTCACGCTTTATGACGTCCGGGCTCTCATCGCGCAGGCTGGCCGCCAGTTCTCGGATGTAGTCTCCCTGGTAGCCGTCTTCCGGAAAGCTGATCTGATCTCCGTGCAGTTCACGCAGGCGCAGCCAAATCGAGCGGCCGAGAGTCGCGACCTGGTTGCCGGCATCATTGACGTAGTACTCGCGCTGCACATCGAAACCAGCAGCCTGCAGGATTGAGGCGACGGCATCCCCACGGCGGCGCCCCTGCCATGACCGATGTGCAGCGGGCCGGTGGGGTTGGCGCTGACAAATTCAACCTGGACTTTCTGTCCCTGGCCTGCCCTGGAGATGCCATATTCAGGGCCCCTGGCCGTAATGTCGTCGAGCACCTCGTACCAGCAAACGGGTGCCAGGGTAAAGTTAATGAAACCGGGGCCGGCAATGTCAACCTTGTCGAGGAGCGGACTTTCACCGAGGGTCGCCACCAGAGCCTCGGCGATCTGGCGGGGCGCCTTCTTCTCGGTCCGGGCCATGATCATTGCCAGGTTGGTCGCAAAATCACCGTGCTCTGGGTTTCCGGGTACTTCGACCTGGATCTCCGGGATTTCCCCGGAGTGCAGGGTCTTGTTATCGAAGCAGGCCTGCAAGGCTTTGGCGATCTGCTGTCGCAGGAGATCCTTCATAAGCTTACGTCAGTTATCCTCCGTAACGGCATCATCCTGCTTTCCCTTGTTTTTCCGCAGGGCGACATCTTCGCAGTAATCTGGACAGTGCAAGGTTCCGCCACTGTCCATCGAAAAGCGTTTCGCACAATTGGCGCGCCAGGCGCAGTTCATACAGAGCTTGCGTGTGTCTTCTGTCATGATTACGACTCGTCTCAGGGGTGAAAAAGCAATGTATGTTAGCGCTGCCCATGCAGGGTGTCAAGCGTTCACGAGGGTGGAAATAACGCAGACACGCCCGGCAGAGGAAAAACCTCAGGGCATAACAAAGGCCCAACCCGATTGTACGGGATGGGCCAGGCAAAGTGAGTATAGATCGATATTATTTTCGGTCTTGAAACTGGAAGACCAGTTCGTCGTCCCGAACCATGCCTAGCTCGGTCCGGGCGACTCTCTCTATATAGTTCCGGTCATTTTTTAATGCTGAAATTTCAATACGCAGCTGCTCATTCTGAGCTTCAAACTGGCTGACTTTGCCGACCAGTTCGGCTCTCTGGTTGGACAGCTTCAACATGTGCAGAATCCCTCGATCGCCGAACAGGGCAAAACCGAGAATCAAAACCACCAGAGCCAGTGGCCATAAATTGTGTCGCCCCCCATCAGGGCGTGAAGCTGGAGCAGGACTCCCCGCCATAAGCAATCTCCTCAATTTCCGGATTGTTTCATCAAACAGCATGAAAAATCAAGGTTTTTTGCACAAGCGCTATGAAGCGCCGGAAAGTATGGACATCTGGATGATGGAGAACTGGCAACAAGAACAAAAAAAGGCCTGCCATTCGGCAGGCCTTTTTGCGAGACATTAATCTACGGTCAGCTGGTCTTTCAGCTTGGCCAGTTTGGCTTCGCCGATCCCATTGACCTCCGCCAGTTGATCGACGCTTCTGAACGGCCCGTGCTTATCCCGATAGGAGACGATGCGCTCCGAGAGGGCCGGTCCGACGCCAGGCAGTGCCTGCAGTTGTTCCGCAGTTGCCTGGTTGAGATGAATGGTTTCAATAGTTACTTTGGCTGCCGGATTTTCGGCAGCAGAGACGGTCGCCGGAGACAATCCGGCAGACCCAACGACAAACATCAAGGCCAACAATAACAGATAATGCTTCATAACATTTCCCTCCATAATTGGAATCATAACAAACCCGATGCGGGCATAAAATCCTGCAATCCCTCCTTGAATACACCTCCCTCCCGGATCAGTTTTGCCGCCCAACCCGACTCCCAACGAGTCTCATCGGATGGCTGGCAAGTTCAGGAGAAAATATCAGAGATTTCACCTTTGTCAAACAAATCACATAAATCAGTTCGTCATGCCGAAGCCGCCACCGAACCCCTTGTTCATCCCCAACCCGGCCAGGACAAAGCTGAGCATCACCTCATGGTCCTTGCTGTCGTTCTCCCGGTAGCGGTCGCGATAAGTCAACAGGATGCTCCAGCACTTGGAGCGATATTCGAGCCCGACGATTTTTTCAAGCTCACGATTTTCCCGGAAGTCGTAACGCTCCTCGAACCGGAGATAGACCGGCTTGAGGAGCGACGTATCAAGCTGGAACTTGACGTAATCCGTCGCCGCATTTTCATAGGTGTCGTCCTTGTAGGTGTAATTGACCCTGACCGCATTGCCGCTATCGTCTCTGGCAGAAGCAGCGACACGCAGGTTCCGTAAGCCGCTGTTACCGTAAACCGGGATCAGGCTGTCCACCTCCAGAGCGACGTTCCGGGTTGGCCAGAAACCCAGTTCAAGGCGCACGTCCGAGAACGGCCGGTCATCATCGAACAGGTCATCCTCATCCTCAAACCTGTAGTTCTGCGAAAGGCGCAGGTTCATGAAATCGCGATAAACCGTGGTGCCGTCCTCTTTAATATTGCTGGTCGTCAAACGGTTGACCAGCGCATAGCCGATATCGTTACGCTGGATCTGGCGATCAAAAAGGTCGAAGAGCGGCAAATCATCCTGGCTCTTGTCGGGCACATAAGTATAAACCACTTTCGGTTCAATACTGTGCATGAGCCCTTCCATGCCCCAGCGGTTCGGCGCATAGGTCCTGACCAGGCGGGTCGCGACGGTCAGGGAATATTCCGGGACAAACTGCTGATCGTCTTCAGCGTCCGTATCGTAAAGCCGTTCATGGAGAGATATCTCCGGGGTCAATTCCAGCCAGGATCCCGGCTTGAAGGATGCCGACACGAAAGGCCTCAGGTAAAGCCTCTCGCCATCCAGTCCCTCGTCACGCTGGAATCTCGTGGCATAACTCTCCAGGCCAAGATACAGCGGAGTATCACCCAGCCGGTAGCGGCTCAGGCCGAGTCCCAGTTCAGGGAGACGCTGTAGTGACGTGTCGTTATCTTCTTCGAGATTCTTGAGATAGCGGCCATAACCGACCAGGTTGAGCTTCTCCCAGTTGCGCTGGAGAATCACGGTTGAAACCGTCAGGTCACGATTGTATTGATCGGCCGACTCACCGAATTCGTCAAAGAACTCCTGCTTATTGGTGTATTCGACATCGCCGGTCAAGGTCCAGCCGCCGGGCAGGTTGCCGCGATGTTTCCAGTCCAGATAATACGTGTTCGGCGTATCATCGATACCAGCGACATGATAGTAAAGAGCCTTGCCGTTGTTCTGGTTGGCCAGAGCATAACGGTACTCAAGTCCGGTACCAAGGCCTACCTTGGAAAGGTAGTCAAGGTAGAAGGTTGCATCCATATTACGATCGATAACCTGATACCACGCCATGGAAGTGCGCGCACCCTTGTTGTTTGAATAGCCGAACCAGGGGGCCAGCAATCCGGACTCGCGTTCGGTCTTTACCGGAAAATACATATAGGGAGTATAGAGTACCGGCACGTCCCTGATGTGAAAGAAGACCCCCTTGGCACGGGCATAGCCGCCCAGGTCGACATCCACCTCCCGGGCGGAGAACTTCCAGTCCGGAATCTCTCCGTCGCAGGTTGTGAAGCTGCCATCTTTGACAAAATAATTGGCCTGCCCGTGTTTCTCTATCTCTTCACCGGCAAGGTGGAAATTATCTTCATGGACCAGGACCCTGCCGCCGTGCGCCCGGCCCTGGCCGGTGGTCATGTTGTACTGCATGCTGTCCCCGGTGAAGCTGACGTCGGCATCGTTCAACAGGACGGCTCCCCGCGCAGCGGCATCCTGAGTTGAAGATTGCCAGAGGAGTTCTTCTGACCTCAGCTCGACATCAGCCTGGCGCAGGACGACATCCCCTTTGGCCTCGTAACTCTGTTCCTCGGCATTGTACGAAAGCTGATCAGCAACCAGGGAGATCGGCGCGTCCTTGTTTGTCTCCGGTTCAGGAGTCGCAGGCTCCATCCCTGCGAGGGTTTTTTCGGCAGTCGCCGGTGCCGGTTCCTCAGCGGCCTCGGCAGGCCTGCTCAGGCCTCCCCAGGCTATAGTGCTGATGATAAGCAACGCGCAGAGCACTGCTCCAGATGACAAATTTCGCATGGCACGACCTGTCTTGGTAAGCATAAATGCTGTCCGCCGTCAGCGGATAAACGGCAGATTTCCCTCCTGAAATTTCTCGCGCAACTCGGCGACCAGGAACAATGAGCCGCAGACAACCACAGGGGTTTCATCTCTAGAGGCTGCAACCGCAGCGGCCAACCCCGCCTCGGCGGAGAGGTACTCCGTACAGGGCAGCCTTAGTCCGGCAGCCCAGCGGGCGATCCGGGCCGTTGGCACGCTTGGCCCATAACAAACTGGAACAGCATATACTGAGGCGGCAAAATTTTCCAGAGGCATCATGACCTCTTCCGGGATACGTTCGCCGCTCAACCCGGCAACCAGGTGAATCTTTGTGATCTGCAGGTCATTCAGATAATCGGCAAGGCAGCTGATCCCGGCTCGATTGTGCGATACATCCGTCAGGATCTTCTGCCTGCACGGCCACCATTCCAGACGCCCCGGCCAGGATACTGCCCTGGCGGTTTCACGGATTGCCGCATCGTTAATCGGCAGGCCCTGTTCACGTAGCTTAATGGCTGCGGCGATCGCCTGGGAGAAATTGTCCCGTTGATGCCGGCCGGCCAGCGGGCAGGACAGGCCATTTATACGTTCGTTACCCATGACAACCGAGAGATCGTCATGGTCTCCCTCCCAGGAAAAATCACGCCCGGCCAGACAGACCCGGGCATCAAGCGAGGAGGCTGCGTTCAGTACCACTTCGAGGGCCTCAGGCTCCTGCCTGCCAATAACCACCGGTACGCCAGGCTTCAGGATACCGGCTTTTTCCGCAGCGATCTCTGCCAGGCTTTCACCGAGATGCTCACTGTGATCGCGGCTGATCGGGGTTATTATACAGAGTTGTGGTTCGATGATATTGGTTGCATCGAGCCTGCCCCCAAGGCCCGTTTCAATAACCGCGATATCAACCCGGCGCTCCTGAAAAGCCAGCAGGGCCATGGCCGTCGTCGCCTCGAAGAAGGTCACCGGAATGCCATCGGCGGCAACACGAACCTGCTTTGCGAGCAGCGCAACATCATCCCGGGAGACCGGTTCTCCATCGATACGGATGCGCTCGGTAAAACAGTGCAGATGGGGTGACGTGTAGAGGCCTGCCCGTAAGCCGGAATGCTTGAGAATTTCTGCCAACATGACGCTGACAGAGCCCTTGCCATTGGTGCCGGCAACGTGGATACAGGGCAGCGTATTCTGCAAAAGGGGCAGTCGACTTTTTATCGCCTGCATATTCTCCAGGCCAAGCTTGATGCCGAACCGCTGCAGCCCATACAGGTAATCGAGGCTGGCTGAATAGTTCACAGACTAGGAGACAGACGCCTGTTTGGTAAAAATGCGCAGGGCCTGGGATAGTTTGACTTTCATCTCCTTGCGGGAAACGATCATGTCAACCATGCCATGTTCCAGAAGATATTCGGAACGCTGGAACCCTTCAGGAAGTTTTTGCCGGATCGTCTGTTCGATAACCCTGGGTCCGGCGAAACCGATCAGCGCCTTGGGTTCCGCAATATTAAGGTCTCCGAGCATGGCGAAACTGGCTGTCACACCGCCGGTTGTCGGATCAGTCAACACCGAGATGAAGGGGATACCGGCTTTCTTCAGCTTGGCCAAAGCGGCGCTGCTTTTGGCCATCTGCATCAAGGACATGATACTTTCCTGCATCCGGGCGCCACCCGAAGACGAGAAGACCAGTACCGGCGCCTTCTTTTCGAGGCCGAGCTCAATGGCCCGGGTAATCTTCTCACCGACCACAGAGCCCATGCTGCCGCCAAGAAAACCGAAATCAAAGACCGCGACGATAACCTCCTGGCCGTTCATCAGGCCGAAGCCGGTGACCACCGCATCGCCGCCGCCACTTTTCTTGAGTGCAGCCTTGATCCGATCGCTGTATTTCTTTGAATCCTTGAATTTCAGGAAGTCGACCGAGGTCATATTCGGATCAGTCTCAACGAAAGTGCCTTCATCGATGACCAGCGAGATTCTTTCCCTGGCACTGATACGGAAGTGATAATCGCACTTGGGGCAAACATTCAGATTGCGTTCGATCTCCTTGGAGTAGATGATCTCTTCACAATTCTTGCATTTTGTCCAAAGGCCCTCTGGCATCTGGACCTTCTTCGATTCTGCTTGGGCTGAAATTGGCGCTTTTGATTTTTTAAACCAGGCCATATGCTACCTCGCGATCATTGGATGCAGGATTCAAAAAGTGAACCGTTCGTTGCCACCCGGAATTCGGAGCCGCAATTGCGACTTTGTATTAAATATTTTGACTGGTACATCCGGTTTGTCCAGTTCTTTTTTCAGTAAAAACAACGGCATGGGCTCAGTTTTCACGTCCAGGGCAACGCGTGAGCCACAACTTGCCGCCCCCAGTTATTCACGAGGGTGCCTTATCCGCAATCGGCAGTTAATCAAATTGCCTTTTTCAGCGCCCTGGCAAAAGTCCCAACGGCGTCCAGGAGGTCAGGTGAAGCGCTCTTTTCCGCTATCAACTTTACCAGAGCACTCCCTACGACGACCGCATCAGCGATACCGGCAACGGCAGCGGCATCTGCCGGCGTCGAGACGCCGAAACCGACCGCAACCGGGACCGGGCTCTGCGCTTTCAGCTCGCTCACAGCAGCAGCGATCGCTGCTGCGTCGACCTGTTTGCTGCCCGTGACGCCGGTCATCGAAACATAGTAAAGAAAGCCCTCTCCAGCAGCGGCAAGCTGCGCACTGCGTTGTGCGCCGGTGGTCGGTGCCAGGAGCGTGATCAGGTCAATCCCTGCTTCCTTGAGCAATGGATGCAGTTCCTCCGCCTCTTCTGGCGGCAGGTCAACCAGGAGCAGGCCGTCGACACCGGCGGCCGATGCGTCCCGCGCGAACAATTCAGGTCCGTAGCAGAACACGGGGTTGAAATAACCCATCAATATGATCGGTACGTTGCTGTGCTGGCGCACCCTGGCCACCATATCGAGGACCCCACGTAAGGTCGTCCCGGACTCGAGCGCCCGCTCCGAAGCGAACTGGATCGTCGGCCCGTCTGCCATCGGATCCGAGAAAGGGAAGCCCAGCTCAATCAGGTCCACACCCGATTCAATCAGCGTGTGCACGATCTTCTCGCTGGTGTCCAGATCCGGATCGCCCGCCGTGATAAAGGTTACAAGCGCCTTTTTGCCCTGTTCTTTCAGGGCTCTTAATGTCGTTGATATGTTTGACATGAATGTATTGACTTCCCAAAGGTTGATTCTAACGAAACAAACCGAATGATATCAACCGTTTTCTCCTTGCGCCAGGGTTTTGACCTGTTTCAGCAGGTCGAGAAACATCTCGCTGTTCATGCGACCGGTCTGCACGTTGTAGCGACTGGTATGGTAACATCCGACCAACCACAACCCGTTTGTAAGTCCGTGAACTGCGCCATGACCAAAAGGGACTTCAGACAAGCGGTTGATCAGCCCCCGGGCCTGAAACAACCGCAATAAGCTGTTGTGCGCTCCGTGCCCGAGGCTGATGATCACGCGGAGATTCTTCAGGGCCTCCAGTTCCTCGACGAGATATGGTCGGCAGTTTGAAAATTCGTCGGCATTCGGCTTATTTTCCGGTGGCAGGCACTTCACCGCGTTGGTGATGTAGAGATCCTGCAACTCCAGGCCGTCATTGACAGCGGTCGCGTCGGGCTGGTTGGCAAACCCGGCCTGGTGACAAAAGAGGGTACATGAAGAGACCGGCGCCATCTCCGGTAAAGGGCCGGCCGGTGCGATTGGCGCCGTGAGCGCCCGGGGCGAGTCCGACCAGGCAGACCCGTGCCTGAAGATCGCCGAAGCCGTTGACCGGGGCATTGTGATAATCGTCCCTTCGGCGCCCCTTGCCCGGCGGCAGTTGCCCGATAAACTCTGTGAGACGTGCACAGCGCCTGCAGCCCTGCAAACCATCGAGCTTAATCCTGGCCATTTCAGCGGCCACTTTTCGGTCTCGGCTTGCCACCGGGCCGCCGACGCCTCGGCGGCCGGGGCTTGCCGGAACCGACCCGCTTTTCGACAGGCGGCTTTTTCTTGTGCGGCACCCCCCGCTTGTAATCGTGACAGAGGTCTTCGTCGCGCGGGATGGTGCTCGGGATCTTCTGGCCAATGTACTCTTCGATGTCGGGCAGAAAATAAGCCAGGTCCTCATCGGCAAAGCTGATCGACTTGCCTTTGGCTCCCGCCCGGGCGGTGCGACCGATGCGATGCACATAGTCCTCGGCATCCTGCGGCAGGTCGTAGTTAACCACGTGCGTCACATTATCAACATGCAGACCGCGCGAGGCGACATCGGTTGCCACCAGGAAGTTCAGTTTACCGGCCTTGAAATCTTCAACGATCCGCAGACGCTTCTTCTGGACAATGTCACCTGAGAGGTAAGCCACCTTGTAGTCATTCATCTGCAGGCGCCCGGAGAGGTGCTCACCTTCCCTCTTGGTATTGACGAAGACCATGACCCTGACGTCTTCGGTCTCTTTCTTCAGAAGCCCCAGCAACAGCGGGAACTTCTCCCGTCTCGCGACGTGGTAAACGATCTGCTCCACCAGTTCGGCGGTGACCTGCTCTGGCTCAATGCTGACCTTTTCAGCGAGGTTCATGAACTCGTAGGCCAGCTCCATGACCCGATGTGAAAGCGTCGCGGAAAAGAGCATGGTCTGACGTTTTTCAAAAGGGGGTAATTTGCGCAGGATATAACGCAAATCACGGATGAACCCCATGTCGAACATCCGGTCCGCTTCGTCAATCACCAGGGCTTCAACATGTCTTAAGGTAAAGACGTTCTGCTTGACATAGTCGATCAGGCGACCGGGTGTGGCTACGATGACATCGACGCCGTCCTGCAACGCCCGACGCTGCTTCTCGTAGTCGACGCCGCCAAAGATCGCCTGCACCTTGAAGGGGCAGTTGGCGCCCAGCCCGTCAGCGTCGGCACATATCTGCACCACCAGCTCCCTGGTCGGCGCGATAATCAGGGCGCGCGGAGCACCTTTTGCGGACGGCGGGTTTTTCAGCAGGCGAGTAAACAGCGTGATCAGGAATGCTGCGGTCTTGCCGGTGCCGGTCTGGGCCTGAGCAGCGACATCACGGCCCGCCAACGCCAGCGGAATCGATTCCTCCTGTACGGGGGTCAGATCAACAAAGCCGACCCCTTCGATTCCTCGCATGACTTCTGCAGGAAGATCAAGTTCAGTAAATTTCATGTTTAATAACGACACGCATGGCTGTGAACGTTGAAAGCGTATTCTTTCAACCTTTTCGTGCCGCGTAACTCGTCCCTTGGTTAAAGTTCAAAACCCATCGCTTCTGCGACAGTATGGATATCCTTGTCTCCCCGCCCGGACAGGCAAACGAGAATGATGGCATCGGTTGGGAGCTCCGGGGCAAGCTTGAGCAGGTAGGCGATCGCGTGGGCGCTTTCGAGCGCCGGGATAATCCCTTCCATCTCCGTGAGCATCCGGAACGCCGCCAGAGCCTCGTCATCGGTGACCGATACGTATTCAGCCCGGCCGAGATCTTTAAGGTAAGCATGTTCGGGCCCGACCCCCGGATAATCCAGGCCTGCAGAAACGGAATGGGCATGCTGGATCTGGCCGTCAGCGTCCTGCAGCAGGTAAGTCTTGTTGCCATGCAGGACGCCCACCCTGCCGGCGGAGATGCTGGCCGCATGCTTGCCCGTCGCAACGCCCAGGCCGGCGGCTTCGACTCCCAACAGGCGAACCTTCTGATCATCGACAAAGGGGTAGAAGAGCCCCATGGCGTTCGATCCGCCGCCAATGCAGGCGACGGCGACATCAGGCAGGCGCCCTTCCACTTCAAGAATCTGGGCTTTCGCTTCCTGGCCGATGACCGCCTGGAAGTCACGGACCATCTGCGGATAGGGATGCGGGCCGGCGACCGTACCGATCACGTAGAACGTGTCACGCACGTGAGTAACCCAGTACCGCAGGGCCTCATTCATCGCATCCTTGAGAGTTGCTGTGCCGCTGGTGACATCGTGGACACGTGCTCCGAGCAGCTTCATGCGAAAGACATTCAGCGCCTGGCGCCTGATATCCTCGGTGCCCATGAAGATGTCGCATTGCATGCCAAAGAGTGCGGCAACGGTCGCCGTCGCCACCCCATGCTGGCCGGCACCGGTTTCGGCGATCACCTTGCGCTTGCCCATACGCCGGGCCAGCAATATCTGGCCGACGGTATTGTTGACCTTGTGCGCGCCGGTATGGTTCAGGTCCTCGCGTTTGAGGTAGATTTTGGCGCCGCCGAGGTGTTCGGTCAGCCTCCGGGCAAAGTACAACGGGCTCGGTCTGCCAACGTAATTCTTGAGATAAGCCTCGTACTCGGCACGAAATGACGGGTCAGCCTGGCACTCGTTGTAGCTCTCCTCCAGTTCCAGCAATGCCGGCATCAGGGTTTCAGCAACATAACGGCCGCCAAACTGGCCAAAATGCCCACGGGGATCGGGCTGTTGGTATTTCACTTGAATGACTCCCTGGCCATGCGGATGAAGGTGGCCACCTTTTCCGGGTCTTTTTGCCCGGGCCTCTTCTCTACCCCACTGGAGACATCGACGCCATAGGGGCGGACCTGGCGTACAGCATCTGTAACATTTTCCGGGTTGAGCCCGCCAGCCAGAATAACCCGGTGTCGGGAGGCAATCGCTGCCGCCCGATTCCAGTCGCAACACTTCCCGGTGCCACCGAACTTGTCCGGCACATAGGCGTCGAGCAGCAGCGCCGAAACCCGGTAGGCTGCAAAGACACTCTCATCCATCCCATCTTTGAGCCGCAGTGCCTTGATAACCCGACAAGGCGGATAGGAACACTGGTCCGGTTCTTCCTCACCGTGTAATTGTACCGTATTCAGGCCACAAAACTCCACCATCTCGCGGATTCTGGCCGGCGACTGATTGACAAACAGCCCGACAGTCGTGAGCATGGGCGGCAGTTCGGCGATAATTCGTCGGGCCTGGTCCGGGTCAACGAAACGCGGGCTGCCGGGATAAAAGACAAATCCGAGCGCATCCGCACCGCAGGCCGATGCGTGACGGGCATCTTCGATGTTGGTAATGCCGCAGATTTTCACCCGCGGCACTCCGCAACTTTCCATCAATCAGCCAACTTTCGGTAAATGCGACAGCGATTCCTTGATCGCCGCCTCAGGGTATTCATAGTCAGTAAGCTCATTATTGAAGTAGGCATCATATGCTGCCATATCGACATGACCGTGTCCCGAGAGGTTGAAGAGAATCGTCTTCTCCTTGCCCTCTTCCTTGGCCAGCAACGCCTCGTCGATTGCGCCACGAATGGCGTGCGATGACTCAGGTGCCGGGATGATCGACTCGGTGCGGGCAAACAGGACAGCGGCTTCGAAACAGGCAATCTGGTGGGCCGCCCTGGTTTCGACAACGCCTTCGTGGACAAGTTGCGATACAAGCGGCGCAGCACCGTGGTAGCGCAGGCCGCCGGCATGGATGCCGGGAGGCATGAAGTCATGGCCGAGAGTATACATGCGGGAAATCGGCGCCATCTTTGCCGTATCGCCATAATCGAATTCATACACACCCTTGGTCAGCGTCGGGCAGCTGGCCGGCTCGACCGCCAGGACTCGCACATCCTTGCCGTTTGCCTTGTCGGAAATAAAGGGGAAAGCAATGCCGGCGAAGTTGGAGCCGCCGCCGTGGCAGCCGATCACCACGTCAGGATAGTCTCCGGCAATCTTGAGCTGTTCCTTGGCTTCAAGGCCGATAATTGTCTGGTGCAAACAGACATGGTTGAGAACGCTGCCGAGAGAGTAGCGGGTGTCCTCATGGGTCGCGGCGTCCTCCACGGCTTCACTGATGGCGATCCCCAGGGACCCCTGGTTGTCCGGATCTGCGGCAAGAATCGCCCGACCCGCATTGGTGCGGTCCGAAGGTGACGGGAAGACTTCTGCGCCCCACAGCTGCATCATGCTTTTACGGTAAGGCTTCTGGCCATAGGAGACCTTGACCATATAAACCGTACACGCGAGGCCGAAGTGCTGGCAGGCCATCGCGATCGATGAGCCCCACTGCCCGGCGCCGGTTTCAGAAGCGATCCGCTTGGTCCCGAAGATCTTGTTGTAGTAGGCCTGCGGCACGGCTGTATTCGGCTTGTGAGAGCCGGCCGGGGAGACGCCTTCGTACTTGTAGTATATCTTTGCCGGTGTGCCGAGAGCTTTTTCCAGCTGGTGCGCACGGTACATGGGAGACGGACGCCACTGCTTGTAAACTTCCAGGACTTCTTCCGGGATATCAATCCAGCGCTGCTGGGAGACTTCCTGCTCAATCAGTCCCATCGGGAAAAGCGGCAGCAGGTCATCCGGGGTGACCGGCTGCAGGGTTCCGGGATGAATCACCGGAAACATCTGCCCGGGCATATCGGGGATGATGTTGTACCACTGCCGGGGCATCTGGTCTTCGCTGAGAAGAATTTTAGTCTGCATAAGATCTCTCCTTGACGTTAGTGTTATCGGATAAAATCGTCCGGCATCAGTCGGTCTGACCTTGCAATTCGCGCAGTTTGGCGCCGATATCGTCTTCGCGCATCAATGATTCGCCGACCAGGAACCCGTGGGCACCGGCCTGCTGCAAGCGCTCAACATCAGCACGGCAGGCGATGCCGCTTTCGGCAACCACAAAGTAATCGGCCGGGATCATCGGCAGCAGCCGCTCCGTGGTGGCCAGGTCGGTCTCAAAGGTCTGCAGGTTGCGGTTGTTGATGCCGACCAGCTTGCAGCCGGTCTCCAGGACCATCTGCAACTCCGCTTCGTCATGCACTTCCATCAGGACGTCGAGATGCAGCTCCTTGGCCAGGGCATTGTACTCTGCCAGTTGTCCGGCATCAAGCATGGCGGCAATCAGCAGGATGGCATCGGCACCGGCAACCCGCGCTTCGTAAATCTGGTATGGATCACAGATGAAGTCCTTGCGCAGCAATGGCAGGCTGACAACTTCACGGATCTTGCCGAGATACTGCAGATGCCCCAAGAAGAAGTGCTCGTCGGTCAGGACCGACAGGCAGGTCGCACCATTGGCCTGGTAGATCTCGGCAATCGTCAGGGGATCGAAATCCTCGCGGATCACCCCCTTGCTCGGCGAACCCTTTTTGACTTCGGCGATCACCGCCGTCCATCCCGAGCCGGCAGTGGCTCTCAGGGCACGCAAAAAGCCCCTGGGCTGGTCTTCCAGTTCGCTGACGCCTCTTTGCAGGGAATCGAGGGAACGGCGTTCCTTCGCCAGGGCAACTTCCCGGCGCTTGTGTTCGGCAATCTTGTCGAGAATCATGTCGAGTATAAAGTCTCGCCGCAAAGATCAGGCGTTGGTCATGGCGACCAGGCCATTGAGCCTGGCCATGGCCAGGCCGTCATCGATCGAGGCCCGGGCCTTATCGAGCCCCGACTCCACATCTTTGACCAGGCCGGACGCGAGCAAGGCATAGGCGGCATTCAAAATGACAACGTCCCGTTTCGGGCCGGGCTTCCCTGCCAGGACATCCTTGACGATCGCGGCATTTTCCGCGGCATCACCGCCCTGCAGGTCGGCAAGAGCACAACGACGCAGACCAAAGTCTTCCGGTTCAATCGTCGAAAGGGTCACGCTGCCGTCACGGATTTCACCGATCCGGGTCGGTCCGGTCAGGGTCACTTCATCCATGCCGTCCAGGCCATGGACGATAAAGCCACGCCGGCAACCAAGCTTGACCAGCACTCTGGCCATGACATCCACCAGCTTTTCGTCATACACACCCAGCACCTGGCGATCGGCACCAGCGGGGTTGGTCAGGGGGCCGAGGATGTTGAAAACCGTCCGGATACCGATTTCACGGCGGGGGCCGATGGCATGCTTCATAGCCCCATGGAGAGCCGGGGCAAACAGGAAACCGACACCGACTTCGTTGATGCATGCTTCGACCTGCTGCGGGGTCACGTTCAGATTGACACCGAGGGCCTCGAGGACATCGGCGCTGCCGCAGGCTGACGAGATGCTGCGATTGCCATGCTTGGCCACTTTCACGCCACAGGCCGAAACCACAAAAGCAACCGTTGTCGAAATGTTGAAGCTCCTGGTCCCGCTGCCACCTGTTCCGCAGGTGTCAAGAATTGTCTCGCGATCCAGGTTGATCTCTTCACGATCGATATCCAGGGCTTTGCCAACCCGGATCGGCGTCGCGTGATCGCGCATGACCCGGGCTGCCCCGGCGATTTCATCGATCGTCTCGCCTTTCATGCGCAGTGCGGTAATAAATGAACCGACCTGCGCCGGAGTCGCCTCGCCGCCCATGATCTGGTTCATCACTTCGATCATCTCGGCTTCGGTCAGATCCTGCCTTGTGACAACCTTGCCAATCGCTTGCTTGATCATGTTGGCTCCTGAAAACTCAAGGTATCCAGTATCAAAAATTCAGAATTCGGAAGAAACCATGTCCATTCTGAATACTGAGTACTGGATTCTGAATTCTGCTTTACTTTGTCATCTCGATGAAGTTCCTCAGCATATCCATACCGGTCACCGTCAAGATCGACTCCGGGTGGAACTGCATCCCCCAGATCGGCAATTCCCGATGGCGCAGACCCATTATCTCCTCCTCTGCGGTCCAGGCAGTAATTTCCAGGCATGTCGGGAAAGAGCTTCTTTCGACCAGAAGGGAATGATAGCGGGTCGCATCGAACGGATTGGGCAGGCCGTCGAACAGCTCGCGATTGTCATGAAAGACCGGGCTGGTCTTGCCGTGCATAAGTCGTTCGGCACGGACGATCCGGCCGCCGAAGGCCTGGCCGACCGACTGGTGGCCGAGACAGACGCCGAGGATTGGCAGCTTGCCGGCAAAATATTTGATAACCTCAACCGAGATCCCCGCCTCATTCGGCGTGCATGGCCCGGGTGAGATGACCAGGCGTTGAGGGTTGAGAGCTTCTATCTCGGCCAGAGTTATCTTGTCGTTGCGGTAAACGACGACGTCCTCACCCAGTTCGCGCAGGTATTGCACCAGGTTATAGGTAAAGGAATCATAATTATCGATCATCAACAGCATTTCAGTCCAACCCCTGACGTGCCAGCTCAATGGCTTTTTTGACACCCATCGCCTTGTTGACAGTTTCCTGGTATTCTGCGGCCGGTTCCGAATCGGCAACGATGCCGGCACCCGCCTGGAGATGAATCCGGTTCTTGTGAGCGACCAGGGTCCTGATCGCTATCGCCAGGTCCATGTTGCCGTCGAATGAAATATAGCCCACCGCGCCGCCGTAAATCTCCCGGCGCGCCGGCTCAAGCTCTTCGATGATTTCCATGGCGCGAATTTTCGGCGCCCCGCTTAACGTGCCCGCCGGAAAGGTCGCCGAGAAAACATCCAGAGCGTCATAACCCGGCAGCAGCTGCCCGCTGACGTTTGACACGATATGCATGACATGCGAGTAGCGCTCGACCACCATCAGTTCATCGACCTGCACCGTGCCGGTCTGACAGACCCTGCCCAGATCGTTGCGCCCGAGATCGACCAGCATGATGTGCTCTGCTCGCTCTTTCGGATCCGCCAGAAGTTCTACTTCGAAAGCCTGGTCTGCCTCGAGCGTTGCGCCGCGTGGCCGGGTCCCGGCGATCGGCCGGACCTCGACATGATCCCCTTCCTTGCGCACCAGGACCTCGGGCGACGCCCCGATCACCCGGGTCTCGTTGAACTGGAGGTAAAACATATAGGGCGACGGATTGATCGTTCGCAGGGCACGGTAGACATCGAAAGGATCGGCGTCGAGATCTCCGGAGAATCTTTGCGACAGGACCACCTGGATGACATCACCGGCACGGACATAATCCTTGCAATGTTCGACGGCCGCTTCGAAATCAGGTCTGCTGAAATTGGATTGCAGCTCCGTCGAAGCCGGGCGTCTGGCGTCACAGGAACGCGCCTCCAAAGGCTTGCGCAGCTGTGCGACCATGCCCTCAATGCGTTTGACCGCCTGGTCGTAGGCCTGCCCTGGATCATCCCCGTCACGCAGGTGAACGTTGCTGATGACCTTGATCTTCTGTTGCATGTTATCGAAGATCAGCAGGGTCTCGGTGATCAGGAACCAGCTGTCATAGGTGCCCATTTCCGCATCGTTGAGCTCCGGCAACTGCTCGATGTGTCGAACCATATCGTAGCCCAGATAACCCACCGCACCACCAAAGAAGCGTGGCAGTTCAGGCAGGACGACCGGGTTGTAGGGAGAGAGGAAGCGTTTCAGTTCGACAAGGGGATTTGGCGTAACCCCGGATTCCGTCGCAGTTCCATTTTCCAGAATTTCATAGCGGTTACCGCGACAGCGGAAAGCGCGGCCGGAACCGACACCGAGAAAGGAATAACGTGCCCATTTCTCGCCGCCGGCGATACTTTCGAGTAGAAATGCGCTCTGTCGATCGTCGATTTTGCAGAAGGCCGAAACCGGTGTTTCCATATCCGCGAGAATCTCCCGGTAGACCGGAATCAGATTCCCTTGGCTGGCAAGATTTAAAAACTCTTCGCGAGAGGGGCAATACATACTCTGTCCTTATCTGTTCAGCCGCGACAAAGTAGCATGAAGACTGCAAAATGGCAAGTCAGGCGGACAGCTTACGGAATAAATGATTGACCGAAATCAGCTGGCTTGATATGCATACCGGACGCAAGTACCCATAGCAACAAAACCATCAATCACTGAGCAACTTTGGAGAGATATCACATGATACGCGCAGCAAAAATGGACACCGTCAAAGTCCACTATACCGGTCGCCTGCAAGATGGCACGATCTTCGACGAGTCTCCCGAAGATCGCCCCCTGCAATTCATTATCGGCCGCGAAGAGGTTATCGCCGGCTTCGATGAGGCGGTGGAAGGCATGTACCAGGGCGAGACTAAAAACGTAACCATCCCTTGCGACAAAGCATACGGCAAGAGCAAACCGGAATTACTGGAAACAGTTGAACGGAGTATCATAGGAGACAAGGTTGACCTGCAGGTCGGGGGGCAATTGGAGGTCACCAACCATGACGACACGACTTTCCGTCTGATGGTCCGTGAAATTACTGAAGAGTCTGTCACGCTTGATGCCAATCATCCGCTGGCAGACAAGGAGTTGGTCTTTGAGATTGAACTTCTTGAAGTAAAAAAACCGCAGCAATAGCCATTCCGGAGCCAGGGACAAATCCTGTGCAGATGCGGCGATGGTTTGAGAAATGATTTAAACTCTTACACCGGTGGCTCGTTTCTTACCCATGCCTGAATACTGAGGATGTCCAGTTTCTGTATGTCTAAAAACTCGACACCCATCCCAGAGCACGCATGGTTTTTAAAATTGTCCTTTCTGTTAACCCAGGCGACCCGCCCTTTACAGCTTATTGGCGCCCGCTCACTACTCAGTCGGAACTCGAGATGAAGTTCAGAGCCCATCTCAAAATACTCTTCTGTGGCGAGGAACACACCACCCACAGATATGTCAAGGAGTGTCCCTGAAGACATTTGTTCTGGATTTTTCCAGAACCTGGCTGGCGTTTTTATCGTCGATCTTTTGCCAGACCATCCCGGTAGATTCAAATATTTCTTGCATATCTGGAGAACATGTTCTCTTGTCAACGGTTTGTGAATGACTTCGTTACATCCCGCCGATTTGCAACGTTCCATGTCATTCGGATAGTTGCTGCTGGTCATCATGACAATTGGGGTTGTTCGCACACTTGGGCTCACTTTTTATTTGTCTACAGGCCTCATCGCCGTCGCCTTCAGCCATGTACAGATCCATCAGTACCAAATCGATCTTTGTCGTTCTGACAATTTCTACAGCTTCAGGCCCGCTTTGTGCAGTCAAAATATCAACTTGCTCTCTGCGGAAAAGGTCTTTGGCCAGCCGGATAAATAAGGGAGTATCGTCTACGATCAAAAGAGTCTTTGAAAACATGGAAAGGACTTTTTTTGTGTACATGGGACAATCCAAATTCGGGCAACAAAAAAACCGCCAGTCAGCACCATGCCGACGACAGCGGTTTTCGAGTGTAATACATATCTGCTTGCCTGCTCGTCATTCCATCCCCCATTGAATATGTCAAATCAAAACGAAGTTAACTTACACTATTGGGAGCAATAAGGTAAAGGTTTGTGCCTTATTTATCCACCTGCATTCTAATCCGCACGACAAATCGGGCTTCGTGCTGAATCCTCAGGGCCACCGCCTTGCGACAAAACACTCCACAGCCAGGAAGGGCGGGTAGGGCAAGGAGCCTCGGATTTTTGTTGGGAGAAGAACATCAACCAGCAAATCCACTACTATAAATTACCTGTTTGGTCATCTATGTCAAGTGGGAAAAACCCAAATAGCCATCCATGGTTTGGCCCGGAAGTAATGATTTTGTTGTCTACAGATCGCCCGGATATATCTATCAATAAGACGACGATTTTCAGATGACTTCCGAACCATATAGATATCGAAAAAAAACATAAAGAAGGGCGAGATGAAATCACCTCGCCCTGCTTTATTATGCGTCTACAGCTCGAGAGCTGATCAGTCTTTTTTCTTTTCCTCAGCAGGGGCTTCCTCAGCAGGGGCTTCCTCAGCAGGGGCTTCCTCAGCAGGGGCTTCCTCAGCAGGGGCTTCCTCAGCAGGGGCTTCCTCAGCAGGGGCTTCCTCGGCAGGGGCTTCCTCGGCAGGGGCTTCCTCGGCAGGGCTTCCAGAGGCTTCCTCCTCAACCGGGGTCTCTTCTACAACCGGTTCAACAGGCTTCGCTACTTTCTTGGCCGGAGCCTTCTTCTTTTTCGGCTTGGCAGTAAATTCCTCTTCCACCAGTTCGATAACCGACAGGGAGGCGTTGTCACCGGAACGATGACCAAGCTTGATAATTCTCGTATAACCACCGGGACGCTCGGTATAGCGCGGGGCAATCGTATCGAACAGCTTGGCGACGACTTTCTTGTCGCGGACAACCTGCATGACGAGACGGCGGGAATGCAGATCGCCACGCAGTGCAATGGTAATCAGCTTTTCTGCCATCTTGCGCAGTTCCTTGGCGCGCACATCCGTAGTGGTGATTTTCTCGTGGTCGAAAAACGAGGTCACCATGTTGCGCATCATGGCCTTGCGGTGACTGGTGTTGCGGCCCAGCCGCTTACCGGATTTCATATGACGCATTGGTATCAGATCCTTTCTCTATATAACCTTCCGGCAGGGGCAGCACCCTAGAGTTCTTCTTCGCTCTTTTCGATCATCTTCAGATATTCCGGATCCGGGAAACCATCCAGCGCCATGCCGAGGGTCAATCCCATCTCGGAGAGAATATCCTTGATCTCGTTAAGTGACTTGCGACCGAAATTCTGTGTTTTAAGCATTTCCGCCTCGGACTTCTGTACGAGTTCACCGATCAGGCGGATATCGGCGTTCTTCAGGCAGTTGGCACTGCGCACCGACAACTCGAGTTCGTCTACCCGACGGTAGAGGTTCTCGTTGACCGGCGTCTTGCCACCTTCTGTCTCTTCCGGCTCATCCGGTTCGAGAGCTTCATCAAAGTTAATAAACAGCTGAATCTGCTCCTTGACGATTTTGGCAGCATATGCCAGGGCATCGTCAGGCTTGGCGCTGCCATCAGTATAAATTTCCAGGACCAGCTTGTCGTAGTCGGTAACCTGCCCGACGCGGGCATTGCTGACCGTGAAATTGACTTTCTTGATCGGCGAAAAAATTGCATCGATCGGAATCGTGCCGACCGGAGCCTTTTCGTCACGATTGCGCTCTGCGGCACCGTAACCCTTGCCCATGGCAACCAGCATGTCCATTTCGACATCGGCTTCCTTGCCACAGGTTGCAATGTAGTGGTCGGGGTTCAGGATCACCACGTTCGAGTCAGTGACAATGTCACCGGCTGTGATGACGCCAACACCTTTTTTGACAATGCGGACATTGCGGGCTTCGTGACCGTGCAACTCGATCAGCACACCTTTGAGGTTCAGGATGATGTCCGTCACGTCTTCCGTCACACCAGGGATCGTGGAAAACTCGTGTAGTACGCCTTTGACACGAACAGATGTGATCGCCGCTCCCTGAAGCGAGGAGAGCAGAACCCGGCGCAGGGCATTTCCCATGGTTGTGCCGAAACCACGTTCAAACGGTTCTGCGGTGAATTTACCGTAGGTAGCCGTCAGTGAATCGGCATCAACCTGGAGACGCTTGGGTTTGATCAGTTCTCTCCAGTTTTTATACATGCGAATCCTCCGTTATGAGGTTGCGTTAAAGTTGTAAACCGCCAGGATATCTAACGATTACTTCGAGTAAAGTTCAACAATCAGATGTTCCTGGAAGCTCGGGGTCGTCATCTCTGCGCGTACCGGCAAAGTCTTGACTGTCCCCTGATATGCCTCGCGGGTCAATTCGACCCATGACGGGATACCACGGCGCATAACACCATCGAGAGCCTCGTTGATACGAACAATCTTGCGGCTCTTTTCGCGCAGCTCAACAACATCACCCGGACGTACGAGATACGACGGTATATTCACCTTACGGCCATTGACGGTAAAGTGCGTGTGACGAACCAGCTGCCGGGCCTCACTGCGTGAAGTCGCAAAACCCATACGGTAGACCATGCTGTCCAGGCGGCGCTCAAGCAGGACCAGGAGATTCTCGCCGGTCACGCCCTTCATTCGGTCAGCTCTGACGAAGTAGTCGCGGAACTGCTTTTCAAGCAGACCGTAAGTCCGCTTGACCCGCTGCTTCTCGCGCAGCTGTGTACCGTAGTCAGAAACCTTGATACGACCCTGGCCGTGTTGCCCCGGGGCGTAATTGCGACGTTCCAAGGCACATTTATCGGTGTAACACCGGTCACCTTTGAGGAACAGCTTCATATTTTCCCGCCGGCACATGCGGCAAACGGGTCCAGTGTGTCTCGCCAACGTTCGTTCTCCTTATGACTGGTTAGACTCTTCTACGCTTCGGCGGGCGGCATCCGTTATGGGGAATCGGAGTGACGTCCTTGATCATTGTGATCGTCAGGCCAACAGCCTGCAAGGCCCGCAAAGCGGACTCACGACCGGAACCGGGGCCCTTGACCCAGACCTCAACACTACGCAGGCCATGCTCCTTGGCTTTATTTGCCGCATCTTCAGCGGCCATCTGGGCAGCAAAAGGAGTACTTTTACGACTCCCTCTGAAACCCTTGGACCCCGAAGTACACCAGGAGATAACGTTACCGGTTACATCAGTAATGGTAATAATCGTATTGTTGAATGTCGCCTGAATATGGGCAATTCCATTCGCTATATTCTTCTTTTCAACCTTTTTGCGTACACGCTTGCCAGGCTTGGCCATGGTTCCTCCTGTTACTTCTTCTTACCGGCGACAGTCTTGCGCGGACCCTTGCGGGTTCTGGCATTTGTCTTGGTTTTCTGTCCACGCACCGGCAAACCTCTACGATGGCGCAGACCACGATAGCAGCCGAGGTCCATGAGTCGCTTGACGTTCATCGTCACTTCACGACGCAAATCACCCTCAACCTTGCAGTCACTGTCAATAACCTTACGGATCTTGGCTACTTCATCCTCAGTCAAATTGTCCGAGCGGGTGTTGCAGTCAACACCTGCCTTGGACAGAATTTCCCGGGATGCAGAACGCCCGACACCGTAGATATAGGTCAGGGCAACTTCAATCCGTTTGTTTCTGGGTAAATCGATACCAGCAATACGAGCCAATGTCCGATCCTCCTAATACCTTAGCCTTGCCTCTGTTTATGCTTGGGATTTTCGCAGATAACTCTGACGACTCCCTTGCGCTTGATTATCTTGCACTTGTCACAAATTGTTTTTACTGATGCTCGGACTTTCATGTTTCTTCCCTTTAAACTGTCGCTTGAATCGCGAAGGGGTTCACCTTCACTGTTTAAACCCGCGTCAGGATCTCCGGGCCATTATCAGTAATGGCGACTGTATGTTCAAAATGGGCTGAACGTTTACCATCCTGGGTTACTGCCGTCCAGCCGTCTTCCAGTATCTTCACACCGGGCACTCCGGCATTAATCATCGGTTCTATCGCCAGGGTCATGCCAGCCCTGAGTCGCGGCCCCTGTCCTGCCTCGCCATAATTCGGAATCTGCGGAGCTTCATGCAGCTTACTGCCTATGCCATGCCCGACAAATTCCCTGACTACGCTGAAACCCTTCGGTTCGACCCAGGACTGAACAGCGTGTGACACATCTGACAGCCTGCCATTCGGAACCGATTTTTCTATGGCCCGCTCGAGTGATTCACGGGTCGCCGTAACCAGGCGCTGTGTCTCATCATCGAGCTCGCCAATAGCGAACGTCACTGCCGAATCGCCGTAAAAACCCTTGTAGAGCACCCCGAAGTCTATACTCAGGATATCCCCATCCTGCAGCGGATTATTGTCTGGAAAGCCATGGACAACCCGGTCGTTCGGCGAGGCACAGATGGAGTATGGGAAACCACCGTATCCTTTGAACGCCGGCTTGGCACCGTGGCGCTGACATTCCTTTTCCGCCAGTCGATCCAGTTCGGCAGTTGTGACGCCGGGTCTGATCCGACTTTTGAGCAGGGCCAGCGTCTCAGCGACGATCCGCCCTGCAGCCCGCATCTTGTCAAGCTCCGCCGGGCTCTTTAAGACAATCACGCTAACTCGCCTGCAGCAGCGACAGCATCTTTTCCTGGACCTGGGGAATTGGCTGCATTCCGTCAAGTTCCATCAGCACATCAGCATCCCGGTAATAACTGATCAGCGGAGACGTCTGATCTGCATAAACCTGCAGTCGCTTGCGAATCGTTTCTTCCTGATCATCATCGCGCTGGAAGAGACTGCCGCCACAGGCGTCACAGAGAGCATCCTCACGCGGCGGGTCAAACTTGACATGGTAGCCTCGACCACACTCTTTGCAGGTTCTGCGGCCGGTCAGCCGTTCGACCAATGCTTCAGCATCGACATCAAGAGAGATCACGCGATCCAGAGCCTTGTCCATTTCTTCCAGGCTGGTTTGCAGAGCATCCGCCTGGGCAACTGTACGCGGGAATCCATCGAGGATGAAACCGTTGATACAGTCAGCTTCCTGAAGACGATCACGGACTATGCCGACCACAACCTCATCTGGGACCAGTCCGCCGGCATCCATGTACTGCCTGGCCTTGAGACCCATCGGAGTACCGTCCTTCACGGCAGCGCGAAGTATGTCTCCGGTCGAGATCTGCGGAATGGAAAATCTTTCCGTCAGCATCTTGGCCTGGGTTCCCTTTCCGGCGCCGGGAGGTCCTAGCAGTATCAGTTTCATCCCAATACCCTTGATTATCCGCGCCGGCTCTTGATACTCACGCCCTTCATGAAACCTTCATAAGAGCGGGAGATGAGATGTGCTTCGATCTGGGAAGCCGTGTCGAGGCCAACACCGACGACGATAAGCAGTGATGTCCCGCCAAAGAAGAAGGGAACATTGAACTGCCCGATCAGCAGTGTCGGCAGGACGCAGACCAGTGAAATGTATATGGCCCCGGCAAAAGTCAGACGCCCCAGCACCGTATCCAGGTAATCCGAGGTTGCCTTGCCGGGTCTGACACCCGGTACATAGCCACCCTGGCGCTTGATATTATCTGCGACATCCACAGGGTTGAAGGTTACCGCCGTGTAGAAGTAACAGAAAAACACGATAAATGCGACATAGAAGACGTTGTAAAGCCAATGGGCCGGCGTCATCATTGAGGCAAATGTCTGCACCCAGGGGACATCGACGAAATTCGCCACGGTACTCGGGAACATAATAATCGAACTGGCGAAGATCGGCGGGATAACACCACTCATATTGATCTTCAGCGGCAGGTGACTGCTCTGGCCACCCAGGTTGCGTGCTCCGACGACTCGTTTGGCGTAGTGAATCGGGATGCGACGCTGGCCGCGTTCCATGAAAATTATCGCCCAGATAACCGCAATCATGACCAGCAGGATAACCAACAGTATCGGTAAAGGTCATAGCGCCGGTTTTCAACAGGCGGATGCTATTGACCATGGCTGACGGAATCATTGCCACAATACCGGCAAAGATTATCAGTGAAATGCCGTTGCCGATACCACGCTCGGTAATCTGTTCGCCGAGCCACATGATGAATGCGGTTCCGGCAGTCAGAGTGATGACTGTCAGGACGATGAAACCGATCCCCTGGACAGCGACAACCGGCTCACCTGCCGGGCCACGCATGGTCTGCAAGCCGACCGCGATCCCGGCACCCTGGATAATCGAGAGCAGGACCGTACCGTAGCGGGTCCACTTGGTCATCGTTTTGCGGCCCTGCTCACCTTCCTTGGAAAGACGCTCTACCGGCTCGAAAACCACCGTGAGCAGCTGCATGATGATTGATGCGCTGATATAAGGCATGATCCCCAGAGCAAAAACCGTCATACGTTCCAGCGCTCCCCCGGTAAATGCACTGACCAGCCCGAGCAGGGTTCCCTGGGTGCCTTCAAAGAACTGGGCCAGCACGACACGGTCAACACCAGGCAGCGGCACATGGCAACCGACCCGGTAAACCGCGAGCATGCCCAGGGTAAAGAGAATCCGTCGACGCAGTTCAGGGATATTGAAGATGTTCTGGATGATGGCCAACAATTTAAATAACCTCGACAGTCCCGCCGGCGGCTTCGATTTTGGCCTGGGCGGACTTGCTGAATTTCTGAGCTTTAACCGTCAAAGCCTTGGTTAATTCTCCATCTCCTAGGATCTTGATACCATCTTTAAGTTGGCCAATCAGGCCGGCCTTGCCGAGAGCCTCAAGATCTACCACGGTCCCTGCATCGAAGAGTTCCAGGTCGCGCAGATTGACCAGGCAGTAAACTTTCCGGCTAAGTGGAGTAAAGCCACGCTTGGGCAGGCGCCTCTGCAGAGGCATCTGGCCACCCTCGAAGCCGGGCTTGACACCACCACCGGAGCGGGCGTTCTGACCCTTGTGCCCCTTACCGGCCGTTTTACCGGTCCCGGAGCCATGGCCTCGACCAATGCGCTTCTTGCTATGTGTCGAACCGTATGACGGTTGCAGATTGCTTAAATCCATGGTGATATCCTTGTTATTCCTCAACGGTGACCATGTGGCTGACCTTGTCGATCATGCCGCGAATTTCCGGAGTGTCCTGCCGCACAACTGTCTGATGCAGGCGACGCAGACCAAGTCCATTGAGCACCTTGGTGAAGTATTGATCACGGTTGATGCCGCTACGCTTGAGAGTTATCTTGATTTCGGCCATTGTTCGCTCCCGTCTCAGGCTTGTTCTTCTGGTTTGTTTGCCCCGAGTCCACGCCGGGCGAGGATTTCTTCCGGACTGCGCAACTGCTGCAGTGCCCGAAGGGTTGCCTTGACCACGTTGTGCGGGTTATTCGAACCGAGACACTTGGAAAGAATATCGCTGATACCGGCAACTTCGAGAATTGCACGCGCAGCACCACCGGCGATGACCCCGGTCCCTTCGGAAGCAGGCTTCAGCAGGACTTTACCGGCTCCGAACTTGCCGATCACATCGTAAGGGATCGTCGTCCCCTGGATCGGTACGCTGATCATGCTTTTCTTGGCCTTTTCAACACCCTTGCGAATTGCCTCGGGAACCTCTTTGGCCTTGCCAAGACCGTATCCTACATTGCCACTGCCATCACCAACTACAACCAGGGCAGAGAAGCTGAATCGACGACCACCTTTGACAACCTTGGCCGTACGATTGATGTGGATAACGCGATCTATTAAATTTGTTTCGTTGTTGTCAACGCGTTGCAACGCTCTTCTCCTTTGCCGCTCAGAAAGTCAGACCGGCTTCGCGAGCCGCATCGGCCAAGGCCTTGACACGGCCGTGATACAAAAAGCCGTTGCGGTCGAAAACCACCTGTTTGATGTCTTGTGCCAGAGCCTTTTCGGCAATCTGTTTGCCAACCAGTTTGGCAGCTTCCACATTACCGCTGTACTTGACGCTGTCAGCAGCACCTTTGGCAGCGGTCGAAGCGGCTGCCAGAGTTTTGCCGGTCACATCCTCGATAATCTGGACATAGATATGTTTGGAGCTACGGAAAACGCACAAACGCGGACGTTCAACGCTACCGGTAACCTTCTTGCGGACTCTTGCCTGGCGCTTTTTACGGGCCAGTCGCCGTTCTTTTGAGACATTCACGGTTTTCACCTCATCCTATTCAACTTAAGCTGCACCGGTCTTGCCGGCTTTGCGCATAATCCGCTCATCGGAGTACTTGATGCCTTTACCCTTGTACGGCTCCGGCTGACGGAAGGAACGAATTTTGGCGGCTGTGGCACCGACCAGCTCCTTGTCGATACCCGAAACAGTGATGGTGTTCGCCTTGGCGTCAATTTCTGCATCGATACCTTTGGGCAACGGGTATTCAATCGGGTGAGAATAACCAAGCGACAGGTTCAGGGTCGAGCCTTTCATTTCGGCACGATAACCAACGCCGTTAATCTCCAGGACCTTCTTGAAACCGGTCGTCACACCGTCCACCATGTTGGCGATCAGCGAACGAGTTAGCCCCTGCAGGGCATTTGCCTTCTCATCACAGGGAGAGACCAATAGCTGGTCGGCTTCCACTTTGACTTCGACCCGGTCGTGAACGATCCGTTCGAGACGGCCCTTCGGACCTTCGACCTTGATATTTTTGCCATCCAGGGAGATCTTGACCCCCGAGGCGATACTTATAGGTTGCTTGCCGATGCGCGACATCTTTATCGACTCCTTAAAAAATCAGCAGTTACGAATACTTACCAGATGGTACAGAGGACTTCGCCGCCGATCTTTGCATCACGAGCGGTAACGTCATCCATCACACCTTGCGAGGTCGAAAGGATTGCAGCACCCAGACCACTCTTGACACGGGGGATCTCATCATGCCCCACGTACACCCTGCGACCGGGCTTCGACACGCGGGTAATTTCATGAATGACGGCTTTATTGTTGTCATCATATTTCAGGTAAACACGCAGAACCCCTTGCAGGTCATCGCTGATCACCTTGAAATTTTTGATGTAGCCAAGATTCTTCAATACTTCGGCAACGGCGACCTTCACATTGGATGAAGGGATATCCAGTTTCGGATGTTGCGCCATGCCTGCGTTGCGGATGCGGGTCAGCATGTCCGCGATCGGATCTGTCATAGCCATGGATACTGCTCCTTATTCCCCGATTACCAGCTGGATTTGGTTACGCCCGGAAGTTTACCTTCGGACGCCAGCTTGCGCAGACAGATTCTGCACATATCAAACTTACGATAGTACGCACGAGGCCGACCACAGATCGGACAGCGGTTATACTTTCTCACCTTAAACTTCTGAGGCCCTGCGGCCTTATTGCGCATCGATTTCTTTGCCACGAGTTTCCTCCGCTATGCAGCTACATTCTGTTTCCGGAAGGGCATCCCCATTCCGGCAAGCAGGGCACGGCCCTCTTCATCAGTGCGCGCCGAAGTGACAATTGTCACGTTCATACCCTTGATTTTGTCAATCTGCTCGATATCGATCTCGGGAAAGATCAACTGCTCACGAATCCCCAGGGTGTAATTTCCGCGGCCATCGAAAGCCTTGGGAGAAACACCTTTGAAGTCCCTGACGCGGGGCAACGCGACGTTGATCAGTCGATCAAGAAATTCATAAGCCCGGTCGCGGCGCAATGTCACCATGACACCGATCGGCATCTCTTCACGCAACTTGAACTGGGCAATCGACTTCTTGGCACGCGTGATCACAGCCTTCTGGCCGGTAATGCGTGACATTTCCTCTACGGCCGACTCCAGAATTTTCACATTCTGGATGGCTTCGCCGAGGCCCATGTTAACGACCACTTTTTCAACGCGCGGGACTTCCATCACGTTCTTGAGCTGCAGTTCCTGCTTCAACTTCTCAACCAGCTCGTTCTGATATATTTCTTTGAGCCTTGCCATGAAAAACTCCGTTAATTGTTCACGATCTCGTTGCACTTCTTGCAGAAGCGTACCTTGCTGCCATCATCAAGCACCTTGATCCCTGTACGTGCAGGCTGGCTGCAGCCCGGGCAGAGGAGCTGGACATTGGAGATAGCGATCGACGCTTCCTTCTCAATAATCCCGCCCTCTTTATTGGCCTGGCTTGGGCGAGTGTGACGCTTGATCACGTTCAGATTCTCGACGAGAACCCGGTTCTTTTCCGGCAGAACGCGCAGAACCTTGCCGCTCTTGCCTTTATCTTTCCCGGCGACAATCATCACCAGGTCATCTTTTTTTACATGGAGTTTTGTGACTGCCATGGCGTTTATACTCCCAGCTTTTAAAGGACCTCAGGGGCCAGTGATACAATTTTCATAAACCGCTTGGCGCGAAGCTCGCGGGCGACAGGTCCGAAGATACGGGTACCGACCGGCTCTCCGGCTGCGTTCACCACAACTGCGGAATTATTGTCGAAACGGATATAGGTGCCGTCAGGGCGGTTCACCTCTTTAGCGGTACGCACAATCACGGCCCGGACAACCTCACCCTTCTTCACCTTGGAATTGGGCATCGCCTCTTTCACGGAACAGACGATAATGTCACCGATACCTGCATACTTGCGCTTGGACCCGCCAAGAACCTTAATGCAGCAGAGCTTCCGGGCTCCGGAATTGTCCGCGACAGTAAGTGTAGATTGCATCTGAATCATGGCCAGTATCTCCTAAACGATGACGTTTTTCTCGAGAATTTCACGAACCCGCCAGCGCTTGTCTTTTGACAGGGGACGGGTTTCCACAATCAGGACCTTGTCGCCGGCAGCACAGGCGTTTTGCTCGTCATGTGCCTTGTAAGTGACGCGACGCTTGATGTACTTCTTGTACACCGCGTGCTTGACCATGTTGTCAACCTTGACAACCACGGTCTTGTCCATCTTGTCGCTCACGACAACCCCGATTCTTTCCTTGCTTTTTCCGCGTTCTTTTATCATTGCCGTCCTCGTATGATCGGATTAGCTGCGCTTCTCAGCAATCACTGTTTTGATCCTGGCAATCTCCCTGCGCACCTGTGAGATGCGTGAGGTGTTTTCCAGATGTCCGGTGTGCAGCTGGAACTTCAGGTTGAATATCTCCTGGTTCAGTTCTGCAACCTCTGCATTAAGTTCTTCAGCTGTCTTGCTGCGCATTTCCTCAGCCTTCATGTCCGGCCTCCTCACGCACCACGATTTTGGTTCTCATTGGCAGTTTGTGGGCACCAAGGCGAAACGCTTCACGCGCGGTCTCCTCGGTAACGCCCTGCATTTCATAAAGGATCATTCCCGGACGAACGACACAGACCCAGCTGTCCGGTGCCCCCTTGCCCTTACCCATACGGGTCTCGGCAGGCTTGCGGGTCAGTGATTTATCAGGAAACGCACGGATCCAGATCTGACCACCACGCTTGATATAGCGGGTCATGGCACGACGCGCAGCTTCAATCTGACGCGATGACAGCCAGCCGCACTCGATGGCCTGCAGGCCGTAATCCCCGAAGTTCAGGTCTGTACCGCCAGGCGCGGCGCCTTTCATGCGACCTTTGAACTGTTTTCTATGCTTAACCTTCTTGGGCATTAACATGGTAAATAAACTCCTGACCTGTTACTTATTGCTCCTGGCCCTTATCGCCCAGGATCTCTCCCTTGAATATAAGGACCTTGACACCGATGATGCCGTAGGTGGTCTTGGCTTCCGCAAACCCGTAGTCGATATCGGCACGCAGGGTGTGCAGGGGTACGCGACCCTCACGGTACCATTCGCGTCGACTCATCTCAGCACCGCCCAGACGGCCGGAGCATTCGATCTTGATCCCTTCGGCGCCGAACTTCAGAGACTGGCTGACAGCCTTTTTCATGGCCCGACGAAAAGCGACTCTTCGCACCAGCTGGAGAGCGACATTCTCGGCGACCAGCTGGGCATCAATCTCAGGCTTGCGAACCTCCTGGATATTGATGAAGACCTCTTTGTCGGTCAACTTGGCGAGCTCTTTTTTGAGCATTTCGACCTCAGAGCCCTTCTTGCCGATGATGATCCCGGGACGGGCGGCAAAGATGTTGATCTTGGCCTTGCCGGCAGCACGCTCGATTTCAACCTTCGAGATGCCTGCGTGATGCAGGCGTTCTTTCAAATAATTACGCAGCTTGAGATCTTCATGCAGCAGCTTTGCGTAATCTTTCTCAGCGTACCAGTTGGATTCCCATGTGCGAATTACGCCTAAGCGAAATCCTATCGGATGAACTTTCTGACCCAAAACAAACCTCCTCGAGGGTTACTTCTCGTCCAAGACCACGGTAATGTGGCTGGTCGGCTTACGAATTTTGGTTGCCCGGCCTTGTGCGCGCGGCATAAAGCGCTTCAGAACAGGACCCTGGTCAACTAACACCGCCTTGACAAACAGCCGGTCAACATCTGCAACACCCTTCTGCTCGGCGTTGGCAACTGCCGAACGCATAACCTTGGCAACAACATCTGCCGGGCGTTGAGGAGAAAACTTCAGAATGTTAAGGGCTTCCTGTACATCCTTGCCGCGGACCATGTCGACGACCAGGCGTGTCTTCTGAGGCGACAGGCGCGCATATTTCAATTTCGCACTAGCTTCCATGTGCTGGTACTCCCTCAGCTACAATAAAGACTTATTTTCTCTTGTTCGAACCATGACCGTAGTAGGTCCGGGTCGGAGCAAATTCACCAAGTTTGTGACCAACCATGTTCTCGGTCACGAATACCGGAATGAACTTTTTGCCATTGTGAACGGCAAACGTCATACCGACAAAATCAGGAAGGATCGTGGAGCGCCGTGACCAGGTCTTGATCACTTTATGGGAACCACTTTCAGTATTTTCGACTTTACGCATCAAACTGCCTTCTACGTAAGGGCCTTTTTTAATCGATCTCGCCACGGTCGTCTCCTATTCTCTTACTTGGTCCGGCGGCGGACAATGAAGCGATCTGTCCGCTTGTTGGAACGTGTCTTGTACCCTTTGGTCGGGACACCCCAAGGCGTTACAGGGTGGCGGCCACCGGAGCTCTTACCTTCACCACCGCCGTGGGGATGGTCAACCGGGTTCATGGCGACACCACGCGATTGCGGGCGCTTGCCAAGCCAGCGGTTACGTCCGGCTTTGCCGAGCTTGATATTTTCATGATCCGTGTTGCCGACCTGACCAACGGTTGCGCAGCAGTCCTGCAACACCAGTCGAACTTCGCCGGAAGGGAGTCTCAGCTGAGCGTACTTGCCTTCCTTGGCAGCGATCATCGCGTAAGTTCCGGCGCTTCGTGCCAACTGGCCACCCTTGCCGATTCTCAGCTCAACATTATGCACCCAGGTTCCAAGCGGAATCGCGCGAATCGGCAGGGCATTGCCGGGCACGATATCGGCACTCTCGCTGGCAACGATAACGTCACCGACCTTGATGCCGACCGGAGCCAGGATGTAACGCTTTTCGCCGTCCAGGTAATTCAGCAGGGCGATCCGTGCCGAACGGTTCGGGTCATATTCTATCGATACAACCTTGGCCGAGACTTCGCGCTTGTCACGCTTGAAGTCTATGATCCTGTACTTGCGCTTGTGGCCACCACCTGTGTGTCGCTTGGTAATCCGGCCCGTGTTGTTACGACCGCCGGATTTCTTTAGCGGTGCCAACAATGACTTTTCCGGAGTTGATGTCGTGATTTCCTCGAAATTCGAGGCGGTCATGTGACGTCGACCCGCAGATGTCGGCTTAAACTTTTTGATCCCCATTATTGTTACTCCGTCAGATGGATATCAGGCTTGACTCAAACACCGAAGAAATCGATGGTGCCTTCCGCCAGGGTCACGTAAGCTTTTTTGACATTGGAACGCTTGCCAAAGTTGCGACCGGTGCGCTTGACCTTGCCGGCAACGATCATGGTGCGGACTTCCTGCACCTTGACGTTGAAAGCACGTTCAACAGCCTGCCTGATTTCGACCTTATTGCTATTCATGGCAACTTCAAACGCCACCACATTGCCAGTCTCTTTCATCAGGTTGGACTTTTCCGTAATCAGGGGTTTCCTGATAATCTGATGCAAAGGTTTCATTTTGCCAGGACTCCTTCTATCTGGTCGATCGCAGCTTCGGTCATGACCAGGTTAGGATACTTCAGGATGTCATAGACGTTGACGCCCTCGGCACGCAGCACTTTGATGAAAGGCAGGTTGCGTGCTGACAACTCGAGATTCGTGTTCTCACCATCAACCACGATCAGGGCCTTTTTCAATTCAAAGCGGTCGAGAACCTCAGCGAACCCCTTGGTGCTGATTTGCTCCAGGTCGAGGCCATTGACAACGGTCATACATTCTTCCTTGTAACGGGCAGAAAGAGCAGAGCGCAGCGCGGACTGCTTGACCTTGCGGTTCAACTTGAATTTGTAGTCGCGAGGTGTCGGCCCGAAGACCACACCACCACCAACATGGTTCGGCGCAGTCGTCGTACCCTGACGGGCATTACCGGTACCCTTCTGGCGATAAGGCTTTTTGCCGCCACCGCGAACTTCGCTGCGACCTTTGGTCTTGGCAGTACCCTGACGTCTTGCGGCCAGCTGGTAGCGAACCATATCGTGCAGCAGGTATTCCTTGACATCCGTGTTGAAAACTTCTTCAACCAGATCCCGCTCGGACACCTGCTTGCGGTTCATGTCATATACAACAATCTTTGCCATAACTAAACTCCGGCACTCATACTAAGTAATTGTCACTTGGTCTTGAAGGTCTTGCGCAACATCACCAGACCATGGTTAGGCCCGGGGATGGCGCCCTTGATCAGAACCAGGTTCTGCTCAGGACGAACTTCAACGATTTCCAGACCCTGCTGGGTGACACGGGCGTTGCCCATCTGACCCGGCATCTTCTTGCCCTTATGGACACGTGCCGGCCAGGCGCTCATTCCGATCGAGCCAGGTGCCCGGTGGAACCTGGAGCCGTGCGTCGCACGCCCGCCAGAGAAACCCCAGCGCTTGATGACACCCTGAAAGCCCTTACCCTTGCTGGTCCCGGTTACGTCAATCATGTCACCTGGCTTGAAAACCGCGTCACAGGTAATCTGATCACCAACCTGATAGTCATCAACATTCTCGGCACCCAGCTCGCGCAGGTAAGCAAAAGCCCCCTGGTCTGCCTTTTTGAAGTGCCCCATCATAGGTTTGGAGGCACGATGGGTTTTCTTGGCTGAGAAACCAACCTGCAAAGCGTTATAACCATCAGCGGATTCCGTCTTTTTCTGCAAGACGGTACAGGGGCCTGCCTCCACCACGGTCACCGGTACACGGCGGCCATCGGCTACGAAGACCTGGGTCATGCCCAGTTTTTTACCTAAAATTCCCTGAATCATCACTTTACCTTTAATTCGCTATTACAGCTTGATCTCGACATCGACACCGGCAGAGAGGTCCAGCTTCATTAAAGCATCAACCGTTTGCTGGGTCGGCTCGACGATATCAAGCAGACGCTTGTGTGTCCGCATTTCAAACTGCTCGCGGCTCTTCTTGTCAACATGCGGGCCACGCAGCACGCAATACTTGTTGATCACTGTCGGCAGCGGAATCGGACCGGCCACTCTGGCTCCGGTACGCTTGGCGGTATCGACAATCTCATTGACCGACTGGTCAAGCAGCTTGTGATCATATGCCTTGAGGCGGATACGAATCTTTTGATTCTGCATGATCTCGTCCTTTAATTACTCGACAATATCGCTGACGACACCGGCGCCAACAGTACGGCCACCTTCGCGGATTGCGAAACGCAGCTCTTTGTCCATGGCGATCGGGGTGATCAGATCGACAGTGATCGCAATGTTGTCACCAGGCATGACCATCTCGGTCCCTTCCGGAAGCTCCACAACACCCGTCACGTCCGTCGTACGGAAGTAGAACTGCGGGCGGTAACCTTTGAAGAACGGTGTATGACGACCACCCTCTTCCTTGGTCAGGATATAGGCTTCGGCCTTGAACTTGGTGTGCGGGGTGATGCTGCCCGGCTTCGCCAGGACCTGACCACGCTCGATATCTTCACGCTTCACGCCGCGCAGAAGGATACCGCAGTTATCACCGGCCTGACCCTGGTCAAGCAGCTTGCGGAACATCTCGACACCGGTGACAACCGACTTGGCGGTGTCCTTGATGCCGACGATCGCGACTTCCTCACCAACCTTGATGATGCCGCGCTCGACACGACCCGTGGCAACCGTGCCACGACCGGAGATCGAGAACACGTCCTCGACAGGCATCAGGAACGGACGATCGACTGCACGCTCAGGCTCGGGGATGTAGGCATCGCACTGGCGCATCAGCTCCAGCACCGGCTCACAGGCGGCGCAGCCGTCGTTGCCGCAGCCACACTCAAGGGCCTTCAGGGCGCTGCCCGGAATGATCGGAATGTCGTCGCCGGGGAACTCGTAGGAGGAGAGCAGTTCACGAATCTCCAGCTCGACCAGCTCCATCAGCTCTTCGTCATCGACCATATCGGCCTTGTTCAGAAAAACCACCATGGCAGGGACGCCAACCTGACGGGCGAGCAGGATGTGCTCACGGGTCTGGGGCATCGGGCCGTCGGCGGCGGAAACCACCAGGATCGCGCCGTCCATCTGCGCAGCACCGGTGATCATGTTCTTAACGTAGTCAGCATGACCCGGGCAGTCGACGTGAGCGTAGTGACGGTTGTCCGTCTCGTACTCGACGTGCGCCGTGGCGATCGTGATACCGCGCTCACGCTCCTCGGGAGCGTTGTCGATCTGATCGAACGCTTTAAACTCTGCGCCGCCTTTCGAGGACAGCACGTTCGTGATTGCTGCCGTCAGGGTCGTCTTGCCGTGGTCAACGTGACCGATTGTCCCGATGTTGACATGGGGCTTAGTCCGTTCAAACTTGGCTTTGGCCATGGTCGTATCTCCTTATATTCTTTTCGCTTAAAAGTTGATCTAACCCCTGGTTTTGCTGATAATTTCTTCAGCAATCGCCTTGGGAACCTGTTCATAATGATCGAATGTCATAGTGTAGGTTGCACGTCCCTGGGTCGCACTGCGCAGGTCCGTAGAATAACCGAACATGCTCGACAGGGGGACCTGGGCGCTGACAACCTGTGCACCACCGCGGGCCTCCATACCGGCAACACGACCGCGACGGCTGTTCAGGTCACCCATAACTTCACCGAGGTATTCCTCGGGAAGGACGACTTCCACATCCATGATCGGCTCGAGCAGGACCGGTTTGGCCTTGGCGGCGCCTTCCTTGAAACCCATCGAGCCGGCGATTTTGAACGCCATCTCAGAAGAGTCAACATCGTGGTAGGAACCGTCATAACAAGTAACCCTGACATCCACCAGCGGGAATCCGGCCAGGATACCGTTCTGTGCAGCTTCTTCAGCGCCGGCACCAACAGCAGGAATATATTCACGGGGAATAACACCACCCTTGATCTGGTCGACATATTCGAAACCACCACCCGGCTCAAGCGGCTCAAGACGCAGGTGACAATCACCATACTGGCCACGGCCACCGGACTGGCGGACAAACTTGCCCTGCACTTCAACTGTCTTGGTAATCGTTTCACGGTAGGCAACCTGGGGAGCGCCGATGTTCGCTTCTACCTTGAACTCGCGCTTCATGCGATCAACGATGATCTCAAGATGCAGCTCACCCATACCGGAGATGATGACCTGCCCGGTTTCTTCGTCGGTTTTGACGCGCAGGGAAGGGTCTTCCTGAACCAGCTTGCCAAGGGCTGTGCCCATCTTTTCCTGGTCACTCTTGGTCTTCGGCTCAATGGCGATATGGATAACCGGCTCAGGGAAATCCATGGCCTCGAGAATACAAGGGGTCTTGGGATCACAAAGCGTGTCACCGGTCGAGGTGTACTTCAAACCAACGGCTGCGGCAATATCACCTGAATAAACCTGCTTGATCTCTTCACGCTTGTTGGCATGCATCTTCAGCAAGCGGCCAAAGCGCTCTTTCTTGTCCTTGGTGGCATTCAGTACGTGAGCACCGGACTCGGCGACACCAGAATAAACACGGAAGAAGGTCAGCTGCCCGACAAACGGGTCCGTCATGACCTTGAAGGCCAGGGAAGCAAAAGGAGCGTTGTCATCTGCGGGACGAGTCACTTCAGCACCGGTATCAGGATCAATACCAGGAATCGGCTTCACATCAAGAGGTGAAGGCATGTAATCGATCACTGCGTCAAGCAGCGTCTGCACGCCCTTGTTCTTGAATGCCGTGCCGCACAGGACCGGGTTGATCTGCAACGCCATCGTCGCCTTGCGAATTCCGGCCTTGACTTCATCGATGGTCAGTTCTTCACCGCCGAGATATTTCTCCATCAGCTCCTCATCAACGGAACTGATCTCTTCAAGCAACGCCTCACGTGCCGCTTCAGCGTCATCCAGAAGATCAGCAGGGATCTCCGCGACCTCATAGTTGGCACCCATTGACTCGTCGCTCCAGATAATCGCTTTCATCTGGACCAGGTCAATAACACCGCGGAACAGGTCTTCTGCACCGATCGGCAGCTGAATCGGGATCGGATTGGCACCAAGACGGTCGCGCATCATTTTAACGCCACGATCGAAATCGGCGCCGACACGGTCCATCTTGTTGATAAAGGCAATACGAGGCACGCCGTACTTGTCGGCCTGACGCCAGACTGTCTCCGACTGGGGCTCAACGCCGCCCACAGAACAGAACACGGCAACCGAGCCGTCGAGAACCTTAAGGGAGCGCTCTACCTCGATGGTAAAGTCAACATGTCCGGGGGTATCTATGATATTGACGCGGTGATCTTTCCAGAAACAGGTGGTCGCAGCGGAGGTGATGGTAATCCCTCGCTCCTGCTCCTGCTCCATCCAGTCCATGGTGGCAGCACCATCATGAACTTCACCGATCTTGTGGGAAACGCCAGTGTAATAGAGAATACGCTCGGTGGTGGTCGTTTTACCGGCATCTATGTGGGCCATAATGCCGATATTACGGGTTTTATCTAATGCTACTTTGCGGGCCACAGCAGTTCGTCCTCCGCCTTACCAGCGATAATGCGCGAAGGCTTTGTTAGCTTCGGCCATGCGATGAGTATCTTCGCGTTTCTTGACGGACGAGCCACGGTTTCCAGCTGCATCCATGAATTCACCGGCAAGGCGCTCCTGCATGGTTTTTTCACCACGGCCACGAGCAAAACTTACGATCCAGCGAATCGCCAGGGCATTACGACGTTCATTGCGAACCTCAACCGGCACCTGGTAGGTGGAACCACCGACACGACGGGACTTGACTTCGACAGTCGGACGAACGTTTTCCAGGGCTTTCTTGAAAACCTCGACCGGTTCATCACCGGAACGCTGCTTGATCAGGTCGAAAGCACCGTAAACGATACTTCTCGGCGGTACTCTTCTTACCGCCAAGCATCAGGGCATTGACGAACTTGGCCACCAGTTGATCGTGGAATTTCGGATCAGGCAGGATAACCCGCTTGGCTACTTCTCTTCTTCTCGGCATAACGTCCTCTTCGTGTCTCTCAATTACTTGGGCCGCTTGGCACCGTATTTGGAACGAGACTGCTTACGGTCTTTAACTCCGGCAAGGTCAAGGGCACCACGGACGATCGTATAACGAACGCCGGGAAGGTCTTTGACACGGCCGCCACGGACCAGCACCACTGAGTGCTCCTGCAAGTTATGTCCGACGCCCGGAATGTATGTAGTAACGACCATTCCATTGGTCAGGCGGACACGGGCAACCTTACGAAGCGCCGAGTTGGGCTTCTTCGGGGTCGTGGTGTACACGCGGGTACACACGCCACGCTTTTGAGGGTTACCCTTCAGCGCAGGTGCTGTTGATTTATCTTGTTTTTTCTCACGACCCATACGGATCAACTGATTGATCGTCGGCATCGAATCACTCCCGAATTTGCGTATTCATGACGTTAAAAGAACAGGTTTTCTCACAGGAGAAAACCCGCTGAATCTAGCAAAGCGGGCTTTCCCTGTCAAGCATTTTTAAAGCGGACTGCTTTTTTTTATCAACCGGCAAAAAAACTATTCGGAATCAGTCTCTTCGCTTTCTTCCACGGGCTCGGAAACAAGTAAAGCTTCCAGTTCAGCAGCATAATCTTCGGCGTCCTCATCGATCTCTTCCGGCTCCGGGAGACGCTCCTCCGGGTCCTCGATCAACAGGTTCGCGCTGCGGTATTTGGTGACGCCTGTACCGGCAGGAATCAGGCGGCCCATGATGACGTTTTCCTTCAGGCCGCGCAGACCATCGACCTTGCCTTCGATGGCAGCCTGGGTCAGCACCTTGGTCGTCTCCTGGAAGGAAGCGGCCGAGATGAATGACTCGGTCGACAACGAGGCCTTGGTAATACCGAGCATGAGGGGCTCGCCGACTGCCGGCTTGCCACTGTCTGCCAGCACCCGCTGGTTCTCTTCATCGAACATCCAGCGCTCCACCTGATCGTCGACCAGGAACTGGGTGTCACCGACCTCCTTGATCCTGACCCGGCGCAGCATCTGCCGAACGATGACCTCGATGTGCTTGTCATTAATTTTGACGCCCTGCAGACGATAGACTTCCTGAACTTCGTCAACCAGGTACTTGGAGAGTTCTTTCTCACCAAGCACACGCAGGATATCGTGCGGGTTGCTCGAACCATCCATGAGCGGCTCGCCGGCGCGTACGAAGTCCCCTTCGTGAACGCTGACGTGCTTGCCTTTCGGAATCAGGTATTCCTTCGGCTCGCCGATCTCCGGAGTAACCACGACCTTGCGCTTGCCCTTGGAGTCTTTACCAAAAGCGATCACACCATCGATCTCCGTGATCACCGCGAACTCTTTCGGCTTGCGGGCTTCGAAAAGCTCGGCAACCCGCGGCAGGCCCCCGGTGATATCCTTGGTCTTGGTCGTCTCACGCGGGATCTTGGCGAGGATGTCGCCGGCGCTGACCATGGCGTCTTCCTGGATCAGGATGTTGGCGCCGACCGGCATCATGCAGCGCTGGGCGGTCTTGTTGCTTTCATCCTTGACCGAAACACGCGGGCGCTTGTCCGCGGCCTTGGTCTCAATCACCACCTTGCGCGACAGCCCCGTCACATCGTCGACCTGCTCCTCGACTGTCAGCCCTTCGATCAGGTCACCGAAGCGAACCTTACCAGCAGCTTCAGAAAGAATCGGCATGGTGAAGGGGTCCCATTCGGCCAGCACCATCCCCTTGGTCACGGCGTCATTCTCGCCGACCCTCAGTCGGGCACCATAGACCACCCCGTAACGCTCACGCTCACGACCGGTCTCGTCGATCACGGCCACTTCGGCGTTGCGGTTCATGACCACAAGGTAACCATCGCTGTTGATGGCCGTGGTCAGGTTGATAAACTTGAGTGCCCCCTCTGAGCGGGCCTCAAGAGCCGTCTGTTCAGCCTGACGAGACGCGGTACCACCGATATGGAAGGTCCGCATGGTCAGCTGGGTACCGGGTTCACCGATTGACTGGGCTGCGATAACACCGACCGCCTCGCCGAGGTTGACGACGTGACCACGGGCCAGGTCGCGACCATAGCAGGAAGCACAGATACCGCGACGGGTCTGACAGGTCAGCACCGAACGGATATGGATCTTCTCAATCCCGGCATCTTCGATCTTCTGCACCAGAGCCTCATCGATCTCCTGGTTGGCCTCGACGAGCACTTCATCGGTGACCGGATCGACGATATCATCCAGGGCCGCTCGGCCAAGGATCCGGTCGCCGAGGGGTTCAATCACCTCGCCGCCCTCGATCAGGGAGCTGATCTCGATGCCGTCCAGGGTGCCGCAGTCGTCTTCCATGATGATGGCGTCCTGGGCAACGTCAACCAGGCGACGGGTCAGGTAACCGGAGTTGGCGGTCTTCAGGGCGGTGTCAGCCAAACCCTTACGGGCACCGTGGGTCGAGATGAAGTACTGCAGCACGGTGAGGCCTTCACGGAAGTTCGCCGTGATCGGCGTCTCGATAATCGAACCGTCCGGCTTGGCCATCAGGCCACGCATACCGGCCAGCTGACGGATCTGCTGGTGGCTGCCTCGGGCGCCTGAATCGGCCATCATATGAATCGGGTTGAAAGACGGCACCTTGACCTGTTCACCGTCCGGGGAGGTAACCGTCTCGACAGCCAGCTTGGAGAGCATTGTCTGGGCAATATCCTCGGTACACTTGGCCCAGATATCGATGACCTTGTTGTAACGCTCACCGTCGGTAATCAGGCCCTCGGTATATTGTCCCTGGATCTCACGGACTTCGTTGACTGCCGCGGTAATGAACTCTTCCTTCGATTCCGGGATGACCATGTTGTCCAGGCAGATCGAAACACCCGCCAGGGTCGAGAAACGGAAGCCGGTTTCCTTGAGCTTGTCGGCCAGGATAACGGTTTCCTTGTTGCCGGCAAGGCGGAAACAGACGTCGATCAGTTCGCCGACGTGTTTCTTGTTCATAACCCGGTTGAGATAGAAGAACGGGATGGACGCGGGCACGACCTCACGCAGCAGCACGCGGCCAACCGTCGTTTCAATCAGTTCCGGCTCCTGGCCTTCTGTGGTGACCATGCGAACCTTGATCTTGGCCTGCAGATCGGCCTCTTCGGCATCGTAGGCCATGCGAACTTCGTCGGTGGAGGAGAAAATCTTGTTCTCACCCTCGGGCAAAGGTCCGCTCGCGGGTCATGTAGTAAAGACCGAGGACCATATCCTGTGACGGCACGATAATCGGCTTGCCATGGGCCGGCGACAGGATGTTGTTGGTCGACATCATCAGAACGCGTGTTTCAATCTGGCTTTCAACCGAAAGCGGCAGATGAACCGCCATCTGGTCACCGTCAAAGTCGGCGTTGAACGCAGTACAAACCAGCGGATGCAGCTGGATCGCCTTGCCTTCGATCAGCACCGGCTCAAACGCCTGGATGCCGAGACGGTGCAGGGTCGGTGCACGGTTCAGCATGACCGGGTGCTCCTTGATCACTTCCTCAAGGACGTCCCAGACTTCCGGGCGCTCGCGTTCCACGAGTTTCTTGGCGCTCTTGATCGTCGTGCAGTAACCACGCTCTTCGAGCTTGTTGTAGATAAACGGCTTGAACAGCTCAAGAGCCATCTTCTTCGGCAGACCACACTGGTGCAGCTTCAGTTCGGGCCCGACAACGATAACCGAACGACCGGAGTAGTCGACACGCTTACCAAGCAGGTTCTGACGGAAACGGCCGCCCTTGCCTTTAAGCATATCGGAAAGCGACTTGAGCGGACGCTTGTTCGGGCCGGTGATCGCACGACCGCGACGGCCGTTGTCGAACAGGGCATCAACAGCTTCCTGCAGCATGCGCTTTTCATTGCGGATGATGACCTCGGGCGCGCGCAGTTCCATCAGGCGCTTGAGGCGGTTGTTCCGATTAATCACACGACGGTAAAGGTCGTTGAGGTCCGAGGTGGCAAAACGACCGCCATCGAGGGGCACCAGGGGTCGCAGTTCCGGCGGCAGGACCGGGATGGTTTCAAGAATCATCCATTCCGGGCGATTGCCGCTGGAGATGAAAGCGTCTGCAACCTTGAGGCGCTTGGCGACTTTCTTGCGCTTGGCCTCGCTGGTGGCCTCGATCATCTCAACCCGGAGAGTGGAGGCCAGCTCGTCGATATCAATCGAAGACAGCAGCTCCTGGACCGCTTCTGCGCCCATGCCAACGGTAAACGCGCCGGCATGTTCCTCCATCGCTTCGCGGTATTTTTCTTCGGTAAGAATCTGGCCCTGTTCAAGGTCGCTCTCACCCTTGTCAAGCACGATATAGGCTTCAAAATAGAGAATCCGCTCGAGCTCCTTGAGGGTCAGGTCAAGCAGCGTAGCAATCCGGCTCGGCAATGACTTGAGGAACCAGATATGGGCGACCGGGCAGGCCAGGTCGATGTGGCCGAGACGCTCGCGGCGCACCTTGCTCGGGATAACCTCGACACCACACTTTTCACAGACAATGCCGCGATGCTTCATGCGCTTGTACTTGCCGCAGTTGCACTCGTAATCCTTGGTCGGACCGAAGATCTTGGCACAGAAGAGACCGTCGCGTTCCGGCTTGAAGGTCCTGTAGTTGATCGTTTCAGGTTTCTTAACCTCACCGAAAGACCGTTCACGGATCTTTTCCGGTGAAGCGACAGAGAGACGGATGGAGTTGAAATTCAGTGGGTCTTTCGGTCGCTCAAACAGGCTGTATATATCTTCCAAGACACATCCTCCTTTTCAGGATGAGGGGTTTGCGCAGCAGTATCAGTCCTCTTCTTCCAGCAACTCGACGTCGAGACAGAGTGCCTGAAGTTCTTTGATAAGGACGTTGAACGATTCCGGGAGGCCGGCCTCAAGGGTATGTTTGCCCTTGACGATCGCCTCGTAAATCCGGGTCCGGCCGGCCACGTCATCCGACTTGACGGTCAGGAATTCCTGCAGGGCATGAGCTGCACCGTAAGCTTCCATGGCCCAGACCTCCATCTCACCGAGGCGCTGGCCGCCGAACTGGGCCTTACCGCCCAGCGGCTGCTGGGTAACCAGGCTGTAGGGGCCGATGCTACGGGCATGGATCTTGTCATCAACCAGGTGATGCAGCTTGAGCATGTACATGATGCCGACCGTGACCTTCTCCTTGAAGGCTTCACCGGTCCGGCCATCGTGCAGGGTCATCTGGCCGTCGAGAGGCATCCCCGCGCGCGCAAGCTCTTCCTTGATCTGGTCTTCGTGGACGCCTTCAAAAACCGGCGATGCCATGGGGATACCATGACTGAGCCGGCGGGCCAGGCTGTGTACATCTTCATCACTCAGTTCATCAATGAAGGTGTTCAGCTCCTTGTTGCCGTAGAGGTCCTTGATCTGCTTGCGCAGCTTTTTCGGTTCCGTCATCTTGTCGATGGCGGCCTGGATCTGCTCGCCGAGGAAACGTGAGGCGAGGCCGAGATGGGTCTCGAGAATCTGACCGACGTTCATACGGGACGGAACACCGAGCGGGTTGAGCACGATTTCAACCGGCGTGCCATCTTCCATGTAGGGCATATCTTCTTCGGGCAGAATTCGCGACAGGACACCCTTGTTACCATGACGGCCGGCCATCTTGTCACCAACCGAGAGTTTGCGCTTGATGGCGATGTAGACCTTGACCATCTTGATCACGCCCGGAGGCAGGTCATCGCCACGCTTGAGTTTTTCAATCTTGTCGGCGAAGACTGTCTTGATGATCTCTTCCCGCTCACCCAGGCGCCTTGAGGTCTCAGTGACCCTGGCTTCAGCCTTTTCGTCGGACAGGGAAATTTCACCCCAGAGGCTGAACGGAATCGACTCCAGGGCCTTGGCGGTGATTTTGCGGCCCTTGGGCAGCAAGGTTTTGCCGTCACGATCCTTGACCGGCGCCGAAACCGCCTGGTCGTTCAACAGGTTTGCCAGCTTGCGCTGGGCAGATTCACGAATGATGCGAATCTCGTCGTTCTGGTCCTTGAGCAGTTTGTCAATCTCGGTCTGCTCGATAAACTCGGTGCGGGTATCCTTGTCCAGACCCTTGCGGGAGAAGACCCGGGCACCGATAACCACCCCTTCGACACCAGGCGGCACGCGCAGCGAGGTATCACGCACATCGCCGGCTTTTTCACCGAAGATGGCGCGCAGCAGTTTTTCCTCCGGCGACAGCTGGGTCTCACCTTTCGGCGTGATCTTGCCGACCAGGATATCAGTCGGCTTGACTTCCGCGCCGATCCGAATGATGCCGCTTTCATCGAGATTGCGCAGGGCATCTTCGCCGAGGTTGGGGATATCGTCAGTGATTTCTTCCTTGCCCAGCTTGGTATCGCGGGCAACACACTCGAACTCCTCGACGTGAATCGAGGTGTAGCGATCCTCCTTGACCAGCTTCTCGGAGATCAGGATCGAGTCCTCGAAGTTGTAACCACCCCAGGGCATGAAAGCGACCAGGACATTCTGGCCGAGGGCCAGCTCGCCCCACTGGGTGGAAGGCCCGTCGGCGATAATCTCGCCACGCTTGACCTGGTCACCGACCTTGACGATCGGCTTCTGGTTAAGGCAGGTGTTCTGGTTGGAACGGATAAACTTGATCAGGTTGTAGATATCAACGCCGGTGCCAGTCTCATCGACTTCGTTGTCGTCGATCTTGACGACGATACGACCGGCGTCAACGCTTTCAACCATGCCATCATGACGGGCAACGACTGCAGAGCCGGAGTCGTGGGCGACAATCCGCTCCATGCCGGTTCCAACCAGCGGAGCGTCGGCACGCAGCAGCGGCACAGCCTGGCGTTGCATGTTGGAGCCCATCAGGGCGCGGTTCGCGTCGTCATTTTCGAGGAACGGGATGAGGGCCGCAGCAACCGAGACCAGCTGCTTCGGTGACACGTCCATCAGTTCGATCTCGTCCCGGTTGACGAGCATGAACTCGCCATTCTTACGGGCGTTGACCAGCTCGTTGACAAAGCAGTTCTTTTTGTCGAGGGGAGCATTGGCCTGGGCAATTGCATGGCCTTCTTCCTCGAGCGCCGAGAAATACTGGATCTCGTTTGTCACCTTGCCATTCTTGACAATCCGGTAGGGCGTCTCGACGAAACCGTGGATATTGATCCGGGCGTATGTAGAAAGCGACGCGATCAGACCGATATTCGGACCTTCAGGCGTCTCGATCGGGCAGACACGGCCATAGTGCGTCGCATGTACGTCGCGGACTTCAAAACCGGCACGCTCACGGGTCAGACCACCGGGTCCGAGGGCCGAGAGCCGACGTTTGTGGGTGATTTCGGAAAGCGGGTTGGTCTGGTCCATGAACTGGGAGAGCTGGCTCGAGCCAAAGAACTCCTTGACTACGGCCGAGACCGGCTTGGAGTTGATCAGGTCGTGAGGCATCAGGCTGTCGACTTCCTGCAGGCTCATGCGCTCCTTGATAGCACGCTCCATGCGCACCAGGCCGACACGGTACTGGTTCTCAAGCAGCTCGCCAACCGCACGCACGCGACGATTACCGAGATGGTCGATGTCGTCGATCTTGACCGGCAGATGGCGTGTGTTGCCCTTGTCGTCAGAGACTTCCCAGTCATTGACCCCGTTGCGCAGGTCGATCAGGTAACGCACCACCTCCAGGATGTCTTCCTTGGTCAGGGTCGTGATTTCAAGAGGCAGCTTCAGGCCCAGCTTGTGGTTCAGCTTGAGTCGTCCGACCGTGGAAAGGTCGTAGCGCTCCTCGTTGAAAAACAGGCTCGAGAAAAGTGCATCGGAGCTCTTCAGAGTCGGCGGGTCACCGGGGCGCAGTCGACGATAGATCTCGACCTTGGCTTCTTCAGGCGAGTTGATCTTGTCCTGCAGCAGAGTGTCTCGCAGGAAGGGGCCGACAAACATGTTGTCGATAAACAGGACCGTAAAGCTGTTGATGCCGCGCTTGGCCAGTTCTTCAAGCTTGGCAGCGGTCAGCTCTTCGTTACACTCGACGACAACTTCGCCGGTCGATTCGTCAATGATATCGGTCGAGGAAATTTTACCGACCACCTCTTCTTCCGGGACAGAAATGAACTCGATCTTTTTTTCTTCGATCTTGCGGATCGCTGCCCTGGTGAATTTGCGGTTGGCCTTGACCAGCACCTCGCCATCGGCGTCAACCACCTCGACGGTGGTCCGCTGTCCGAGCAGCAGCTTGGTATTGACCTTCTTGCGATAGACGCCATCTTCAACGAAGATCTGGTCGGTATCATAGTAGTAATTCAAAAGCTCTTCGGCCGAAAAACCGAGGGCTTTCAACAGCACGGTCGCCGGCAGCTTGCGGCGGCGGTCGATCCGCACAAAAAGGATATCTTTATGATCAAAGTCGAAATCGAGCCAGGAACCCCGGTACGGGATAACCCGGGCGCTGTAAAGCACCTTGCCGCTCGAGTGCGTCTTGCCCTTGTCGTGGTCGAAAAAGACCCCGGGCGAACGATGCAGCTGACTGACGATGACACGTTCGGTCCCATTGATAATGAAAGTACCATTCTCCGTCATCAATGGGATTTCGCCGAAGTAGACTTCCTGCTCCTTGATGTCGCGGATCGACTGCACGCCGGACTCCTTGTCGACATCCCACGAAACCAGCCGCACCTTGACCTTCATCGGCGCGGCAAAGGTCATCCCCCTCTGATGGCACTCCTCAACATCGTATTTCGGGGTACCCAGCGAGTATTCAACATACTCGAGGGAACAGGTTTCACTAAAATCCCGGATCGGGAATACCGAGCGGAATACCCCCTCAACGCCGTTGTTCTGGCGAGCGGTCGCAGGCAGATCCGCCTGCAGGAAACGCTGATAGGAATTCTTTTGGATATCAATCAGGTTGGGGATATCGATGATCCGCTTGATTTCCTGAAAGTGTTTCCTAAGAAGCTGGTTATTCGCAATCGAATAAGCCATGGTGTCTCCTCATTTATTGACTAAATCATTGATTGACTAAAGTATAATAGCCAAGGCCGCTCAAGGCGACCTTGGCTAGGACATGATTATCCGGGACGGGCTACTATTTGAGCTCCACGCTGGCGCCGGCTTCCTCCAGCTGGGTCTTGATGCCTTCGGCTTCTTCCTTGCTTGCGGCTTCCTTGACAGTGTTGGGGGTCCCGTCGACCAGATCCTTGGCTTCTTTCAGGCCCAGACCGGTGATGGCACGCACAACCTTGATGACATTGATTTTCTTGTCGCCGACAGCGGTGAGAACCACATCGAACTCTGTCTGCTCTTCAGCTGCAGCGGCTTCGCCACCGGCAGCAGGACCGGCAGCAGCAACTGCAACAGGTGCAGCAGCGGAAACGCCGAACTTTTCTTCCAGTTCCTTGACCATTTCAGCCAGCTCAAGGACGCTCATCTTCTCGATGAATTCAATAACCTGTTCTTTCGTGATTGCAGCCATTTTTTGTATCCTCCGTAATCCTGTATAGATATATTTCTAGATCGTTAATTTGATGTCAGCCAGAGCAATCTCAGGCTGCTTCCTTCTGGTCCTTGATCGCCGCCAGAACCTGTACGAACGAACGTGGCACTGCAGCCAGGACGCCGACAAAGTTGGTCGCCGGGGCACTCATCGAGCCCAGCATCTTGGCCAGCAGCTGTTCGCGGCTCGGCAGATCCGACAACGCCTTGATCGCGCTGGCATCGATCAGCTTGCCGTCGAGCATACCGGCCTTCAGTTCGAAGACATCGTTCTTCTTGGCAAACTCAACCAATGCCTTGGCGGGAGCAACCGGATCGTCAGTAACCAGGGCGATCGCGGTCGGTCCGATCAGGAACTCATCGAAACAGGCCGCATCGGTATCCTTGGCAGCCAGACGCAGCAGGGTGTTCTTGACAACGCGGTACTCAACCCCGACTTCCCGGAGCTTGTTCCGCAAATCATTTGCCTGGTCCACATCCAGACCACGGTAATCAGCCAGGAAAGCAGCTTTGGCTTCCTTGAGTTTTTGCGCAAATTCCGCGACTAGAGCTTCTTTGCTTTGTTTATTCAACGTCTCTCCTCCTTTCCTTGTAGATTTCAGAGCTAGTGATTTAGCTCCTCATCCCAGCCTTCATGAAGGTGAAGAAGAGACTGACTGTCTCATACACCATCCATCTCGCCTCGGCAGGTGGTCACGGCCATTAAACCGTTAAGTACCTGCTGTCTGTGGCCAGGACTTGCTTTATCCTGTGAAATCGCACCACACGGGGCAGTGCGACGTGAAGCCTTATTACTTGGCCAGCGCCTGCAACTCGGGGATGTCGATATTGACACCGGGGCCCATGGTCGCGGAGATGGTCACTTTCTTTACGTAGGTGCCCTTGGCCGTCGATGGCTTGGCTTTGAAGAGAGCATCCATCAAGGTAACCAGGTTGCCCTTGAGCTTTCTCAGCATCAAAGGAGACCTTGCCAACCGGGGCATGCACAATACCGGCTTTTTCTACGCGATACTCGACCTTACCCGACTTGGCTTCACTGACGGCCCGGGCGATCTCAAAGGTAACCGTACCAACCTTTGGGTTGGGCATCAGGCTGCGGGGACCAAGCAGCTTGCCGATCTTGCCGACGGTGCCCATCATGTCAGGAGTGGCTATGGCGGTATCAAACTCAAACCAGCCGCCCTTGATCTTCTCGACCAGGTCATCACCACCGACATAGTCGGCACCGGCTTCCTGGGCTTCCAGGGCTTTTTCACCCTTGGCAAAAACCAGCACCCGGATCGTCTTGCCGAGACCGTTCGGCAGCACCACGGCACCACGCACCATCTGATCAGCCTTACGGGGGTCAACGCCGAGTTTGACCGAGACATCGACCGACTCGTCGAATTTGGCATAAGCCATCTCTTTAACCAGAGCCAACGCCTCGTCAACCGGGTATAACTTGGTGCGGTCGACCTTGTCCTTGGACGCTTTGAATTGTTTTCCTGTTGCCATTGTCTATCTTCTCCGCATTCAGCGTGTAGTAATTAAGCTACAACCTCGAGGCCCATGCTGCGCGCAGTTCCTTCTATAATGCGCATGGCGCCCTCGATATTATATGCATTGAGGTCGGGCATCTTGAGCTTGGCGATTTCCTCGACCTGAGCCTTGGTGACTTTACCGACCTTGTCCTTGTTTGGCACACCGGAACCCTTGGGGATCTTGGCCGCCTTCAGCAGCAGCACGGCAGCCGGAGGCGTTTTGGTGATGAAGGTGAAGGAACGGTCAGCGTAGACCGTGATGATGACCGGGATAATCAGGCCTTCCTGATCCTGAGTCCTGGCGTTGTAAGCCTTGCAGAACTCCATGATATTCACGCCGTGCTGTCCCAGTGCCGGGCCAACCGGAGGTGAAGGATTTGCCTTGCCGGCAGGGATCTGCAGTTTTATCTGTCCAATAACCTTTTTGGCCATGAAATGACTCCTTAACTATATTCCGCCAGAAACTCAGCTGGTTTTCTCAACCTGGATAAACTCAAGCTCAACCGGGGTGACCCGGCCAAAGATACTGACCATGACCTTGAGCTTGGCTTTATCAGGTTTAACGTCTTCAACAATGCCGGTGAAATTCAGGAACGGGCCATCGATAACGCGCACTGTTTCACCAACTTCAAATTCGACTTTCGGCTTCGGCCGCTCCACGCCTTCTTCCATGCGCGCGGTAATCTTGGCCACTTCCTCATCAGGAATCGGCGGAGGGGTCGTTCCACCACCGACGAAACCGGTTACTTTCGGTGTGTCCTTGACGATATGCCAGGTCTCACTGTTCAGTTCGACATGAACCAGGATATAGCCGGGGAAGAACTTGCGGGTGGACGTCTTGCGCTCACCGTTCTTCAACTCCACCACGGTTTCCGAGGGGATCAGAACTTCGCCGAAGAACTCCTCCGCGCCCAAAGAGCGGATGCGTTCCTCAAGGTTCAGCTTGACCTTGTTCTCGTAACCTGAGTAGGTATGTACTCCGTACCACTTCTTCTCGCCCATTGGATTCACTCGGTCTCTCAGTTGAGCAAGGCCTGGATCAGTGCTGACAAACCTGTGTCAACGACCCATAAGAAAACTGCCACCATCAGGACAAGCACGATGACAACCACCGTCGACCCGTAAGTTTCCTTGCGGGTGGGCCAGGTAACCTTCTGCAGCTCGGCTTTGACCTGTTGGAGAAATTCGGTAACCTTGAAATTCACTATCGCAACCTGTATGTAGGATTATCGTTAAAGTTATTTGGCAGGCCAGGTAGGATTCGAACCTACAACACCCGGTTTTGGAGACCGGTGCTCTAGCCGTTAGAGCTACTGGCCTGCAACCTTAAACAACTTGTCCGATTGTGCCCCAAGACTACTTGGTCTCTTTATGGACCGTGTGCTTACGGCAGAAACGGCAATATTTCTTGAACTCCAGCTTGTCCGGAGTGTTCTTCTTGTTCTTGGTCGTCGTGTAGTTGCGCTGCTTGCACTCGGTGCAGGCAAGAGTCACTATGTCGCGCATTGATTTATCCTCGGCGCCCTCCCCGTCAAGCAAGGGCGCCTGTTCAAGTTAAAATTCAGAGTCAGCGAAATTACTCGACAATATCGCTGACGACACCGGCGCCAACAGTACGGCCACCTTCGCGGATTGCGAAACGCAGCTCTTTGTCCATGGCGATCGGGGTGATCAGGTCGACAGTGATCGCAATGTTGTCACCAGGCATGACCATCTCGGTCCCTTCCGGAAGCTCCACAACACCCGTCACGTCCGTCGTACGGAAGTAGAACTGCGGGCGGTAACCTTTGAAGAACGGTGTATGACGACCACCCTCTTCCTTGGTCAGGATATAGGCTTCGGCCTTGAACTTGGTGTGCGGGGTGATGCTGCCCGGCTTCGCCAGGACCTGACCACGCTCGATATCTTCACGCTTCACGCCGCGCAGCAGGATACCGCAGTTATCACCGGCCTGACCCTGGTCAAGCAGCTTGCGGAACATCTCGACACCGGTGACAACCGACTTGGCGGTGTCCTTGATGCCGACGATCGCGACTTCCTCACCAACCTTGATGATGCCGCGCTCGACACGACCCGTGGCAACCGTGCCACGACCGGAGATCGAGAACACGTCCTCGACAGGCATCAGGAACGGACGATCGACCGCACGCTCAGGCTCGGGGATGTAGGCATCGCACTGGCGCATCAGCTCCAGCACCGGCTCACAGGCGGCGCAGCCGTCGTTGCCGCAGCCACACTCAAGGGCCTTCAGGGCGCTGCCCGGAATGATCGGAATGTCGTCGCCGGGGAACTCGTAGGAGGAGAGCAGTTCACGAATCTCCAGCTCGACCAGCTCCATCAGCTCTTCGTCATCGACCATATCGGCCTTGTTCAGAAAAACCACCATGGCGGGGACGCCAACCTGACGGGCGAGCAGGATGTGCTCACGGGTCTGGGGCATCGGGCCGTCGGCGGCGGAAACCACCAGGATCGCGCCGTCCATCTGCGCCGCACCGGTGATCATGTTCTTAACGTAGTCAGCATGACCCGGGCAGTCGACGTGAGCGTAGTGACGGTTGTCCGTCTCGTACTCGACGTGCGCCGTGGCGATCGTGATACCGCGCTCACGCTCCTCGGGAGCGTTGTCGATCTGATCGAACGCTTTAAACTCTGCGCCGCCTTTCGAGGACAGCACGTTCGTGATTGCTGCCGTCAGGGTCGTCTTGCCGTGGTCAACGTGACCGATTGTCCCGATATTGACATGGGGCTTAGTCCGTTCAAACTTGGCTTTGGCCATTGCGTTATCCTCCCTTGTTTGCGTCTTCTTCTTTTATAATGTCTATGTCTGTTTGCCGGCAGATCGATATCCAGGGATATCGGCAACTCTGCTGGCGCCACCTGATAGAAACGATATCAATTTTATAACCGCCCGGTTTCGATAATTTGTGACGTGGAGCCCACAATCGGATTTGAACCGATGACCTCATCCTTACCAAGGATGTGCTCTACCTCCTGAGCTATGTGGGCCCGTTAAATCGTCATCACCAAGGGGCAATCAATAAATTGGAGCGGGAAACGGGATTCGAACCCGCGACCCTCAGCTTGGAAGGCTGATGCTCTAGCCAACTGAGCTACTCCCGCATATAATCGTTTCGTTGGGCTAATGCCTAAAACCTTATGAATCTTTCTCTTTGGAGTCCGGCAATTCCGTTCTCGCAGTTTATCGCGGTCAAAAACCTCCTGCGCCAAACAGCCCTGCTTTTCTCCGGCAAGTTTAAATGGTGGAGGGGGGAGGATTCGAACCTCCGAAGTCTTCGACGTCAGATTTACAGTCTGATCCCTTTGGCCACTCGGGAACCCCTCCAGGGGATATCTTCTATTCAGTTTTTTAAGGGAGCCGGGCTCCCGGTAGCTCAATGGAGCTGGCGAGAGGAATCGAACCCCCAACATCCTCATTACAAGTGAGGTGCTCTGCCTATTGAGCTACGCCAGCACAAGGGGCGTTATATACAACAGGGCCTGGCAAATTGCAAGTAAAAATTTACCAGATTTTATCGATATCGCCATAAGTGCGCAGTTATAACGAAAGCCCGGCCAAGTGTCAAATATCAAAGTCACTTTTTACAGAAAAACCCATCTGGTACTTTTTTGTTGACAATTATGACCGATTTAGTTATATATAAAAGCACCATAGAAACCCGTTTATTGGGGTGTCCTTTTCCCTCCTGAGGACACCCCATTTTTTTGCCTTTTTGGCGTGTACGGGACGTATCACTTCGTTGCTTATCCCCTGCCATTAAGTTCCAACTATTCATCGGAATAAAACCAAGCCCCCCCGGGTACTGGTTCTGCTCTGCTCTGCTTATAAAGATTCTAATTATTGATACAAAGCAACGAGCAAAGCAGCCTCTCAAGCATGTCCATCATTTTTCAATGATCCGTCCTCGGCAACAAACTGACCCGCGGCGTCCCCAGCAACGGATGCTCATCAACGTGCAAGCGACAGCCGTAACTCTGTTCGAGAGTTTCACCACTCAGCACCTCGTTCGGAGTGCCAAGAGCGGCCACCCTCCCTCGTTGAGCAACAGCAGGCGATCCGCATAGGCCGACGCCAGGTTGAGATCATGAGAAACCATGATAATGGTGATCTGCTCCTGCTGCCTGAGCCGCTCCATCAGGTCCATGATTCTCAACTGATGGGCCGGATCGAGCGAGGCGGTCGGTTCATCCAGCAGCAGGACTTTCGATTGTTGGCAGATCGCCCTGGCAATGATGACCCTCTGCCGTTCGCCGCCGCTGAGTTGACCGAGGCGCCTGTCCGCTAGATGGAGCACCTCGGTAAATGCCATGGCCTGCTCGGCTATTTCAAGATCGCGTTTGCCTTCCACTGCCAGCAAACCCAGATGCGGATAGCGGCCCATGATGACCGTTTCGGCAACAGTGAACGGGAATTCGGCATTGATATGCTGTGGCACCATTGCCAGAGAGCGGGCCAGCTCTTTCCTGGAATATTTACTGACCGATCGCTGCCGGAGCAGAATCTCCCCAGCAGTCAAGCGGTGCAAACCGGTTATCGATTTGAGCAGGGTGGTTTTACCCGCCCCGTTCGGGCCGATGATGACAAAGAACTCCCCTTCTTCGATTTGCACGGAGACATCCCTGACCACATCACGCAGGCCATATTGCAGGCTGACATTACGAAGCTCAATCTGACAGCTCATCGACGGCCCCTCCAGAGTAAAGCGATAAACAGTGGGGCACCGATCAATGCCGTAACAATACCGACAGACATTTCACCCTGGCTGGGCAGGCTGCGGGCCAGCAGGTCGCAGAGGACCAGGTAAGAAGCCCCGGTCAGAATCGAAGCCGGGACCAGGATGCGATGGTCCGGACCGATCGTCAGCCGCAGGACATGCGGAATCGTCAGTCCGACGAAACCGATCAGTCCGGACTGGCAGACCGTCAGGCTGACCATGAGTGAGGTGGTGACCAGCAGAACCAGCATGACCAGCTTGACATTGACCCCCATAGCCGAGGCACTGTCCTGACCGGTCAAGAGCAGATTAAGCGGCTGGGCCAGCAGGTAGATCAGTATAAAGCAGGGCAGGACCCCGAGCAGCAGCGGCAGGCTGTCGGAACCAGCCGCGGAAAGGTCCCCCATGAGCCAGAAAATGATTTTGTGCATCTGGCCGGACTGACTGATCGAAATCAGGAACATGATGATTGCGCCACAAAAGGCGTTGACCATCACACCGCCCAGCAGCAGGGAGTCACTGCTGCCCTCTTTGCGTCCGGAGAGCAGCAGGACCAGCAGCAATACGGCGAGAGATCCGGCAAAAGAACTCAGGGCCAGGCCCGGGAAAAAGCTGAACCCGGCAAGGATGCCGAGGATCGCCCCGACAGCCGACCCGCCGGAGACACCGAGAATGTAAGGTTCGGCGAGGGGGTTGCGCAGCAGGGCCTGAAACACCAGACCGCCAAGCGAAAGTGAGGCGCCGACGGTTGCCGCCAGGATCACGCGGGGCCAGCGCAGCTGCCAGATGATCACTTCAAGTGTCGCATCGGGCTCACCCTGCCCCAACAGTACGTGCCAGGCAGCGCCGATCTCTCCCGATGAACCGATCGTCAGGCCGAGCAGGACCGAACCGATCAGCACCGGCGCAAGGGCCATCGTGACCATGATCAGTTTTATGTAGACGGGGCGGTAGCCGGTCATCACCAATACAGTTGTCCTGTGTGCTAAGGGATGTCAGCCTGTTCCGGGTGCAGCAGGCCGACAAGATACTCCAGGGCATCGATCAACCTCGGCGTCGGACGATCAAACAGGTCCGCATCAACGACATACAGACGGCTGTTCCGCACCGCCGGAATCTGCGGCCACGTCCTGCCAGCGGGAGCGGAGCTCCTGGTCGGTATAACCGCCTCCCATCGATGCCAGGAGAACCACCTCGGGTTTGAGCACAAGGAGCTCCTCCCAGGTGTATCTTGGGTACCCGGTGCGGTCGGCAGCGAGATTTATGTTGCCTGACCGGGTCAGCAGCTGATGCAGAAATGTGTCGGAGCCGGCCGAGATGACCGGCTGCGCATCGATCTGGAAAAACACTCCGGGGCGGTCCGTGACCCCGGCGACCTGGCGGGCAACCCGGGCGAGTCGTTGTCGATATCCGGCGGCCAGGGCTTCTGCACGGGCTTCTTGCCGATAGATCGAACCCAGCCGCTCGACCGTGTCAATAATCTCTTCCAGGCTTTGCGGATCGAAAACATAGACGGGAATCCCCAGCGCCTCGAGTCTGTCGACCACGGCCTTCGGGTTGCCGTCCCGGATCGCCAGACAGAGCTGCGGTTTCAGGCTGACGATTTTCTCGATATCCAGCGCAACATAACTACCCACCTTCGGCAATTTTGCCGCAGCTTCGGGAAAGTTGGCGAACCGGGTCGCTCCGACCAGAGACTCCCCGCCCCCGACCTCGTAGCTGATTTCAGTGAGGTTGGGGGCCAGGGACACAACGCGCGTCAGAGGCTCCGCAACCTCGACCGTACGACCGATCTGGTCGACGAGCACCCGGCCGTGCACCGAAGGTGTCGCCAGCAAAAAAACAGCTATGAGTAAAAACAGATTTTTCATATCAAAAGTTTAGAATCTGAAGTCGACCCCAGCCACAAAATTGATTTCAGGAGACGGGTAGAAAGCTCTTTCGCCGCTCATGCTCAAAACCCCATATTCTGAATATTCCTCATCGAGGAGGTTGTTGACCGCGAGATAGACAGAGCCTTGATCCAGCAGATAAGAGAGCTTGCTGGTCAGGTAGAAATAATCCTCAAGCTTGTTCTGATTATTTTCAAAATCTGAAATAAATCGACGTTCACCGACATAAGTGCCATTAAGACCTAGCTGAATACGGCTGCCGAATGTCTTCTGGACACCCAAAGTGGCCTGATGCTCAGGAACCCCCGGGAACTCTTTACCATCATACTGTCCACCGTCAATCTCTGTATCATAGAACGTGTAACTGCCGGTCAAAAGGATGTCGTAAACCTCTTTGCTGGCTGAGAACTCAACCCCCTGCCGGATGGTGTCTCCATCAAAATTTTCATTCCCACCATAGCCATAAGCTCCTCCGGACGGGTTGTAAAAGAGCTCATTTTCGGTTTCTATGCGAAACAGGTTCACACCAAACGAGAGACCTGATTCCAGTTGAAAACGCGCCCCGACTTCAAAGTCATCAGACGTTTGCGCATCCAGGTCAATATTGACCGAATTATCAGTAAAACTGAAGAATTCATCCAGGACCGGGAAACGAGAACTCCTGGTATAACTGGCATATACAGAAGCGTTGTTTAACAGACGATAATTGACTCCAACAGTATAAAGGTCCTCATCGATCGTCTTCGAAACAGAAGTTCCGGCATTTTTGTGTTTAAAATCGAACTCCGCCCGATTTTTTCTTATCCCGCCGGAAATCGCCAACGCGTCGGTAAGCGCAACCTCCACATGTCCGAAATATCCATAATTGTCCCGACTGAAATCAAAAAAATCAGTTGAAGACCAGAGGGGAAAGGCCGGGTAGTCCAGCACATTTATTACATCCTCTTCAGTCTTCTCATAATCGAAGCCCAACAGAATATTGGTGGCATAGCCGAACAGCTCTTCATTCAGGACCAGTTGAGGCGAAAACGACAGCGTATCAATATCGGTTGAGGAATCGTAGGTCCCACCATCAAAGAAAGAGAAGGAGTCCCAATCACGGCTTCGGCTTGCAGCATTGGCCTCAAAGTAACTGTCCTCGTTGAAAAAATACTGAAAACCGCCTTGCAGATACCAATCCTCTGTGTCTGCATAATCATCAGGGTGAACGGTGTCCCTTCTGGAGACTCCACTGTCCAGTTCACTCTTTTTCAAGGCGCCCGGGAGACTGGATTCATCATCGTGATAGCCCCCGCTCAGTTTCAAAACAAGATTCTCTGAAACTTCATACTCCAGGTTCATACCTAAATCTTTTGTCTCAGTGTCACTGTTGTCACGATAACCATCTGTCTCCTGGTAATGACCATTTACGGCGATCGACAGATCATTAATTGCACCACCAACAAAGGCATCTCCCTGGTAAGTGTCATAGCTGCCTGCCAGCAAAGCCCCGGAAGCAGTCGGGGTTTGGCTGCCTTTTTTCGTAATAATATTTATGACACCACCGGTCGCATTCTCACCGTATAAAACGCTCCCCCTGCTGCCACGAACAATTTCGATTCTCTCCACCCTGGCCTTGGGAATAAGAGACCAGTCAACACCACTCAGGTCCGCCTGGTTAATCCGTCTGCCATCAACCAGAACCAGTGTATTCAACCCTCCCGTCTCGCCAAAGCCACGCAGATCAACCGTATAATTACGACCATTCCCGGCAATATCATTCACCAGGACACCGGGCACGCTTCTCAGCAATTCGGGAACATTCTGCGCGGCAGACTGATCAATTTCTTCTGCCGTGACAACCGTCACATTTGCCGGCACTTTGGAGACTTCCTCCAACTGGCGTGTGGCCGTCACCACGACCTCATCCATGACAATCGCCGACTGTTCCATCTCTGCGGCAAACACCTGACCACTGACCAGCAAACCCATTACAACAACCAATAAAACTCCTGTACATACTTCCACTCCCGTTACAATGGACCGGGGCAATAAAAAATCCCCGGTCAATATGAAATTGATCCGGGGATTCCCTGTATCTCCACGAACTCTCGGCAACCACCCCGTGACCGCGGGGGCAGCAACTCAAATCTCTTCAGACAGGTCTTCTGACTTCCGGTTCGTCCTACTGATCGCGCCTTCCCGACAAGTGGTGTCAGTGGCTTTTATCTGAACCTGTGAGGTTATAGCGGATGGGAGAGTGCAAGTGCTTGGCCTGTATAAGTGTTGGAAAAATATTAAGGCATACCAGAAGGTACGCTGTTTATTTTTCCACGCTTAGGCAGGTTAATGACTTGTGCTGTCTCCCGCTAAAATCCTCGCTGGCTCAGGTTTAGTGCGATGTTCGTCCCCGGTCACAGCGGCGGGCCCGTCCCGGATTTACACCGGGTTCCCTTTTGACCGGATTCGCAAGTAGGACTGCATATACCGATCAAGCCTTGCGGCATCTGAAAATGTATGGCGCAACCTTACCTGCTGTTTCCGGACAAAGTCAAGAATCACCTGCCCGGAACCGCCAACATTTACGTGGCTGCCACCAGACAATGATAATTGTGTGCCTGACCGTCAGAAAACTCGAATAATACTTGTGAAGCGATAAAGATTGATTAACATTATCTGAGTAGAGGTTCGCTTAACTTAACAACAAGTCAAGGAGACTTAACCATGTCAAAAATAAAAGGGACTATCGGCATACTCACCGGAGGAGGAGACGTCCCGGGACTGAACCCGGCGATCCGGGCGGTGACCGTACGTGCCTTAAGAGAAGGATACAGGGTTCTCGGCATCCGGCGCGGCTGGGCCGGACTGGTTGACCTGGTCCCCGACCCGCATGCTGACAACAGCAGTTGCATCCAGGAACTGACCGAGGAAGTTGTCAACCGCGCAGGACGCACGGGCGGTACTTTTCTGCATACCTCGCGAACCCGTCCGAGCCACTTGCCGATCACCAATGTCCCGACCCACCTGCAGGACATTTACCAGGATACGATCAACGACGTCACGCCACAGGTTCTGAAGAACATCGAATTCCTCGGTCTGGACTTCCTCATCCCGATCGGTGGTGACGATACGCTCAGTTACGGTCAGCGGCTGCACGAAGAGGGGGTCAAGGTGGTCGCCATCCCGAAAACCATGGACAATGACGTCCCGGGCACCGACTATTGCATCGGCTTCTCGACCTGCGTCACCCGGACGATCGAACTGACCCACCGGCTGCGCACCAGCGCCGGGTCCCATGAACGCTTCCTCGTCCTTGAAGTGTTCGGCCGTTACGCCGGGTTCTCGGCGATCCTGCCAACCATGGCCGGGGCCGCCGACCGGTGCGTGATCCCGGAGCACCCTTTCGACATGGAGCAGCTCTGCGACCTGCTCAGCTACGACCGTCGAAAGCATCCGAGCAACTACTCGGTGGTCCTGATCTCCGAAGGTGCGACCATGACACATCACGACGAGCATGCTTTTCGAGGGGGAAGAGACTGACCAGTACGGGCACAAGAAACTGGGCGGCATCGGCGATCAGGTCGCCGCACAGTTGAAGGAGCTCTCACCGAAATTCAATAACGGTCGCCGGGTCAACGTGCTCAGCCAGCGACTGGGCTACCTGGTGCGTTGCGGAGACCCCGACGCGATGGATTCGATCGTGCCGATGGCGTTTGGCAACCTCGCCTTTGACATGGTCCTGGCCAACACCTCGGGGCGCCTGATCAGCCTGCACAACGGCTGCTACGATACGGTGCCGATCGACGTGGTCACCGGGCACAAAAAAATCGTTGATGTCAGCAAGTATTACGACACCGAGCGGCTGCGGCCGAAATACGAGTCGTTCCTGCGACTGCCGACCTTCATTATGACCAGCGATATTTGATCGTGTGACATTGTCTGATTAAGTAAATGATTAGTCTAGAACAGGCCAGACATCTGACAACTGTTCAGTCAGTTTAATTTGCTATAGAGAGATGGCAACAGAGGGTTAATCTGTTGCCACTTTTTCTTGAAATGCTTAAAAGCAAAACCGGCGGGTCGCGTCCCGCCCGACGCCATACTTTTGTCCGGCAACAAAAGTATTCGCAAAAGTATATGCCTGCTCCTTGCGGAGAAGGCATCTTTTGCTGCCGGATGTCTGTGACTTGACAAGAACCTGCTGTGATGGAGATCCGGCCCTGTGTCAAAGCCGGCCTTGACCTTTCCGTGTGAATTTACAAGGGCAAAAGCCAAACAAAACCGGGAGTCGCGCCTACCGACGGCAAGCCTACTCTTACTAGCTAGGAGAGGCTATGCAGAAGAGGCCTCGGGTCCTGCGCGGGGCATGTCAAGTAGAAGGTGGCAACGTCGGATCAGATTCGATCTGAATTGAGGTCGCCGCCTTGACGAGCAAGAAGTGCTCTCCAGCGCAGATCGCCAAGCTTTCTTTTGCTTACGTTTTCTTTGTCGCTACAAAGAAAGGATAGACGTTGCTGTCGGGCAACCCCGACGAGTTTTGATTTTGTCTTTGATTCCCAACAGATCCAATGAACAAGGACGACAGATTATACCATCTGTTGCACTACTGATTTAGAGAAACTCCGCATCACGTGCGAGGGTTGTCAGCAACCTGAGGCCAGACGACTGACTGCCGTCTGGCCTATTATTTGGCAGTGATTTTTTGCCGGACAACCTCGAACAGGGCCACGGCGCTCGCCGAAGCGGCATTCATTGAGGCGACGCCGCCGCTCATCGGGATCTCCAGCAGCCCATCGCACAGCTGGCGGGTCCGCTGACGCAGGCCTTCTCCTTCACTGCCGACGATCAACGCAAGATGTCCGGACAAGCTTGCCGTAAACAGAGGCTGCGCCTCTTCACCGGCAGCCAGGCCGTACACCCAGAAGCCCACTTTCTTCAGCGCCTCGATGGTCCTGGCCAGGTTGGTCACCTGGCAGACGGCGAGATGTTCCACCGCACCGGCCGATGCTCTGTCGACAACGTTGGTAATCCCGCAGCTGCGATCTTTGGTGATCACCACGCCCTGGCAACCGGCCGCATCGGCGTTGCGCAGAATCGCCCCCAGGTTGTGCGGGTCGGTAATCCCGTCCAGAAGAAGGAAGAACCCGTCCTGACCGGAGGCCTGCCAATCAGCCAGCAGGTCCTCGAACTCGGTGTAGGGAAATGCCTCCATACTCATCACCACTCCCTGGTGATGAGGCAGCCCGGCAAGTCGGTCGAGATCCTGTCGACGGCGCTGCCGAACCGGGACGTCAAGATCCTTCGCCAGAGCCAGGACTTCATCGATGCGCTTGCCGCCAGCTTTTTCGTCGACAAACAGTTCAACCGGCCGACGGCGGCCGCGCAAACCTTCTTTGACGGGGTTGATCCCGTAGAGATAGTCGAGGTTCATATCACGATTTCTGCAACTTTATTGTTGTATCGACGTTAACCCGATACTGAAGGGGACGCATCACGAACTTCGATAAGAGCAGGTTGAACAGCTGGCAAAATCAGCAGCGTGATTGGCGGACATCTGGTTCTTTCCGAGCCTGATCACTGCAGTGTCATCCCGCAACGCAACCACTCGGCAAGCCTGCCACGGCCTGACTCCGATTCCGGGACGTTACAAACTATTCGTCAACAGTTACAGAGTGACAGTTGCTCTCCGGCGGGTTGCCACGTCTTTCAGTTGATAATCTCACTTCTTCCGGCGCAGGATAACCGGCCCTGTTGCGACCGATCAGAGCCTGGACGTTGTAACGGCCCAACGCACCCGCCTCCGCTATATCGCAGAGTTCTTCAAGAGCCGTACGGTTATCGTAGTCGCCCTTGCGGTAAGGCCGGGAAGATATCAGAGCGTCATAGATATCGCATATTGCGACCATTTCCACCAGGGGACTCACCTCAGCGAGACCTCTCGGGTAACCCGAACCGTTGCAGCGTTCATGATGGTTGAGGGCAACATGCGCCGCCGGGTGGCGCTGATCTCCCAGGTAATAGCTGAGCAGCACGTAGCCGGCCAAGGAGTGAAATTCGAGGAATTGGCGCTCACGGCGGGTCAGGGGGGTCTTCTTTTGCAGGATATCAAAAGGTATTGTCAGTTTGCCGACGTCGTGGGTCGGCCCTACCAGCAGGACATTCCTCTCGGCCAGGGTGTTTGGGTAGCATGTCTCCATCATGAAAGAAGTCAGGGCGAAAACAACCAGCGAGTGGCGATAGGTATAGAAGTCGTTTTGCTTGAACACGTCCAGCGCTGACAAGAGAGGCTCGGGAATCGGTATCTCGCCAAACTGACTGAGATGGGCTCGAATGCCGTCGGCGCCACCGAAAATAAACGCGTAGGGATCCTTGCTAATGAAGCGCTCCATATCCGGCAAAATACTATTGTGCTGAAGCAGGCAGCTGGTCTTGAACTGCTTCAGTCGCCCCGACCTGGCGATATCATTGATAATCGCCTCGTCGAGCCTGGAGCCCGCGGACAGTAACTCCATGCCGTCCAGATCCCTGATGGCAAAAGGAAGTGTGATTTCGAGTGGATCGGCGTCATTGGTTATTGATGATTCTGTCGAATCACAATTCATACTCCCTCCCTTAATCACGTGCAACCGTCTGTTCAGGTCAAAATTACGACTGATTGACTGCCGTGCTCTGATCCGTCATAGCAATGCGATCTTTACCCTCCGATTTTGCCTTGAACATCAATTGATTGGCCATATCGACAAGCTGAGTGAACGATTGATTGCCGTTGCCGGTGAAGGTTGATATCCCGGCACTGATCGTGACCTGCTCATCGCCCATGCCCTTGTAACGAAACGCACGGATGCTCGAACTGATCCGGCGCGCCAGTTCCAGGGCGCCGGCGGCTTCTGTCTTGGGTAGCAGGATGACGAATTCCTCGCCACCGTAACGTGCAGCGATATCGATTTCCCGCACAAACTCCCTGATCAACGCCCCAATCTGCCTGATCACTTCATCACCACGGATATGGCCATATTTATCGTTGATCTGCTTGAAGTCGTCGATATCGAAAAAAATCAGTGACAGCGGCTCGTGGTGACGAACCGCGCGGGAGAATTCTTTCTCGAGCCGTTCATAGAAATGTCGATGCGTGTAAAGCATGCTCAACCCGTCGCGAATCGCCATCTCTTCAAACAGGTCCTTGGCCGATTGCATTGATTCGAAAAGGGTCGCATTCTCCAGCGCATTGGCGGAGATATTGGCGACCAGATGGGTAAGTTTGCTAATCCGTTCGGAGATACCGTCCCGCAATTTCATTGTCGTGCGCAACAAGAGGGTGCCAATAACAGCCTCTTTCTTGATGATTGGCACAACGATGAGCGAATTGAGATTCAAAGCCTCGACATACTGACGAACCGGCTCCATCAGGAGGTCGTTCTTAACATCGTTGACGATCACCGCCTGGTGAGTCTCTATCGCCTTGCGTATCTCAGGGTAGCGATTCAAATCCAGCCTGATTTCGGTGTTTTCCTGCAGGTCGTTGCAGGCCTTGACGACAATTCCATTGACATCGTTGATACTGATAATCGAGCACCGTTCGACTTCGATGACATCGGCAATCTTTTCCACGACAAATCGCAGAATTTTCATCGGGTTGCGCAATACGGTGACGATGTCGTAGAGTTCGAGGAGCATCTGCAGGTCGCGCCGCTCCAGTTCGTTGTAGTAGTTCTTGTACAGCAGGTGCGCATCGACCCTGGCCAAAACCTCTGGGGGGTGGACTGGCTTTGTGATGTAATCGTCGGCGCCGGTCTGCATGCCGAGAATGATCTCGTCCCGATTGGTATGGGCGGTAATCAGGATCACGGGGATACGTTTTGTCTGTTCGGTCTCCTTGATTATCCTGCAGACCTCAATGCCGTTCATGACTGGCATCTCGATATCAAGGATCACCAGGTCCGGGAGAGTACTGAAGACCATGTCCAAGGCGGTTTGGCCATTGTCCGCTTCCAATGTTGTGTAACGGCCCGCCAAAGCGTCCTTGAGAATTATCCTGATAAACTTGTCGTCATCGACAATCAGGACTTTGTCCGATATCATCCCCTGTCCCTCCACTGGCAAGCCAATGCTTGCATCTTTGCCGGCTATTCAGCTGTCAGTAGCCAGCCGATCATGATTGGCCAAAGGCCATCTTTATCACTCGCAAGTTTTAACACTTTCCGTAGCGCGTGACAACTTGCAAAACCTGGTCACACGGTCCGCGGAGCAACGTGATACGGGTGATTGATGGTTCAGGCAAATCATGATGCCCGTTTATCCATGACCACCCAGGAGCAATTTCATATTCAGGAATTTATCGACAGGAAAAAGGGCATGATTTCCTTTTGACGCCCTTGATCCCCCCTTTTCAATACTCGACAATAGGTTATTAATGCACAAATCGTGCAAACCTGCGGTTGTCGAGCAATTTCATTCATTCAATGCTTCCTGCATTTCCTGCAGGATCATATCGGCCGCCAAAGCAGGATCGGCAGCCGCAGAGATCGGCCGTCCGATCACCAGATAATCGGCCCCGGACCGCAGGGCATCACCCGGGGTCGTGACGCGCTTCTGGTCATCCTGAGAGGCGAATGTCGGTCGGACACCGGGCGTGACGATCAGGAAATCGTCCCCACAGGCGTCACGAATCAGGCCCACCTCCCTGGGCGACGCAACCACGCCATCCATACCGGCATCTTTGGCCAGCCTGGCGAGCTTGGGCACCATCACCTGAATGGGTCGATCGATACCGACCCTGCGCAAGGTCTCTTCGGTTGACGAGGTGAGAATTGTCACCGCCAGCAGGATCGGACGGTCCGGGTTGCCGCGCGGACAGACCCTGTCGATTTCGGCCACCAGCTTTGCCATCATTTCAAAGCCGCCCAGGGCATGCACGTTGAACATTCTGACTCCCAGCCGCTGGGCCTCGAGACCGGCCATGGCCACGGTATTCGGGATGTCATGATATTTCAGGTCAAGGAACACATCACAGCCACCATCCTGCACCAGACGGACAACCTCGGGGCCACACCGGGTAAAGAGCTGCTTGCCGATCTTGAAAACACCGACCTGCCCCTGCAGTTTTGCCACCCAGTTGCGGGCATCTTCAAGGTTGTCGACATCGAGAGCGAAGATCAATCTTTGCTTGGCACTATTCATCACGGTTTCCTATCAGGTCCCGGACGCGTTGTGAGACGTCCTGAACGCGTTTGATCAATTCGGCAGAGTCCGCGGCACCGAGTTCACGGCGGGCGGCAATGCATTCCATGTAGACCAGCTCGCTGAGAGCCTCCGAGAGCAGACGCAGCTTGTCGCCTTCCTCGAGACCGGCGAGGTTGGCAAGGATCCGGCCGCCATCAATCGAGCCGTCTTCCTTCAGTGCGGTCTGTCTGAACACGTACGAGAAAGGTTGCGGCAGGTCGCGCAGGAATCGCGAAATTTCCTCACGGAACCGGGGGTTCTTCGCCGAGACGACGCCGTGCATGGCCACCAGGACACCGTTGAAGATCTTGACCACTTCACCGAGGACCCCTTCGACGGCCACAGTCGGAGCCTCTTCCATGGTCACCACGCCGCGTTCAACCAGTTGGCTGAGCAGTCTCAAAGCATCGAATTCACCGGACCCGGAACGACGCAACAGTTCGCTGACATCACCGACCCCCGACTGGACCAGGGCGACCATTCTCTGGGATATACTGTCGAGATCATTGGGAACCTTGCCGGTGGCTACCGGCATGGCATCAAGCGATTTGACCTTCTGAATATACAAGGCCCGTTCATCAACCCGTCGTAAACCTTCCATGATCAGATTCTGGGTGGTCATGGAAAGGCTGACGATCTGGTCTTCATCCGGCTTGACATTGGTGTAAACATAAGAGCCTTCATGGAAGGCGAACAGGTTGTAGGTAATCGTTTCCACCTGGTTTTTGGTCGCGGCCCAGAGGTCCTGGGAAGTGATGATCCCCTGGTCGGCCAGGATCTTGCCCAGGGGAATTTCACCGTTGGCAAACTGGCGGGCGCCCTGCAGGATCTCCCGGTCGAATTTACCGAGGCTGTAAAGTATTTCGCCTATCTCCTCTTCCGGAAAGGTGCTTGTGGCATAGACGATCTCGCCATTCTGGAAATAAAGCTCTTTGCTGCCTCCGGGCAGGGTGAACTGCAGCAATCCGGACTTGCGGAACATGTTGAAAAACGAGAGCAGGTCGACAATCCCGATGTCCCCGACCAGACCGGTCATCAGCACCTTGTCGGCATTTGCCGCAGACTCCAGCAACAGATGCTGAACGGAACAGGATGACAACCTCAACGGCTGGTCTCCCATCAATTTTAAAACATTCGACGGCAGTTGCAGCTTGCCACCTTTTTCGATCCTTACCTCGCTCACGTTTCTATTCCCCCAGTGAAGCGAAGAGGGCGGCGCGAACCTGTGTCGCAATCGTTGCCGCGGCACCATCGACCGGCAGCATGGACTTTTCGCCAGTCTGTCGATCCTGCAGTTCGAAGGACTGTTCTTTCAGCCCCCGTGCACCGACAGTAACGCGCAATGGGATGCCAAGCAGTTCGGCATCCTTGAATTTGCTCCCCGGGCGTTCATCACGATCGTCGAGCAAAACCTCCAGGCCTTCGGCAACCAGCTGATCATACAGTGCCTCGCCTGCACCCAGGACAGTCTCATCATTCGGGTTGAGCAGGGTGACAATCACCTGGAAGGGCGCCAGCGGCATCGGCCAGATAATGCCGTTCTCGTCGTGATTCTGCTCGATTGCTGCAGCCGCGGTCCGGCCGATACCGATACCGTAACAACCCATAATCAGGGTTCGTTCCTTGCCCTGGTCGTCGAGCACCGTGGCATGCATTGCATCCGAGTACTTGGTGCCGAGCTTGAAGACATGACCGACTTCGATGCCGCGCCAGGACTCCAGCTTGCCCTCGCAACGCGGACAGGGGTCACCTGCCATAGCTTCACGCAGGTCGACAAACGCCTCAACCTGGAAATCCCGGCCGTGATTGGCACCGGTCAGGTGGAAGTTCTCCTCGTTGGCGCCGAGGCCGAAGTCACTCATGATCGCCAGCTCCTGGTCAGCCAGGACTCGGCAGGTCAAACCGATCGGTCCGGAGAACCCGGTTGGTGCTCCGGTCAGCTTCCTGACCAGGGCTTCATCGGCCATCTGCAGGTGATTACAGTCGAGGAAGTTGCACAGCTTGACCTCATTGAGCTTGTGATCTCCACGCAGCAGCACGGCGACGTTCTCTTCACGCTCATTCTGCAGCATCAGGGTCTTGACCATCTTCTGCGGATTTTCATTCAGGAACGCGGCGACATCTTCAATGCTTTTCAGATTTGGTGTCGCGACCTTGCCCAGCTCCATGGCCGGGGCCGGGGCCTCTCCGGTCGGGGCGCGCAGTTCGGCTTTTTCGACATTCGCCGCGTAGTCACAGCTGTTACAGGAGACAATAGCGTCCTCGCCGGTCTCGGCAAGGACCATGAATTCATGGGAGAAGCTGCCGCCGATCGCTCCGGAGTCCGCCTCGACTGCACGGAACTTCAACCCGCAGCGCTCGAATATTCGCCGATAGGCGTCATACATCTTTTTGTACGAGACATCCGCGCCGGCGTCATCGACATCGAAGGAGTAGGCGTCTTTCATGATGAATTCCCGGCCGCGCATCAGGCCGAAGCGCGGGCGGATCTCGTCACGGAACTTGGTCTGGATCTGGTAGAGATTCAGCGGCAGCTGGCGATAGGAGTTCACCGTGCCGCGGACTATTTCCGTGACCACTTCTTCGTGGGTGGGCCCGATGCAGAAGTCGGTCTCCTTGCGGTCCTTGAAACGCAGCAGCTCCTTGCCATACTCCTGCCAGCGCCCCGATTGCTGCCACAGGTCGGCGGGGTTGACTGCCGGCATCAGCAGTTCTATGGCACCGGCCCGGTTCATCTCTTCGCGAACGATATTCTCAACCTTGCGGATCACCCGCAGACCAAAAGGCAGGTAGTCATAAACACCGGCCGCCACCTTGCGGATCATACCGGCCCGGGCCATTAACTGGTGGCTGACAACTTCAGCATCTCCGGGAGTTTCTTTCAACGTCGGCAAAAAGTACTGGGAATAACGCATCGGTAAACCTCTGAATAAGATGATAACCCTCTTACAGATTGATTAAAGAGGGCCTTTGAAATTAGCTTATTTCCAGGGGGATTGCAAGGAGTGATGCGGGCTCAGGGCCTACGATCTTCGGCCAGGGATAAAGCTTCTTCAACGAGGGCATCGGCAAGCTCTGACTGTGGCACCTTGCGCACCACTTCACCTTTGCGAAACAACAGGCCCTGCCCCTTGCCTCCGGCGATGCCGAGGTCTGCCTCGCGTGCTTCGCCAGGACCATTGACGACACAGCCCATGACGGCGATCGATATGCAGACCGGCAGGTCGTGCAAGCGCTGCTCGACCTCCTCGGCAATCTTTATCAGGTTTATTTCGCAACGGCCACAGGTCGGACAACTGATAAAGACCGGGCCGCGTTCGCGCAGCGCGAGACTTTTCAGGATCTCCCAGCCGACCCGCACCTCTTCGACGGGGTCGCCGGTGAGCGAAACCCGCAGCGTGTCACCGATTCCATCGTAGAGTAGCGCTCCGAGGCCCACGGCGCTCTTGATCGTGCCGCTCCAGGTCGTGCCGGCCTCGGTGATCCCGATGTGCATCGGGTAATCGACCTGATCGGCGAGCAGGCGGTAGGCCGCGACGGTGCGCTGTACATCAGAGGCCTTGAGGCTGACCTTGATCTCGCGGTAATTTAAATCTTCCAGGATGCGGATGTGGGAGAGCGCGCTGTCCACCATCGCTTCGGCGGTGGGGTGACCGTACTTTTCCAGGAGCTCTTTTTCCAGGGAGCCGGCATTCACACCGATACGGATCGGCACAGCGCGTTCGGCACAGGCCTTGACGACCTCTTCAACTTTCCAGCGCTCACCGATATTGCCGGGATTGAGCCGCAAACCGGCAACCCCCGCGTCGAGTGACATCAGCGCCAGGCGATAATCGAAATGGATGTCGGCGACCATCGGCAGCCGGCTCTGCGTGCAAATCTTCTTCAAGGCCTCCGCTGCCGCCTGATCGGGCACAGCACAACGCACGATTTCACAACCGGCCTGAGCCAATGCCTCAATCTGTGCGCAGGTTGCGGCAACATCGCGGGTATCGGTATTGCACATCGACTGCACCGAGATCGGAGCGTCACCGCCAACCGCCACATTGCCGACCTGGATTTTGCGTGTCCGACGTCTCAAATGGCCACCCTAAAGGACGAAACAAATCCTGGAAAACAATTAACGCAAAGAAGAGCAATGAAAGGCAAAGGAAAGTCGCAAAGCGATCAAAACCTTTTAAAGTTGGTTCTCTTAGCGTCCTTTGCGTCTTTGCGTTAAAACAGGATACAGTTGCACGTAAAGATTTTCGAGTTTACGGACGGATCTCACTGCATGTCAAGCAGAGCCTGCTTGCCAATATGAAGATTTCCATATATAGTGTGGCAAATCTTTAATCTGAGGAATTTTATGAAGACCATCGACTGTCGCGGCCAGCAGTGTCCGCAGCCGGTTATCCAGACCCGCAAGCTGATGCTGGAAGAGCCCGGCAGCGTATTGGAGGTTCTGGTTGACGACCAGGCCTGCCAGGACAATGTTTCGCGCCTGGCAACGACCATGGGGTACAGTATCAAGGTTGAAAAATCAGGGGCAGCGACCCGGCTCGAACTGAGCCCGGGGAAGAAGCCGGAACAGAGCCAGACTAGCCGCACCTGCGACCGGGCCGAGGATTATCTTCATCGGTTCTGACCAGATGGGGTCCGGCGACCCCGAAGCTCGGCCAGGATCCTGATGAAAAACTTCATCTTCACCCTGACCGAAGCGGATCATCGTCCCCGATGCCATTTACCTTGTCAACAGCGGTGTCAGGCTGACAATCGTCTGGCTCCGATGTCCTCGAGCCACTGGAAGAACTTGCCAATCGCGGTGTCGACATCGCATCATGCGGTCTTTGCCTGGAGTTTTTTGACGCCAAGGACTCGCTGGCCGTCGGCAGGATCTCAAACATGCTGGAGCTGGTGAACGCCCTGGAAGGGGCTGGCAGCATCGTTCGCTTGTAATTTATAAGGGAGTAGTTCGTAGCCTGGTGGCGCGCTCGGTCTTCAAAACCGATGGGGGGCGTATCCCGTCCCTGGTGGGTTCGATTCCCATCTACTCCCGCCAATTATTAAAAGCAGGATGAAACAGACTTATGCTCAACCCGAAACAACATAAAGCCTACTGCGATTTCTATGACTCTGTCCGTAACACGGAGCATCTCGATCCCCGCACTGTCGCCATGATAGGACTGGCAGCAGCCATGGCCCGGGAGTGCCAGCCATGAATCGAGCACTACCTTGGCGTGGCCAGGGAACAAAAAATTACAGACCAAGAAATCGGCGCCATCCAGGGGATCGTCATGGCTGTCTCGGCCGGCAAGATCAACGCCCTGATGCGCGAATTCACCTCTCCCTCGCGGGACTGATCCATACCCTGAAATTTCCTGCTGTAATCTCTTCGGAGGTGCTTCATGTCTGATCGCCGTGCACTCCTGCGCACTCTCCCCGCTATTGATAAACTTCTGGCGACCACTCTTCTGACGGAGCTGGCGAAGACCCAGCCCCATCTTCTGATCGTGGAAGCGGCTCAGCAGACCGTGGATGACCTGCGGCGTCAATTGCTGAACGAAAAGGCGGCCCTGCCCGACCTCGATCTGGAGACCGTCGCCGCACAGGTCGCCGCCAGGGTCGCCGAGCTGGCCACCCCGTCTCTGCGCAAGGTGATCAACGTCACCGGCACGCTGCTGCACACCAATCTCGGTCGGGCACCGCTCTGCTGCGATGCGCTGCAGGCCATCACCAATGTCGCCCGGGGCTATTCGAATCTGGAATACGATCTGAACGCGGGCCAGCGCGGCAAACGCTTCACCCACGTCGAGGAGTTGATCTGCAAATTGACCGGCGGCGAAGCAGCGACCGTGGTCAACAACAATGCCGGCGCCGTGATGCTTTGCCTTGCCGCGCTGGCCGGCGGACGCAGTGCCCTGGTCTCACGTGGAGAGCTGATCGAGATCGGCGGCTCCTTCCGCATCCCCGACATCATGGCCGCCAGCGGCGTCAAGCTGGTTGAAGTCGGCACCACCAACAAGACCCATCTCAAGGATTACGCAGAGACCATCAACGCAGAAACCGCCTTGATTCTCAAGGTCCACACCAGCAACTATCGCATCCTCGGTTTCACCGAAGCGGTCAGTGGCGAAGCACTGGCAGAGCTTGCCCATCAACATGATATTCCGGTGCTCGAAGATCTCGGCAGCGGCCTGTTGATCGACCTGACTGCCTACGGCCTGCCGAAAGAGCCGACCGTGCGTGAAGCGCTGAAAACCGGCATCGACCTGGTCACTTTCAGCGGCGACAAGCTGCTGGGCGGTCCCCAGGCAGGCATCATCGTCGGCACCCGGGAGGTTATCGACAAGGTCCGCAAACACCCGATGGCGCGGGCCCTGCGCATCGACAAACTGACCCTGGCCGCTCTTGAAGCGACCCTGCGGCTTTACCTCGATCCGCAAAAAGCCCTCAAGGAGATCCCGACCCTACGAATGCTCTCAATTTCAAATAAAGAGCTGCAACAGAGGTGCGAGAAGCTGCTGCCAAAGCTGCAGGATACGCTCGGCGACGCTGCCGAACTCAACCTGTGCGAAGCCAGCGCAACCGTCGGTGGCGGCGCGCTGCCCCTTGCCGAACTGCCGGGCTGGGTGATTTGCCTGGTTTCGAAAAACATCTCCCTGAATGAGATGACCAACCGGCTGCGCAACTGCGATCCACCGGTGGTCGGCCGCATTCAGGATGATCGGTTTATCATCGACCCGCGCACGCTGAACAACGAAGACGAGGAGTCCCTGCTGCAGGCGTTAAGAGAGGTTTTGATTTAGTGGACACGACCTTTTAACGCAAAGACGCAGAGGAAAAAACGCTGCGAAACCCTTAATTATTTGGATTTTAAAACCAAAACAAAGGCTCGCCACAAAGGCACCAGGACACGAAGCAATAACTGCTAAAATGCTGCAAACGGTAGGCATGTCTTGCGTGTCGAATAGACTGAACCCGAAAGCAGGGACGTTTTGGTGCCTTCGTGTCACCGTGGCAAACATCATCTTTTAATTGCTATACGGCCGAATAATTTTTGATTTTAAACAATATTTTTTCATTCTTTGCGCCTTTGCGTTAAACGCTTTTTGAACTTAACAGGTATAACATGAGCAACTCAAATCGCTATCACATCATCGGCACAGCCGGACACGTCGACCACGGCAAGACGGTCCTGATCAACAAGCTCACCGGCATCAACACCGACCGCCTCAAGGAAGAGCAGGAGCGCGGTATTTCGATTGACCTGGGGTTTGCGCCTTTCAAGCTGGCCGACGGCAGCATGGTCGGCGTGGTCGACGTACCGGGCCATGAAAAGTTCATCCATAACATGCTTGCCGGTATCGGCGGCATCGACCTGGTCCTGCTGGTCGTCGATGTCAACGAAGGGGTCATGCCGCAGACCCGGGAACATCTGCAGATCCTGCAATTGCTGCAAATCCCGCGCGGCATCCTGGTTCTGACCAAGTGTGACCTGGCCGAAGAAGACTGGATCGATATCGTCGAAGAGGAGGTCCGCGAGACGCTGGCCGGAACTTTTCTTGAAAAGGCACCCTGCTGCCGCGTTTCGGCGATCAAGGGTGACGGGATCGACAACCTGCAGCAGACCATCCAGGAAATTCTCAAAGAGCTGCCGCCGCGCGACGAAGACGGGCCGACCCGCCTGCCGATCGACCGGCACTTCACGATCAGCGGGTTCGGTACGGTGGTCACCGGCACCCTGCTGTCGGGCCGCGTCAAGGTCGGCGACACCGTCGAAGTCATGCCCCCCGGTGAGACAGTGCGTGTGCGCGAAGTCCAGGTCCACGGCGAAAAAGCCGAGGTCGCCAGGGCGGGACAACGGGTCGCGCTCAACCTGGCCGGCCTGGAGACGAAGCGACCTGGTCCGCGGTGCGGTTGTCGCCACGCCGGGCTTCTTCACCATGACGGAACGTTTCGACGCCCGGATCAACCTGCTCGCAGAAGCTCCTCGCCCGCTCAAGTTCCGCGATCCGGTCCACCTGCACATGGGGACCGCCAAGGTGACCGCCAGGATCGCCCTGCTCGACCGTGACGAAATGAAGCCGGGCGAAAGCGTGCTGGCGCAGGTTCACCTCGACAGCCCGCTGGTCGCCCATCGCCAGGACCGCTTCATTATCCGCTCCTATTCGCCGATGACCACGATTGGCGGCGGCCAGATCATTGATCCGGCCCCGAAAAAGCACAAACGTTTCCGCGACGATGTCATGCAGGCGCTGAAAGAGCTCGAATCGGGTGAAGGCTCGTTTATCGTCCAGAAGCTTGCCGAACTTGGCTGCGTCAAGCTCAAGGAACTGGAGCAGGCATCCGGTCTCGGCCGCGACCGCATCTCCACTCTCCTTGACAGCCTCGCCGCGGCCGACCAGGTCCGTCGGATCGGCGACCAATGGGTGACATCGGAAACCGCCCGGGCCTGGCAACGGGTCCTGGTTGACGCAGTGGACAATCATCATCGCGACTACGCCCTGCAGCCCGGCATGCCGCACGCAACCCTGAAAGCTGCGCTGCCGACCAAGGTCGCACCGAAAGCCTTCGAGGAACTCCTGGCAGAGTTGGTTACAGATGGCCAGCTGGCCCAGCGGGAGGAATGGATCGCGCGGCGTGATTTCTCCCCCAAGCCGACGGATATCCAGGAGCAGCTCCTGAAAAACCTGGAAAAGGTCTACCGGGACGCAGGAGTGGAAGCAAAGGGCCGGGTCGATATGCTGGCCCTGGCCAGGACACCCGAGAACCAGGTCGACTCACTGCTCGCGTTCCTCTTCGCCAACGGCACGCTGGTGCGCCTCAACGAAGATTCGTTCATGCACAAAGAGGCCTACCAGAAGGCGTTGCACGCCCTCAAGGAGCACTTTGCCGGCAAAGCAGACCCTGACCCTGGCCGAATTCCGCGACCGGATCGGCAGCGCCCGCAAGCAGACCCAGGCGATCCTGGAACTTTTCGACAGCCTGAAGTACACCATGCGCAAAGGCGATGAACGGGTTGCCTGGCAATTACCAAACCACGGGACGCGGGACGAGTGACGAGGAACGAGGGGTAGCTTTTTGCGCTCCGCGTCCCGCGTTCCTCGTCCCGTTATTGGAGCGAATCAAATGAGCGTAAAGCTGTCACACCTGTCCAAAACCAGCGGTTGAGCCGCCAAGATGGCCCCCGGGCCATTGGCGCAGGTGCTGCGCCAGCTGCCGACCGTTGAGGACCCGAACCTCCTGACCGCCGCGATCCCCTTCGCCGACGCCGGGGTGTACAAGATTGCCGAGGACTGCGCCCTGGTGCAGTCGGTGGATTTCTTTACGCCGATTGTCGATGATCCGCGCACCTATGGCCGGATCGCCGCGGCCAACGCGCTCTCCGACATCTATGCCATGGGCGGCAGGCCGCTGACGGTCATGAACCTGGTCGGCTTTCCCGCCTGCCTGGAGCATGATGTGCTGGTCGAAATCCTCAAGGGTGGCGCCGAAAAGGTTCAGGAAGCCGGTGCGGTGATTGTCGGCGGTCACACCGTTGAAGATGACGAGCCGAAATACGGCCTCGCCGTGACCGGCCTGGTCGACCCGGCCAAACTGGTCACCACGGCCGGCGCTCAACCGGGTGACGTGCTGGTCCTGACCAAACCGCTTGGCACCGGCATCCTGGCAACCGCGCTGAAAGGTGAAGTGATCAAGGAAGAGCAGATGGCGGATGCCATCCGCAACATGGAAATGCTGAACAAAACAGCCTCGGAGATCATGCTGCAGGTCGGCGTCAACGCCTGCACCGACATCACCGGTTTCGGCCTGCTCGGCCATGCCCTGGAACTCGCCGAGGCCAGCAAGGTCGGTATCGAAATCGATGCGTCGGCCCTGCACATCTATCCGCAGGTCATGGAACTGGCCGCGATCGGCCTGGTCCCGGTGGGCAGCTACCGCAACCGCGAGCACTACCTGCCGAACGTCATCAATCGCGAACAGCTTGCCCCGGAGATCGTCGATATTCTTGCCGATCCGCAGACCTCAGGGGGGTTATTGATTGTGGTACCGGCAGAGAAATCAAAGCAACTGACCAAGCAACTCAAAGCGGGCGGTTGCGACGCTTTCGAGATTGGCCGTGTGACTTCGGATCATCCTGGCAAGATGATTGTCAAATAACAGCTCCTAAAAATCTGCTTCGTAACGACACCCGCAAATGTTCTGTTATTCTTGAGTCAGTTTTAGACCAACCAGTATTAGCCGCATGACCAAGTCATCTTAAAGTCATTTTGTATTTTCTGAATCGATCTTAAAAACAGAGAAGGGAATTAAATGACTCAAAAAACAGGCGGACTCTACATCGCCCTGTTAAGCATTCACGGTTTGATTCGTTGGCACAATCTCGAACTGGGCCGCGATGCAGATACCGGCGGACAAACGCTCTACGTGGTAGAGCTTGCCCAGGCGCTAGCCAAGCAACCCGGTATCGGTAAAGTTGATCTGATCACGCAGCGGGTGACGGATAAAAACCTCTCGGCTGACTATGCGAAGCCGATAGAAAGCCTCGCCGACAATCTTCGCATCATACGGATTGAGGCCGGTCCGGAGGAGTACCTGGCCAAGGAAGACCTCTGGGATCATCTCGATTTTTTCACCGACAACCTGGCCAGCTTTTTTCGAGACAGCAACTCTTTTCCAGACATTATTCACAGCCATTACGCCGACGCTGGTTACGTCGGCTCACACCTGGCCAACCTGCTGGGTATTCCGCTGATCCATACCGGCCATTCCCTCGGTCGCGTCAAGCGCAGCCGTCTCATGGCTAGCGGACTGAACGCACAGGAGATCGAAAAACGCTTCAATATGAGTCGACGGATTGAAGCAGAAGAACAGACCCTGGCAACCGCAGAACGGGTGATTACCAGCACTCACCAGGAAATTGCCGAGCAGTATGAGCTTTATGACCACTATCAGCCTGATCAGATGCGTGTTGTCCCACCGGGAACGAATCTCAAGCAATTCACGCCGCCGAACGGTGACGAATTACAGACTCCCCTGTTCAAGGATTTGACCTGCCACCTGAAAAATCCGGACAAGCCAATTGTGTTGGCCCTGTCACGACCGGACCGGCGTAAAAACATCAGTGCACTGATAGATGCTTTCGGCCAGTCCCCGCAACTTCAGGAGTTGGCTAACCTGTTAATCATCGCCGGCAACCGTGACGACATCGACGATCTCGAAGAGGGCGCCCAAGAGGTCTTCCATGAACTGCTGGTCACTATCGACCGCTACGATCTTTATGGCAAAGTGACCCTGCCGAAACATCATCAACGCGATCAGGTAGCGATGATTTATCGGATCACAGCGGCCTCCGGGGGCGTCTTCGTTAACCCGGCGCTCACGGAACCCTTTGGCTTGACCCTGATTGAAGCGGCCGCCTGCGGATTGCCGATTGTCGCCACAGAAGATGGTGGACCAAAGGATATCATTGACAACTGCAAAAACGGCTTTCTGATCGATCCTCTGGAACCGGGAACCATCACCGCTGCACTGTTAAAGCTGTTTGGCGACAGAGACTTGTGGCAGCAATGTTCTGCCCAGGGGTTGCGCGGAGTACAAAAAAACTATTCCTGGGAGGCGCACGCAAAGCGCTATTGTAAAATCATCAAACCGGTCGCCGAACGTTCAGAGCAGTTGCTGCGCCAACCGGTCCGCCGTCGGACCGGTCTGTATCGCGATCGGGCAATTGTCAGCGATCTCGATCAGAACCTGATCGGTGACGATCGCTCCCTCAACGAACTGGTTGGACTCCTCCGACAAAAGCGCAAAAGCAGTTTTTTTATCATCGCCACCGGTCGGCGACTCGATTCGGCATTGAAACTGATGAAAAAACACCGCATCCCGGAGCCGGATGTGCTGATCAGCAGCAGCGGCACCGAGATCTATCGAGCCCCGGAACTGACCGCCGATACGGCCTGGGCCAGGCATATCGATTATCATTGGACGCCGCGAATCGTAAAGAAGCTGCTGACCGACTTTCCTGGCCTGAAGGCACAGCCCAACATCGAGCAGAGCCGCTTCAAACTGAGTTATTATATCGACCCGGAGCAGGCCGATGTTGAAGAGATCAAACAGTTGCTGCATCGCGAAGAGCAAGCAGTTTTTGTGCAGACTGCGTTTGGACAGTTTCTCGATATCCTGCCACTGCGCGCCTCCAAAGGGATGGCATTACGCTATGTCGTCGAGCAATTGCACATCCCGCTGGAAGCGGTCCTTGTCGCTGGCGGCTCAGGGGCCGACGAGGATATGATGCGCGGCAACACTCTGGCAGCAGTGGTTGCCAACCGTCATCATGAAGAGCTCTCGCAGCTGATCGATATTGAGCGAATCTACTTTTCCCGGCAGCCGAATGCCGCTGGGATCCTCGAAGCGCTCGATTTTTACGATTTCTTCGGCAGCTGCAAAGATCCACGGGAAACCGGACAGACCGATGACACATAGATTACTCCTTTGTACCGACATGGACCGCACGATTATCCCCAACGGGCGCCAACCGGAACACCCGCAGGCCCGTGAACACTTCCGGCAACTTTGCGGATTACCTGTGATCAAGTTGGTTTACGTGTCCGGGCGGCATCTCCAATTAGTTGAGCAGGCGATTGCTGACTACCAGCTGCCCAAACCAGACTATGCGATTACTGATGTCGGCACAAAAATCTACTGCCGGGAGCAGGCAGAATGGACTGAAATACACGCCTGGCAAAAGCAGATCGCCGGCGACTGGCAGGGGAGAAGTCATGACCAATTGCAGCATGCACTCAGCAGGTTCCCGGAATTGACCCTGCAGGAGCAGAGCAAGCAAAACGACTTCAAGTTAAGCTATTACCTGTCACTGGCCGCAGATCGGGACAAGATCCTCCAGCAGGTCGACCAGCAATTGACTCAACTGGGCGTGGCCGCCAGTTTGATCTGGAGTATCGACGAGCCGGAGCAGGTCGGCCTGCTCGATGTGCTGCCGCGCAACGCAACCAAATTGCACGGCATCGAATTCCTGCAGCTGCACTTGGGATACGGACCGCAGGAGGTCATCTTTGCCGGTGACAGCGGCAACGATTTGCCGGTGCTGGGCAGTTCAATCCGATCGATTCTGGTCGCCAACGCTGAGCCGGAGATCAAACAACAGGCACAGCAGCTGGCCGAGCAGAACGGTAACGCAGAAAACCTCTTTCTGGCGCAGCAGGACAACTTTCCCCTGGGCGGGAATTACAGCGCCGGGGTTTTGCAAGGTATTGCGTATTACTACCCCGAGATTGGAGAGAAACTGACAGAGTCATGAAGAATCGGCGAACAACTCTACATTTTTGGCGAAGTGCTGTTCGACTGCTTTCCGACTGGGGCAAAGGTTCTCGGCGGCGCGCCGTTCAATGTCGCCTGGCACCTGCAGGCTCTCGGCGATCAACCCCGGTTCATTTCACGGATCGGAAACGATGAGTGTGGCGACCGGATTCTGCAGGCGATGGGCAACTGGGGGATGAGCACCGCGGACATTCAGATCGACAAGGTCCGCCCAACTGGCCGGGTTGAAGTGACGATCACCGACGGGGAACCAAGTTACGACATCGTTGCCGATAGCGCCTACGATTTCATCTCTGCAGAGCAACTGGGCGAACCAATTATGGCCGGAATCCTCTATCATGGTACCCTTTGCCTGCGCAACCTGAAAGCCCGTGACACATTGAGCAAGATCAGTCGCAATAGGAATTTAAGAATTTTTCTCGATGTTAACCTGAGGCCACCCTGGTGGCAGCGGGATGAAGTCTTCGAGTGGCTAAAAAATGCCGATTGGGTAAAAATGAATCAAGAGGAGCTGCGGCTGCTCGGGACGTCGGCAACCGATACCCAGCAGCAGATGGCAGAGCTGCAGACAACTTGCGGGCTGGAACAGCTGATTGTCACACGTGGCGAACAAGGCGCCCTGGTCAGAACCATTGATGGCGAATTTCATTCCCGGCGGCCAGAAAAAGCTGAACATTTGGTCGATACTGTCGGTGCCGGTGATGCCTTCAGCGCGGTATATATACACGGTTTGCGAGCAGGATGGCCGATCTCGACCACACTTGCAAATGCGCAAAAGTTAGCAAGTAAAGTGATTGGGATACGTGGTGCAACAACCACTGACGCAGCCTTCTATCAGGACTTTATAACGTTTCTTTCTGTCAATAGTGACTGAGCAAAACAGACCATAACCTCAACAACCGATTTTAAGGCAGTTTTATGTACGAACAGATTTCTCACACGCTTCTGAATGACATTCTCAACCGTATCAAACCGGAGATTTCGGAGCAGGACCTGAGGCATTTCTACACCCGCCTGGGGGCCAACTTTTACGGCATTCACTCGCTGTTTCAACGACTCTACGGCGACCGGGACGATTTCGACAATCAGGCGCAGAAGCTGGTCGAAACCATGGCTCAGCAATATATCAAACGCCCGGAAAAACTTCGCCAACTCGATCTGGAGCGGGAAAAGGATTACAACTGGTTTCTCAGTCAACAATGGGTCGGCATGGCCCTTTACTGCAAAGGTTTTGCCGACACTCTGCAGGGGCTGCAAAAGCGGTTGCACTATTTCCAGGAACTGGGCATCAACCTGGTGCATGTGATGCCGATCTTGCGCTGCCCGGAAGGGAGCAGCGACGGCGGTTACGCGGTCAGTGATTTTCGTGAGATCAACCCGGAGGTCGGCACCTTGGAGGATGTCCGGCAACTGGCTGATGAGATGCGCAAACGCGACATCCTGCTGGTGCTTGATGTGGTTGTCAACCACACCTCCAACAAACACGACTGGGCGACTCACGCCAGGGCCGGCGAGCAGAAGTACCTCGACTACTACTACACGTTTGAAAACCGCAACGTGCCAGACATGTTTGAGCAGAGCATGCCGGAGATCTTCCCAGAGACCGCGCCCGGCAACTTCACCTGGGACGAGGAGATGGGCCGCTGGGTAATGACCGTCTTCAACGATTACCAGTGGGATCTGAACTACAGCAACCCCGCGGTATTCATCGAGATGCTCAACATCATCCTCTTCTGGGCCAACCAGGGCGCCGACATCCTGCGGCTCGATGCCGTGGCGTTTCTGTGGAAAAAAATCGGCAGCACCTGTCAGAATGAACGTGAAGCCCATCTGATCCTGCAACTACTCAAAGATTGCTGCCAGGTCAGCGCACCGGGCGTGGTTTTCATCGCCGAAGCGATCGTCGCACCGGTGGAGATGATCAAATATTTTGGCGAAGATGCGGTTATCGCCAAGGAATGTGAGATCGCCTACAATGCGACCTTCATGGCGCTACTCTGGGACGCGGTGGCGACCAAGAATGCCCGTCTGCTGAACCAGGGGATCAAAAGCCTGCCGGTCAAACTGGAAAGGGCCACCTGGCTCAATTACGTACGCTGTCACGATGACATCGGGCTCGGTTTTGACGACCGGGACATCCTGCTCTGCGACTACGAACCGGCCCGACACCGGAGATTTCTGGTCGATTACTTCACCGGCAAGTTTGGCCACTCCCACGCCCGAGGACTCCCATTCGGACAGAACACCAAGACCGGCGACACGCGCATTTCCGGCTCTCTCGCATCACTGGTCGGGCTGGAGCATGCACTTGAAAGCGGCGACAACCAAGCCATCGACGATTCGATCAAGCTGGTTCTGCTGCTACACGGCATGATTCTGTCGTTCGGCGGCATCCCGCTGCTTTACTACGGGGATGAACTTGGCACGCTGAATGACGATTCCTACCGAGACGATCCTTATAAAAAAGGGGACACGCGCTGGGTCCATCGACCTTCTATCGACTGGGATAAGGCGGAACGCAGGAACACTCCTGGAACCGTCGAGTATGAAATTTTCAGTGCCTTAAAAAGAATGATTGCGGTGCGTAAAGAAATCGACGTATTCGCTGATTTCAACAACCGCGAGCTGCTCGAAGTCGAGAATCCGCACCTGTTTGTGTTCGGTCGTTACCATTTGCAAAAGCAAACAAACACGTCCTGGTCGTGGCCAACTTCAGCGACAAACCACAGCACCTCAACCTCGAAGACCTGGGGATCTGGGGGACACAATACCGCTCCCTGGTTGATCTGTATCGCGGTGAAAGTCCGGACGTTTTCAAAAACAGTTTGGTGATTCCGGAATTCGGTTTTTACTGGCTGTGCGAACGATAATTCATGGGCGATCAGGCGTCTGTTCCCTCTAGAAAGAGCTGTTACAAGTTGACATACCGCTCTGACTTATGACCCTGCTCATAGGACAGAGTGCTTCGCCCTGCTCCAATCCACCCTCCGTGGAGTCGGGCTTTTTCATCTACGAGGGTCAGTACGAATTTCGAATTACAGCCATTTTCAATCGCACCAAACGATGCAGGATTTATAATTGACCTCTACCCTTTGACCTCAGGGTATAAACGGTTATAGTTAATAATAACTGATTTGTGTAGGTATCTCGGATTCTTCAGGATCGACGTAATACAATCGTAGGCGCCCGCAGAATAGGGGTGCTTTTTTTACCTTCACAAAAGAGCAACGCGAACAATGACCAGCGTTAACGTTTCGTGAACAGTTCAGAGAGGATCACAGCTAATGTCCATGCAGGCGAAACAACTACTGAACAAGATGGTGATGAACGACATGCGGCACTTAGGTCCGTCTGGAACGCTAAAATTAATGGAGAGCTTGATTGATAATGACCTGTCGCACCTTGATCAAAACGTGGAGCTTTTAGCGGCGGGGCTGTATGAGGCACTGAAGGCACGGGGAAAACTGGCGTCCTTGACGTATAAGCCGATTGTGTATAAGGAGCAAGAAGTCCCCTTGGCCCTGAGCCTGAATGATTTACTTTAGCGAAGAAACTATGATTATTTGTAGCTGAGGTGTTTTTTATGTTTAGCCCTCAATAAATGCAAAATGGCCCGTCCTTCCTGGATGGGCCATTCTTATATTGCAGGGTAACTGTGCGGGATAGTAGAAGCAGTTAATGACTCTCAAAGGTCCCCGGTCAGTTGCTGTAACTTGAACAGCTTCGGATTCAGGCTTTTGACGCAATCAACGATCTCCTGCAGCCCGGCCTCGTCAATCCCGGTCTCTTCGTCTCTGCCCTGGAACCAGTCATAACCTTTTGGCAGCTCCGAGAAGGTCCCGTCGCGCAGCAGGGCAACATCGACCATCTCGTTGATCCGGCCGGTCGCTTCCCATGGGTCACGGTAATCATATTGCCTGGCGACCACATGCAGCATCAAGCCGTTTTTGAAAGCACCCTTGACCTCGAAAGAGAACTCCCGCGGGGCACTGTAATTGTCCGTGCGGCCACCGCGCGACATGACCCGCGCCCCGGCCGCTTCCAGTATCTTCTTGACCGACTCCTCGGTCATCGGTTTCGCTTGGTCCATCTTTGCCTCGCTATAAGAATCAGTATCCAGAATAATTTACAGGGATGAAGGGGATGAGGGGGATTAAAAGACTGATCAAATTGTTTTTCGCGTCCCGCTCAACGTCCCGCTAAGACTCGGTACCGAGTCGTAGCTCCACCCCCCACTCAACCGGCTTCTGCCCGTCCGGCGTCAGCACCCAGAGGGTCGGGAACTCCATCTCCTGGGGAGCAGGGCCATAGCCGTCGGTCAGGTAGACGATCGCAGCCGGCAGCGGGTGCATCTGTTTGGCATAGTCGAAAACCGGTCGCAGGTCGGTAAAACCACCACCGTGGACAACCTCGGCAACAGCCTGGCTGCTGCGGAACGTGTCGATCCGGCGGATGCGGCTGTGAGCATAAAGCACCGTGATGTGACTGTCACGCCCCCTGGCGATCTGCAGCAACTCACGGGCGAAAGCTTCACGCAGCGGCCCTTCATCGGTCGACTCGCTGACATCGATCGCCACCAGCAGGTTCAGCTGCCGGCGCTTCCTGGTGCCGGGCGTGTCATGCTGAAAACGCCGGTGCTGGCGCTGCCAGGTACTTTGCCGGCCGATACGCCCGGCGGTGCCGATAAACTGGCGCAGCACTTGCTGCCAGGGAATCGCCGGCGGTGCCAGCCAGCCGTCGACCAGTTCACTGACGTCTTCGGGGACTTCACCATGCGCCTTGCGATGGGCTTCACGAACCATGTCGCGCACCGCCTGCTCGGCAAGACATTCCGGGGTGCCGTCTGCTTCACTCCAGATCCGGTGGTCATCGACAGGGCGCGGGCTGTTCTGCTCGTCAAGATTTTCCTGCATCCCCTGGCCGCTCTGTCCACCCTGGCTCTGGTCAACATCACCGATCCCCTCACCTTCCAGGGTGCCGAGATCGAAATCATTTTTCAGAAACCGGGCGTACTCTTCCGCGGCCAGGCCCGTCTCCAGTCTGAACGCAGCAGGTTGCGGCGCTTCGAGCGGCATATTGTCGATGGAGGGGTTGATCGCCAGGTCGGTTGCAACATCCCAGGTCAAATGATGGTGGCCGCGTCCGCGCACGGGATGCAGGTGCAGCAGGTGCTTGATAACATGTTCCAGCAGCGCCTGCTGCTCAAGAGAGTGTAATTCTGAGAATTGCAGAGGATCGACGTTGAGGGTCGGGGTGCCGTTGACCACCGTGACACCGATCGCGTGAGTCCCGGCACCCAGGCGACGACGAAACCCGAGCAGCAGGTGGCCGTAAAAAGGCTTGCTCTTGAGCAGGCGAACCACCGCATTTTCCAAAACCCGCTGCGGATTCTCGACTGTTTCGATTCGTTTGGGAAATTCCAGAAGTTCAGCCACCAGCCATCCAGCCTCCAGCCCCCAGCCTCCTGCCTTTAGCCCCGCCTTCAAGATGCTTCCCGGCTGATCGCCTCGATCGCCTCCAGGACGACATCATCATAGTCGTCCTTGCACAGAACCTCGGCAACCTTGGGGATCTTGACCAGGGCCTTGACCAGGCCAAAGCGCAGATCGCGCGGCAACGAGCCGATATAGGCGACCAGGTTCTGCTCCTGCTCCAGAGTCATAACCGGGTCGACATCGAGCGTCGTCACGACATCGTTGAGGGTCACCGCCTGCAGGTCGTCACGCTGGCTGCGGACCAGCTCTGCAACATCCGGCCAGTTATCAAGCAGCTGGCGGGCGGTCACCGGCCGCTCTTTCTGCTCGTTGACCCAGCGCAGGAAACTGACTGCAGCTTCCTGGCCGACGATGCCGGCATAAATCTCCATCTCCAGGTCGACCGGAAAACGGCAGGAGCGGCGCAGGGTGCTGACCATCTCCCAGGCCCGCTCGGTCGGCTCAACCTGCATGTCGAGCGGCGAGCCGGGCTTGGCGAGCAGGTTCGGATACACGGCAAGGAATTGCTGGACCCCTTCATCAAACTCCTGCTCCCTGGCATAGCGGGCCCAGCAATTGTAATCGGTTTCGACGTAGATCATGACCATCCGATCCAGCAGGGCACGGTCCAGGGTTGCCACCTGGTAACTGCCGTCCGGCGGGTTGATCGATACGACAACTTTATGTTTTTGGTGCAGGGTGTGAGTGTGCAGGCGGCGCTGCTGGTTTTCGACCGGCGGCTCAACGAACTGGAAGATCGCCTGCAGGGTATCTTCCTGCTGCGCCCGGTTCAGCTCATCACAGTGCACGATCGTCTCGGCAGCATCATCGGCCGGCCACCAGGATGGTCTCGACCAGTGCATGACCTTGTCCTCGCGATACGGGATGCCGACCAGGTCGCCGACTTCCATCTGGCCAAGCCGCAGGGCGACATAGTCACGGCCGATTTCCCGGCAGACCTGCACGATACCGGCACTTTTACCGACGCCGCGATGCCCGACCACACAAGGAGTCAGATTGGTTTTGCTGATAATTTCTGCGAGCACCTGCTTCATCTGGGTGATATTCATATCAACCTCGGCTCGAGATTTATTCGTGTTCACACTACAAGGCCCAACGAGTTGGACGCCTTTGAACCGGCAGGGAAACCTTCTGACGGCAAAGATAACTCTGCGAGTCAACTTTGATACCATACAGCAATCTGCATGTTAAAGTCCATGCCTGGCCTTTTTGTCCACCGGCAAAATCTCTTGTTTGGGAAACCTCAATTTGGTTCAAAAGTTTGCACAAGTGCCGGTTATGATATAAACATTAACAAGGATAGATGCCGGTTGACAAACCATGGATTCCGATACACCGTCTGTCACCCCAGCCTAAGGAGATTGATTTCATGAAGGAACTGAGCACGCCAGACAACAAACCGGCCGTTGCCGCGGGGCAGGGATTGTCCAGATACGGGTGCTACATAACCATTGGCCTGATCCTGACTCTGCTCATGCTTACGGGCTGCGCAACGGGGAAAAAGACCTCCAGCATGGTGTTGACCCCGGTCACCGACACGCCCACCGGGATACATCACCAGGGGAAATTCGTCTGGAATGACCTGCTGACCGACGATGTGGAGACCGCCAAGGACTTTTACGGCCAGCTGTTCGGCTGGACTTTTACGCAACTGGGCCGCTACACGGTCGTGCAGAGCGAAGGTCGAAGTATCGGTGGCATGGTCGAGCTCAAAGCGGATCCGGAAAAACCGAGCGCTGCACGCTGGCTCTGCACCCTTTCCGTTGACGACGTGGACGCTGCCGTCGCACTGGTCAAGAGCGAAGGGGGGACGGTCAATGAGGGGCCACTGGAGCTGCTGAATCGCGGCAGAGGAGCCCTGGTCAGAGATCCGCAGGGAGCGCAGCTGTTACTGCTGCACGCGAAAGAGGGGGACCCGGAAGATGAAGAGCCGGCCATGATGTCCTGGCTGTGGCACGAGCTCTGGAGCAATAACGCCGAGGCCTCGCTGGCTTTTTACCAAAAGCTCGCCGGATACGATTATGAAGGAGATGCGACCGACTACCTGATCCTGACCAGAGAAGATCAGTGGCGGGCAGGCATCCGCTTCATTGATGACAGTGAACTCGAAATGCGCTGGGTGCCGGTTGTCCGCGTCGTCGATACCGAGGCTATTGCGGAAAAGGCCGAACAGCTGGGTGGTGAAATTCGCGTCGCACCCCGCCCGACCGAAAGTGGTGGCAGCGTCGCATTACTGGTTGACCCGTCGGGTGCACGCGTGATTATCCAGAGCTGGACGGCGCCCACACCTGAGCAGGAGAATTAATCATGATGAGATATATAGGATTCCTGCTCATCGGTGCCATGCTTTCAACGATATTATTGCTGACAGGATGTTCCGGTTCGGGTGGCCGTTCATCCTCCTCGGTGGTTTACGGCAGTTACTATGACCCCTACCCCGGATGGGGCCACAGAACTGTTTACAATGACTACAGACCGCGCCCTCCCCACCACCGGCCTCCTCCAGGGTACCGGCCCCCGCCGGGGCACAGGCCACCTCCGGTACCGGCCGCCGCCAGGGTACAGGCCGCCGCCAGGGCAGACCGCACGCACCGCCGGGCATGGGCCGCCACCGGGGGCAGGCCACCGGGCATTGGCCGACCTCCGGGCGGCAAGCCTCCGGGAGCCAGGCCACCGCGACCGACACCTCGGCCATCGCCAAGGACGCCGCTGACAAGGAGGGAACCGCCACGGCAGATACTGCGAGGGCCCTGCCAAAGAGAAACAACAACCGACAGATAAACATCAAAGCGCCCCGAAGATTCTCGGGGCGCTTTGCTAATTACTGTTTCTGCGATGATTCCCGTCGTGGGAATCTTTGTCGGATCACCCGAATGCTGCGATCCGGATTTCAGGTACTTTCAGTTCGATGAGACTTCCCCTGAATGGCCCGGCGGATCAGAGACTGGCATAAGTCTTCCTCCTTTGCATTTGCAGGACCTCTTTTATCGATTGAGGTAGTTAAACTATACCACAAAAGACGGAGAAGAAACCAACCAGGAAGTCACTTTTTCAGAATGATGACAAAGCCCGCGCGTAATGCGAGATTTGTTTTTGCGCAGCACGTGGAATTTCTGTAAAAATCAGGGTAACAGAGAGATAATTTGTTCCACCTCTTCTTATTTTCAAAAGCAACACCGGCGGGTCGCGTCCCGCCCGACGCCATACTTTTGTCCGGCAACAAAAGTATGCAAAAGTGCCTGCTCCTTGCGGAGGGCATCTCCTTTGCCTGATTTCTGAGGCATCAACAAACGACACTGCTCATAGAAGCCGGCCCGTTACAGGGGGGCCTTCCTTTCGGTGTGACTTATCAGGGGAAAAGCTTGAAAACAAGACTAACCATTGCAATTATCCACAATCGGAGAGGCTCTCAAGAGCCTCGGATCCTGCGGGGGAAGTATAGGAACTTTTAGTCGGATAGATCTTCACTGAATTGAGGTTGCCACCCTGCACGAGCACAGAAATGCCCAGCGTAGCGCAAGCTTTCTTTTGCTTCGTTTTCTTTGTCGCTACAAAGAAAATGAAGTTGCTGTCGGGCAACCCCGACGGTTTTGCTTTTGATCTTTAAGTGCCTGAGTACAAAAAAAAGGGCAACAGATGAATCATCTGTTGCCCCCTCTAACATTAAAGTCTCTTTGAACTTTGCAATAGCCTGACTTATTCTTTTTACTTGGCTATCTCAATCTCCCGTTTCGACTTGTAAAGCATACGAAGCATGTCGTACTCAAACGGCGAACCGCTGCGGTAGTAGCGGAACGACTGCCGGTGACGCTTGTCGACCGCGGCCACGCCGTTAAACACCAGGGTCGTCGTGTCGTCATCCACCCAGGCCGGCGGACCGGCGACAGAGAAGGCCACGGCATCGGTCACCAGACCGGTGGTGTCACGCAGGTTTGACGGGCCGAGGATCGGCAGGACGATATACGGACCGTCGCCAACCCCGTAGTGGCCGAGCGTCTGGCCAAAATCCTCGGTCTGGCGCGGCATGCCCCAATGGGTGGCTGGATCCCACAAACCGGCGATACCGACCGTGGTGTTGACCAGGAAGCGCGCCAGGGTGATCCCGGTCCGTTTGAGTTTCAGCTGCAGCAGGTTGTTGGTGAAATTATTGAATTCATAAACGTTGTCGACGAAGTTCGACACCCTTTTCTCAACGTAGTTCGGTGTAATGAACTCGTAGGTGTTGACGATTGGCAGGAAGATGAACTTGTCGAAGTAGTAGTTGAAAGTGTAGGCCCGCCGGTTGAACCCTTCCCAGGGGTCATAAACATCGGCAGCATAGACCACGGTTTCCTTGATGTAGTCTTCGGCCTTGTGTTTCGGCGGCTCGTAGGCGATGTCCGGATCAACCTTCGGTGTAACGCTGCAGCCGGAAACAAACAGCACCGCCAGCGCAGCCAGGGCAATCGTCAATATACGCAATTTATGCTCAATGGATTTATACATGTGTCTTCCCTCCCTTAATTCTTTGCATCGGCAAAAAAGCCGACCATGGCGGACACGTTGTCCGGGTAGGCCATGTTGCCGCAATGCCCGCCATGCGGGAAGATCGTCGCCCGGTTTCCAAACAGGTCGCGCAGGTAATCGATCTCGCCAGGCAGCAGGATCACGTCGTCTTCGTTATGGATCAGGCCGAACTTCGCCGAGTCGCGCAGGTAGCCATCGAGTGACCGCAGGCTCAAAGTCCTGATCAGGTCAGCTTCGGTCACATTCGGGTCCTTGGCCTGGAAATGCGGCAGGAAGATTCCGCGAAAATAATCGAGGAAGGAAAGTCGCGCCAAAACCTTGGCATAATCCCTGACGTTGTCATGGCGCCGCAGCACCAGGTTCTTCGGCACCACGTAACCGGCCTTGGTCAGCACGTCGGTGGTGAACACCATGTTCTCGGACGAGATTCGGAACGAGATGCCGATCAGCGCCTGCCAGAGGGTCGTCACTCTGCGGCTTGCGGTACTGGTAAGCCCGATAGAGGAAGTCGTTATTGAACTCGACATTCTCTCCATTAGCGTAAACATCAGCGAAGGCGTTGACGATACGCTCATAGAAGGCGTTGAAATTGTCCATTCCGCCGGGGATGTTGAGCTCCAGCATCTCGTCGAGGATCAGGACCGAGTTGTAAAGGCTCACCGGCGGGTTGATCAGCAGGACCTTGCGGAAGTTGAAGGCTTTTTCCTGCTCGTCGAGCTTGGCGATAAACGCCGACTGGGCGGCTCCGAGGCTGTAGCCGGTCAGGTAGAAGTCGGTGACTTCCATCTTCTTCTGATGCTTCTGCCAGATAGCCTGCATGACCTTGTAGAGATCGGCAGAGTCTTCTTCGAGATGCCCCGGTACGCCGCTGGTCGAGGCCGCAACAATGAAATTCGGGTGGGTCGGCGAAGAGATCGAGATGACATGGTAGCCGGCCTGGTAGAACGCCTTCTGCATCAGCTGCATCTTCGGGCTGTTGAAACCTGCACCGGTCCCGGCGATCAGAAAAATCAGCGGTGCCGGGTTCTTCTGGCGGATGTAGGAGTAACGCAGCTCATCGAGGTTCCAGAGGATGCCCGGCACTTCACGCTCGGGGAACATCTGGAGGGTCTCGAACTTGACCGGAACATCTGAAGGCAGAGCCTCCATGTATTCCGTCGGTGTGCCGACCACCGTGGCAACATAGGGGTCAGCAAAAGGATAGTCGTATGCACCTGCCAGACTGCAACTCAGCAGCAGTGCACAGAGACAGCCTCCCAAGTATCCGATCGAGTCGTTTGAACATGAATCCTCCTTGAATCTAATGAGTGATTAAATTCTCCCCCTGCCCCGGCAATCTTTCGGGCCAGGAGATAATTTCTCCAGACTATGTTGTTCATGTGAACCGATTAGCGCGTGATTATAACAGCCTAGCCAAGGAATGGTACAATAATAAACAGACTTATAAAAAAAACGGTTAGCCAGTCAAGACATGGAGCAAGCTCTTGTGCTTTTCGACAAGGTCAAAATTACGAGTCGTAAAAATCAATCTTTACCCTATAAAGAGATCTCTTGGTGCCTTCGTGTCTTAGTGGCAAGCACAACGTTATTTGCTTCTGACCATCCCCTTCGGCGTAAACGTTTCGATCAGTTTGAGTGGCGACTTGATGGTCCGTTCCCCCAGCCTCAACAGGCTGGAGCCGATCGATGATGCCGACAGGACCCGAACCTTCGGATCATCCAGAGGACCCTTGATACTGACCGGAATCGCGACCAGACTGCCGGCCATCAGATAGTTGACCCCGGGGATATTTTTGACGACCGTATCGACGGTCTTGAAAGGGGCCGCCAGCAGCTCGATATTGACTGTCTTCTGCACCAGGTCGATTTCACCCTGGCCAAGGACATCCAGAGTCTCACCGTCCATGGCGAGCTTTTTGACGAGCAGCTTGCCTCCCTGGAATTCCCCCTGCAGGTTTATCGTCGTATAGGCAAACGCCGCGCTGCTCAGACTGGGGCAGCCGTCCCTTGACGATCTCGGTGACGTTAAGCACTTCCAGAACTCTGGCCAGGGTCTTGCCCTGTTTAATCAAGCCGTTTGAAAAGGTTGCTTGCAGAGGACCCTGCAATACCGTGATCAACTCATCGAACTGGCCCTGGCCGCTGATCTGCCCTGAAAGGTCAAGGGTTCCGGTCATCATCACCTGCTCCGTGTTCCACACAGGTCGATAACGGTTGTCACATCAAGGGCCTTGCCGTTCAGTGTGACGTCCAGGGCAAGGTTCTCGCCATCAATGGTCCACACTCCGGGCGCATTGAGGCCGCAGAGATTCGCTTCCGCGACCCTGACACGAGGCTTGTCCTGGCTGAAATCGAGCGTGGCTTTGACGGGATCCCAGATCAGGTCCTGCCAGGATAACTTCGACAAGTCGATATCAACCTGGTCACCATTCGCAGCCATCGCGGCCTGCTGTATAGCAAGCTGATCGCCTGACGGCAGGATAAACACCAGGTCTGAGCCTTCTAGATGACCGGTTGCCAGGACCCCGGCCTGTTTCGTCTCAGGCTTTTTGACAGAAAAAACGCCTTCCACTCTGCCCTTGCCAAAATCCTGCTCAACGAACAGCGCGTTCAGGGTTTCATGCTGCAGAGCCCCGGAAAACTCAGGGCAATCCCGCTCGTACCGTAATCCAGGGACAGATCGGCATCGGAGTGTTGATCCTTGAGCTTCAGGCTATGAATATTGAGCTGTTCAGGCTGCCAGGCAAGATCGAGGACCAGGTCCGGGCCGTCCTTGACGGAGAGGCCCCCTTTGAATGTGGTCTTTGCACCCTCCTGCCAGTCAAGCTCGGCCGCGGAAAGCTTGAGAGGAGAGCGTATCATGTAGACCTGCGGCAGCTCGAAAGCTTCGCTGAGCCATTTGACAAGATCTTCCTCCAGTGTGCCATCGAGGCCAACTTCGATCCTGCCCGGTCCCTGTGAAACATCTTTGTCACCACTGGCTAGATCAATTTTAGAGGAAAGTTCCGAGAATTCCGAATCCCCGACAGCGCCCTGCCAACCTTTGAGACTGATAAGGTCTTTCGCAAACGCAACCTGGCCGCTGGTGACCTTGATCGGAAACGGCACCCGCTGATAATCGGCGGTGAAATTCAGATCCGAGACATCGACTTCGGCATAGAGGTTGTTTATGTCGTCGCCGAGGGTCAGTTTACCGGTACCGGTGCCCTGCAGACGGGTGATCTTGTTTACCTCCTCGATAAAAGCCGGATTGACGACGATGCGTTCAAGAATCTGCCTGGCCTGGGCCAGGTCGGCACTGAGCATGAGCTCCAGTTGGAACAGGTCATCACCATCAGCCAGACCAACCTTCAAAGTCCCGTCATGCCCGGTGGAGCCCTCCAACCGGGTCGACATCCTGGTGCCCTGGAGGATGCCATCCGCAACCAGCACATCACCGACCGTCTCGGTAAGGTCGAGTTCGATCTCCGGAATCGAAACGGAACCATTCTGCAGCTTGCCTTCGATGTGGATATTCTTCAGCTCACCCAATTCATCAGCTGTCCGGCCCTGCGAACGAACATTGATCTGCGAAACTGTTCCGCCGCGCAGGTAGTTGAAAATGTTATCTACAATAGAGATATCCCCGGCCAGGGCCAGGGCAATCCGGCGGGTCTCATCGACATCGATGTTCTTGCCGGAGACATCCAGAGTAACCGATGGCGTGCCCGAAGCCTGCTCAATTTTACCGCTCAGATCGAGACCGGGTTCGTCAAGAGCCAGACGCTTGAGCGTCAGGTTGATCGTATCACCGTCAATCGCAACGCTGCCATTCAGCTCGACCCCTTTGAGGGCCTCTTGATGGCCATTGCGCCGGATCTTCAACACGGCAGCCTTGCTGCGCAGCGTGGCACTGGCTTTGCGGGAATCAGTCACTGCCAGGGCCAAATGCAGATCCAGGTCCCCGGCTTCAATCAGCGGCTGTTGGTCACGGCCAACCTTCAGCTGCCCCTCACGGATCACCAGGTCGAAATCGGGGGAGACCTGCCCGAGCATCGCAAAGATCTCGGCCAGGCTGGCCTCCAGCCCGTCATCCTGACTGGATGAAGCAGGAGACTTTTGCGATTTTGAGGCAGGCAAGTTCAGGCTGAATTCCGGTTTCTCCAGGCTGAGACGACCGAGGCGCAGATCACCGACCAGCAACGACAGGATCGCCGGGGAGAGACTGATCTCGGCAACCGTACCCTGGCCATAATCCGGGATGGTGAGGTTGACCTGCTGCAAAGCGATCGCCGGTTGGGGAAAATAATCCAGTTCGATCGCCTGGAACTCCAGCTTGATCCCGGCCTGCTCGGCAACCACTTGCTGGATTTTGTTGATGACTGTGGGAGAGGAGAGATACTGACCCACCAGCAGCAGTCCCGCCAGCAGCAGGAGCAGCAGCGCAAAAAAGCCCCCTAACAACCACAACCGGAGGGGTCTCTTGGCAGGCGGGTTTAGATCAGATAAGGGTTCCATCCGCTATTCCTGTGTCGCCATCCTCTATTCCTGTGAATAGATACGACGAGTACTTTTTTATAAAACCGGTCCGAACATTGCGACCGCGTTGTTCCGTAGCCGATGCCGCCAGGTCCAACTCTACAGTATATCGATAGTCACTTGCCTGGAATTGGCGAGGTCGTTTCCTGCCGCTGACGCATGTTAGAGGAATGAAGAAGGAACCAAGAGTATCCACTCCAGACAGTATCCCGTCACCAAGCAAAGTATATCGAAATATTCCAATAAAACTCGGAAATCTTAAGGTCCCGAAGGCATGGAGCCTCGGCACGAGAACAATTGTGACCGGTCGTAATCTCCGCAAAAGGCCGGATCATGAATGACCCGACCAATAAACAGGGCCATCCGTTTCCAGATGGCCATATTCGTATGGATGAAAGGCTCTCTCGAAGAATCTCTATCGACAAGAAGCCAACTGACCTTTCAAAACTGGAGACGGTTAAAACTCCCGCGTACTCAGCGAACCTCCCTTACAGGACTTGATCTTCGGTACCTAGGATTTTATGAATATCCCACTGCGATGCAAAACCTTGAGGGGGAAAGACACCAACCCCGAGAAGACCGGCAAAGAGCAATCCGGGAGAAGAGCTTGACGGCAATTCGCTAAAAGCCGAGATGCGCAGGACCCTGCCCCGGGGAACCACATAATCACCTGTCAGATTTTCGATGTCTTTTGTGGCAATGAGCTGCATGCCTGGATTTAGCTCGCAATCAAACAAAGGCTGCTGACAATTGGAGCAGACATGCTGCGCATGGAAGGCGTTTGTATCTTTGCTGACAAGATCTGATATGAAGGGAGGCCGTCGCCGCAATTGCATAAAATCACTATCTTCATTCCGTCCTTTTCAGGGAGTGGCCTCCCATTAATCAAGCGACAGTATATCAAAACTGTTCTGATTTTTTTCTTACATATCCTTGAGCCGGGTCCACAATGCCTGGACAGATATTTCAGTATTTATAAAACAGTGTTTGACAATTCCTCTTGGCTCGCTATAATCAACACATCTTCTTCATTTCATCTATTTAAAAACCATACGGCGCTCGTGGCAGGCGCCGTATGGTTTTTTTGTAAAGCTAACCTGACAATTGAGACTTTTGCAAAGCGCTATTGAAGGAAATATCTGAAACCGGTCTTTTCGCCGTGAAAATTTTGGTGCTTGAACGCCCATTCCAGACTTCATTTTATGACTAAATTCTGTCGGGGCTTTTTTAGACCGGCGAACGTTCCATTCAAGCAGGACGATTGTTCCGCCACGCGTCGTATCCCCTATAATTCCTATCATTAATACGAGGCCAGGCTTGCAGACGGTTTTTGATTAAAGATCCAGGTTTTGGCAAAACAGTGTTATCCGGAACAAGCTTTGTCGGCGGCCCTGGAATTCAAATCCCGAAATACCACGATTGGGACCGGCGGCTTTCTTTGATTGCGATATTTCCAGTAATTAAGTATTCTCCAGAAGGATATTTTTAAGGGACTTGCCCACCAGGAGATCTTTGTGAAGACAGGATTGAAAATTCTTATTGTTGATGACGAGTTCTTCTTTAGACGTGTTCTGAAAGACGCCCTGAAAGATCAATACGACATCATAGAAGGGAAAAATGGTGAGGAGGCCATCTCTCTGGCCAGTGCACAGAAGCCCAATCTGATTATCATGGATGTTGAAATGCCCGTAAAAGACGGGATTGATGCCTGTCGTATGCTAAAGGAGAACGCTGAGACAAGAAAAATTCCTGTCATCTTGTTCACCTCTCTTGCAAAAAAGGAAGACATTGCACGTGGATTAAAGGTTGGCGCTGACGATTACATTACAAAACCGATGAATCTTCCGGAAATCCTTGCACGGGTAGGCGCCCACCTTCGGCCGAAAGATTACTATGCCGATTTGGAACAAAGACGATTTGATATTGCTCCTTGAACTGGCAGAAAACATTTCTGCGATTCGCAATCCGATGACCATCCTTCATCTGATCGTTGACAAGATGGCGGGTATGATCGGCAATGCGCGCTGCTCCATTGTCAGTATCAACAACGAAGGCGTCCCTTATGTCAAGGCCAGCAGCGACCTCGAGATCCATGAAGATATAAAGTTGGAGTTATGTAAATACCCGGAAATCAGCAAGGCCCTGAACTCCAAGCAACCCGTCATAATTAATGACATAAAAAATGACCCTCTCATGGATCCTGTAAGGACACAGATTGAAGGTCTTAATTTCAATTCAATCGTTGTCATTCCGGTCATTAAAAAGGAGAGCGTCATAGGGACTTTTCTCCTGCGGATGGCGACCCCGCTGTCCAATGGCGTCACCAATAGAATCCACAAGCTGTGTCAATTGGTTGCGAACCTTTCCGCCAACGCCCTGGAAACGGCGATCCTGTTCGAGAGAACACAAACCGCACAAGAGTATTTTGAGGAAATGTCCATTCGGGACGGATTGACAAAACTCTACAACCATCAGCATTTTTACAGCTGCCTTGAAAAAGAGTTCAGCAGAGCGAGCCGCTATGACACGCCTCTTTCCCTGGTCTTTTTTGACATCGATAATTTTAAGCGGATTAACGACAATTATGGCCATACCCATGGCGATATGGTCCTCGGTACAATCGGTCAACTCACGAACAGCGTAGCCAGACAAAGTGATGTGCCGGCACGATATGGCGGAGAAGAATTTGCGGTTATCCTCCCGAACACTCCCTCGGAAGGAGCCCTGGAGATGGCAAACCGGTTAGGCTCGATAATCCGGGAACACAAGTTCGAATGCCTCGATGGTGAACAGGTCACGATCAGTTCAGGCACCTCAACCTTCACAGAGAACAGCGTCCAATCTTGCGACCAGCTTGTGCAACTTGCTGACAAGGCAATGTACAAGGCTAAGTCACTGGGCAAGAACCGTGTCTCGCAAGCCTGAAAATTTCAATCACCTGCTCTTGAGATGTATCCAGGATTATGCGAACACCCCACTTAATTTTTTCCTCGGCTGACGCAAGTTGCCGTGACCATTGATTCCGCTACACAGACTTGGTAACCTATTGCGGTGTCATGTTAAATCACTTTGATAACCTCTCGTTTCAAGGAGCACTTTTATGGATGTTAAGGAAAAAGTTCTCGAAGTCATGCGTGCTGAAGGCCAGCCTCTCAATGCCGGGAAAATTGCTGAACTTGGCGGCCTCGACAGAAAAGCTGTTGACAAGGCAATGGCGCAATTAAAGAAGGAAGAGAAGATTGTTTCACCGAAGCGTTGTTATTGGACTCCGGCTTAAGCACAACCTCTCCATCAGATTGCAGTGAAATGTTAAAGGCGACCTGACCAACGAGAATCAAAATGGTCAGGTCGTTGTGTATTTAGAGTCGGGACATGGCGGGCATTCTGAATCCCATGAGAAATAAAAAAGCCCGACTTCACAGAGAGGAATGGGAACAGGCCAAAGGCGGTGAAAACGACCACGACGTTAAAAGGGGTTTTTCCGAGCCCCCCGCTTACCAGGCTGTAGAAAAAACAAATAAAGCCAGGATTGCATACATGGATCTACCTTCCGACCTCCTTGAATAAATTTACCCCGTCACCATGCAGTCACCAAATTACAATACAGGTCCAAACATGGCAATCGCATTGTTGCAGAGTCGGTGCTGCCAGCTCCAGCTCTCCACCATCTCGGCGGCAACAATTCTGGAGCTGGCGATGTAGCTATCCTGCCGCTGACGCAGCTCACCAGTCAGAGCCTGGTCGTAAAACAAGATATTGTTCTCGAAATTGAGTTCAAAGCTGCGCCGGTCCATGTTCGCCGAACCGATCAGGGTGATTTCGCCATCGATAGTCAGAGACTTGGTGTGCAGCAACCCACCCTCGTATTCAAAGATACGGACGCCGGCAGCCAGCAGATCAGAATAGTAACTGCGACTGGCGGCACCGACGATCCATGAGTCGTTTCGTGCCGGAAAGATGATGGTTGTTTCGACGCCCCGGTAGGCGCTCGCACAGAGGGCTGCCTGCATCGACTCGTCGGGAACGTAATAAGGGGTTGTGATAACCAGCTCCCTGCGGGCGGCGTAGATCAAGGTCTCGAACATCTCGGGCATGGCGGAGTAACGGACAGTCGGCCCGGTGCCGATCACCTGTGCCGGGAATCCGGTTTCAGTTTCCGAAATGGGTTCTCTGAGCAGGCCACTGATATCCTCGTTTGTTTCGGCCATCCAGTCACTGGTAAAGAGGTACTGGTTCTGGCGGGCGATCGGTCCTTCAAAGCGGATCATGGCATCGACCCAGGGGGCATATTTGGCTTTCACCCGAAACTCCGGATCAGCGCAGTTCTGGCTGCCGCAATAGGTGATCTGATTGTCGATAACGATGATTTTGCGGTGATTCCGCAGGTCAATACGACCTATCAAAAGGCGCAATAACGGGTTGCCGACCGGCAGAGCAACAGCCAAAAGAACACCGGCTTCGCGCATAGCCCTCCAGTGTTTCGAGCCGATCATGCTGCGCGAGCCCAAATCATCAGCCATCGCCCGGCAGGTCACACCACGAGCCGCTGCCCGCTTTAGTGCCTCGACTACCTTGCAGCCGTTGTGATCCGTCAACCAGATATAGAACAACAGATGGACATGATTCTGTGGCGGCATCGATGTCGGCGACGATGGCGTCAATCGTTGCGTTGGAATCCGGCAGCAAGTGCCCCCGGTTGCCGCCCACGGGAGCAAATCCGTTGATTGTTTGCCCGGCTTGAAACAGATGCATGATAGCGCTGCGGGATGTCCTCCTGCTGCTGGTATCACGCTCTCGGCCGCAGCATCACTCCAGCCCGGCAGCCGCGCAATGCTCTCACGCAGTCGCGCTACACGGCGGCGTCCGATGTTGGTTTCGCCGAAGAACAGATAAGCCAGAATGCCCAGCAGCGGCACTACGACAACCACCACGACCCAGGCGATCCGTGAAGCCGGCTCCCGGTGGGGACGCAACAAGACCCTGACGACAAACGCAACTTGCAGGGAGATGTTCAGGACGAGAAGAATCGCCCCGACCAATGATTCTTGACTCATAAAGATCCGCTCTCGTGACTGGCTATATTACAGCCGTCGGCCAGCCCTACTCCTCTTTATCTAACTGTGCTTCCATCTTGCATGTCGGAATCAAGAAGAGGCATTTGAATACACCGAATAGTTACTATTAAACCAGAGATTTCAGGGAACTAAAGCTCGGGTAGAGAAAATAAAAGGGGGCCAGGTTCCGTAGCCGTTTGCATGATGTCTGATCAGCGCGATCCTGCCACCCAGGTTGAGAGCCGCTCAGCGAGCCCCAAAGGTCGGCTAAGTCTTCTCTGCCGTATCCGGAGAGCCATATCCGGTTCGTGCACGCTATAGCCCTCTGCTAAGAAAGGCACTTTTGCATACTTTTGTTGCCGGACAAAAGTATGGCGCCTGGCATGCGTTAATGCCGGTGTTGCTTCTTTGTCCTTCGAAATTCCAAGACAAACACAAAACCAGAACCCGGGGGTCGCGCCCCGCCACGGCGCCTTACTCTTTGTACCGGCCTAACAAGAGTAAGCAGAAAAGGGCCTGCTCCTTGCGGTGGGCATAGACGTCCTTGCCATGGTTTCCGTAGACATCTAATAACTTCTGATGTTAATAAGCCGGCCCGTTGCAGGGGGGCCTCACGGCACTGCTTTCCTGACCCGTGTGGTTTATAAGGGACATTAAGCTCATTGAATGAACAGTCACGATCTCTTGCGACCCTTCAAACCAGTCAGAGGCTCTCAAGAGCCTCTGTTTGCCTAGCGGGGGAAATGCAGACATTGAATAGGCGGGACAGTCATATGACTGAATTGCCGGTTGTTGTCTTGTCGAGCAAGATATGCTAAGGGCAGCAGCAGGAACCATTTATCTGCCTTACTCTTCTTAGAAGCTCCTCGTAAAAGCTAGTAAGGCGCAGTCGGGGGGCGCGACCCCCGGATTTTGATTGTGTTTTTGAATTTCAGAGCGACAACTATCAAGGGCAACAGATTAACTATCTGTTGCCCTAAACTTCAGAGAAATTCCACCGGCCAGGGAGAAAAATTAACCCCGCATCACATGCGGGGTTGGTCAACAATCTGAAAGATCAGGGGAGACTCCTACAGTGAGGAGAATCATTGTGTTCACCTTTTCTTAAAAACAACCGTTTTCGCAGATAATCGGCGCCAAAAATCAAAGGAATCCCCAACCAGGCGACCAGGTAAACTGAACCGTTCACAGGTCCGGTCCCCAGTATTTTCTGTAACGGCGGAAAGTATAACAACCCCCAGGAAAAGATCATTTGAATCATAATCCCCGCCATCATTAAGCGGTTTCTGAATATTCCCAGGTCAAGTCCTGATAAATTGGCGTAGCGACGACCGATCAGGTTGCCGATCTGCATCAGCAGGATGGTTGCCAAGGCAATCCCGGTCGCCGAGCGATAAAGAGGGTCGTCGGCCGCAAGTTCCATCCCAAAATGCCACCCGCCATCAACCAGGACATAGAAGAACAGCCCAAGGGACCACATTGCCTCCAGCAAACCGAGGAACAGGTAGCTGTGAACGACTAATCCGGGGCTGAGAAGCCGGAACTCCTGGCCGCGAGGCGGCTGTCGCATTGATTCCGGGTCGGGGGGTTCCTGACCGAGTGCCATTGAAGGGATAATGTCTGTCCCCAGGTCGATAGCGAGAATCTGGATGATCGTCAGCGCCAAAGGCACCGGCAGCAGAATGTAAATCAGATAAGGAAGAATTTCCGGACCGTTGCTGACAAGCACGTAGTTGGTGAATTTACGGATATTGAGAAAGACTGTCCGCCCTTCTTCGATCCCGGCAACGATCGAGGCAAAATTATCATCAAGCAAGATAATTTGGGCAGAAGCACGGGCCACGTCAGTCCCGCTTTTCCCCATTGCTATGCCGATGTCGGCCGCCTTGAGTGCCGGGGCATCGTTGACCCCGTCTCCGGTCATGGCGACAACTTGATCCATGCCTTTGATCGCCATGACGATTTTCATTTTCTGCGACGGGCTGGTGCGGGCAAAGATACGGACCCCTGTGTTCAAAGCCTCGACGAGCTCTGCTTCACTCAATTTTTCAAGGATGTCTCCTGTCATAACCACTTCGGCAGAAGCACTCTGGTCAATCAGACCACAACGAGCGGCAACGTTCAGCGCCGTGTCGGGATGATCGCCTGTAATCAGAAGGACTTTGACTCCAGCGGCGTGGCAGCTGGCCAGGGCAGCCGGGACCTCTTGCCTGATCGGATCTTCAATCCCAAGGAAACCTGCCAGGACAAGCTCCTTTTCCAATTGATCCTGAGAATAGTGCCGGTTTGAAGCCGATTCGATTGAGCGGTAGGCAACGGCAACGACCCGAAATCCTGTCGAGGCCAAGGTGATCATGGTCTCCTCGGCCCGATCGAGAGTAGTCTGATCCACGGCGAGCGTCGTGCCATCTCCGGAGTCAATGCCGGTCAGCATCGGACGAATAGCTTCCCAGGCCCCTTTAACGGCGAAGACCTGTTGGCCTGCGACTGTGCCAAGACCGGCGGCCCGCTTTTTATCAACATCAAATGGAAAGTGCCGCTGCCCGTCGGACTGTATCTGTTCCGCTCTGCCAGCCTCTGTAACAAGCCGTTCGATGATAGCGACATCAAGCGGGTCGCCACTGTAGCCTGCATCGGTCTTGCGGACCTGGGAGGCACAAAGGGCCAGTTCGAGAAGGCGCTTGCGCTCCTTTTGATCATTGAATTCAGATTCAGCGCCTGCTGGCACCAGGCGGGTGACGGCAAGTTGATTATGGGTAAGAGTGCCGGTTTTGTCGGTACAAATCACCTGGACAGCACCCATTGACTCGACTGCGCTGAGGCTGGTGACCAGCACGTTCCTGCGGGCCATGCGTCGACTACCCATGGCCAGTGCCAGGGTAAAGGTCGGCAACAACCCTTCGGGGACATTGGCAACAATAATTCCCATCATAAAGACAAGATTGACCCAGAGTGATCGACCACTGAGCATGCCATAGAGGAAAAAAGAGAAGCCAAGGCTGACGGCAATCAAAGTCAGCGTTCTGACCATGTGGGCAATCTGCCGTTCCAGCGGTGACGACGTACGACGCAGTGCCTGAGAGAGGTGGGCCAGCTTGCCAAATTCGGTACGTAAACCGGTCGCAAAGACTATCGCTTGACCGCTGCCACGCAGCACCAGACAACCGGCAAACGCAATATTATTGCTCTCCACCAGTCGGCGGTCGACCGGTTCCGCCGTCAAGCAGACCGGCAACGACTCTCCGGTCAATGGCGCATTGTTGACGACCAGGTCTTCGGCCAGGACCAGACGGGTGTCAGCCGGTACCCGGTCACCCTCTTTGAGCAGGAGGAGATCTCCCGGCACCAGTTCCTCGCTCAGCAAAGAGAGCGTCTGCCCGCCGCGCACGACTTGCACCATCGGCGGCAGAAACTGGCGCAAGGATTCCATCGCCCGTTCAGCTCGATATTCCTGGATAAAACTGAAAAGCGCGTTGAGTAGCGCCACGCCAGCCAGGGCCCAGCCGAGAACCAACATGCTCTGCCCGGCCTGTAGGTACTCAGCGACAAAACAAATTCCCGCCGAAGCAAACAACAGGAGGGTAAAAAAATTAGTGAATTGATGCATAAGGCTGCGGAATAGCCGCCAGGGATCTTTCACCTCGACGCTGTTTCTGCCGACCTCACGCAAGCGATCAGCGGCCTCGTCAAGGCCTAAACCGTCTGCACAACTCCCCAGGGCCTGATAGACACCCTCGACAGACAGATTTTGAATTTGTCCATGTACGTTCATGGTCCCCGATAAATGCCAATATCGCATGGCGTTTCGCGCAGAACCTTCTCAATACCAACGCCGTGGAAAATGCGGTGCGCGAGGCTACGTTCACTCACTCCCAGCAGTATCATCTGGACTTTGAGCCGACTGGACAAAGTCAGGATTTCATGCGGCCAGTCGGTTGTGAACGAGATGCGCTGATCCAGGCGAAAGGGCTGAAGCGGCATGAGTTCCTTGAGTTCGGCACAGATTTGTGCAAGATGTGCACGACCAATGTTATGCAGGACCTGCTTGCGGGTTGGCGTCAGATGAGTTTGCAATAGAGGGTTGATGGCTAAGGCACGAAAGAGGTGAACGGTATTTAAATGTAACGCCAGGCGGCGGAATACCGGCCAGACCCGGGCAAAACCGCTCAGATGCCCGGCAAGCGGTATGAGTAGGTCATGTGGGTTGCCAAGGAGACCTGGCTGTACAACCCGCAAGGCGAGAACCGGGCATTGATGAGAGCGTAACAGTTTCTCAGCCACTGATCCGCTCAGAAACGAACGTTTATTTGGCTTTACCCGAGTACCGCATACCAGCAATGCCTCAGGATCGCGGGGAATCGCCTGATGCAAACTGCGATGGACCGTTCTGCCAAGCGGCAGAAGATGCGGGGAACATTCCACTCCAGCTTTCTGGCAGTCCTTCGTCAACCGGGCAAACCTGGCTTCAACAATGTCTGGCTTGATATTGCCGTCCAAAACATGCAGGAGAAGTAGCTTGCGGTCTGCTTCGCTGGCAGCAAACTGCAGTGCATAACGTGCGACCCAATCACCGTAAATTGAACCGTCGTGAGCCAGAATGATCATGGCGCCTCTCTTCGGTCATCCTGTTGAGATCACACCTGCCCCTGATAAAAAAGGAATTTCTTTGTTGTTATAAAACATGTGCTTAAGTGTTCTGGATTATACCGCACATATCGACCTCTCACCCTTGACAACAAGCATATAAGTAATATCGTTAACAGCAAGCGGTTAAATAATATTAACGTTTGGCAGTCGTGCTGAATTTGATGAAATTCACCATCGATTGAATCTCATGACGCAGCGAATCTATCGTCAAGGAATGGAGGTTAAAACCATGAACATGAATGAAGTCAAGCAGATTGCCAGAAGCCGCGGTCTGAACCCGGGTCGCATGAAGAAGGCTGACCTGATTCGCACGATGCAAAGGGAGGAAGGCAACGAAAGCTGTTTCCAGACCGGTCAAGCTGACGTGTGTGATCAAGGTCAATGTCTGTGGCGTGAGGACTGTTTGAAATAGGCCATAGGCATGACCATCAAGTTTACGAATCTAGAACTCTGCAAAAAACAGTAGCATAGTGAAACATGAACCCTTGACAGTCAACCAATGAAGGGGGCCCCATGAGCTACAAAACCATTCTTGTGCACATCGACTCCGGGAAGCACACTGAAAAGCGCCTGGCAGTCGCCATTAACTTAGCCAAAAAGTACGATGCATATTTGGTTGGTCTTTACGTTTTTTCCCCCTATATCCCACCTGGCTACATAATGGCTCAAATGGGGGCGGAGATCGAAGCCGCCCAAAACAAAATCGCCGTCGAGTCAATGTCGCGTGCCGAAGAAGTCTTCCGCAAACAAACCTCAGCAGCAGGTTTACATGATATTGAATGGCAAACTGCGTACACTGAGCCGGTTCATGCCATGTCATTGCGCGCTCAATATGCTGACCTTGTCGTGATCGGTCAGAGTGATTCCAAGGACGACTCGGGAGTCGATATGGATTTCCCGGAGCGTTTAGTCCTTACTGCCGGTCGACCGGTATTGATTTTACCGAATGCCGGTGATTTCCCCACCATCGGAAAACGTATTATCGTTGCCTGGAATGGCAGTCAAGAAGCGACCCGAGCCATTTCAAATGCAACGCCTTTTCTCAGGTCTGCGGACAAGGTCTATGTCATGGTGGTCAACTCCGAAACCAGCACGAAAGATATTATCCAAAGCGAGAATATGGTTCATTATTTGGAACGCCTTGGTATCCAGGCAGAAGTTAAAGACCTGCACGGTATCGAGATTGACGTCGGCAATGAACTGCTGTCAAGCGCATCAGACTTATCTGCCGATCTGATTGTGATGGGATGCTATGGACATTCCCGTCTTAGAGAATGGGTTCTGGGCGGCGCAACCCGCACCATACTGGAGTCGATGACGGTACCGGTTCTCATGTCCCACTAGTTTCAATTGGAGAGCATTTACGAATTTCAATGATTAAAGTACAAGAGGAGGCGAGAGCGTCGATATTTTGACTCCATCAGAACAAATCCGAAGGAGGCTCTATTATGAAGATTCCCGTTGTCCTGAAAAATGGAACGGAGCGATCAGTTAGCAAAACAGAATTTGAATTGTTAATGAATCAAGATCGCATCATGTTTTTTGAACGGGCTGACGGCTGGGTGGTCATTGGCCGGGATAAATTACGCGAGTATGGTTCTCCTTCAGCCGATGAAACACAACAAGAACGCAGAGTTTCAATAAAAGAATCCTGGTATTAACTCTCACGATTACAATTAAACCCTTTCGTGGGATATAACA
>CAVRQQ010000013.1:0-54027 GCA_963723355.1 uncultured delta proteobacterium
TTCGGGGTGGTGCTGTTTCTGTTCACCGTGGGCCTGGAAATGCGCCCGGATAAGGTCTGGGACATGCGCCGTCTGATTTTCGGACTCGGGTCGGCTCAGATGCTGGCTACCGCGGCATTGTTGGCGATATACCTGGTTTTATTTTTCCATGCGCCTTGGGGAACAGCGATCATCCTTGGCCTGGGTTTCGGCATGTCCTCCACGGCCATCGTTATGGCAACTCTGGGAGATCGGGGAGAGCTGACAACCGAGCATGGACGAACCACCTTCGCCGTTCTCATGGCGCAGGATCTCTGGATCGTTCCGGTCATGGCCTTGGTTCCCATCCTGGCCCACGAGACGGCGCAATCCGGCACGACCCCCTTGTGGGAGAAGCTCGCACTGGTGGTCGGAATCATCACCGCGATCTTCGTCGTCGGGCGTTATTTGCTGCCGGCCGTGCTCGGTTATTGTGCCAAGCGACGCCAAATGGATGCCTTTGGGATCATCCTGTTCCTCGCAGTTATTGTTGCTGCTATGGCGGTAGAACATGTCGGCATCTCCATGACTCTGGGTGCCTTCTTGCTCGGGATGCTGCTCTCGTCTTCGGATTTCCGCTATCAGATTGAAGCGACCGTCGCGCCGTTCAAATCGACCTTGATGGGCCTGTTCTTTATCGCAGTGGGCATGTCCATTGACGTCGGTGCCCTGCGGCGTGAATGGACGGAAATTATCATTCATGTTCCCGTCGTGTTAGCCTTCAAAAGCGTCATTTTGATCGCACTCGTCCTGGCCTTTGGCGTCGGTCGCGCAGCCGCCATCCGCACAGGATTCTATCTATCCCAGGTGGGCGAATTCGCTTTTGTCCTTCTGGGCGCAGCGGCCGTCGCCGGGCTGTTAAGCACAAAGGGGCATACCCTGGCCATGCTGGTGGTTGCCGTCAGCATGATTGCGACCCCGCTGATGGTGAAAGCGGGCGATCGTTTGGCCAAGCGCTTCCGCGTCAGCCCCACAGGCGAAGGCGCCGGCCCGGTTGCCGATCTGACCCGACACGTGGTCATTGTCGGTTACGAGGAAGTGGGACGACTGATAGGCTTGATGCTGGAGAAGGCAGACATCCCCTATATCGCCTTCGACAGCGATATCGGCGTTGTCCTTCAGGCCAAGCGATTGAATCGTCCAGTTCACTTCGGCGACATGTTTAATACGACCACGCAAGATGCTGCGGGACTCGGCAAGGCCGCCGCTGTCTACGTGACTTCGCGAAACATGGAGCGTGCCAAGGGGCTGGCCATCAGCCTGCATCGTCTTTATCCGCAGCTGGACGTCTTTGTCCGGGTACGCACGATCAAGGATCAGGACGAGCTGCTCACCAAGGGTGTCAAGCATGCGGGGACCGGCTTCATCGAGAGCACGCTGGTTCGCGGCAGCATGCTGTTGCAATCTCTTGGCGTGTCAGAGGACAAGGTCAGGGAAATGGTCAATGAACTTCATCAAAATGACTATGCCCTGATTCGTGACTATGCCAAAGTTGAGAAAAATAACAGCTGAACATTATCGCTTTGGCATACCTGTACAAAGTTCTCTTTGAAAAGTTTCCTGGCGTACAATTCCCTTTTCGTTGCGGGTTTTGACATTTTGATTGATGCTTTTAAAATTCTAAAATAAATCGGTTTGTTTTTGAATGAGAGGAGAAGTCAATTATGAGATTAATTATAGCAATTTTGATTAGCTCCTTGCTGTTTGCTTTTCCTGCATTATGTTTTGCAAGCAAAAATGAGCTATCATCCGGCCAAATAGTTTATGTCTCTATCTATTCAAACATTTATAAAAATGTTGGTTTGGCTGGGATGTTAAGCGTTAGGAATACTGATTTACACAACTCGCTTACGATACTCTCTGCAAAGTACTATGATAACAATGGCAAGGAATTAAAAGAATACGCGCAAAAACCGATCACCCTCGAACCTCTTGCGTCCCTTCGCTTTACAGTTGAAGAAAAAGACAAATCAGGTGGCTTTGGTGCTAACTTCATCGTTAAGTGGAAAGCAGAAAAAGATATTAATCCGCCGATTGTCGAAAGCATAATGATTGGCATGAGGGAAGGGAAAGGCATTTCATTCGTCAGTCAGGGTAAAGTAATTTCCGAAAACACTAAATAAAATATCTGCAGTGGCAGACTCGTTGAAAAATAGACTTTGCCTCCAATAAATAACGATTTGCAAAATAATTGATTGGCTAACGGACTGACTTGCTAATAATACTACAGAAACTCATTCTCTTTAATTATTCAAGTATATTTAATGGGCTTGCTTGTCTAAAAACGCCATCCGCAGTCTTGCAGATGGCGTCCAGCAATTCGGCCATATTCTCAAATTTCTTGCTCACCAAGCTCCTGACACACTCGTCGTTTTGAGCAGTTCGTCAAAAATCACAATTCTCATAAGTTATGTCAGCAGATAATTATGTAACTTTCAGGATCAGTGTGGCGATTCCTAGAAACTTTGACAAATAAAAACCGGCCAAGCTCGGAAGCTTTGACTTCAGCCAAATCTTGCGGAGAGTTTCAGGTCGTGTTTAAATCATCACAGCAAAGGAGTGTGTCAGTTGCACGCTTCTGACACAGTTCCAGAATTAGCTTTAATAGAGTCTCAGAAGTTGTTCCAGAGATGTGGTCCTATATTACCCAAGGACTTCTGAGACACTAAATTTCAAGTAAATCTTCCCAGTGCCCAGTTTCGTCTTTCTCGGGGAGCGAAATGCCTCGTCATCGAGAGCCCTCTACTTTGAATGGCTAAGTCTTGCCAAAAGTGAACACCAAATGCTTCTTCATCTAATTAAGGTGTCCAAGTTGAATGACATTGTAACGCAATAACTTTGTATTTCCAAAGCCGTTACCTACTTTCACATCTTGCATGGTTAAAACTATAAGGGATTTTTCAGGGGTTATTTCATATTTATCACGGTCTCTGAGGCAAAAGCTGCCTCCTATTGATATGGATATTTAAGACCACAAAATGATCGCCATCAGGATCAATTCCGAGGGGCCATTTATTATTTGTCAGTGGCTGTAAGAACTTCGCATTTTGGCCAATATGAGCACCACGAAGCGATACGAGAGCATGAATAAGAGATACACCTCTTCTTTGACCTTGCTGTGTGATTACTATAAATTGGCAATGTCTTATTTATTTATGTGTCTAAGAATTGTGGGTTAGGTGACGTGCTTTCAAAAGGACGCGGCACTGTTATCTAACCCAAATAAACACTTCTTACGGAGGTCTCTATGCTTACCCATGCAGCGCTGGCGAGTTTCGCAGCAGCTCTTTTTTCCATGATGAACCCAATAGGCAATATTGGCGTTTTTGCTGGCATGACAGCAGGTCGGACGGAGTCTGAAAATAAGCGAATTGCTTGGGTGTGTGCCATGGCCGTCGCGATTACCTTGCTAATTGTGACTTGGGGTGGCCCGATGCTGTTTAAATTCTTTGGTGTCACCGTTGACTCGCTCCGCTCTGCCGGAGGCTTGATTGTGCTCATCATTGGCCTGCATATGCTTTTTAATAAATCAGAACACAAGCAATCGGATAAAGAGCTTGAGGAATCTGAATCGCAAGAATCGATTGCGGTCGTGCCACTCGCAATCCCGATGGTTGCAGGACCAGGCTCAATGGCAACCGTTCTTGTCGCTGCCCAGCAAAACCAGGCTGTACTAGGGAAACTTGAGGTTTCGGCTGTGATCATATTTTTTTCTGTGTTGTGTGGGATTTTGTTCAGCTTCGCTACGCCTGTTTCGAGGCGATTGGGCGCGTCGGGAATGGGCGTTGTTACGAGAGTCATGGGGCTGGTTCTTGCCGCAATTGCCATGGGGATGCTGACTGAAGGGCTCAAAGCCCTATTGCCAGGGCTGGCCAGTTAAAATTGTGAATTTCCTAATTAATACATAGGCAGCTATTCTTCCCTGTATCCATATTCGTGTGTCCTTGGGTGACATGTTGGGCTTGAGCATCAAGCTTGATCTTTCTCATAACTCAGGCAGGGTCAGTAAGAATTTCGCATTTCAGTCAATTTATAAGTGTCCTGTCAATGTAAGATTTATAAGAAGTAATATATTCCTGATTGTTTCCTTTCTTATCTCTCATAAGAGAATTATCGGGACATATTCATTCTTTAAAGTGATTCCGTTGCCGCATCGACCAGGTAAAGAATTGAGCGGTAAGGGATATCTGCATGCAGTGACAAGCCTATCTCACAGGTTTTGCTGGTAGAATACCCAGCGCTGCAACCTTTGGTCTGTTGTTTAAGCCCCTCCAGCGCCGAGGCGTTCAATTCCGGATAGTTGAATCCGCGATCGCCAGCAAAGCCGCAGCAATAAATATCTTCCGGGACAACGACCTCCGTTGCGCAAGTTTTGGCCAAGACCGTAAGTTTGTCATCGAGCCCCATTTTACGAGCACTGCAGGTAACATGCAGAGCCACTTTGCTGACAAGAGGGGTGAATTTCAGTTTGTCCAACAAAAACTCAAGAACAAATTCAATCGGTTCATAGAGTTTTAGCTTGGAATCCAGATTCTCTTTCATGCGCAGCAAGCAGGGACTGGTATCGCAAAGAACAGGAATCATTCCATCGTCGGAGGCTTTAATCAGCGCGCGGCTCAACTCATCACTCTTAGAGTTGGCTTGTTTGGAAAACCCTTTACTCTCAAACGCCTGACCGCAGCAGTGACTCTCCAGATTTTCGGGGTAGATGATCTGATAACCGGCTTTTTTCAAGAGTGAAATCGTTTTTTGTGGCAAGTCCTCAGACTCTGATTCAGCTCGCGCTGGACCGCTCATACAGCGACTGGGGCAGGCTGGAAAATAAACCACCTGTAAAGGGTTGTCAGGATCAAAGGGCTCTGGTTTGATTTTTGCCACTCCGGAGGGCATTTCCCTGTTCCAAAGTGGCAGTTTATTGACACTCAGGGTGCGTGCTGTTGACGAAGCTTTTTCCATAAACCCCGTGCCGGTCAGTTGATGAACCTTATCGACCGTTTTCAGGGTTGTGTTAATTGTGCCCGCAACGCCCTTGAAATTTCTTGCGACCCAATCAGCAACCAGGTTGGCCAGATCGCCATTGGCTTCTTCGCGGAGGGCTTTGACCAGCTTCCCGGTGTCAATACCCACCGGGCATTTTGTGGCACACAAACCATCGGAAGCGCAGGTTTCCTGCCCTGGATATTGATAAGCCTTCAATAGCTTTTTGAGCTCGGCGGGTGCTGCGTTTGCTGCCATTTGACGGCTGATTTCACGGCGAGCAACGATACGCTGGCGGGGGGTAAAGGAGAGGTTGCGTGACGGGCAGACTGGCTCACAGAATCCGCATTCGATGCATTTGTCAACCAGCTCATGGGTCGCTGGGAGTGGTTTAAGATCTTTGATGTGTGCTTCAGCATCATCGTTGATAATGACGCCCGGATTCAACAGACCTTGCGGATCAAACAAGTTCTTGATCGACTTCATCAGTGTGTAGGCCGCTGTGCCCCATTCTTTTTCTACAAATGGAGCCATATTTCGCCCGGTGCCATGTTCTGCCTTGAGCGAACCGTCATATTTCTCTACGACCATAGTGACGACTTCATCCATAAAATCACGGTAGCGAACAACCTGCTCTTCATACGAAAAATCCTGGGTAAAGACAAAATGCAGGTTCCCTTCAAGGGCATGCCCGAAGATGATCGCTTCATCATAGTGATATTTTTTAAACAGATTCTGCAGGTCGAGTGCGGCAGCGGCCAGATGCTGATGAGGGAAGGCGACGTCTTCGATAATGACTGTGGTTCCTGTCTGGCGCACAGCACCCACTGCCGGAAAGAGACCTTTGCGGATGTTCCAGTAAACTGTGTATTCAGCAGGGTTGTCGGTAAATTCAATCGGCATGATAGTTTTAATTTTTTTCAGTGCCGCGCCAATTTGTTCAATCTGTCCCTTCAGTTTTTTAGCACTGGTGGCTCGGGTTTCGACCAACAGCGCGGTGACGTTTTTTTTCAGACCGGCGAGATAATCGGGCATGCCCGCTTCGTTTTCGACCGACGACAGGGCCGCACGGTCCATCAATTCGGCTGCGGCGACTGGTAACCCATCCCGAAGAATAGGGACGGCGCTGCAGGCCGTGGGAACGTCGGGAAAGAGAATCAAAGCGCTGGCCTTATGTTGATGTTCAACGACAGTTTTATAAACCACGTCAGAAATGAATCCGAGAGTTCCTTCCGATCCGACCATCAACTGCTGCATGATATCGAAAGGATCGCTGAAGTCGATCAGGGCGTTCAAGCTGTAGCCAGTTGTGTTTTTTATTTTGAACTTGTAGCGAATGCGTTCGTTTAAATCATTGTCAGCTAGAATTTTCTGACGCAGATCAGTGAGACCCTGTAGGAGATGCGAGTGGCTTCTTTTGAAATCCGCCCGGCTTTTGTCATCGCTGGTGTCAACGATAGTGCCATCGACGAGAATCAGCCGCAAACTGTCCAGGGTCTGATAACTGTTTTCGGACACTCCGCAACACATGCCGCTGGCATTATTGGCGAGAATTCCGCCTATCTTTGCGCTGTCGATTGAGGCTGGATCCGGGCCGATCTTTTTACCGAATTCGGCGAGGAAACGATTCGCCTGGCTGCCGATAATTCCGGGCTGCAACTGGATTTTTTTTGCGTTATCAAAAATTTTATAATTCTGCCAGCCTTTTCCCAGGCGCACCAGAATACTGTCAGTGATCGCTTGGCCGGAAAGGCTGGTGCCGGCGGCCCGAAAGGTGACTGGTAGCCGACGTTGACTTGCTTCATGAAGAATCAGCTGAACCTCTTCTTCCGCTTCAGCATTGATGACAATCTTTGGAATCAGGCGGTAAAAGCTGGCATCGGTTCCGAATGATACGGTTAAAAGTGGATCAGTGATCAGTCTCTGCTTGGAGATTGTTTTCGCGATTGTTTTATAAAAATCATGATATTTGGTTGGAAGCATCATATCTCCTTTAGGGCTGGAGCAGGATCGTTTGTTACCGTAGATTCTAACAGAAATATGACCGAAGTTGTAATGTTGGCATGCTAAATCAGTTGCCCTAATGATGGCTGTAGTTGATTTCAATCAGTTTACTGGGGATGGTTGTTGAATAAGCAGGGAGTTTCCTTCCGGCGGTGATCCTCATAGCATCGCTTGTCCTCCATAGGCATGGTCAAGAAGATGAGCTGTCAATATGGCCGATAAGGCACTTTATGACGCCAAAGAGGCGGGGAGCAATTGCCTTAAAGTCTTCATCCAATCGGCAAGTTGCGGTTCTTTAGGCACGGTCACCACTGCGCAAGTAACTTAAGAGCCTTATTGTCTCACATGCTGTTCCAGTAGGAAGTCTCTCAATTACCTAAGGAGATTCAGAACGCGTTTTTTGTCAGATAGTAAATGGCTTCTTAATTGATTTGTGTGTTTGAGTTCTTGAAAAAGTGCCTGAAGAGGTTAGTGTTAAGTTAACTTGTGTTTATAAACAGGCCCTGCTGATGAGGCCTCTGTAATGGTCTCCAGGGGCGTTTTATTTGTCACGAATAACAGTAAAACAAAGCCCCAACCCACTTCCTGAGTCGGGGCTTTCCTAAGTATTGCTGCAACTCTTTCTCTTACATTACCTAGGGATATTTAGTATGCGGCGAGTGCGGAACAAAATCAGGCACTATCTGTCGGACCAAGTGCCGATTACGACACATAAGGCTTCCCCTCACCCCTCACCTCTTTCCTCTTCCCCCTTGAATCTCTTTCTCGCCTCAGCCTCGATAAAGACCCGCTGCACATCCGGACAGGACTTTTTGATCTGAGCGTCCATCCTGCTTATGGCGGCTTCGAGTTCGGTGGCAGTGAGGTCATCTTTAAAATCAATACTCAGGTTGGCGAGGATGAACTTGGGGCCCATGTGCATCGTCAGGACTTCGTTGACATGCTCGATCTGGGGAAAACCGCCAAGTAGCTCCCGGATATCCTTGACCACTTGCAGATTGGCACTCTCGCCGATCAGCAGGCCCTTGGTTTCATACGCCAGCCAGATCGCTGTTCCGCCGAGGATCAGGCCAATGACGATAGAGGCCAGACCATCGTAAACCAGGTTGCCGGTCACCTGGGTCAAAAAAACGCCGAGGAACGCGGCAAACAAACCGAGCATGGCAGCGGAGTCCTCGAACAGGACAACGAAACCGGTCGGGTCCTTGCCCTTTCGAACCGCCTCCAGGTAACCCCACTTGCCCTTCGTCCTACTGAACTCGGTCATTGCGAAATGGAGAGCGGCGCCTTCAAAGAACATTGCCAGGACCAGGACGATATAGTTTACATACGGGCTCTTTATCGGCTCCGGATACATCAGATGGATGATGCCTTCATAAACAGAGACGCCCGCTCCTACTGCAAAAATCAGAATTGCAACGACAAAACTCCAGAAATAGACCTCCTTGCCATGACCGAAAGGAAAACGCTCGTCAGCTGGTTTTTTCGCCTTGTGCAGGCCGAGCAGCAGCAAAAGCTGGTTGCCGGTGTCCACAACCGAGTGGATGCCTTCTGAAAGCATCGCGGAGCTGCCTGTTATGGCGGCGGCAAAGAACTTGGTGATCGCCACAAGGGTGTTGCCGATCAATGCGGCGTAAATGACTTTTTTCGATGAGCCCGACATATACCACCCCTCTGTGAACTAATGGAGTCGCAAACGGCCAGTTACCCGATTCAAAGCAGGTGAAGCATAAATCAGATGATGCTTTTACCGAAAAGTGAGGCCGTCAGCTCGACAGCAGTTTCTGCTGTCTTGTTGCGGTTATCCAGGATGGGGTTGATTTCGACGATATCAAGGGATCCCAGGCGCCGGGAATCAGCGATGATTTCCATCAATAGTTGGGCCTCACGATAGGTCAGCCCACCGGGGACAAGGGTCCCCGCACCGGGCGAGGCCTGAGGGTCAAGAGAGTCAATATCCAGGCTGACATGCAGCCGGTTTTTATGCCTGAGTTTGACCAGAGCTTCAGCTGCGATCGCACCCATGCCTTTTTCGTCGATATCACGCATCGTATAAACGGTCATGCCGCTTTCACGCAGGCGCTGGCGTTCACCGGAATCGAGATCACGCACCCCGATCATCACAACATCTTCCGGCTGCAGGGTCGCCTGCGACCCACCGACCGCCACCAATTCTGGATAGCCGTGGCCAAGCAGAATCGCTAATGGCATCCCATGAATATTCTTCGATGGCGATGAATCCTCGGTGTGGAAATCACCGTGGGCATCGATCCAGAGCACTCCGACCGACTGCTCGTCGGCGATTCCGGCAATCGTCCCTATGGAAATCGAATGATCGCCGCCAAAAAAGATCGGAATTCGTCCCTGTGCCAAGGCCTGCTGTCCAGCCAGGCAGGCGGCTTTGCAAACCTCGATAATTGTCGGCAGGTAATGATCCTGGCGCTCGTGCACCAGCGACTCCCGAACCGGGACAGGCAGGTTTCCGGAATCATGGACTTCGATAGCCGAGCTTTTCCAGTCGCGAAGCCAGTCCGGCATACCTGAGCGCTCCGGGGCCCAGATCGACGCCTCGATGCGACTGTCCAAGATCAATTGGCACGCCGATAATCTGTACTGTTTTATTCATCATGGCCCCTCAGTAAAAGCGGATCAGTCCTTGAGGTTGTTCCAGAGGTTAACGGTAAAGTCCTGGGCATTGGTAAGGATTGCCACGGCCTGCGCCGAACCGCGATTGGCCAGTTTGTCGGCACTGAACTCGGTCATGTCGACAATATAAAAGAAGACAGGTCGAACCGACCCGTCAGGCATGACCCGATAGCTGGGCACCATATTGCCGAAGGCAATCGAATGTAATTGCGTCGCCAGGGCGACCACCGTGGTTGCTTTACGAGCATGGACACGCATGGCGTCCTGGGCAAGGTAAACATCGGCAACAACTTCGGGTAATGGGCCATCATCGCGAATCGACCCGGCGAGGACATAGGGGATGCCCTTCTTTTCACAGGCATAGATAATCCCGTCCTTGAGGCCAAGCTCTTCAATGGTTTGTTCTATCGAGCCACGACGGCGCACTTCATTGATAATGTCGAGGTGGTTGTAGTGGCCGAGCGGCTTGAGGGTCTGGGAATAGATATCCTGTCCCAGGCCGGTTCGATAGAGAGCGGCCTCGAGATCATGCGTAGCCAGCGCGTTGCCGGCCAGCAGGCCGTGACAGAAGCCGTTCTCTATCAGCCCCTGCATAGCATCCCTGCTGTCCTTGTCAAAGGCCACGGCCGGGCCAAGCACCCAGACTATGTGCCCATGGTCACGATCGTGGCGCAGGACGTTGTAAAGGTCATCGTAGCAGCGCGAGAAAGGGGTCTCACGGGTACCGCGGGTGCGAAAGGAAAACTTGTCAACCGCGTGATCCGCCTCCGGCTCGAAACCTTCAACATGGACGTAAATCCCCTCTTCTCCATTCTCGGTCCGGCCGACCACGACCATGTCACCCTTGCGAACCCGGCGTGCCTCCGTGACATCAATATTTTCACCTTTGAGGACAAGGACCGCATCCATGCGACTCTCGGGAGCCAGCAGCCAGCGGCCATGACCAAGATGAAGGTATTCAGGATGGTTTGATGTGCCGTGAAAATTTGCCGGGACAACCCCATGGTCGGGCGCTGGTTCGGTTTTTACGATTGGAGATGAGATCAGTTGCTCAGACTTGAAATCGGGTGGGGTGTAAGCCGGAATAATGTTCATCGCTCATGACTCCTCAATTGATCAATGCATGTTACACATCCATCTTGGCAAGCTCTTCGCCGAAGTCAAGCCGGGCACGTCGGGAGAACAGGAGATTGCCACGACGTCAATCTCTTTCAACGACTTTTTTGACTGCGAGCCAGTTGGTACAGAGAACCACTGCCAGAGCCGGGATCCGGATGATCTCGAGACCGCCCTGCAGACCATCACGAAACGTGTCCAGGACAACGACGCCGAGATAGCAGAGCGCAAATAGCTTGATGACCGTCACAGACCATGTTTCACGACTGCTCCAGGCCAGGCTGAGGACTGCCAGACAACCGAGGCCGTAGGCGATCGTGACATAGGAAAATGTCAGGGCGCTAGCCGGGGCGGTTCCGGACATGATGATATTCACGCCGTAATAGGTCATGAAGAACGACGTCAGGACAGTCAGAGCGATCAGGCCAATCATAAGAATGTAGTCACGGTTATTCACAGGAGCCCCTGAGGATAGTATTTTCATTTAATTTAGACGATAGACAGATTGTCGATTCTGTTTGTATCGTAGACTGGCGATCATGAGAAATCAACCGCTTACAAGATATATTTGGTCATATCCAATCCCTGAAAAACTACTCAACCTTAGCCGGCACAAGACCAAGATCGCTGAACCCCCACAACATTAACTGCACGGCCATGGCACACAATAGAATCCCTGAGAGTTTCAATACGACTTTCAGTGCGGACGGCGGCACATATTTCAGGAGTTTGGCACCGAACAGCAGCGCGATCAGATTGACGCCCATGGTTATGGCCAACGCGAGATACAGGGGGTATGTGCTCAGACCACTTTTCTGGGCCGCCCCCGCGAATGTAATCAGGATTACGATCCCTTGTGGTGAAGCGAGCAAAGGCATGGCCAGCGGGAAGATGGCAATGTCCCCCTCCTCCTGATGGTCATCATGTGCGCCCCAACCCAGGACCAGTCCAAGAGCAAAGATAAGCAGGATGATCCCCCCGGAGATCTTTATCGCTGGAATCTGAACATGGATGGCCTGGATAATTGCAACGCCGGCCCACAGGAACAGGAAGGTCACGATGGATGCGACAATCACTGCGCGGAACGCGATGGAACCCCTTTGCGCGGCATCCATCTTTTCGGTCAGGCCGGCATAAACGAGCAGGGCCTTGGTCGGCCCCATCAATGCCAGGAACAGAATTAGAATCTCGGTCATAGTCATTGATATATTAACCTTTCTTTAGTAGTTTATGCATGATCGTTTCGCAGTGTAGATACTTCGGTAACAGGCGAGCGCTGAATCGAATCCACGCATCCCAACCAGTATTTACGTGTTCATAAAAACACCCGCGGGTGATTTAGCAGAGAGTTTGTATTGACATATACAGGCACTATTATTTCAGGGCTTCAGCAGCTTTTAAATATTGATCACATGTTTCGACTTTTGCATCGTCGCCACCGGCCGCATCCAAGCATTTTTGATATTTCTCTATAAGCGCGAGCCTTTCTTTGTGGACTTCTTCCTGTGCTTGGTAAGCCTTGTCTTGAGAGCTGGTGCAGCCCAGTACTGTCAATGAAAACATAACTAACAGAATAACTTGAACTTTTTTCATAACTTAATCCTTTCCGTGTGAGTGGGAAATAAAGTAGCAACATTGTCAGAGTTGACTTTATTGCTTTTCCGAAGACAACTCAGTGCAATTTGATTTCTTGAATATGGCAATTGTAACGCAATAAAAACAAAAAACACCCTTCTACCCGTTTTTTGTGAAAAAGTCTTTAACGAATTCTTTTACTGCACTGGTCAACCAGTGAACACCCACAATAGAATACAGCCCAACTTCTCCAGCGCAAGTTGGGCTGATTATTTAGAAGATTTTAGTGAGGTTATCGGGTTGTAAAAGTTCAACCGTGGATCTCTTGATTCACGACTCAGATGGCTTGCGTGAGCGGGTCGCCAGGAAGATTCCCGTGCCGATCAGGCAAACACCGAAGCCATGATAACACCTGAATGCCTCGCCGAGAAAAAGGACCGCCATGATGCTGCCAAACACCGGCATCAGGTGAATGAACAACCCTGCCCGGTTGGCACCGACCAGTTCGACACCACGGTTATAGCAGAGATAGGAGACGATCGACGGAAACACCATGACATAGCCGATCACCAGCAGGCTGGTCAGTTTCACCTGCATGACGGCCACAGTCATGGACTCCCAGAGGTAAAGAGGCAGGAGTACGATTGTGCCGATCCAGAAGATCGTACAGATAAACGCAAGGGGATGAACGTGCGGTCGCTTGCGCAGCATCACCGAGTATCCTGCGTAACAGGCGATAGCGGCCATGACCAGAAAATCACCGCGATTGACTGTCAGGGACAAAAGGGCGGCCATATCACCGCGAGCGATGATCATGACTGCGCCGGAGAGCGACACTACGATGCCGGCAGATTGCAAAACCGTGACACGTTCCCGGAAAATCAGGAATGACAGGATCACGATCATCACCGGCATCAGGGACTGGATCAGGAATGCGTTGATTGCCTGGGTGTACTGGAGGCCGGAATAGGCCAGCGTGTTGAACGAAGCGATGCCCAAAACGGCCAGCAAAAGAACCGCAGGCCAGGCTCCTGCGAGCGCCCGGCGGTCACGACGTAGATGCGGCAAGGCCGGCCAGGTCACCAGCACAGAAGCCCCCAGCCAGCGCCAGAAAGCCAGTGCGATCGGCGGGATATCGTTGTGGAATGCACGGCCGAGAATGAAGTTTCCGGCCCAGAAAAGGACCGCCATGGTCAGCAGCAGGTATGGTCGATCCTGTATTTTCATTGCATCACGCGGTAAACGATCAGGCCCGTTGTTCCGCGCAGATAAGTCACCAGCTCTTCATCTAGGATTCGTTCCACGCCACCGCGCGAAGAGGCATGACGCAGCATGATAGCTCCATCGGCCTCGACGATCAATCCCGTATGACTGACATCCAGTCCCGCAAGGGGACTGTATAATCCTACGTAATCACCTGATTCAAGTGCATCAAGCAGCTTCGCGTTCAGCTCACTTGCAGGGATATAGGTGATTATCCTTGGAACTACGTTGACCCCGTCCAGCCAAAGGTCCCCTGCTTGTTTCGCATTCAGTTTTTGAGGACATGCCGTTCCCTGCCCTGGCCGACAATTGCCGTAACATCCTTGACAGGTGACCCCTGGTCCGACACCCAGTCGCTGAAGAAATGCCTGCGATTTTCATAGGAGACCATCCCGTCCCGGTAACGAACCTGCATCATCTGCATAGGGAAGTCAGCGGCATCGGTACTACGTCGTAATGCCTCAACAGTATCCAGGAAGGTAAAACAGTCAAAGCCGTCCAGCCTGGTCACCAACCGCTCAGCCTCTGCAGTGCCTCCGATCAGGCTGTTTGCCATATAAGGGGCGCCGAGGAAATGGCTGGAGATGGACGTGATACGGGCGCCGGGAGCCTTGCTCGTAGCAGATTGCCGGAGAATTTTTTCAACCAAGGAAGTCTGCTGGAGAGGATCTCTGCTGCCATCATCTGCCCGTGCAGAAGCCGGCATAAAAAACATAAAGTGCAAGATAAAGACTTGTTACATAAACTGCTACGGATAATGTCTTTTTCACTGAGGGCGCAATCAGCACGATGGCAGACCTGTCATGCCTGTTTGAGGAAATATCCGACCACCTGCCACTGATTATCCTCGCCGAGCATCAGGGTGAGTTTTTCAAAAACCCGTTCACTGAGCTCAAACCTCGAGACAAAGGTCATAATCACGTACTCACCTGCCGGGACATCACTCGCCGAATCAGTGTAAGCGATATCATGATGAATCCGCTCGACGATCGGTCCAAGGAAAGACCTGAGACGGTCAATCTCCTCGCTCCAGGCTGCTTGCGTCAGCATGTTTTTGAGAGCGGACGAGGTCACCTCCCAGCTCTTCGCGTACTCCTCGGTATCAACCAGGTATAGAAACTCTGATGCAGCGACCAGGGAGTCTCGAGTCACAAGCTCGCCGGGAGCCTTATTGATTGCCGGAACAATGATCCAGAGCAGGCTTGCAACAAACAGAAACAGATGTATGCGCACTTGCCATGGTATGGCCAGTTTCTTAATCATGATGTCCTCCTGTTGTGATCAAGAGGAAAGGTTCAATGTTATTTTAATACGAGATTGGTCCGGGGGCAACCCGGCGGTCCGGAAATGATCTGGGCGGCATTTATCAGAACAGTTCGCCCTGGCTCCAGGCGGGCTCTTGACGCTCTCCCTGCTTGATGATTTTGCAGGCCGAGAGCCAGAGCTCACGGGTCAGTTCGATGTCGTACTGTGAATCATGCAGACGGTTTTCATCGACTTCGATACCGCTATGTTTGGCGACGGTTGCGAGCTTGAAGTTCGGCAGCTCATGACGCACCGGCTGTAAAATCTGCGCCCATAACAGCATGACATCCAGGCAGGGATACCAGAACCAGCTGCCGAAGAAGCGGTCGTTGTTCTTCTCCCAGAAACGCCGCATGAAAGGCATGTCAAAGCTGTGGGCGTTGTAACCGACGAACTGGAACTTGTCGGACTTGTCATATTGCCCGACATATTTCTTGAACATCGTGTGCAGGCGCACGTAGATCTCTTTGGGGTCTTCGAATAACTGCCCCGGAACGGCAAGGTGGTCAGGGTGCTCGGGAGGAAGAAACTGTCTGCGATCAATCCCGGTCACTTCAAGGGCCGTGCTCTCTATCACGTCCTGCGGAAATGGCCGGACAAAATAGTCGAATGACTCCACGACATCGTTATCAACCTGCACGCAGCCGGAAATCTGTGTCAGACCGTTACAGTCCGGATTGACCCCGGTTGTCTCGACGTCGATAAATATCAGCTTCTGTTGCATAGTTTCAATCTACTATCAAGCGTCCGGGAGTGACGCCAGTATCATTTCGGCTGATTCTGCAAGAGTGCCGAACCGGTCACGTCCAGGAAGTTTTCAGTCAGGACGCCTCGCGGCAGGACTTTCTCTCCATAAAGGACCCTGTCCCCATTCTTGATATATATCTCGACATCAGGGTTGCCATCTTCACAAGGCAACTTGACCGCGAACACCTTGTAACTCTCAGGGAGCTTATCAAGCGGTGATTCAGCATTCATCTGGCGAAAAGCGTTCACCAGGCCCAGGGCCGTATCGCTGCTGGCTTCCGAGACACCATCAATACCGGCACGAATACAGGCGGCAAGGTAGTTCTTGGTATAGTTCCTGGTGTTCTTGGCCCTGGTGAGATGTCCGGAGGTCAGCTCGGCGTTGTCAAAGGCTGAATCAACCTCACCGCTTTCAACGGCGGCGATGACATCGTCCAACAGGACATCCAGATCGGCAGGTGTCCATTTCTCAGGTTTGAGGTCAGTCATGGTTAGATTCTAGCCAAGATAAGGCCACAGGGCAAACGGGAACTCCACGTAGCGTAAAATAACAGCGACTAATTATATCCCTGGTCTTCGCCGGACTCCGTCTTCAACATGGCGACAATAAGGATGGCAAAAGGGCCGAGTAACACGCCAATAATTCCCCATACAATTACGTTACGGTTCTTCCCGTGGGCCATTGAAGCGGTGGCAAAGGGGAACACAAGCCATGCAATCAAGTATTCCATCGTATCTCCAAAGTGGTTGGTTAATGTCGGATGGCACTACAGAGGATACACGTTTTGGAAACAGGATGATATCGCTAATACCGACAGGCACAGACTATCAGACCAAGCAATCCCGCCAGCAGCCCCGGAGACGGTCCGTTTCAGACCGTCTCCGGAAGCCGCGTCAAGTTCCTCTCAGCGAAGCGTCTCAGCGAGATAGCCGACAAAGCGTTGCCACGATTTATGGTCGGCATCTTCACGATACCGGTCTGAACCGAACACGGTGAAGGCATGCGGCGCACCGCCGTAGGAAATCATCTCATGTTTGACACCGTTAGTTTCCAGCTCTTTCGCCAGGGCTGAGAAATCATCCATGGTGATAGCGCTGTCTGCCGTGCCATGCATGAATCAGGAATTGCCCCTTGGCTTTACTGTAGTCCTGCCCTTCAGGAGTTGCCAGCCCGCCGTGGAAGGTGGCAAAGCCTTTCATATCGGCACCTGACCTGGCATACTCAAGAACCGCCGCCCCGCCAAAGCAGTAGCCCATGACGACCGCGTTGCCGGTGTTGGCGCCCTTCTTTTTGGCCTCATCGACAGCACCCTGGACCAGTGCACGCATCTTTGCGCGATCCTTATACAATTCTCCGGTGTGCTGTTTTTTATCCACGATCTCAGTCGGGCGGACACCTTTACCGAACAGGTCGGCAGCAAATACCGCGTAACCGAGCTCTGCGAGCATCTCGGAGCGCTTGACTTCGTAGTCGGTCAGGCCGTCCCAGTCGTGCAGCAAGATGACCAGCGGAGCACCGGCTGACGGGCTGGTATAGTAACCCTGGTAATCTGCTCCATTAACCTGGTAAACGACTGTTTCACCTGCGGCCCAAGCTGTGCAGGCAAACAAGAGCATCAGTATCATGCTAGACAATGTTTTCATGACGTCCTCCAATGTTTTGAAAGATAACGTTGTGGTCCCGATTTTAGCAGGTTTTGGAGATTGTGCGAGGAGACAGGTAAAGCATATTGAGGAGTGAAGATGGACTATGAATGCTTTTGCTAAAGGAATTCGTTGAGCCAGGCAGCAATCTTTAAGTAATGAGAGCCCTGCCAATAGAGCTGGTCACAACTTGAGCAGCGATGAAAATCCTCGTAGTAAAGCCTGGTCTTGGGTTCCAGGCGATCCAGGACTTCAGCCTTTGCCACCTTCTCCATCAGACCGTTACAAACCATGCAACGGGTCCAGAGACGGATCTGCCCGTACAACTCATAGCGTTTCAGGATTTCGCGCAACTGGCAGTCGATTTGGTCACTGCGAACCAGGTAACCGTGCATAACTTTGCGATGCTTGAGGATGCCGAGATCACGAGTAAGAATGATGCGGTTTTCACCTTCGGCAATGTCCATAATTTCAGCGTCATCAAGATCGTTGCGGTAACAGACATCGAAACCGAGCAGACGCATGCGACGGGCGAGTTTGCCGAGATGGACATCGAGAACAAAGGAGACAGGATCAGGGGGACAAGGGGTGAGCTTTAACGGGCTGGCGACCGGAATGTCCGAACAAACCGGATAAACATCAATCATGTCATTGTCTTGCAGAGGATACGAGAAGTTGACCGAGAGGCCGTTGGCGAGGATGACATCGACTTCGGTGTGAGGGATGCCCATGGCTTCTATGGCATCCTTGATGCCCGGGTTATCCCTGAAACGATAGCTTGGCAGATCTGAGCGATATCGACGCACCAGCAGCCCTTCAAGCCCGCCGTGCAAACGGAACCTGGCGACTGATCTTGTAGGATTATCGGTTTGCCGCGTACCGCGTGCCACGTGCCGCGTCCCTTGTTTTTATCATTCCCGGTTCGGCAGGGAAACTCCGCAGCTGCCGTCACAGTAGGGCTGGTCACCGGTCAATCCGCAGCCGCAGATGAAAACCTTCTGGCGGCGTTTGACCTTGAACTCGATCGGTGAGCTTTCACTGCCGCTGTGAGACTCGTCACAAAACGGCAGGTTTTGCGACTTGCCGCAGGTACAGCGATAATAGGTTCCGGGATCCAGCGTGATACCGATCGGCATGCCGACATCTTCGTTTTTCATATAATCTCCTTTTTAAAACCGGTACGCGGCACGCGGTACGTGGGACGCGGTTAAACCATAAAACACGAATTAAATAACTATAACCTACATTAACAATAAAGTCTTAACTAACTGAACAAAATAGTTTTCTCGTTCCGCGTCCCGCGTCACGTTATTTAAAAAAACCAGTCATAGACAAATTTACCAACAATTCCCAGGACCAGCAACTCCACCAGGGTGACCACGACCACAACCCAAACCTTGCCCTTCCCTTTGGGTATACGTTTAGTGATGAATTCGGGCATAAACCTGGACATGTCGTTCGTTCATGTTCTCCCAGGCTTCCTTGAAGACACTGTCCTGCTGGTTGTTGTGGCTCGTTGCAGGCTTTTTCTTTTTTAGCTTGTTGCTCATAAACTGTCCGGGAATATGGTTGTTTGAGAGTACCGATTTTACAAGGTTGGTTCAGCGGCTTCCAGAATGCGAAACCATTACCAGAACGCGGAGAATCCAACCACATAGGTATCCGAATCGATGCCGGTCGATTCCTGGGTACGGGTGCCGATGTAAGCGAGCTTGAAACCTATGTGCCGACTGACCGGAAAGCCCAGGCTGACGGCCCAGCCGACATTCTGCTTCCGGTCGTCTTTTTCAACGCCATCTACCGTGGATCGGCCACCATAATCGTACCCGGCACTCAAGCCGGCCCAGACTCCCGGGCGAAGGGTGTAGATCAAGTGGCTGTGGATCACGTAGAGTGGATCATTTTCGAGCTCCTTGCCGTTGAAGAAGTCCGTATTGTCAGTGTAGAGCTCAACCACTCCGGTCACTTCCACAGACCACTTGCCGCGGGTGTGAAGCACCCCGAAGCGAGGCCGGAAGGTGAAACGGTTGGTGCCGAGGTTGATCAGCTTGTCGTCCATGTAGTCGCCGGTCGGCAGCTGTAAGGACAGGCCGGCACCGACAATGGTTTCCGTGTCTATGGCTGCACGGTAAGCAGCATACTCCTTCCCCTCTAGAGGTGGTGCGCCGTACAGATTGATCGCGAAGCCCAGTCTGGTGTCGGCCCAGCCACTGCGACGGACCGTCGTCGGGACGCCGTCGAGCAGACCCGTCCAGCGCCCCTCCTGGTAACCCTGCAACAGGTCAACCCGCGCCGTTTTATCGAACAGCGCGAAGGTTCGAATGTACTTCGCGACCCAGGTATGCAGGTCGACTTGGCCGTCTTCGATCTTGAGGACCGGGTCAAAGCTGATATCCGCATCGGTGTGGGCAAATCCGCCGCCGATAAAATTGGTGTTGATCGGCAGGTGGGTCCATCGCCTGGGCTCCAGTTCTTCCGCCAGACTTATCGATGAGAGAGGTAAAGCGCAAACGACTCCAAGGATAAATAAAAATGCAAACTTAAGATGAAAGTTCAACGTGACTCCCTGTTAAAACATTGATGACAGAAGAGGTAACCCGCTCATAGTATATATGCACAAGGATGATTTCAAATAAATTGAAAAAATGAATTTTGTTGGAAGAATAATCACATGAAATTGCAAGTGACAAAGAACTAAAATAATTACACTAAAAGTTACCATAGTTAACAACACAATTTCAGCTATATGCTAAGAACACTGGAATCGAAAACGAATAGTTTGGCATCTCGGGTCGCTAGCCGATATATCCGCCAACTATTAGTGACAGCGTCGCAACGCTCACAATCGCCCACAAAACAACACCCAGAAGTAATGGTTTTACCCCCACCTGCCGGAGAACCTGCCTGGTCAGGCCGGCGCCGATCAGAAACAGGGTCATCACCAGGGTTTGTTTGGAGATCGCGTAAAGGACATCCCAAAACGGTTGGAAGACGGGCAACCAACTGTTAATAAAGGCCGCGGCAATAAAACCGAGGATGAAAAGGGGAATGCCGGTTCGTTCTTTCGATTTACATAGCAATCCGGCGACTAACGCAAAAGGCGCAATCCACAGTGCACGGGTCAGCTTGGCCGTGGTGCCGACCGACAGGGCCAACGCACCAAAAGCCGCCGAGGCGCCGACCACGCTGCTGGTGTCATGGATCGCCAGCGCCGCCCAGAGACCGAACTGCTGCTGATCAAGTTGGAACAATGCTCCCAGCGGCGGGAAGATCACCAGGGCCACGGCATTCAGGGCAAACACCGTCGCCAGGGAAACCGCGATCTCGTCATCATCAGCCTTGATCACCGGTGCCATCGCGGCGATGGCGCTGCCGCCACAGATGGCCGTGCCGAAGGAAAGCAGCGTAACGGTGTTCTTCGGCAGGCGCAAGGCGCGACCGAGCAGGAGTCCCAGACCGATGGTCGCGCTGATACTGACCAGGGTCAACACTAGCGAGTTCTTGCCGACCTCGATCACCTCGACGAAGTTAACACCGAAGCCGAGGCCGACGACAGAAAGCTTGAGCAGAGACTTGCTGTACCTTGAAGTCAGTTCGGGAAGTGGATTGCCAAAGATAAAGCTGAATGAGAACCCTGCGACCAGCGCAACAGGAGAAGACACCAGGGGCAATGCGGTCAGACAAAACAAACTGACGAATGCGACCTTGTTGATCTGCTGCCTCTTCTCGCTATCCATAACCCACCATGCATCGAGTGTGATTCGCTGGCTGACAATATCGAAAACAAATTTTGTTAAAAAACGCCGGCATGTTGACGGGCCAGAAAAGCCGATTGCCAATGCCCGGGGGCAAGAGCCCTCTTAAAATGAAAAAGCCCTCCATCCTGGAGAGCTTTTGATACCATATTATATAACCTGTCGAAACAACCGTTTCTAACCGTTTTCATTTTTTACTGAACGTCAATGCATAAGGTGCGACCGGCACAGCAAGAACATCAGTTACTTACAAACTCCTCTGATCCTGGGCAACACCGCTGCTTTTACGGCTCATCTTTGAATTTGTTTCAGGAGAACGGTAGCCGGAGATGATTTCAATCGGACATTGGCAATCGAACTTGTCTTGCAGGGCAAACAGCAGGTCAATTGCATGAGGGTCGATCGGCTTGACAGAATCAGCGCGATGATCACGCAACAGGACGTTGATCTCACTCAGGGCATCCTGAAGGTAAACGCCCTGCTCCCAATAGGCAACCTTGCGCAAGGTCTCGCCGGTATGGGTATTGTAAAGACTCAAGGAACGGACTTGATTGCCAGACAGACTGTAACGCGCCCAGGCCGGGAGCGGGCTGAGACAGGCAACGGAAGCCAGCAGGCCAACCTTGAGAAGTTGCCTCCGGCTGACAGGGGTCGCCAATTTATTTGCTTGATCCTTGAACATTAATTTCAGCATGACCTGTGAAAAAAGTTTTACGAAACAATAAACTTCGTGATTTTAATCAGCAAAAGGCGTTCCAATCCGGAAAACGATAGCGCTTCTGTTCGTAAAAAACTATTCAGGAGGTATTTAGTCTAATAATTTCAGATTGATAGAGATATGTCGGGGGATAATCAACCTGCAGAGCCGGTCAAAAGCTGCCGAACAAACCGCTAATAAACGTTGCCGGGTGACGCAATTGTGTCACCCGGCAACGTTTTTAACACAGCGAGGATTATGGTTCAACTGTATTGTTTTCTAACTATAGGCGCGTTTCAGGACAGTTCGAAAGCAATCTTCAGAACAACCTGGTACTCCGTGACCTTGCCGTCATCACTGATATGGCCCCGCACTTCCTGGACCTCGAACCATGAGAGTTTCTCCAATGACGACTTGGCCCTGTCGACTGCACTCTGGATTGCTCCCTCAACACTCTTTTCCGACGTGCCGATAACCTCTACCTTCTTGTAAACGCGCGACTCACCGTAAGACATATGTTCCTCCACATCTCTGGAATGTAATGATGCAACGTGAGGGAGTAGGAAACCATCACGCACCAGAAGATTCTATCAGAGAGACAGGAATATGCCAGAAGCTGTTACGGAATCCGTCCCAATCGGCAACGGTTACTCGCCGAAAGTGTTGAGATGGACATGGCCGAAAGGCAGATTCTCTGGAGGATGACCGGCTTTCACCTCTGCCGGGTAGCCGATGCCGACAATGCATTCGACAACATGAGTATCCGGAAGGCCCAAAAGTTCCTTGACGTAGCTTTCCGCAGAGGATGTGGCATCATGCGGACGTAGACGAACCTGGACCCAGCAACTGCCGAGGCCGAGCTCTTCTGCGGTCAATTGAATGACGATTGCTGCGATCGAGCAGTCTTCGGTCCAGACATCACTCTTGTCAGCATCTGCCGCGACAACGATCGCCAGGGGAGCATCAGTTAAAAATGCCGAGCCGTGCTGTTTGGCATTGCCGAGTTTTTCCAGTAGTTTCTGATCGTTGACGACGATGAATTCCCAAGGGTTGCGCCCGCGTGAGGTCGGTGTACGCACTGCAGCCTCGATCAGAGCTTCAATCTTGTCGCGCTCAACTGTATGTGGCAGGAATTGACGGATACTTCGACGCTTGCGCAACAGGTCCAGAACTGCAGAGTTCATGGTCAATTAACCTCCAGGTAGGTACGAATAATTTCGACTGAGCCCTTCTCTATTGACTGGATTTCAACACCAAAGCCCTGCGGCAATGTCATGTTCTGCCGTGGGAACCCCTGGTTGATCCAGGAGATGCGACCCGAGACCTCAAGCTTCTCGGCGCTGATCGTTGGTAGCAGGAAGCTTGCCCTGATACGGCTGTTCGGCGGTATTTCATCGCGAAACTCGACATAAAAGCCATGCTGGCTGATATCGACGCCCCTGCCCTGGTAATGCTTCTCCATTGATGGAGAAATCGACTGTCATTTGACAAGGGACACGGCGTTCACGACGTTCTATGTTGAACAAATAGTTATGCCCCAAATTCAGGAAGTCCTCGCGACCGAAAGGCTTTGCCAGGTAATCGTCACAACCAGAAGTCTCTACCTCTGCGACCGTGGCATCACGATCAGGGGTAAAAACCAGCAACACGGGGATCTTGTTCAGGGTCGGATTTGCCTTGAGATTACGGCAGGTTTCGATGCCAGTCATGCCCGGCATCGCGACATCCATATAAATCAGGTTCGGACGCTCCCTCTGGGCCGTGTCAATTGCTTCCTGGCCGCTCGCAGCAGTGATAATGGTTGCCGGCGTTTGTTTGAAATAATCGCACATGACATCGCGGAAAAAAGCGACATCATCAACCAGAAGAATCTTCAGGTTGCTTTCACTCATATTGAGCATCTCCGAAAAAATCCAGTTGAAGACATAGAGAAAAAATCAGCGATCACATACAGCGACAGGAAATCTAATATCCATTAAATGTAAAACCATCCTGTAGAAATGATCTGCAGCCAAAACACTCGTGACGATCTTCTTGCTTATAATGCATCTGCTTTATTGAGCAGCTCGTGCAGTTTGGTAATTTTCTTATCTAGTGCACAAGTAAAATCCTCTTCACCGAACATGTATATTAGTTGTCCAAGCATCAAGTACACATCGGCAAGTTCATCTATGACGACTCGACGATCTACTTTGCCACGGGCAAAATGCTGTAGTGTGGCAATCAGTTCGGCGCATTCTTCGACAGTCTGTTCATACTGGGCTTTTTCACCCCATTTATCGATCGTTTTGGCATAAAGATCACGGTAACGCATCATGTCGACAGGATTCTCCATGGTCATTTCGCTATAGATGAAAGCGACATTGCAAATTTTGCAGTGTCAAAGCACGACAATTGCTGACTATCGGTTCGAAGATTAACAGGAAACAGCGAGGAAAAGAAATGCTAAATAGACACCGGGAAGATATCCGGAGAGATCAAACAAGAAAAGTCGCTTTAAGAATATTACGCATACCGGCCAAACGGGCCAGTTAGCGTACAAGATAATGTTTACTCGTCGTTTTCCTGTATGGCGACACAGGGTTCCATCGTCTCAAGGCAGACGCCTTTGACAAGGTCATACGACAGGCAGAGCCCTTCGATAACTTCTTTTTCGGCGTGGTCACATTTGGATTCATCGATCGTTTTATTGTTCATGTTGATCTCCCTTTCAGACCGGTTGGAGCCATCAGGAGTTAGCTGCCTTTAATAAATAAGCAAACTCTATGCCACTTCCTTGATCTGCGCAGCGAGGAATAACGGATCGTTCTTGAGAACCCGTCTAGCTCGGGAATAACAACAAAAACGCCCGCACCTTTTCAGGTGCGGGCGTGTTAATCAGATCAGCAGGAATTCCTGAGAAATTGATCAACGCGGTTGAATTCTGCGTTCCGGACCTTGATAATCGGTGTTTTCACGCTTCCCGGTCCGTATCGGGTCAATTCCGACTGTCGCCCAACCACTTGCTCTCTTGAATTTATGGACGCGATGACTTTCCAGCAGGACATCCAGGACGCGCGGAGTAAAGTGGTGATAGGTGCCATCCTTGAGGATGACGTCAATGTAAAAGTGCTCCATTTTATTTGGAAATACCCGTTCCGGCATGAAACTCCCCCATCAGCATAAAATCAGGTGCATTGTTAACTTTTTTTACTTCAAAATCAAGGCGAAACTATTGCTTCCAACAGCTTGTCGAGATTTTTAAGTTTTTCTCATATACAGAGCAAGAACTCAGAAGAACCTCGCACTGGTTAAACATGCCGACCCCGCCAAACCGGCCAGCAACGTATACAGGCCGTTGCGAATCCAGAAATATTTTCGGGTCAGCCTGTATTTGCCGAGATAATAGATTTCTCTCAAGTAGGCATCGTACAACTTGTCCTTATCGGCGATCGTCTCCTTGAACGCAGACATGAATTCTTCTTCCGTGATTTGTGCATAGGAACGAAAGTAAAACAGATTCAGTACACCCTTGACATGCAGCGCCGGGATGATCGCGAAGATCGAAAAAAGAATGGCCAGGCCGCCGGTGAGCATCAGCACCGCGAAAACCGCGAGGTCGAGTTTGTCATACTGGGTCAGGGAAATGGTCAGGATCAGGGATGATGCGGTCATGATCATAGAGGCTTTTTGATCGGCCATCTGGTTCAGCGTCATGTGCTTGGTCAGGTTGGCGCGCAGGGCATTGCTCGCCAAAAGACGCGGCAGGATCGGTTCTTCGTTGTTTTGCTCACTCATGGGACTCTCCGTTATGCAACGAATTTAGCAGCTATTTTTATCACATCCGCTACCGGCTGTTCCAACAAAAATGGGCTACGCTGATTGCGTAACCCATCGATTTTGGCGGCCCCGGCAGAATTCGAATCTGCGACCTACCGCTTAGGAGGCGGTTGCTCTATCCAGCTGAGCTACGGGGCCATATCTATAGTTTTTGAAGTCAATCAGAAATTAAGCAGACTGAACACCTTGCCTTCCGGAAGCCTTTTGCGACCCTCGAGAAAATCGAGTTCCGCCATGAACGCACATTCAACGACCTCGGCGCCGAGCCCTTCAACCAGTTTGACGACTGCGGAAACCGTCCCACCGGTGGCCAGCAGATCATCGGCGATAATCACCCGGTCGCCACTGCTGAAAGCATCTTCATGGATTTCGAGGGTATCGGTACCATATTCAAGGTCGTAAGTGATCTGTCTCACTTTGGATGGCAACTTCCCGGGTTTGCGGACCAGGGTCACACCGACACCGAGTTTGTATGCCAGGGCAGAACCAAGCACAAAGCCACGCGCCTCGACACCGACGATCTGGTCTATCTTCTTCCCCACATAGCGGTGTGCGATCAGGTCAATCATGCGATGGAAACTGCGCCCGTCAGAAAGTAACGTCGTAATATCCTTGAAAACGATGCCCTTTTTCGGAAAATCCGGGATATCACGAATGATGTCTTTAAGTTCTTGCATACTTCCGCTCCAGTGTTGGGATATGAATCAATCGTCTGCCAGAGAGAAATCGCGCTCTGACAACAATAAGCGCAATTTCTCAAGGCTCTTGGCTTCGATCTGCCTGATGCGCTCGCGGGTTACCCCGAATTGACGACCGATTGTATCGAGGGTTTGCGGGTCGCGGTCATCAAGACCGAAGCGCAGCGCGATAATCTCTTTCTCGTTGTCATTCAGGGTCGCCAGCAAATCGGTAATGATGCGAAACTTGTTGAGCCATTCTGCAAGATCAAGCGGATTGACCACGCTGGTATCTTCGATCGTATCGATCAGGCTGTAATCGTTGTTTTCACCCATCGGGTGCTCGATAGAATACGTCTTTTTCAACAGCACCATCAAACGCCGCACATAGGCAGGCTCAACGCCCATGACATCAGCAACTTCCTTGACTTGCGGTTCGCGGTTCAGGTCACGGACCAGTTCACGGGTAATCTTGATCAGCTTGTTGATATCATCCGAGACGTGAACCGGCAGACGGATAGTGCGGCTCTGGTTGACCAGGGCGCGCTCGATCGACTGGCGGATCCACCAGGTGGCATAGGTCGAAAAGCGACATTCTTTACTGAGCTTGAAACGTTCAACAGCTTTGATCAGCCCGAGGTTGCCCTCTTCAATCAGGTCGAGAAAAGGCAGACCGCGATTCATGTAACGCTTGGCAATCTTGACGACCAGTCGCAGGTTCGACTCGATCATCTTGTCGCGGGCGGCCATGTCGCCGTCATCGATGCGTCTGGCCAGAGCCCTTTCTTCTTCAGCTGTCAAAAGGTTGGTCTTCTGGATATCCTTGAGATAGAGCTTGATGGCATCCATCGCAAAGTCTTCATAGTCCTCGGCAGCTTCTTTCTCCTCTTCCTCGCGCTCTACCTGGGCCAGAGTCTCTTCATCCGGCTCTTGATCGACCGTAACGGTCGATGGTTTTTGCACGTCTTCAAGGTCGACTTTTTCACTGTCCTGCAACGCATCACTCATGACAAGGATCCTTCTGTTGTTTGGCTTAGAGCTGATAAACAGGCATTATTACGGATATGGAGTCTAAGTGACCACCACGACTAAGGCAAGTACAAAATCGGGTTGACCGCCGACTTGCCTTTGCGAATTTCGAAATGAAGTCGGGCACTTTGTCCGTTCGGCGGGACACCGCTCAAGGCAATCTCATCGCCCTGCCCGACAAAATCATGCATCTGTACAAGGTTTTTCTGGTTGTAACCATAGACACTGAAAAAACTGTCTGAATGTTCGACAATAACCAGGTTGCCGTAACCGGGAATCGCGTTGCCGCTGTAGATGACCTTGCCAGGAGCCGCCGCTACGACTTTGGTCCCCTTTGGCACCCCGATTTCAATCCCCTTGTATACTTTTTGACTCTGTGAACCGAACTTGTTGAGGATTTTACCCTGTGCCGGCCAGATAAAAATCCCTTTATTTGGCTTTGAAGAATGATCGGTTTGCGCAGCGGCGGGTTTACCGGTTGAAGGCTTCTGTGCCGATTTTGCCGGCGGTTTAGCTGTGGTGGCCCTGTTTGATGTTGTTTGGGCAGGCGCTCTGGCAGTCGATGGACCCGCAACTGTCGCGGGCACATTACGCAGTTGCGTTACCCCAGGGATAAAGACCTTCTGGTTGACCTTTAACTGGGCCGGGTCTTTGATATGGTTGATCCGCGCCAGACGATTTTCGTCAACGTCATAAGTCATGGCTATGCGATAGAGGGTCTGGCCCGGTTTCACCGTATGATAAATCCCCGTCGGAGCACACGATAGCACCAGGCAGAGCATCAGCACAGAGATACATGTTTTCACAAAAAAATACATTATCACAGGCCCGGTTTTGCTTTAATTGACTGGCCATCACGTCACGCGCCACGCGCCACGCGCCACTTTCTTCCCCAGTGTCCTATATCAAAAGACATATTTCAATAGCAGGAAGCCTCCGACCAGCAATAATACAAAAACAATGCTGAGCAGATTGAAGTAGCGATCGATAAAATCACGCATACCCGGCCCGTAACGGCGCAGCAGCCAGGCGACCAGGAAAAACCGCAGACTGCGGCTGACCAGGGACGCTATGACGAAAACCAGCAGGTTGATTTTGAAAACACCCGAGCCGATCGTGATGACCTTGTAGGGGATCGGGGTAAAGCCTGCAGTGAAGACCACCCAAAAGTCGTATTCAGCGAAAAGGCCCTGCACCTTCTCGAATACGGCCGGCGTAAAGCCGGGGATATAATCGAAGAAGAAAGAGTTGACAACCGGCCAGGCGCCCCAACCGATGGCATAACCGATCAGGCCGCCCAACACGGAGCCGGCCGATGCCAGCAAGGCAAAACGCCAGGCCCGTGATGGCAAGGCAATACAAAGGGCAATCAGGAGAACATCCGGAGGGACCGGGAAAATGGATGACTCTACGAGTGCCAGCAGAAAAAGAGCCGGACCACCATATGGGGTCTCGGCCCAATGCAGAACCCAGTCGTAGAGTCTTCTTATCAGGCGCATAAGTCAGGCTCTCTCATCGCGCCAGCCGTGATTACCGACCAGCGGCACGAACCGACAGCCAAGAAGCTGCTCTTCCTTGAACTCATGTTCGGTTGTGCGGGTTATTCGCATCAGCACCTGGCTCATCCGGTCCCCGACCGGTATCACCAGGCGGCCGCCGACGGCCAGTTGATCAAGATAGTCACGGGGCACATCGGGAGCGCCCGCCGTGACGATGATAGCATCAAAGGGAGCCATCTCCTGCCAGCCGAGTGTGCCATCCGCCAGGCGGATATTGACCTTGCTGTAGCCACAGGCATCAAGGGCTTTCCTGGCCCGGCGGGCCAGTGCAGGGATGCGCTCCAGGGAGAAGACCCGATCTGCCAGCAAAGCGAGGACAGCGGCCTGGTAGCCGGAGCCCGTACCGACTTCAAGGACTTTTTCTGTGCCATCGAGCGCCAGGGCCTCACTCATCACGGCGACCATGTAGGGCTGGGAAATCGTCTGTCTTTCCCCGATCGGCAAAGGCGCATCCTGGTATGCCTGACTTTCAAGGGCCTCTTCGACAAATTTATGCCTTGGCACCTGCAACATCGCATCGATGACTCTGGGGTCCCTGACACCGCGAGCAACAACCTGGTCTTCAACCATGCGCCGACGGGCGATCGAGAAATTATTCATGTCGGGGGGTTCTCACCATCTGAATCAACCGGCAGTTCTCCCATGCGCCACTGGCGCAATCGGTCCATGGCAGCGTAATTGGTCAGATCCAGATGTAACGGCGTCACCGAAACATAGCCGTGTTGTACGGCATGGAAATCCGTCCCGTCAAGGTCCTGAAAATCAAGACCTCCGGCACCGATCCAGTAATAGGTTCGCCCGCGGGGGTCGATATTTTCGATCACGGCATCTTCGTAGATCCGCTTGCCCTGCCTGGTCAGGCGAATTCCCAGGGGCTTGCTGGGTGGGACATTGACATTGATGAAGGTGTCAGCAGGCAAGCCATGTTCTGTTACGGTCAGTGCCAACTGCTCGGCAACCCTGGCGGCATCGGCAAAGTCAGCATAACTGAAACTTCTTGGAGGAAAGTGACACTGCAATAGCCGGAACACCCATCAGGGTCGCCTCCATCGCTGCAGCAACGGTACCCGAATAGGTCAGGTCGTCTCCCATGTTGCCTCCCTTGTTGATTCCCGAAATGACCAGATCCGGCTTTTCTTTCAGGATGCCGTGGATTCCAAGGTTGACCGCATCGGTCGGTGTCCCGCTCACAGCCCAGCGATCCGCAAGGATCTCCTCGGCGCGCAGGGGTGCAGTGCAGGGTCAGGGCATGACCGATGGCGCTTCTCTCCCGGTCGGGAGCGACAACGACGACCCGTCCGAGAGATTGCAAGCGATCAGCCAGGGCTTGCAAGCCGGCAGAATGGATCCCGTCGTCATTCGTCAGTAAGATCAGCACGGAGTTATTTCAGACAGAGAGTCAATGGGGAACAAATATCTCAAGGCGCGATTTTCAGGCTTTTCTTCAGTTGCAGGATATCTTCGCGAATCTCCTTGAGCAGCTTCAGATCGACGGACCCGGATAGAGGAAGAGCAAGCTGGTCATCCGTAGCAGAAGTCTTTACCGTGGATTTTTTGACCGGTTCAGCGACCTTGCGGTCGGGCTTCTCACGCAGTTTCTTGCGTGCACCGGCTATGGTAAAGCCCTGGTTGTAAAGGAGGTCCTTCAGATGCAGGATCAGTTCTACATCCTGCTTGCGATAGAGCCTTTGATTGCTGCGGCTCTTGTTTGGTCGTATAGCTTTAAACTCAGTCTCCCAGTAACGGAGGACGTGAGTTTTAACGCCGGTGAATTTGGCAACTTCACCGATCTTGTAATAAAGTTTGTCGGGAATCTGAAAGTCCATGCGCCGAAACCCTGGAGATGGCGGAGCGGACGTGCTCTATCCCTCCGAGTCGTTTAATGATGCCTTGAGCACCTGGCTCGGCTTGAAGGTCAGAATGCGACGGGAAGATATTTCTATCTCTTCCCCGGTCTGTGGGTTACGACCACGACGAGTCGCCTTGTCCTTGACGACAAAGTTACCGAAACCGGCTATCTTGATCTTGTCGCCCCCCTCAAGTGTGTTCTTCATGATGTCGAAAACCATTTCGACGATCTCGGCGGACTCCTTTTTGGAGAAGCCGGTTTTCAGATAAACATTTTCGACAAGGTCCGCCTTAGTCATGAATATCCACCTCCATTAGATATCTACGCGATTTTTCAGGTTTTTATACCACAGGCTGAAGAAAATACGCAACTTTTTTTTAGCGCAGCTCGGCACTCAGTTCCTTTTCCATCGCTTTGACCAGTTTGCCATGCAGATTCTGGATCAATTCGTCGGTCAATGTTCTGTCCAGAGCCCGGTAGCTGGCACGGATCGCCAGGCTTTTCTTGCCTTGCGGGATCCCCTCGCCGGAATAGACATCAAACAGCTCGATTTTTTCTAGATCCTTGATTTTGACCCGGCCGAGAACCGTAAGGACCTGTTGGGCGGAAATCTCCGTATCGACCAGAAAGGCAGAGTCACGCTGTACATCCGGGTAGCGTGACAATGGCTGGAACTGGATCTTGCCGCCGCCGATTTCAAACAGGGCCTCGACATCCAGATCGCAGAGGATTGCCGACGAACCAAGATCGAATTCGAACAGGACTTCAGGGTGCAGTTCACCGAGTGTGCCGAGCAGGCGGTCACCACAATACAGGGCACACGATTTGCCCGGATGGTAATAAGTCTCGTCGCTCTGTTTATCCCAGGTCAGACCGGTAATCCTCAAGGAGCACAGGAGATCTTCAATAGCCCCCTTCATATCATAAAAATCGACTTTGGCGTCAGACTGTGCCCAGCCCAGCGGCTCACGGCGACCACAGAGGATTGCCGTCAGGCGCAGGCTCTCCTGCGGCAAATCATCACCATCAGAAGACCGGAAGACAGGACGGAGTTCAAACAGGGCGAGGTCTTCGCTGCGATAGGCAAGGTTGCGAGCCGCGGTTTCCAGCAGGCTCGGTACCAGGGTGGTGCGCATAACGGCCTGATCTTCCGCCAAAGGATTCAGGATCCGGACATTCTGCCGTCGCGGGTCATTTTCACCAAGGCCGATTCTGTCGAGGCAACCGGCATTGAAAAAAGAATAGTTAATCACCTCGGAGTAACCCAGGCTTGTCATCTGGTCGCGGACTTTTCGCTCCAGCGACAGATGAGCAGGCAATTGCTGACAGGTCAGGCTGCTGACCGGCATCGTCACGGGGATCCGGTCGTAGCCGACGAGACGGGCGACTTCCTCGATCAGATCGATTTCACGTTCGAGGTCGGGTCGGAAATTTGGTATTTCAACGATCAGGGCACCATCACCTGGCTCGCATTTCAGACCGATTGCAGCGAGCTTGTCACTGATATCGCCAATCCCAAGCTCCAGCCCCAGCACCTCGCTTGTGCGAGCAGCCGTTATCGTAACCGTGCGTCTGGCAATTTGTTCCGGGTAAACATCAACGGCACCTGGGGCAACCGATCCCCCTGCAAGTTCCGCGATCAGGGCCGCAGCACGATCCAGCGCCAGCGGGACCATGTCAACATCAGTGCCGCGCTCAAAGCGGTGCGAAGATTCCGTATGCAGGCCGAGACGTTTACTGGTGCGGCGAATTGCCACGGGATTGAAATAGGCACTTTCAAGTAAAATATCTTTGGTGTCGTCCTGAACTTCTGAATCCAGACCGCCCATGACCCCGGCCAGAGCGACCGGGCCAACCCCATCACAGATAACCAGGTCACTTGCTTCCAGGGTGCGTTCCTGCCCATCCAGCGTCGTGAACTTGTCCCCTTGCCCTGCCCTGCGCACCACGATCCGCTGCTCACGCAAGAGGTTGAAATCGAAGGCATGCAAAGGTTGTCCGAGTTCCATCATGACAAAGTTGGTGATATCGACCACATTATTGATCGAGCGCATGCCGACGGTCTCAAGACGCCGGACCATCCAGTCCGGTGACGGGCCGATCTTGACACCCTCGATCAGCCGCGCCGCATAGCGCGGGCACAAATCTGCATCTTCGATAATCACGGAGGTCTTGTCCGAGGCCTTTACACCCGATTCATGGAGGCCGGGCTCCGGCAGATGCAAAGGTTTGCCGACCATCGCCGACACCTCACGTGCGACACCGACCACACTCAGACAATCAGGGCCGATTGGGAGTCAGGCCGATCTCGTACATGACATCTTTCATGCCGAGGACTTCGAACACCGGACGTCCCAGCGGCAGGTCGGCAGGTAAAATCATGATGCCGTCCGCATCCTCTCCAAGTCCGAGCTCCTTGGTCGAGCAAAGCATGCCAAATGATTCCTGGTTCCGAATTTTCGATTTCTTGATCTTGAAATCACCTGGCAGAACCGTTCCGACCTGGGCAAAGGCAACCAGGTCTCCGGTCTTATGGTTCTTCGCACCACAGACAACCTGTACGGTCGCGCTACCCGTTTCAACCTTGCAGACGGTCAGACGATCCGCATCAGGGTGTGGCGAAACATCGGCGAGACGGGCGACAATCACACTGTCGAGCCCATCCCCGTGATGTTCCATGGCATCGACCTCAAGGCCGACCATGGTCAGACGATGGGAAAGTTCATCGGCAGAAAGGTCAAAATCGACATACTCCTTGAGCCAGTTCAAGGTGACTTTCATACTTCAAGTCCTTTATCAGATAAATCTATCTAAATAGTTAAAAGTGAAGAGTAAATGTGAAAAGTAATTTAATGTTCTGTTTTAGGTTTTAGTTTTAAGTTTTAGGTTTTAAATTCCAGCCCCTAGCCTCCAGTCCCAAGCCCCCGCCTTTAACCCAGTCTCCGCATTCAAAATTGCCGCAGGAACCGCATGTCGTTTTCGAAAAACAGGCGCAGGTCATTGACGCCGTACTTCAGCATGGCGATTCGCTCAATCCCCATGCCAAAGGCGAAACCGCTGTATACCTCGGGGTCATAGTCAACCGACTTGAAGACTTCCGGATCGATCATGCCGCTGCCCAGAATCTCCAGCCAGCCGGTCTGGCTGCATACACGACAACCGCTTCCGCCACAGATGACGCACTGGATATCAACTTCGGCGCTCGGCTCCGTAAAGGGAAAGAATGATGGCCGAAACCGGACATCAATTCCTTGCCAAAGCATTGGTTGACAAAGGTCGTCAGGATCCCCTTGAGATCTCCGAAAGTTACCTTTTTGTCAACCAGGAAGCCTTCTATCTGGTGGAACATCGGGCTGTGTGTCAGGTCAGAATCCCGGCGATAAACCGTGCCCGGCGCAACCACCCGGACCGGCGGCTGATGCTTGAGCATGGTGCGGATCTGGACCGGTGAAGTATGGGTGCGCAGCACGATATCCTCCGAGACATAAAAGGTATCCTGCATGTCCCGTGCTGGGTGATCTTTGGGAATGTTCAATGCTTCGAAATTGTAGAAGTCCTTTTCGATCTCGGGACCCTCAGCGACGCCGAATCCAAGCGCAGCAAAGATTTCTACAATCTCCTCGGTCACCTGGGTGATCGGGTGCTTGGAGCCGGGCATCTGCCTGCGTCCCGGCAAGGTGACATCGATTCGCTCGGTGGCGAGCTTCTGCTGCATCAACTCCTTGCGCAGAGCAACCTGACGTTTGGCAAAAGCCTCTTCGAGCCGATCCTTGACCTGGTTGGCGAGCGCTCCGACCAGGGGGCGTTCTTCAGCTGACAGCTGCCCCATCCCCTTCATAACGGCGGTAATCTCACCTTTTTTGCCGAGGTAGCGGGCACGTATCTGCTGCAGCTCTATTTCGGAGACCGCTCCAGCAGCGTCCTGAAGGGCAACTTCTTCGATCTTGTTCAGTTTATCTTTCATAATAATCCGGCCGGAGAATGCACCGGCCTGGCATTGAGCCAGGCCGGAGTTTAAAAAAAAAGAGATGAGGCAGGCCCCATCTCTTTAGTCTTTGGCAATTACTGCAACTGGGCCTTGGCTTTCTCTACAATCGAGCCAAAACCTGTCGGGTCGCTGACAGCAAGTTGGGCCAGGATCTTGCGATCAATGCCTATCTCGGCTTGTTTCATACCGTGGATCAGGCGGCTGTAAGACAGTCCGTTGTCGCGAGCTGCGGCGTTGATCCGGGCAATCCAGAGAGCCCTGAAATCACGCTTGCGGACACGCCGATCGCGATAGGCGTAATTTAACGCGCGGTCAACTGCTTCTGTCGCACTGCGGAACAATTTACTACGCGCGCCACGGTAACCTTTGGCGAGCTTTAATACCTTGTTCCTTCTCCGTCTTGCTTTGAATCCTCTTTTTACTCTTGGCATCGCTTTTCTCCTTGAGGGTCAGATATGCGGATATCCCGCGCCCGGATCTGAAGGGGGAGCCATTGGACCCAACAGTTCACGGGTTGTGATTGTACTGCGCCCCTTACATGTAAGGGATCAGACAGCTGATATTCTTGGCGTCAGCCTTGTGGACCTCTGTCGCCCGGCGCAGGTCACGTTTGCGCTTGGTCGACTTCTTGGTCAGAATGTGGCTGGTATAAGCCTTGTTGCGGCGGATTTTGCCGGTTCCGCTCTTGCGGAAACGCTTGGCTGCACCGCGGTTGGTCTTGATTTTAGGCATTGTCCTTACTCCTTAGCGATTATTCAATCTTTGCGACTCTTGAAAAGTCGTCGTTTTATTTTTTGATCGGGCCGATAACCATACTCATAAAGCGCCCGGACATATTCGGATGACTTTCAATCTGGCCGAGCTCAACGAGGTCTTCAGCCACTCTCTGCAGGATACGGCGACCGAATTCAGGATGGGTCACTTCACGGCCACGGAACATGATCGTCACTTTGACCTTGTTGCCTTCCCCCAGGAAGCGCATGGCATTCTTGACCTTGAACTGGTAGTCATGCTCATCAGTTTTGGGCCGCAGCTTGACTTCCTTCAACTCGACCCTGGCCTGTTTTTTCTTGGCTTCTGCGGCCCGCTTGCTCTGCTGGTACTTGTACTTGCCGTAGTCCATGATACGGCAAACCGGCGGGGCCGCATTGGGAGAAACTTCCACAAGGTCAAGACCCTGCTCCTCGGCAGCCTGCAACGCAGCGCCTAACTCCATGATACCAAGCTGTCCACCCTCATCATCGATGACACGCACTTCACTTGCGCGGATAGACTCGTTGATATTGGTCGTGTCCTTACTTATGACGCACCTCCTAATGGTACAGTTTACACTCTTCGTGTATGAAACGAATAAAATCCGCCGGCTTCATCGGTTCCAGGTTCTCACCGGACCGATGCCGTGCGGTGACAGTGCCGGCGGCCACTTCCTGATCGCCGATCACCAGCATATACGGAACTTTTTCCATCTGGGCTTCACGAATCTTGAAACCCAGCTTTTCATTGCGCAGATCAGCCTGCACACGAACACCTTCGGAGCGTAGTTCTTCACAAACCTGCTCGACGTAAGCGGCCTGGCTGTCAGTCACATTAAGGACTTTAACTTGAACCGGGGCAATCCAGAGTGGGAAATTGCCGGCGTAATGTTCAATCAGAACACCGATAAAACGTTCAATGGCCCCCAGGATAACCCGGTGGACCATGACCGGCCGGTGCTTCTCGCCGTCACTCCCGATATAGCTGAGATCAAACCGTTCCGGGAGGGTAAAATCGCACTGGATTGTAGCACATTGCCACTTCCTGTCAAGAGCGTCCTTGAGCTTGATATCGATCTTCGGGCCGTAAAAAGCGCCATCGCCCTCATTGATTTCATAGGGCAGCCCGGTGTCATCGAGAGCACTTTTCAATGCATGGGTCGCACGTTCCCAATCCTCATCGGAGCCGATTGCTTTCTCCGGGCGGGTGGATATCTCCAGTTCATATTCAAAACCGAAGATCCCCATCACATCGCGAACGAAACCGAGGACCTTCTTGATCTCGCCGTCAAGCTGTTCGGGCGTGCAGAGGATATGCGCATCATCCTGGGTAAACCCGCGCACCCGCAGCAGGCCGTGCAGCACCCCGCTCTTCTCGTGGCGGTGGACTGTGCCCAGTTCGAAATAACGTTGCGGCAGGTCGCGGTATGAGCGCTTCTTCGACTTGAAGATCAACATATGGGCCAGGCAGTTCATCGGCTTGATCCCATAGCTCTGCCCGTCGACTTCCGTGAAGTACATGTTTTCACGGTAGTTGTCGAAGTGCCCGGAGGTTTTCCACAGTTCGGTACGCAGGATCTGCGGGCCCATGACGATATCGTAGCCGCGCTTGAAGTGTTCCCGCTTTTCAAAATCCTCGATAATGGTACGGAGCAAGGCCCCTTTCGGGTGCCAGATCACCAGGCCGGCTCCGGCCTCATCATTGAAAGAGAAAAGGTCCAGCTCCCTGCCGAGTTTGCGGTGATCGCGCTTCTTTGCCTCTTCGAGACGATGCAGGTGCTGCTTGAGTTCTTTCTTGTCGGTGAAGGCCGTCGCATAGATACGCTGCAGCATGGCATTCTTTTCATCGCCACGCCAGTAGGCGCCGGCCACGCTGGTCAGCTTGAAGACTTTCAACATCCCGGTAGACGGGATATGCGGACCGCGGCATAAATCGACAAAAGTCCCCTGACGATAAAGGGACACCTCTTCCTCACCGAGGTCTTCAATCAGCTCAACCTTGTAATCCTCACCCATCTCGCTGAACAGCTTGATCGCTTCGGCGCTCTTGACAACCTGGCGTTCGATCGGCAGATTCTCCTTGGCCAGTTCGGCCATCTTCTGCTCGATCTTGTCGAACTCTTCCGGGCTGAACGTATGGCTGTCACTGTAGAAATCGTAATAGAACCCGGACTCGATCGCCGGGCCGATCGTGACCTGCACCTCGCGACCGAAGAGTTCCTTGACCGCATGGGCCATCAGGTGAGCCGTCGAGTGGCGGTAGATGTCAAGTCCTTCGGGAGTATTCAGGGTCACCAGGCGCAGACGGACATCAGACTCGATCGGCCTGGACGCATCGACCAGATCATCACCAAAGTAAGCAGCAACGGTCTGGCGCGCCAGGCCTTCTCCGATTGAGCGCGCTACATCCAGCGGAGTTGTCCCGACCGGGACTTCCTTAACCGTTCCATCCGGCAGTGTTACATTCAACATCGACATGTCGTTATCCCTAACGAAAAGAGGCATCCATGGATGCCTCTGCGAGATTTGGGCGAAGATTATGGTAGGCACGGGCAGGATTGAACTGCCGACCCCTACCGTGTCAAGGTAGTGCTCTCCCACTGAGCTACGTGCCTGCACCCAAAATGCCGGATAGATTTAACAGAGGAAGCACGCCCTGTCAAGCCTTTTTCTGCGCAATTTCCGATGGTTGTCAATGGACAAAAATATAACAAGCGTCTATCTCAAAGAGGAGAACAATCGGACGGATCACCCTGAATCTTGGCAATTGCATGAGGGATCGCCGGCCAGACTGCTTCGAGGTTTTCAATTGCCCCCTTTGGACTGCCCGGAAGGTTGATAATTAAGGTGCGCTGCCTGATCCCGGCAATCGCCCGGGAGATGATGGCATGCGGCGTCTTCTTGAGACTTTCCTGTCTCATCCTCTCCGCGAAGCCGGGCAACTCACGATCTATCACCTTGCCTGTCGCTTCCGGAGTGATATCACGCGGCGAGACACCCGTGCCACCCGTGGTCAGGATCAGGTCTGGGGCAAGAGAGTCTGTCCATTTTTCGAGTGCCGATACGATTTGTTCGAAATCATCCGCAATCAAAGACATGCATTCCACGACCACTCCCTTTTGGATCAGCCAGTCACTTAAGGCCGGGCCACTCAAGTCCTCTCGCTCCCCCCGGGCCCCTTTATCGCTTAGAGTCAGTATCGCAGCCCTCATAAGGGAGTTCCCCCTTTTCGGCAGACACCACTTTGACGGTCCTCTTCCATAAAGCCGTTCAACATCACCGAGATATACCTTCTTTCAATCTTGTCGTTATATCGTTACCGGAGCTTCAATCCGGTCGCCTGCCTGCACTTTGCCGCCCTTGACGACTCTGGCAAAAACGCCCTCTTTCGGCATCACACAATCGCCGGCCTGGTCATAGATGGCGCAACGGGTATGACATTCCTTGCCGATCTGGGTGATCTCAAGCAGAGCATCACCGATTCTCACCCCGGTGCCGAGTGGCAAAGTGACCAGTTCGACACCTTCGGTCGTCAGATTCTCGGCAAAATCCCCGGCGTCGACAGTTAGTCCCATGTCCTGCATCTTGCGGATGCTTTCGATGGCCAGCAGACTGACCTGGCGATGCCAGTTACCGGCATGTGCATCACCAACAATGCCGTATCCCGGTCGCAATTCGACTTGCGCGACCGGGGTCTTCTTTTCTCCCTTGTTGCGACTGACGCAGACTGCAACGATATGCGCATCCATATCAGCCTCCGATCCCAGACATGCTAAAGGGTGCCGGCCCGAAAGAATCATCGGCCATTTGATGATGATCAACTTTGTTACCGATCACCTGCCGTAATGCCTGGCAGAGCAGATCGTCATCCTGATCCAGGTAAGGTTTGAGATCAACCGTCTGCTCAGAAAGCAAACAGCTCTTGGCCAGACCGGCCGAGGTCACCCGGATGCGGTTGCAGGAGCCACAGAAATGATCGCTCATCGGCGTAATGATGCCGATCGAGCCCTGTGCACCTTCGATCCTGAATGGTCGGGAAGGGCCGCACATGCGCCCCGTAGCCAGGGGCACTATCCGGTATTTTTTCTGCAGCCGTTCGAGGATCTCGGCGCCGGGGACGACCCTTTCACGCCACGCTTTGGCGCGGATGGTCGGCATGTATTCAATGAATCGTACCGACCAGGGTTTGTCCTGGCTCAGTTCTGCAAACGCTTCGATTTCACTGTCATTGATGTCGCGCATGACCACCATATTCAGCTTCAGCTGCAAACCGGCTTTTTCGGCAGCCTTGATACCGGCCAGGACTTCGGCAAGGTCTCCACCACGGGTAATCTTGGCGTATCTGTCAAACTCCAGTGAATCGAGGCTGATGTTGACCCGGCCAACTCCTGCTTGCCTCAGTTGGCCGGCGAGCGAAGCAAGCAGCAGGCCGTTGGTGGTCAGCACAACCTCGGCAAGGTCCGGAATGGCATTGAGCCGGGCGAGAAAGCCAACCAAACCTTTGCGCACCAGGGGTTCGCCGCCGGTGACGCGGACCTTCTCAATTCCCAGCCTGGCGGCTGCCCGGGCAATCCGCAGCAAATCTTCGTAGCGGAGGATTTCATGGTGCGAGCAGAGCGGAACGCCTTGCTCCGGCATGCAGTAACTGCAGCGCAGATTACAGCGATCTGTTACAGACAGCCGCAAATAATTAATTGTCCGTCCGAAACGGTCGCAGTTCATAACTGATTGGTTGTTGTCAGCACCATGCATTAAAAGGCTCGCGCGCAGAAAACGAAAAACGAGGTTATTTTGACACATCAGGCCCGTTGGTCAATGAATCATCCAGAAGCTATTGCAGAAACCCTATTCACATATAAGATATTACGACAGTTCGTCATCATTACAACCGAGAACCTCACTCTCTCCTGACGGGTTCGAATTCAAGCCGCCAGTCGGGGAACCGCATGGTCTTTTGATGGCGTCCCTTAATTTGGGCACAATGTCAGCGCATCAGTGCTGCTTGGCGGGATCTTCATCCTTGTCAAATGATGGTTTGAAATTTAACATAGTTTCTCTGCGAGTTGATCTGGGTTAGGTCATCAAACACGACCCCTTGGATATTAAAACATTTAAACAACAGAGACAACGACCCATGGAGGTGCAATGATCCCGCCCATCGTTTCGGTCGTCGCCAACAGCGGTACCGGCAAGACGACCTTACTGGAGAAGTTGATCGCCGAGATGAAGCGCCGCGATTACAAGGTTGCGGCAATCAAACACGATGCACATCGGTTTGACATCGACCATGAGGGGAAAGACTCCTGGCGTCTGACTCGGGCAGGCGCGGACACCATGCTGATCATGTCGAAGGAGAAACTTGCTTTGGTCAAGCAGCACACGGACGCAGAGCCGCCCAGTCTTACAGACAGTGTTTCCAGGTACTGCAGTGATGTCGACATCGTTCTGACCGAAGGCTTCAAAAAAAGCACGCTGCCAAAGATCGAGGTTCACCGCCGAAATCATAGCGACAAGCTGCTCTGCCGTGACGTGGAGCACGACCCGACCTTGATCGCCGTTGCTGCTGACGGCCCCCTGGAAATTGATGTGCCTGTTTTTGACATCGATGATGTCCGGGGGCTTTGTGACTTGATCGTGGAGCGTTACCTGTCTTGAACAGTCACCAGTTCGGCAACAACACCGGTCCACCTGGCAGGGCAAAGCGGAGACAGATCTTTCCCACAGAGGAACATCGATTTGGAGACAAAGAATCGGGTGCCAAGCGTTGCTTTTTTAATCGTCTTGTCGAAGGGATCAACGCCTTTGATGCGTAGCCTTGCCTGGATTATTCTTTGCGTGGCTCTCTCCGCGCCGGCCTTTGCCGGGAGCCCTGAACCTGTCGTGGTCTTTGCCGGGTCCGCATCACAGCCGCCCCTGGAAGAGGCCGTGGAAGCATTCGAGGCAAAGACCGGCATTCCGGTGATCCTCCACATGGGCGGGTCCGGTGCCATGCTCAGTCAGATCCGCCTGACGGGGCATGGAGACCTTTATATACCGGGGTCACCCGACTATATGGAAAAAGCACGAGCTTTCGGACTGGTTGGCAATGATGTCGCCATTCTCGCCTATCTCGTGCCGGCACTCCTGGTCCCGGAAGGGAACCCTCAGGGCATCATCGGCCTGCGAGACCTGGGCAGGATAGGCCTTCGGGTCGGGCTTGCCGACCCGGACGGCGTTTGTGTCGGCCTGTACGCTGTGGAAATTCTCGAAGTCAACGAACTGGCGAGTACCGTGCGGCCTAATTTGAAGGGCATGGTGGAAAGTTGTGCCAAGGCAGCGTCCATGATCCCTCTGAAACTCGTGGATGTTGTCATCGGCTGGCGTGAATTTGCCTCATGGAAACCTGAAATGATGGATGTCGTACTCCTCAAACCAGAGCAGATCCCACGGCTTGCCTATATCCCTGCTGCACGCTTGCTAAATGCCGGCAACCCTTTAGGCGCCGACGCATTTGTTGAATTTCTGAAATCCAGTGAGGGACAGGCAATTTTCAGAAAATGGGGCTATTTGACCGAAGAGTTTGCGGCTCGTGAATTTGCGCCCCGGGCACGCATCGGAGGCAGCTACATGTTGCCTCAGGGTTGGTGATGATGCAGCGTGACAGCGTCTTTAAAATCACCATGCTTCTGCCGCTCTTTATCCTCGCAGGTTATTTTCTGCTGCTGGTCGGTAGCCAGTCAGCGTTCTTCAACTTCTCCGTTTTCATGGAGCAGCTGTCCCGGGCAAACGTTCTTTCGGCGATTGCACTGAGCCTGGTTGCTGCGACCTGCAGCAGCGCAATCGCTATCGGCATCGCCATCCCTTCGGCTTACGCTTTGGCCCGCTTCAATTTCCCGGGGAAACGCCTGGTCGACACCTTCATCGACCTGCCGATGGTCCTGACACCAATCGCCCTCGGCACGCTGATATTGATGGCCTGGAACACGGCCTTCGGCCAATTTCTTGCCAACTTCGGCCTGACCCTTCCTTTTACCCTGGCAGGGGTCATTCTTGCTCAGTTCACGGTTGTCGTCGCCATCAGTGTGCGTATGCTCAAGGCGACTTTTGAGCAGGTCAACCCGCGACAGGAGCAGGTGGCAAGACTGCTCGGCTGCACCGCGTTCGGCAGTTTCATTCATGTCACCCTGCCCCTGGCAAGACGCGGCATCCTTGCCGCGATCATTCTGACCTGGGCCAGGGCCATCGGCGAATTCGGGGCGACGGTGATGGTCGCAGGCACCGCGAAAGGCCAGACGGCAACCCTGCCAAGCAGCATCTACCTTGCCATGTCGATGGCCGACCTGCCGCAGGCTGTCACTCTCGTCGTAATTCTGATCGTCATCTCACTGCTCGTGCTGTTCGGTGTCCGCATGGCGCTGGAGCGCAATCGATGATCAGGATTGAGAAACTCATATCTCGGCGGGGAGCCTTCTGCCTGGGGCCAATCGATCTCGACTTCCGCGGCAGTTCCTATCTGACCATCCTCGGCCCGTCCGGTTCCGGCAAGACGCTTTTTCTCGAAACGTGCATGGGCTTGATCGCTCCAGAGAGCGGCAGGGTCTGGCTCGACGGCAAGGATGTGACAGACATAGCACCGGAGCAGCGTCATATCTCCTATCTCCCCCAGGACCTGACTCTCTTTCCACATCTCAGCGTCCGCGATAACATCCTGTTCGGCGCGAGGCGGCGTCAGCTGCAAAAGGCTTTGGTCGAATCCCGGCTGGCAAATCTACTCGACTTGTTGGAGATGCATCACATTATCGACCGCACGGATGTCGCCACGCTCTCCGGTGGCGAAAAACAACGTGTGGCCATGGCCCGTGCTCTGCTGCCTGAACCACGGCTGCTCTTTCTCGATGAGCCTTTCTCGGCATTGGATGCAACGATCAAGCGGCAGTTACAGGTGAAACTGCGCGAAATCAACCAACAGCTAGGCGTCACCATCCTGCATGTTACACACGATCAGGAAGAGGCGTTCTTGCTCGGTGAGCAGCTTGCCGTGATGATCAACGGACAAATCCGTCAAGTCGGCCCGCGCGATGATATCTACTACCGTCCGGCGACACTCGATGTCGCGCGTTTTCTACGTAACCAGAACATTTTCGACCTGACCATCAAAGAGATCCTTCCCGACGGGTCTTTGCGACTCGAAAACGACATCTGCCTGGTTGCCCCGGGACATGCTGGCGCCACACCAGGCGAGCAGTTGGCAACCGGCATCCGTTCCGAGGAAGTCGTCGTCATCCGTCCGAACAAGCCAATCGGCCCGGAATTGCAGGAGAACCTGTTTCATGCCACGATCGTCGACATCCTCATTTTCGGCGGCACGCAAACACTTTGCGTCAGGATCAACGACAGCGGTGTGACGGTCAATGCCGAACTGCCGAATTGTGCCATGCGCGACCTGGGCTACGCCATCGGCGATGCGTTGCAGGTCTGCCTGCGCAAACGCAGCCTCTGGACGATTCCATTGGATGCCGGTGCTGTAACAAGAAAGGTTCACGATGATTAGCTACGAGGAGGCATTGCAAAAAGTTCTCGATGCGGTCTCACCTCTAGCCCCGCTCGAGAAAGCCCTGGCGGATGCAGCCGGGCTCGTTCTGGCCGCTCCGGCCATGGCCCGCTGGGATATGCCGCTTTGTGACAATTCGGCAATGGACGGTTTTGCTATCTCCGGTGTCCCTGAAAAAACTGAAACGGACTTCGCAATCATCGGCAACTCATACGCGGGGCACCCGTTTTCCGACAGAGTCCTGCCTGGACAGTCAACTCGTATCACGACGGGGGCCACGCTGCCTGATGGTACCGACACAGTGGTGCCGATTGAAGATGTCATGGTAAGAAACGGCTGTGTCCGCTTGATGAAAACGCCAAAAGTCGGGCAGCACGTCCGTTACCAGGGAGAGGAGTTCTTGAAAGGCGCCGTTTTGGCTGACAGGGGCACAACCTTGCATGCCGGCACCATCGCGTTGTTGGCAAGCGCAGGCATCGACCGCTGCAAGGTTTTTCCATGCCCACGGGTTGCAGTCATCTCAACCGGCGATGAACTGGTCGAACTCGGCCAGACTCCCGAACCAGGACAGATCGTCAACTCCAACCTGTACTTCCTGAAGAGCCGCCTGGCGGAATGCGGGTTCGGCCTTACAACGATCGGGAGCGCTTCTGATGATCTGAACAAGCTCGATCAATGTTTCGAGCAGGCTCTTGATGCCGATATCATCATCTCCACCGGAGGGGTCTCGGTTGGTGAGAAAGACCTGCTTCAGCAGGCACTTGAAAGACAGCGTTTCAGGAAAATTTTCTGGAAGGTCGCAATAAAACCGGGCAAGCCTCTGCTATTCGGGATGCTTGGGAACCGGCCGTATTTTGGCCTGCCGGGCAATCCGGGTGCAACTGCGGCGACCTTCGAGTTATTCGCCAAACCGGCCATGAAGCGTCTGGCAGGACAAGCCGATGTTTTACCTGAAAAACGCAGGGCAAGATTGACTCATAACGTGACCGGAGACGGCAAACGCCTGGCTTTGCTTTGGTGCCGTTTGGAGTGGGACGGGAACAGTTATCAAGTCACCGCATCGAAAGAACAGAGCTCAGGACAAAACCAATGCCTTGCAGATACCAATGCAATGCTTCCGGTTGCTGCTGGGATAGAGCAATTGGAGGCGGGAACTGATGTCGAAGTCTGGATAATTTAGGAAGATTTTGCTCGGAAGACCCAATATTCACAGACCGGGAAAAAGTTTAATATCTGGAATTCAAATATCCATTTACGACCAGGCCAGGCCAGATCAGTTCAGCAGGAACGCAGCCAACATAACATGCTAATTCTGGCAAAAGAAAAAAACACGCCCATGCCAATGCAAAATCCAGATTATCATGTATTCTGTCAAGATAAGGAGAAATCGGGCTAACAAAATGGTACGGGAGGTGGATTATGGAGAAGCATAAAGATCGTGAAATTCAGCAGGAGACCATTCCTCAGGACGCGTTAAATGACTCTGGTGTTTCCAGGCGCTCTTTCATCCGCACCAGCGGCGTCGCTGCGATGGCTGCGGCAGTCGGTGCGCAGATTCCTTTCGGTGATCTGTTACCCGAAGGGATGCAACTGGTCGGCATGGCCAATGCCCAGGAAACCATGACGATCGAGGGGAAAATTCCCGAAATGGTGGTCTTGAACACCAAGCCGCTGAATGCCGAACCGCCACCCCACTTCCTGGTTGATGACGTCACCCCGTACAAGACCATGTTCGTACGTAACAACGGCATTCCACCGACAAATGTCGATGCGGCAAACTGGTCTTTGAAGATCGAGGGTGAATCCGCGAAGAAATCTGTCACTCTTTCGATCGATGACTTGAAAAAGAAATTCAAACCATACACATATCAAGTTCAACTTGAATGCGGTGGCAATGGCCGCTCGGAATTCAACCCACCGGCGAAAGGGAATCAATGGCGGGTCGGTGCCATCTCCTGCGCGGAGTGGACCGGTGCCCGGTTGCGCGATGTCCTTGAATATGTCGGCATCAAGGATGACGCCGTTTATATCGGTTATTACGGAGCAGACACTCATGTCAGCGGAGACCCGAAAAAGGTAGTGATTTCCCGTGGTGTGCCGATCGCCAAGGCCATGGAAGAAGAGTCGCTGATTGCCTGGGCGATGAATGGTAAGGACATCCCGCCGCTGCATGGCTATCCCCTGCGATTGGTCACAGGTGGCTGGCCTGCCTCGACCTGCGGCAAATGGTTGAATCGCATCGTTATCCGCAACAAGGTCCATGATGGCCCGAAAATGACCGGCATGTCTTACCGTGTTCCGGCCTACCCGGTACCGCCGGGCGCAAAAGTTCCGGAAGAGGATATGGTCATCATCGAATCGATGCCGGTCAAATCGATCATCACGTCACCCAAGTCCGGCACCGTTGCACAGCTTGGCAATGAGATCGAAGTGCACGGACATGCCTGGGCGGGCGACCTGTCGATCAAGGGAATGGACGTCTCTATCGATTTCGGTGCAACATGGCAGCCCTGCGCGCTTAAATCGCCACGCAACCGCCTTGCCTGGCAGAACTGGTCGGCAAAGGTCAGTTTCCCGCAGGCAGGTTATTACGAAATATGGGCCCGCGCCACCGATGAGCAAGGCAAAATGCAGCCAATGGTCGTACCGGGCTGGAACCCACGCGGCTATCTGAACAACGCCTGCCACCGCGTCGCTCTCAAGGTTGTGTAACCACAAGGGGGTACTTATGAAAAAGGCACTTACCTGGTTGCTGACCATACTTCTGCTTGTCTGTGTTCTGCCGGCGTTCGCCGCCGAACAGGAGATTGACAAAGAGACAGGCCTGGTCATTGCAACGGGTTTTGAACAGGTGAAAAAGACCTGCACGGTCTGTCATTCTCCAATGTTGATCACCCAGAACAAGGCAGACCGCGATGGCTGGCTGGAAATGATTCGCTGGATGCAGGCCAAGCAGGGTTTGTGGCAGCTGGATGCGGACACCGAGAATGCGATCCTCGACTACCTGGCGACCAATTACGGCCCGACGGCTGCATCCCGAAGAGCGCCACTTGAGGTGCAATTCCCGGAATAGCTGGTTGCTGATTGACTCCGAAGATGTTGATATTTTTCTGGTCAGGCCTGGACTCTTGAAGTCCAGGCCTGATTTTTCAATGTTGGTGACATTCCGCCGGATAATTTATTGCATCCATACAGAATGATAAACGTTTTGTCTGAAAAAGGGATGTTTACGAACAAAACAGGCCATTCAGCAATGAGCTGAATGGCCTGTTTTATTATGATTCAAGACCCTTTTAAACCTGATCGTCATGCTTCTGCAAATAGTCAAGGGTTGCGTTCCAGAATGACAGATCATACTGGGTCTTCTCGTAGAGCCGGGCGTTCATGATAACCACCCCAGCGATTTCTGCAACCGCTGACAAGAAGGTGACATCCTCCTGGTTGTAGGCCTTCTTGTGCGCTGAGTAGACTCGTAATACGCCAATTTCGCGAGACTGGGCGATAATCGGCAGCGACAGGATCGAGGCGATCCCTTCGGCCACCGTCTCTGCCGGATATTCGAGACGCGGATCGCTGGTGGTGTCTTCTATAAGGACCGGTACCCCTTTGAGGGTTTCCTGAATACTCCTGTCGGCATGCGGCGGTCCTTTGGTCAGAAACCGTTCGCTGAGCCCTTTACTGGCGAGCAGTTCGAGTTCGTTGGTCGATTCGTTGATCAGGCGCAGCGCGGCAGCCTTGACATGCAACAGGTCGGTAACCCGTTCGATGATCAGCTCCATCACCTGTTTCGAGTCGAGGGTCGAAAGGATCGCCCTTGTGATTTCGTGCAGGGCACGGAAATATTGAAGACTCTGCTGCGCATTACCCGGGTTGGCAGCGAAGGCACAGACCTGCTGTTCAACCTCGACCGGCTTCTCTTCCAGTTCAACGCCAACACCCCGCAACAGACTCGAGAGCTTGATCCCTTCCGCTTCGTAGAGACGGGCATTGGCAATCGCCAAGCCGCCAAGTTCGGCCATTGCTGCCACCAGCTCGATCTCTTCGTCGGTGAACTCACGCCGATCGGCACTGTAGAGACGCAACACGCCGATCGTTGCTCCCGAAGCCTCCAACGGCAATGAAAGCATGGTGTTTATCCCCTCAGCGCTCAATTCGTCGCGATACTGGACGCGCGGGTCATCGAAAGCATTCTGGATGCAGACGACCTCACCGGAAAGCACTTGCGGTACACTATGGTCGGAACTGAGCGCTCCCTTGTTGAGATAAGCTTCACTCAGTCCCCAAGATGCGACCAGTTCCAGCTGATGGGTTTGCTCATCGACCAGTCGCAGGCTGCCCCCCTTGACTCCCAGTGCGGCCACGGAACGTTCGACCAGATTATCAAGAGTGGACTGCAGAGACGAGGATGACAAGATCGTCTGGGCCGTTTCATAGAACAGCTTAAAATGACAAATAGACTGACTTTTTTGCATATTAAATAAGTTCTCCATGGGTGCTTTTGAGACAATGTTCTATTTTAGTATATCGATAAATCAAAAGAAGGAGAAGCCCTTTTTCGCAAAGACCCGTGCCTGATGTTTCAGCGGCTTGAAACGGATCGATTAACAGAACGTAACGTCGCTGTTGAGAATTGCGGTGACACCATATACCAACGACATAAGTCGCTTTTCGTTCGACTTTATGATTTCATATTCTCTTTTAGGTACCGCATATCATCCACCGATAGGGGATTAATCCGGGCAAACAATAATAAAACAGGCACTAAGAATTAACTTAAGTGCCTGTTTTTATTATGGTGCAGGTAGTTGGGATCGAACCAACGGCCCCTCGCGTGTGAGGCGAGTGCTCTCCCGCTGAGCTATACCTGCTTTATCCCTGTAATGGTTCCGGACAGGTGGATTTTTATAACAGCAAGATTTCGGGGTGTCAAGCTGTAAGCTATTCAAGCAACAACTGTCTGAACCTGTCAGGCATAGAGACCAATCGACGTTTTCTGTCCAGGACCAGGTGACGGGTGCGGCCCTCGGCAACCAGGATGCCGTCCTGATTGGTCGCCTGGTATGTGAACTCGAGCATCCGTCCCCTGCCCTTTACCAGCGTTGTCGCAATCGTAATCCGGTCCTCGTAATAGGATGGTGCACGGTAGTCTACCGTCGCCCGGGCGACAATCACGAAGAACCCGTCACGCTCCATGTCGCTGTAGTTCAAGCCTTGTTGGCGAAGGAACTCGGAACGCCCTTCTTCGAACCAGGTCAGGTAGTTGGCGTGGTGCACAACCCCTTGCGCGTCGGTTTCGGCATAACGGACCGTCAGGGTAAAATTGCGGGTCGTTGTCCCTTCAGACATCTCCTGTGACTCTCCGTGTCCTTGATGAATATCCTGCGGGCGATGCGAAAACCCGGCTCGGTGACCATGTGCTGTTGCAGAAGCATCTCGATCTGCGCTTCGCTCTTCGATGGCAGGACTTCGGCGAAGTTGACCAGTGCGTCGGCGTCCCATATGACCCGGAATTCCGGTGAATCAACGCCGTTCCGGGTATGGTGGCTGGCAACAATCGCGACAACCTGCTCCGTGAAAGCCTCCTCTGCGTCCAGATCGGCAAGGATCTCACTCGCAATGGGCGGCCCTTCGATTTCCTGCCACTTGCCCGAACTGGAGCCATGTTTGCGCTCCGCTTCGGGGATGCCGATATCATGCAGGTAAGCTGCAGCCAGGGTTATAACCGGGTCGGCATCAACATAAGCCAACAATTCCTCGGCATAGAGAGACACCTGCAGGGCGTGGTCGATACGTTTTTGGTCAGTACCGAAATAGCCCTGCATGGCAGCTCTGACTTTTGCCAGAAAAGCCTTTTGATCCGCATCAATTTTGACGATGATATTGAACATATCCTCAACCCGAAAACAGTTATGGGGACACAATACGTATTGTGTCCCCATATTTCAAGACAAGTTAATCTCTTGTCGCATCTCATCTTTTGCGACAGACGATTTATTTCTTATCGCCGCGGATGCCGATACAAACCGTATCAAAAGGAATGTCGCGACCGCTCTTTTCAATCGCCTGCCGGGCCATGAAGATCAAACCGTTGCAGCAGGGCACTTCCATGTGAACAACGGTCAGGCTCTTGATGTTGCTTTGCGTGATCATGGCAACCAGCTTGTCGACATAAGGCTCCGTGTTATCGAGCTTCGGGCAGGCAATGGCCAGAGCCTTGCCCTTAAGCAGGTCTTCCTGGAAATCGGCATAGGCAAACGGTGCGCAGTCGGCAGCCAGGACCACATCGGCGTTCTGAAAGAAGGGCGCGGTCGGAGGCAACAGGTGGAGCTGGATCGGCCACTGGGCAAGCCGTGAAGGCCGAGAGCCGACAGACTGGCTCTGCTCTTCTTTCTGCTCGCTGAAATTCATCGTTCTTGCCGACGGGCAACCGCCACCGGCGGCCGGAGCGGCAAAACTTTTCACTGCAGCTGAAGGACAGCCGCCAGCCGGTGCAGCAGCTTCGTGATGATGTGGTTGCGGCTCACGGCCGGTCTGCTTGAGATGATCTTCGACAGCGACCTCATCAAATTCATCCGCCTCGCGTTCTTCTATACGTAATAGCGTCGACCGGACAATCTCCCAGGCAGGCTCCGAGGCCGTCGCAGAGGTTGTCGGCAATCAGGCGGGCTTTACCGTCGATAATCTGGATGGCGCCTTCGGCACAGGAAGGGACACAGAGTCCGCAGCCGTTGCACTTCTCTTCATCGATTTTAACCATTTTGCGAATCATATCTGCTTCTCCTCAGTCGATACAGGTTGAATGTGATCTCTTGATCTTGGCCCTCAGCTTACGTCTTTGCCAGGCGGTTGACTTTGACCAGGGTCAAACAGTTAGAAAAAATAGTGCCAGAGCAGATCCAGACGGCCACGTCTGATCAGGTATTGACCGGAGAAGCGCATGATTTCGCGTACTTTTTCACGATGCCCTGGCTTGAAGCAGTGGACCTGACAGTGCTTGCAGGCCGGCTTCTCTTGCAGAGGGCACCGCAACCGGCGGTCAAATGCATACAGCAGGAAGTCCCGGCATTCGTCGCAGACCGGGAACATTTGCCAAGCGGCAGCCGCTTGACCTCGGAGTCGTCAGTGACTATGACCGATTTGCCGCCTGCGTGTTTGACCTTGCAGTAAACCGCAGTGAACTGCAGCAGCACCTTAAGGTCCTTGATTTCCTTGCGGGAGAGTGGTTGCGATTGCGATGAATTTGCCATATCAAAGTTACAGTTTGGTACGGGCACTGATGAAGACTGAAAAGACAGATTTAAACCACAGAATTTATATCATCATTATCCAGTCCCCAGCCCCCAGTCTCCAGCCCCCGCCTCTAACGGCCCCCAGACTCCAGCCTCCGCCTTTAATCATCCTTCTTTACATTTCTCCGCAAGCTCTTCGAGACGATCGAAATCGATGATTTCGACGGTTTTCCCTGAAACCGAGATCAAATCATCTTCGGAGAGTTTGCGCAAAGTTCGGGAAAGGGTTTCACTGACGGTGCCCAGGTTCGATGCTAGCTGGCTTTTCGAAATCGGCAACACAACTGTTCGTTTTGCCCCACGCGAGAGGTCCATCAGGTAGCGGGCCAATCGAGAGGGGACATCCTTGAAGGTCAGGTCCTCGATCTGGTTGGCAAACTGGCGCAGAAATTTCGACAGGCCGGCGATCATGTTGATCGAGATTCTGCTGTTATCGCGCAACAGGGCGAGAAAAGCATCCTTGGGCAGGAAAAGCAGTTTTGAGACCTGCAACGGCTCGGCATAGGCCGGGTAAAGCCCTTCTCCGAAAATCGCCGCCTCGGCAAACGTCCCGCCCGGCTGGATAACATGCAGAATACGCTCCTTGCCTTCCGGGGAGAGCTTGTAGACTTTCACCTTGCCATCCAGCACGATAAAGAAACCAGCTGCTTCCTCGCCATCGGAAAACAGCAGTTCCCCCCGTGGATGCTCATTGATCCGCACAATTGCCATCAAGTCATCGAGGTCCGGCTCGCTGAGACCGGCAAACAGCGGGACATTTTTCAATATCTGACGATAATTCATATTTCACCGCACCTAAAGGAAAGGAATCATTAGACAATCACAAAAGTTATAGGCTTTTTGTTGATGATCATATATAGCATATCGTGAAAATTCGGACAAAACTGATAATATTTATCCGAATACAAATTATTAGCTGGAGGACAATATGAGATTTCTAGCGGTCATAATCTTTGCATCTATCGCGTTTGTCGGACTAGAGCCAACCGGCACAGGCCCTGGACGATGCCGAGGCCTTGTCTGGGCTTACCTCGGTCCGGGCCATCTACGATATCCGGACCAAAGATGAAAAAGCCCTGCAATTCATCTTCACCGTGATTCGCGACACCTATGATGAAACCGTACAGCAGGACGTCAAGGCACGCTACGTTGCCAGCATGCGCGGCCCCACAATCAAACTTCTGGTCCGGGGTCGCCAGGGTGATGCGGAACTGCAGGAAAAGACGGTTGCATTGATAAAGGAATTGAACCAGCGGGGAATTCGGCTGGAAGCCTGCGGCTATGCGCTCAACCTGTTCGGTGTCGAGCCGGAGGACCTGTATGACGGGGTCGTCACCGTCGGCAACAGTCTCAACTCTTTGATTGGCTACCAGATCAAGGGCTATTCGCTGATCCCCATGAATTAGGGGCGGGGCCTGGAGGCTGGAGGCTGGAGGCTGGGGACTGGTTATCCCCCTGCCCGCTTGACCGGCCAGCCTTTCGTCTTGAGCAGTTCGATCAGGGTGTCGCGATGATCACCCTGGATCTCGATAACGCCGTCCTTGAGTGTGCCACCGGTACCGCACTTCTGCTTAAGCTCCTTGGCCAGCAGCTTGAGCTCATCAACCGGCAACGGCACACCGGTGACCAGGGTTACGCCCTTGCCCTTGCGGCCCTTGGTTTCACGCCCGACACGCACGATTCCATCACTTTTGGGCTCCGCTTGCTTCTGTTTCTGTCACCGCAGCCACAGTGCTCAAAATATTTTTTGCATTTCGGACAGATCCGTCCCGATTCACTGGAATAGACAAGCCTCGAATTTGTCTTGCTCATTATTCTCTTCCTTAAAACTTATAGCTTAAAGCTTATAACTTTTCCCTACGCAATAAATGTCTCATCCCGTACCAGAGCAGCATAACCAGGGCAATCATCGGCAATGCCGGAATAAACAGACCGGTCATCTGGGCGAGCATGTTGGCCATAAACAGGGCCACCACAGAGACCGGCAGATAGGCGCCGATCCGCCCACGCCGCGCCTGGGTTTCGCCGTCGCTGCCAAGAAGGTTGTCGTTAACGCCATGTTGCCGGGCAACAAGGGCGAAAAAGACCACCATGATCCAGTCCGAGATACCGAAGACCGGTGCAAGGCTGACAGAACCGGGGAAAGCCAGCTTGACCAGGATCGCATCAATCAGTGGCGGTTGGCCCTCGAGGGTACGGTAATAATGTTCGATCTGGTCGGACGAAACCGGACGTCGGGCCTTTGAGCCAGCTGGCGAAATCGGCCAGAGTCATGACGATACAGACCGGCACGATCTCCCAGAGCTTGTTCACATAACGGGCCAATGCTGCAGCGATAATCGTTGCCACCAGCAGCAGCATGGCCGACTTGAAAGACAAAAAGACCACCTGCCAGGAGCCCTGATAAGGCAGCTGGCTGGCCAGCCAGAGCAATACGATCAGGACGCCAATCCAGAACAGGTAAAAGCCCCGGGTTCTTTCCTCGGGATGCAGCAGCAGCGCGGGCAGGATAAGCTGTGCCGCAGCGTAGAGCTGCAACGCCAGGAACACTCCTGACCATAAGGCAAGGCTTGAGCTCGATCAATTGTCCGGCTGACCAGAGGCCGACCACCGCACAACTCCAGACCAGATGACTGGCAAGCAGCAGCAGGATCAGTCGTCGGTTTGATTTATTGAAGGAGGCCAGGGATTGCAATGACATGAGGCTATTATGCATTGACGACTTCGGGAGATAAAGAAAAAGAAAAAGCCGCAACCAGTCGGTTGCGGCTTTGTAATATATGGTGCC
>CAVRQQ010000014.1:0-101955 GCA_963723355.1 uncultured delta proteobacterium
TCAGTTTTGAGTTTCGGCTTATGATTTTGCAAAACAGTCCCGTGAACCTGATTTCCGACAAGGACATATTAAACATTTTCAGTGTTATTGCGTAGCTTTTTCATCCATGCGTTGTTGTCTCGTGTAATGGTTTATTTAAGGACGTGTGGAAATCTATGTGCGGCATCCAATCCTAGTAATATCCGCTCAACAGTTTGACACTTGCCTTTGTAGATGTACTCTTTAGGCGTGTGATTAGTTTTGATTAACCTAAATTGTCGTCGTGCATTATAACCGGCATCGATTAGACAGGCTTGATGAACGACAAAAAAAGGAGAACGATGATGTCACAGCTTGAAAAACTTCTGGTCAACGCCGCAAAAGCTATGGGAGTAACCCTCGAGGATTTGCAGACAATTGTGAAACAGGGAGAACGAAAAAGCTATGCTGCCGGAGAATACCTTTTCCACGAATCAACACCGCGGCTCTGGGTCGGTTGGGTGGAAGAGGGCGAGATCGAGATTGTCTGCGGAGCCCAGGCAAAAGTGACCCACCTCTCGACCCTGGGCCTGGGCGCCATGATCTCTGAAGGGGCGCTCATGGACGATACGCCCCACTCCACCAGCGGCTTCACCCGGAACGGAGTCACCGTACTGCAGATTCCTCTGTCGGTCTGGCAGGAGGTACGGGAGACCAAGCCCGACATTTTCTACCGAATCGTTGCCCGAATCGCGCAGCGCCAATCCGAACGGTTGCGCTATGCGGCCGACCAGATCTCTGGCAAGGCCGGGCCCGACGTCGAGCTGACGGCTGTCCGGCGAGAGCACGACTCCCTCGGCGAACGGGATGTGCCGCTCTCTGCCTATTATGGTGTGCAGACCCTGCGGGCCAGGGAGAATTTTGACCTTTCCGGTTTACCTCTAAGTAATTTCAAGCACTTCGTCGATGCCCTGGCATTTGTCAAGAAAGGCGCTGCCCAGGCCAACTGCGAACTGGGGGTCCTGGCCAAGGAAAAGATGGTCGCCATCTGCGCGGCCTGTGACGAAATCCTGGCCGGAAAATTCCATGAACATTTCGTAGTGGACATGATACAGGGTGGGGCAGGGACCTCCACCAATATGAATGCCAACGAGGTGATCGCCAACCGGGCGCTGGAACTCATGGGACATAACAAGGGGGAATACGAGTTCCTGCACCCAAACGACGATGTCAACTGTTCCCAGTCGACCAACGATGCCTATCCCACCGCGATCAAGCTGGCGGTCTATCTTTCATTCAGAATACTCTGGCGGCCTTGGGTGAGCTCAAGGCGGCCCTGGAGGCGAAGGAACAGGAATTCTCCCATGTTCTCAAGATGGGCCGCACCGAAAACCAGGATGCCGTGCCAATGACCCTTGGCCAGGAGTTTGGTTCCTATGCAATGACCATCGGTACCGCCATGCACAGCATGCAGCTGGCCGCTGACGGGTTGCTGGAAATCAATATGGGCGCGACTGCTATCGGCACCGGCATCAACAGTCCGCCCGGCTATGCCGACCTGGTCACGATCAAACTGGCACAAGTGAGCGGATTGCCAGTTCGCAAAGCTGTCAACCTGGTGCAGGGCACACAGGATGCGGGGGGCTTCGTGCAGATGTCTGCGAATATGAAACGTGCCGCAGTGCAGCTGTCCAAGATCTGCAACGACCTGCGCTGGCTCTCTTCCGGGCCACGCTGCGGCCTGTATGAGATCCGTCTGCCGCCGATGCAGCCCGGTTCGTCGATCATGCCCGGCAAGGTCAACCCGGTCATCCCCGAGATGGTCAGCCAGGTCTGCTTCACCATCATCGGCTACGATGTCACTGTGTCCATGGCCGCCGAGGCCGGCGAGCTGGAGCTGAACATGGCCGAGCCGATCATGGCCTATTGCCTGCTGCATGGCCTTATGATCCTGCGCAACGCCGCGATCACCCTGACCAGCCGCTGCATCGTCGGTATCGAGGCCAATGTCGAACGCTGCCTAGAGTACGTGCAGAACAGCATCGGCCTGGTTACGGCACTCAACCCGGTGCTCGGTTACGAGAAATCCGCGGCTATCGCCAAGGAAGCCCTGAAAACCGGAGGCAGTGTCTACGACCTGGTCCTGGAGAAAGGCTGGCTGACCAAGGACGAACTGGATGACATGCTCAAGCCGGAGAACATGACTCAACCGCGGAGGTTGAAATAGGCTCGTAGAACTTCGTGCCAGTCAGTAAGGAGAGAGCCTTCTTGCTGATGAACACCTTGGTATTAGACTGCCGGGCAATAACAATCACGCATCCATGAGGACGAAAGCATGAACGCGACATTTATAAAGAAATTGTGTGGGGGAATTTTCTTTGGGATTCTGCTCCTGACGGCTGTCCCGGTAGCGGAGAGTCAGGCCGGCGAGGTCGGTGACTTCGAAGGTTCCTGGGTTGCCAATGGGACCAGGAAACTTTTCCCTTTCGGAGATCGGAAAGTCTACACGTTCGAAATCTCCGGCCACGTGAGCCTGCGGACAGAACTTGGCAAGAAGAAGAATTACTGGTCAACCTGTGTCGGTTTCGCTGATACCGTGACCGGCATGGCCGCCCGCTGCGTCTGGAAGGATCTCGACGGTCCGGAAATCTACATTACGCTGAAAAGCGATCGAATGCAGACCGACGACCAGGTAACCGGAAGCATTGTCGGCGGAACTGATCACCTTGAAGGGATCAGCGGTGATTTGTCATTCGCCTGGTTGACGGTCACTGTACAGAAGGAGGCGGGAGCAGAGTCAGTGACCGCTCAAACGCTGAACCTGACCGGTACTTACCAGGTTCCCTGAGAGAGGAGTCCCGGTGTTGCATAACGATGCCTGGGCCTGAATAAGGAGAGTTGACATGTGGATTGTTGAACTGTTGGTCGTGTTGTTTTTTATCTGGCTGGGTGCACGACTGGGGAGTATCGGCATCGGTTTTGCCGGCGGCTTTGGCGTCCTGATCCTCGCAGTGTTCTTTGGCCTGAAGCCGGGCAGCATCCCTGTCGATGTCATCCTCATCATCATGGGGGTGATTTCCGCTATTGCCGCGATGCAAGTGGCCGGGGGGCTTGATTACCTGGTACATATCGCCGCCAAAATTCTGAAAAGCAACCCCAAGTACATCACCTTTCTCGCACCTCTGGTAACCTACACCATGACCATGTTCGCCGGTACCGGTCACACGGCTTTTTCGACCCTCCCGGTGATTGCGGAAGTCGCCAAGCGCGAAGGGATACGGCCGTCGCGGCCGCTCTCCATCGCCACCGTCGGTGCACAGATCGGCATCACTGCATCGCCGATTTCTGCGGCCGTGGTCTTTTTTTCCAGCGAGCTGGAAAAATACGGCGTCGATTACGTACAGCTGCTGATGATCGCCATCCCGAGCAGTTTTATCGCTGTCATGCTCGGTGCCTTTATCGCCAATTTTCTGGGCAAGGATCTGAAGGACGACCCGGTTTACCAGGACCGCCTGGCCAAGGGCTTGATCTCGATGGATAGTAAGGATGATCAGCAGGTGGAGATTTCGCCGGAAGCAAAACGGGCGGTGATGATTTTCGGTATCAGCATTTTCGCCGTGGTCTCCTATGCCATGGCCATCAGCTCGACCTTCAACCTGATCGAGAACCCGATCCTCGAGCGTGACCATGCAATCATCACCTTCATGCTCGGTGCGGCGACACTGATCACCCTGTTCTGTAAAGTCGATGCGAAGAACATCCTCAACGCAGCGACCTTCAAGTCGGGGATGAGCGCTTGCATCTGTGTGCTCGGGGTGGCCTGGCTCGGCACGACTTTTGTCGCCGCGCACATGGAGGAGATCAACGTGTTTGCCGGGGCCTTACTCACAAAATACCCGTGGATGCTGGCCGTGGTGCTCTTCTTTGCCGCCATGCTGCTCTACTCGCAGGCCGCAACCACCAAGGCGCTGATGCCGGCCGCTCTGGCGCTTGGCGTCAGCCCGGTTGCAGCTATCGCTGCTTTTGCCTCGGTGAGCGCCCTGTTCATTCTGCCAACCTATCCGACTTTGCTGGCCGCGGTCGAATTTGATGATACTGGTTCGACCCGGGTTGGCAAATATGTCTTTGACCATCCGTTTTTGATCCCCGGTGTCTGCACCATAGCTTTTGCCGTGGCCCTGGGGTTCGTTTTCGGAGGTCTGATTCTGTAACTGAATAGAGACTGAACTGAAGAGGGCAAATAATATCCATTTATCCGAATTCCTGACCTCAGGGGCAGGGCAAGTGTTTAAAAATGTGTAATGAGTCAATTTATTGGTGGTAATTAAGTTCTTTAATACATAAAATAATCCGTTAAAAATTAACCCTTCTCGCCTGTAAAAGTCGGAGTCAACATACGATGTACCGACAGGAGTCTACCGAAATGAACCAGAAGACCACCCTCCTTGGCCAGTTGTCCGTATCCCTCACCCTGGGCTTGATTGCCATAACAGCACTGACCTTGACCGCCTGTAAGAAAGAGGAAGTCACAGCGCCGCCGGTCCCGGTTGAGGTGAACGCCATCAAGGTCGAGCCGCAGACCGTCCCGGTGACCACGTCCTTCGTCGCTCAGGTGGAAAGCTCCCACCAGGTTGAAATCAGGGCTCGGGTCAACGGCTTTCTCGAGAAGATCCTGTACCGGGAAGGGGAGGTGGTCAAGCAGGGGCAGACCCTCTTCCTGATGGACAAGAAACCGTTTGTTGCCCAGGTCGAGGCGGCGCGCGGCGCCCTGGAAAACCACAAGGCGCAGCTCTGGACGGCGCAGGCCAACCTGAACCGCATCCAGCCTCTGACTGAACTCGATGCCGCAAGCAAGAGCGACCTTGACAATGCCATCGGTGCGGTCAAATCTGCCGAGGCGGCTGTCCATTCAGCCCAGGCCCGTCTCGATGACGCAGAAATCAATCTCGGCTACACCGTGATCAAGTCTCCAGTGACCGGTGTCACCGGGCAAGCCCTGGTCCGCGAGGGCACCTACCTGACCGCCGGTCCCGGTGGAAATTTGAGCTACGTGGCCCAACTCGACCCGATCTGGGTCAACTTCAGCGTCTCACAGAACCAGCTGGTCGCCGCCCGGCAGCAGGAAGCTGCCGGCCTTATGGTTCCTCCGCCCAACAGCGAATATGTCGTCGAAATCGAGCTCTCCGGGGGTGAAAAATATCCACATAGCGGCAAGCTCAGCTTTGTCGATCCGTCATTCAATACCGATACCGGAACCTTCCTGGTGCGCGCCGAACTGCCCAATCCGGATGCCAAACTTCAACCCGGAATGTTTGTCGAGGCAACAGCCACGGGGGCCATGCGCCCAAACGCCCTGGTCGTCCCACAGCGGGCGGTGCAGCAAACGGCCAACGGTCATGTTGTTTTTCTGGTCAGCAGTGAGGGGACGGCGGAGGTTCGCCCGGTCTTCGTCGGCGACTGGCTCGGGCAGGACTGGATCATCGAAAAGGGGCTCAAGCCCGGTGATGAAATTATCACTGACGGGTTCCAGCGCCTCGCACCCGGAGCAGCGGTCAAAGTGGTCGCCGCGGCCTTGGAGAACAAGACCAAAACCACCGAAGCCGCCGCCACCGCGGAAAAAAAATAGGCGAGGTCCATCATGGCAAGTTTTTTTATCGATAGACCCGTCTTAGCGGCGGTCATCTCAATTATAATTACCCTGGGCGGGTTCGTGGCGATGAAGTCAACCCCGGTTGCCCAGTATCCGGATATTGCGCCACCGACCGTACAGGTCACAGCAGTGTACCCCGGCGCAACCGCCGAGGTCATCGCCAACACCGTGGCTGCACCGATTGAAGCCCAGGTCAACGGCGTCGATGACATGAGCTACATGCTCTCGACCAGTTCCTCGTCTGGCAACATGACCCTGACCGTGACCTTCGAGCCCGGGACAGATCCCGACCAGGCCCAGGTCAACGTGCAGAACCGGGTCAGCCAGGCCAGCGCCCAGCTGCCGGAGATCGTCGCCAAGCAGGGTGTCCTCGTGCAGAAGCGCTCCAACGCCTTCATGATGGTCATCAGCTTCTACTCCGAGGATGACCGCTACGATTCAACCTACCTGGGCAACTACGTCAACCTCTACCTGCTCGATGCCATCAAGCGCATCCCCGGCGCCAACCTGTCCGGCATGATGCCGACGCCGGACATCGCCATGCGGATCTGGCTCAAACCCGACCGCCTGGCGCAGATGGGTCTGACCTCCAGTGACGTCACCAACGCCATCAAGGGACAGAACCAGGCCTTCGGCGTCGGCCAGATCGGCCAGGTGCCGACCACGGAAGGCACCCAGCAGAGTTTCGTGGTCACCTCCCAGGGGATGCTCACCGACCCCGCTGAATTTGACGAGATCATCCTCCGCACCGACGCTAACGGCGCCGCCATCGTTCGCCTCAAGGATGTCGGACATGCCGAGCTCGGTTCCAAGGATTACTCCCTGCAGTCCAAGATCAACGGCAAAACGTCCGCCAACATGGCCGTCTACCAGCAAGCCGGGGCCAATGCCATCGAGACAGCAAACCGGGTCCGCGCCCTGATCGACGAAATTGAGCCAAGCTTTCCGGATGGCCTTACCTACAAGATCGTGCTCGACACCAGCAAGTTCACCGAGGCCTCGATCGAAAAGGTCGTGCACACCTTCTTCGAGGCGGTCATCCTGGTGGTGCTGGTGGTCTTCCTCTTCCTGCAGAGCTTCCGGGCGACCATCATTCCGATCATAGCCGTGCCGATCTGCATCGTCGGTACCTATATCGGCATCTACATGCTCGGCTTCTCCACCAATATGCTCACCCTGTTTGGCATGATCCTGGCGATCGGCCTGGTGGTCGATGATGCCATTATCGTCGTCGAGAGTGTCGAGCACAGCATGGCAACCCTCGGTATGAATGCGAGGGAAGCCTCGGTGAAGGCGATGGAAGAGTTGGCCGGAGCGCTGATTGCAATCGTGCTGGTGCTGGTCTCGGTTTTTCTGCCGGTTGCCTTCCTCGGCGGTATGACTGGCACCCTCTACAAACAGTTTGCCATTACCATCGCTATCGCTATGGTGATTTCCGGGGTCGTCGCCCTGACCCTCTCGCCGGCCCTGGCGGCGCGTATTCTCAAGCCGGGACATCATGAGAAAAAGTGGTTTTTCAGGAAGTTTGAAGACGGCTTTACCTGGATTACCAACGTCTATGTGGCCGGCGTACGCTGGCTGCTCAATCACAAGCTGATCGGCATGCTGATGTTCGGCGGCGTGCTGTTTGCAACAGTCACTCTTTTCCGCATTGTACCGGGCAGCTTCGTCCCCGCGGAAGACCAGGGCTATATCTTCGTTGCCAGCATCATGCCCGATGCCGCCAGCATGGAGCGGACCGCGGCCGTCAGCGACGAGGCGGTCAAGATGCTGCTGGAAAACCCGGCGCTGAATGCGATCACGCAAATCGACGGCTACAGCCTCATCGACAGCCAGAATAAGACCAATACGTCATCATTTTTCGCCTCGCTCAAGGATTACGGAGAACGTAAGGGTGAAGCAGGAACAGCCTTTGCCGTGATCGACGATGCGCGCAAGAAGCTGGCCGGTGTCAAGGAGAGCATTCTCATCCCCCTGAACCCGCCATCGATCCCGGGTTTGGGCACCACCGGCGGTTTCGAATTCTACATCCAGAGCATGGGCAGCGGCAGTCCGCAGGACCTGCAGAAGCTGACCAAGCAGTTCGTGGCCAAGGCCCGCGAGGACAAAACCCTGGCCGGAGTCTCCACGACCTTCTCGGCTTCGGAGCAGCAGCTCTATTTCGATCTCGACCGCGCGCGCGCTGAAATTCTCGGCGTCCCGGTTTCTGACGTCTACCAGACCCTGCAGGCTTATTTCGGCTCCTCCTACGTATCGCAATTCGTCGAATTCGGCCGGATCTGGCAGGTCATCATTCAGGCAGAACCTGAATATCGCGATGAGCCTCTGGATTTTGAACAGATTTACGTGCGTTCGAAAAACGGCAGTATGATCCCGCTCTCGGCCCTGGCCACGGTCCGCTACGTCGCCGGTCCTGGGCTGCTGCCGCGCTTCAACGGCTTTCCGGCGGCCAAGCTGACCGGCAGCCAGGCTCCCGGCTACAGCACCGGACAGGCGATCACGGCCATGGAGTCGATCGCCGCCGAAGTGCTCCCTTCCGGCTACGGTTTTGCCTGGGCCGGCCAGGCCTTCGAGGAGAAGAAGTCAGGCGGGACCTCGAGCTCCGCCTTCATCTTCGGCCTGATCATGGTCTTCCTGATCCTGGCGGCCCAGTACGAGAAATGGTCGCTGCCGGTCGGCGTGGTCATGGCCGTCCCCTTCGCCGTCTGCGGCGCCTTGCTGATGACATGGGGACGAGGGCTGGAAAATGATGTCTATTTCCAGGTCGGCCTGGTCACCCTGGTCGGACTGGCGGCCAAGAACGCCATCCTGATCATCGAGTTTGCCGTGGAGAACCTGCATAATGGAATGGAAGTCAACGAAGCGGCTATCGAGGCGGCTCGCCTGCGATTAAGACCGATTGTCATGACCTCGCTGGCCTTTATCCTCGGCTGCGTACCGATGGCGATCGCCACCGGCGCCGGTGCCAACAGTCTACACGCAATCGGTACCGGGGTGATCGGCGGCATGCTCGCCTCCACCTGTATTGCCTCGTTCTTCGTGCCGCTGTTTTTCGTGGTGCTCGAGAACGCCACCGGATTGTTCAGCCGGAAAAAGAAACCTGTTACAGAGGCTGTAGACCAAGGAGGTGACCATCATGCGTAACTCTTTGCTTGCCAGTCTTGTCCTGCTGCTCCTGTGTGCTTGCACCATCGGCCCCGATTACGTAAAGCCAACGGTCGAAACTCCCTCTGCGTGGACGGTCTCCTACGATGCTGCTGCGGACCTGGTCAACACCGCCTGGTGGCAGCAGTTCAACGATCCGGTCCTCGACGAGCTGATCACTACGGCGCTGGCCGATAATCTTGATATCAAGGCTGCTACGGCCCGGGTCGATCAATTCCTCGGTCAATACCGAACCACTCGATCCGAGTACTTCCCGCAAATCGGCGCCTCAGCCAGCGCGTACCGGCAAAAGGATACGGAGACGGGGCTGTTTCCCGGCGATAATGACGATTACAGCTCTTACCAGGGCGCGCTCAACGCGACCTGGGAAATCGATCTGTGGGGGAGAATCCGTCGTTTGAATGAAGCGGCTCAAGCTGAGATCCTTGCCAGCGAGGCTGGGCGCCGTACTGTCCTGCTGACGCTGGTGAGCAATGTTGCCAACAGTTACCTGACTCTGCGTGGTCTTGACCGCCAACTGGAGATTGCCCGTGAAACTGAACAGGCTTATGCCGAGTCGTTGCGGATCTTCAATCTGCGTCATGATTATGGTACCGTTTCGCAGGTCGAGGTCAGCCAGGTCGAATCAGAATACGAAACTGCCCGACAGGCCATTCCGCAGATTGAAGGCTTGATCTCTCAGCAGGAGCACCTGCTCTCTGTTCTGCTCGGCCGCAACCCGCAAACCATTCCGCGTGGCAAAAGTATCGATGAGCTGACTATACCCGGCATTCCAGCCGAACTTCCCTCGGAACTGCTTGAACAGCGCCCTGACATCATCCAGGCCGAACAAGCACTGATTGCTGCCAACGCCCAGATCGGAGTGGCCCGTGCGCTTTACTTCCCGCGCGTAGCGCTGACCGGCGCTTATGGTACGGCCAGTATCCACTCCGATGACCTGTTTAAGGGCCCGTCGGCAATCTGGCAACTCGGTGGTGACGTTTTGGCGCCCATCTTCACCTTCGGGGCGATCGAAGGGCAGGTCATGACCTCTGAGGCTGCTCAGCGTGAAGCCTTATACCGTTATCAGCAGTCGATTATTGCCGGCTTCCGTGATGTCGAGGATGCCCTGGTGGCAACCACCAAGGGACGTGAAGTGCAAGCTGCCAAAGGGCGCAGGGTCAGCGCGCTGCAAACCTATGCGCAACTCGCCGGATACCAATACGATGCCGGGACCACCAGCTATCTGCAGGTCCTCGACGCCAACCGCAGCCTCTTCTCCGGACAGCTTGACTACGTGCAAACCCAGACTGCAGTGTTGACCAGCCTGGTCGATGTCTACCGGGCCATGGGAGGAGGTTGGATTGACGTGGCGGACAGAGAGACGGGAACTGCCGTGGATACCTCTGAGCAGGAGGTGGCCGCTCAGCCAGCGACTAAATAACCTGACTGTTCCGGCAGGAGAGAGTCAACACCGGTTGTTACAATAACAAACCGAAAGAAAAAGCCCTGAAGAAAAAATCTTCAGGGCTGTTTTGTTTGTTAAGTGTTGGACGATGGAACAGAAATCTACATTTAATTATGGTGTTACGAGGCTTTTATAGAACCTGTCTTAAGAATAATTTGGTCCGTTCTTCCTGAGGTGAGGTGAAGAAATGCTCAGGCGTTCCTTCTTCCACCAATTTGCCCTGGTCCATAAAGAGAACCCGGTCGGCCACTTCCCGGGCAAAGCCCATTTCGTGGGTGACAACCACCATGGTCATCCCTTCGCGGGCCAGCTGTTTCATGACCTCGAGCACTTCGCCGACCATTTCAGGGTCGAGGGCGCTGGTCGGTTCATCGAACAGCATCACTTTCGGGTCCATGGCCAGGGCGCGGGCGATCGCAACACGCTGTTGCTGGCCGCCGGACAGGCGAATCGGGTATTCATCCTCCTTCTCGGGAATGCCGACCTTCTGCAGCAGCATACGCGCTTTTTCTTCGGCTTCTTCGCGCTTGCGCTTGCGTACGACCTGCTGGGCAAGGATGATGTTTTCCAGCACCGATTTGTGCGGGAAGAGGTTGAATTGCTGGAAGACCATGCCGACCTCGCGACGCACCAGGTTGAGGTCGGTCTTTTTCGCCGACAGGTCGACACCATCAATGATGATTTGCCCCGAGGTCAAGGTCTCAAGGCCATTCAGGCAGCGCAGGTAGGTTGATTTGCCGGAGCCTGACGGACCGATGACAACCACCACTTCGGAGGGTTTGATATGAGAGGTGACGCCGTCGACGGCGTACACCGTCTGACCACGTCCGGTAAAGGTCTTTTTCAGGTCAACTGTCTTAATCACTGACTGAAAGCCTCCGTTCAACCCAGGAGATCACCTGGGACAGCACCGACGTCAGCATCAGGTAAAGGAAAGCGACGACGAACCAGATTTCAAAGGTAGCAAAAGTCGAAGTGATGACCTCGCGCCCGCTCTTGGTCAAATCGGTAATGGCGATAACCGAGACCAGTGACGAGTCCTTGATCAGGCTGATGAACTGGCCGGCGAGCGGCGGCAGGGTTCTCTTGAAGGCCTGGGGAAGGATGATGTGAATCATTGCCTGCGGCACATTCATGCCGAGCGAACGTGCCGCTTCCATTTGCCCCTTGGGGATCGACTGGATGCCGGCCCGGATGATCTCGGCAACATAGGCGCCGGCAAAGATCGCCAGGGCGCTGATGCCGGCCACGATCCGGCTGATATCAAGTACGGTGCCGAGGAAAAAGTAGAAAATAAAAATCTGTACCAGCAGGGGAGTGCCACGGATCAGTTCGATATAGGTAATCGACAGGCTGCGCAAGGTCAGGTTTTGGGAAACCCGGCACAGGCCCGTCACCAGGCCGATGATAAGGCCGAGGATGCTGGCTGCGGCTGAAAGCCACAGGGTCGTCCACAAGCCCCACATGAGCGGCCCTGCGTGCCATTCGAAGGTCGCACCAAGGTAGTCACCCTCGAAGAGGTCTTCGTTTTCACTGACCTTGAGTGTTTCCGTGTCGATGATAAAGGTTTTGTCCTCGCCGTTCTCGCCGGCGAGCTTGATGTGGGTCTCATTGCCGTTCTTCGATATGGAAGTGACAACAGCATCAAAGGGAGCCGGAACCAGGGTCTCCTGCTGGTAAAAAAAGTACTGCGGGACGCGGTTCCAGCGCCAGGTGTAGTCGATTTTCTTGGTGGCTATCCAGAGGCCGGCACCCATCATGAAGAGGATGAAGACCGTCAGGCCATGCCAGAGTAAACTGTTCTTTTGGGAATTCAACGTAATAGATCCTGTCTTGGTCGTCAGAAAAAGATGGCGAGGCAGTTCCGTGCACGGAACCGCCTCGCCATTTTCAGGTCTGTTTACTGGAGTTCCTTGAGCCACTCGTCACTGAGGAACCACTTCTTGTAAATCTTGTCGTAGGTGCCGTCGTTCTTGGCCTGGACCAGGAAATTGTTCAGCCAGTTGAGGAAGTCGGCGTTGCCCCTGTTGACGGCCCATGCCAGCGGCTCATAGGTGAAGGGATCGTCGAGCAGGACCACTTTGCCCTGGCCCTTTTCAGCAAAGGCGATGGCGTTGAAGGGCAGGTCGTAGACAAAAGCATCAACTTTGCCGTTGAGAAGGTCCATAACCCCTTCCTGCTCGGTTTCAAAAGAGATGTAGGTGGCGTTCGGGATCATGCGCTTGGTTGCCTGCTCACCGGTCGTGCCGAGCTTGGAGGCGACTTTGTACTTCTTGTTGTTGAGATCGCTGTATGACTTGACTTCACCGGCCAGCTTCTTGTCGACCAGGATACTTTGGCCGATAACGATGTAGGGGTCGGCGAAGTTGATCTTCAGGTTACGTTCCTGGGTGAGGGTCATGCCGCTCATGATGATGTCGAATTTCTTGGTGATCAGGGCCGGGATGATGCCGTCCCAGGCAGTGCTGACCAGCTCAAGCTCGACGCCCATCGCCTTGGCAATACGCTTGGCCATGTCGACGTCAAAGCCGATGATTTCACCTTTTTTGTTGGTCATTTCAAAAGGCATGTAGCCGGGTTCCATGCCGACACGCAGGGTGCCGCGCTCCAGGATGTCGTCGAGGGTGTCGGCAACGGCAACACCGGGCAGGACCACGCACAGCGCCAGCAGACAGGCAATCAGAAGTTTGACTTGTTTCATGGTTGTTCCTCCTTGGAATGAAGAGAATAGAGTTTTATGCCGTGAAGACGGCGGGAAAATGTTCAATAGGATTTTCCTTCATCGAGAAGCTCCGAGATGGACATCCGCGTGTTGCACTTGGGACAGAGGGGCAGGTCTTCTATGGGCAGGTAAACGATCTTCGTGTAGCGACACTTTGCGCAAATCACCTCAATGGGTTCCAGTTTACCACGCTCCATGATGCTCTCCCTCGCAGAAGGACCTGAAAAAAGAATTGAATTCACAGACTTCTGCTTATACCATAGCGCCTTCGCCTGAGACAAGACTCTAACATATCTGCCCGGATTTTCATGGATCAAAAACAAAAAGACCAGTTTTTTGCTGAACTTATGCTGGCGAGCGTGACCCTTTTCTGGGGTGCGACGTTTCCGATCGTCAAGGACGCGATCAGAGAGATGCCGGTCATGGCTTTCCTGTGGGTGCGTTTTGCCATGGCGGCAATCCTGCTGGCCATGATTGCCGGGCGCAGCGGCTTCGCCACGCTTGACCGGCGTGGCTGGCGACTGGGTATCCTGCTCGGTACACTGCTTTTTTCTTCTTATCTTTTCCAGACATTCGGTCTCGAGCGCACCTCATCGGCCAATGCCGGATTCCTGACCGGTCTCGGTGTCGTCTGGGTCCCGCTGATGGCCGGGCCGATCCTCAGGAAGCCGGCTGCATTCGGTTCTAAAATTGGCGTTTGCCTGGCCCTGACCGGATTATTCATGCTGACCTGGCATACGCCCTGGACGATCAACTTCGGCGATGTCCTGGTCATCATCTGCTCGGTGTTTGTCGCCCTGCATATCATCGGCCTCGATGCTTTTACCAAAGGGTATGACGGCCGGGCGCTGACCTTCGTGCAGATTGCCACCATGGCGGTCCTGGGTTGCTGCGGCAGCCTGGTGTTCGAGCCGACTTCATGGCCGCAAGTCTGGACCGGTTCCCTGATCTTTGCTTTTATCATTACAGCCGTATTTGCCACAGCCTACGCTTTCTGGGCCATGACCACCTTTCAGAATCGCACCACTCCGACCCGCGCGGCCCTGATTTACACCCTGGAACCTGTTTTTGCTGCGATCTTCTCGGTTTGGCTGGCCGGGGACCGATTGACGATGATCGGCTGGTTCGGTGGCGCGCTCATCGTTACCGGTATGATCGTCGCCGAGGTCTGGCCGTTGATGAGTCAGAGGGCCATAAAAAGACGCAATGCAGCGCACTAAAAACAGCTAATTTTATTCGTTTTTGAAAGCCTGCCTGACCGGGAGGTTTTTTTTTGATATATTGTCCAGAACTTATCACAAGGGAGGTTTGCCATGTCTATCGGATACAAGGCGTTGGTTGCGGATGCCGAATCCCGTATCAAAACGATCTCAGCTGCAGATGCACTGACCGAGGCGTCCGCCCCGGATGTTGTGTTTGTCGACCTGCGCGATGTGCGCGAATTGAAACGTGAAGGGAAAATCCCCGGCGCTTTTCATTGTCCGCGCGGGCTCCTGGAGTTCTGGGTCGATCCTGAAAGCCAGTATCACAACCCGATCTTTGCCGAGGACAAAAGGTTTGTTTTCTACTGCAACCTCGGCTGGCGCTCTGCTCTGGCGGCTGACATTGCCCAGAAGATGGGGCTGGCAAATGTCTGCCATATCGATGGCGGTTTTGAAGCCTGGAAGGCTGCCGGTGGTGCAGTAGAGGAAAAAAAATAAGTGCTTTGCGTTTACAATTGCTTCTCTGAAAAGCGTCTTTTCTAATTACCGTCACGGTCATCGCAAAACATGTCTGCATATATCGCCGGCTTCACATTGGGTTTGTCGCTGATTCTGGCGATCGGTGCACAGAACGCTTTTGTCCTTAAACAGGGATTGAAAAAGCAGCACGTCTTCGTGGTCTGCCTGATCTGTGCCCTATCCGATGCCATCCTGGTCGTCGTGGGCGTGTCCGGATTCGGAATGATCGTCAAGGAGTCGCCATGGATAGAGACCCTGTCCCGTTATGGAGGCGCGGTATTCCTTGGGTTTTACGCGATCAAAAGTTTTATCGCCGCCTTCAGGACGAGCCACTCTCTGGATCCGGCCGAGGAGATCAGCACCTCCCTGAAAAACACGGTTTTTATCTGTCTGGCATTCACCTGGCTGAATCCGCATGTGTATCTGGACACGGTCGTGTTGCTCGGCTCGATTTCAACTCAGTTCAAGGCCGGTAAATTGCTGTTCGCATATGGTGCCGTCACCGCGTCATTTCTGTTTTTCTTCAGTCTCGGATACGGTGCGAGAATCCTGATCCCGTTTTTTCAGAAACCGGTCTCATGGAAAGTGCTGGACTTTGTGATCGGTCTGGTCATGTTGTCGATTGCCTTGAGCCTGATGCTGGGTTAATCGTTTTCTGCTTGTGACAAATGATCGCAAAAAGCCTTTTATACAGTTGGAATTTGACCGAGTCTGCGGAGATTGAATTGATGAGTGAACTACCGAAATGTCCCGAATGCAGTTCTGAATACACCTACCAGGACCGTGACATGTACGTGTGCCCAGAATGTGCATATGAATGGAGGATGAATGACGACGAGGACAGTGCGGACGACAAAAAGATCATCAGGGACGCCAACGGGAGTGTGCTGTTAGACGGCGATTCAGTGAGGGTCATCAAGGATTTAAAGGTGAAAGGTTCCTCGCTGGTCGTCAAAGTCGGCACGAAGGTCAGAAATATTCGCCTGGTCGATGGCGATCACGATATCGACTGCAAGATCGACGGTATCGGTGCGATGAAGTTGAAATCGGAGTTTGTGAAAAAGGTTTAGAGGCAGGAAGGAGGTAAGGGGAAAGAGGTGAGAGGATGCCAAAAGTCTCTAGTCTCTTACCACTTAACACTTACCTTGCCCTTCATTCCCCCCTAAGATACATCGACGGTTTCTGCCCGAGAGCCTTCCAAGTGCCGAGCAGGCCGAGCAGGAGCGTCAAGGCAATGCCGATCAGGATGGTTGTGATGATCGTTGCCGGGTGCAGGGTAAACGGCATCTTCATCAGGCCTTTGATTATCCCCATGGCCGCGAGGCTGCCGACAATTGCGCTGAGACAACCGGCAATCAGACCGAGCAGTACGAACTCCGTAGCAAAAGCCCCGAGTATGTCAAAACGGGTTGCACCGCACACTTTGAATATCACCGCATCATGAATGCGGCGATGCTGATCCGCAGAAACTGCACCGGCCAGCACCAGGAACCCGGTCAACAGGGCAATCGCTGCCATGCTGCGAAATGCCGTGCCGATCCTGTCGAGGGTGCGGGAGACGTTCTGCATGACTTCGCGGGTGCTGATCGCGGATACGTTCGGGAACTGGTTGGTGATCGCGGCGAAGGCGGTCTCTTCGTCTTCCGGCAGCACATGAATGGACGCGATATTCGTCTGCGGCGCGTTCTCCAGCAGGCCGGGAGAGAAGATCAGTGCAAAGTTCAGGTCCAGAGTTGACCAGTCCACTTGCCGCCGGCTGCTGATCCTGGCGGTCACGTCACGACCGAGAACATTCACGGTCAGGGTGTCGCCGATCTCAACACCAAACCCTTTGGCCAGGTCGTCTGTTAACGACACCAGAGGCTCACCGGCATAATCAGGCGGCCACCATTCGCCTGCAACGATCTCCGTATCTGGCGGCATCTCGGCAGCATAACTCAGGAAACGGTCGCCACGTACCGCCCAGCGTACATCCTGGGCGATCTCTGCCATGCTGACCGGCGTGCCGGCAATAGCGGTAATCCGTCCACGCAGGGTGGGATAGCGCTCGATCTTGCCTATGCCGGGCAAACTCTTTGCGAGCGCTTCAAAAGCTTCCGCCTGGGAACCCTGAATGTCCAGAAAAAAGAAAGATGGCGCCTCGCTGGGCACGGTTTCGTTGACCTTGTCATCAAGATTGGTCTGGACCAGCATGATCACGACCAGCGCCGTCAATCCAAGTCCAAGAGAAAAGAGGGCATTGCCGGCCGGTGAGCCACGACGATGGATGTTGGCCAGGCCCAGCCGCAACGATGGATGGTCCGGCCGTGGCAGGTGGCGGGTCAGTTTGACAACCATGGCCGCGGCATAGCGAAAAATGCCGAAGGAGGCGGCTGCGCCGCAGATAAACCAGAATGCCATTTTATGGTCCGTGCTGGTCAGTACAGCCAACATGGCCAGACAAATGACGGCAAAGGCGATCATTATCCTGATAGCGATGCCGGGGTTCTGGTCTGTGTTCTCACCGTAACCACGAAACAGTATTGCAGGGGAGACCCGCCTGGCGACGCCTAGTGCCTTGAGGGAGAAAACCAACGCAATCAGCAGCCCGAACGTGGCTGCGGTGAGCAGGGTCTGCCAGTGAATCGCCGGGGCCAGCGGCACCGGAAGATGGCTGCCCAGAAGTTGCTTGATCAGAAATGGCAGTGCCGCCCCGCAGACAACCCCGGCGCCAGCGCCAAGAGCGCCGAGCGCAAGAACCTGCAGGAGATAAGCGATAAAGATCAGATGGCCCGGTGCTCCCAGGCATTTCATCGTTGCGATGTGAGTGATCTTGCCAGTCAGGTAACTGCGGACTGCTCCAGAGACACCGAGCCCGCCAACCAGTAACGCGCAGAGACCGATCAGGGTCAGATTCTGATTCATGCGATCGAGAAAAAAGCGTACCCGGGGAGCCGCTTCCCGCCAGGTGCGCAGGCGCCAGCCGGCTTCGGGAAAACGTTCCTGCAAATCGTCCCTGAATTGATCGACTGTTTCGCGGTCAGGCAGTCGCAGCCGATATGCGTGATAGATCAAGCTGCCCGGCTGCATCAATCCTGTTGCAGCAAGTCCATCGAGACTGGTCATGAAACGCGGGCCGAGGTTGAAGGCCCGGATCGTTCGGTCCGGTTCCGTCGTCAGGACCCCACGGATGAGGAACTCTGCATCACCGACTTTCACCGTGTCTCCAACATCGATGCCCAGTCTTGCAAGCAGAGCTCGCTCAACGAGGGCGCCAAATACGCCATCGTCGACAAGCGCCTGGGCGATCGATTGAGTCGGTTCTATCTCAACATTGCCATAAAGCGGGTAGGCGTGGTCAACAGCCTTTAGCTCTGCCAGTATACGCTTTTTTCCGCCACCATCCGCTACCATGGTGCGCATGGTGACCACGTGTGAAATGCTGCCGCGTGTGGCAAGAAAGCTGGCCGCCGCAGCCGGCAGCTCACGGTGGGCCATGCGGATCTCAAAGTCACCGCCGAGCAGACCGCTGGCATCTGCCAGAAGCCCTGATTTGGCCGACTCGGTAAAGGAGCCGATGGCGCTGATAGCGAAGACGCCGAGAAACAGACAGGTCAGGAATACACCGAAGCCGCGCAAACCGCCACGCAGTTCACGTCTGGCCAGACGTAAAGCCTGTGGTATGATCCGGACTTCATTCACCTGACGGTACCTGTCGTTTCCATCATGCGGCCATCGATCATCTGGATGGAACGATTGCAGCGCGATGCCAGTGTTTCATCATGAGTGACCAGCACCAGTGTGGTGCCGTGCTCCTTCTGCAGGCTGAAAAGCAGGTCCATGACCATAATCCCGGTTTCCCGGTCAAGGTTGCCGGTCGGTTCATCTGCCAGGAGCAGGGAGGGGTTGGCGACGAAAGCCCTTGCCAGAGCGACCCGTTGCTGTTCACCGCCGGACAGTTCCCCCGGGAAATGGTGCAGGCGGTCGCCGAGTCCGGTCTTTTCCAGTGCGGCTTTGGCCTGGCCGGCAGGATCAGCGGCCGCCGCGAATTCGAGTGGCAGTGAAACATTCTCCAGCGCGGTCATGGTCGGGACCAGGTGGAAAGACTGAAAGACGATGCCGACATGTCTGCGCCGAAATCGTGCCAGGTCGTCCTCGCTGATTGCAGTCAGGTCCGTATCAGCGATCCGTACCTGTCCCGAAGATGGTCGTTCCAGCCCTGAAAGCGCCATAAGCAAAGTCGTTTTTCCCGCCCCGGACGGTCCGACGATACTGATCGTTTCGCCGCTTTTTACCGACAGGTCGACGCCGCGTAGTATGTTGACCGGGCCTGCGCCGCCGATTAAACTGAGATGAAGGTTCCTGATCTCTACCATAGGTCTTGACTATGCCCCTGTTAAGGTTATCTCTATTCCTGCTTGTTATGGCGATCTGTAATGTTCAGTCGTTGTATGCAAATAATACTGCAGAATCTGTTCTGCGTCTTCTGGTGCTTGGTGACAGCCTGAGTGCCGGCTACGGACTGAAACCGGAAGACTCCTTCCCGTCGCGACTGGAAGAAGCCCTTGATGTGGCCGGTTATCGCGTTCACGTCATCAATGCCGGTGTCTCCGGTGATACGACCGCCGGTGGCTTGTCCCGGCTGGAATGGGCTCTCGCAGATAAACCGCATATCGTTCTTGTTGAGCTTGGTGGCAATGATGCCTTGCGTGGATTGCCGCCTGCTGAAACTTATGCCAACCTCGAATCGATCATTGTCAAATTGAAAAAAAATGGCGTCAGGGTGGTCCTTGCCGGCATGCAGGCTCCGCGCAACCTTGGCAAGGATTATACCCTGGAGTTTGATGCCATTTATCCCCGACTTGCGGGACAATATGATATTCCTTTATATCCCTTCTTTCTCGACGGGGTTGCGCTCGACCCTGCTCTGAACCAGCCGGATGGTATCCATCCGAATCCTGCAGGGGTTAAGGTGATCGTCAAAAAAATCTTGCCACTGCTTGAATCTGAACTGGAACAACTCAATCCTGAAAATTGATTCGGTCATACTCCGATGTCACCCCGGGTATTCTGGAACAGTCATTGAAAATTTGCTGCCAACCGGGCGCAGGGTGTCGGGCATCCCCGGATGATAAGACGAAGCCCCGTTTGATGACGGGGCTTCATGGCTAAATAGCAGAGATGGTGCTATGCAAATGCAGCTTTACAGCTCCCGTGCTTACCTGAGATACGCTTCCGTTACATATCTCCTCATCATAACGTGCGTGTTGAAATAATATGCGTTCTTGCCGATCGCATTTTTCATCACCTGGGTCCAGCCTTTACGATCCTTGTAGTAGAGCGGGATGATGGTCTTTTCAAGCTTCTTGTAAAGGTCCTTGACATCTTCGTCCGAGTGATTGACATCGGTGGTGGTCTCCGTCGGTGGCGGGCCGATTGACCAGCCGGTAATCCCCTCGATGTGACCTTCGATCCACCATCCGTCCAGCACGCTGAAATTCGGCACCCCGTTCAGGGCGGCTTTCATGCCGCTGGTGCCGGAGGCTTCCAGCGGACGCAACGGATTGTTAAGCCAGATATCAACGCCCGGGATCAGGCGGCTGGCGACATCCATATTGTAGTTCGGCAGATAAACAATTTTCAGGTCGTCGCCGAAAAAATCGGTTTGATTGCGGATCTCCTGGATCATCTTTTTGCCGTAATCGTCGTGCGGGTGGGCCTTGCCGGCAAAAACCAGTTGCAATTTCCCGGCGCCGATCTTCTTCAAACGTTCGGGATCGTTGAAGATCATGTTTGCCCGCTTGTACGCAGTCGCCCTGCGCGCGAATCCGATGGTCAGGATCTCGGGATCAAACTTTGCCCCGGTGATCTCTTCGATATACTGGAAGAGGTACGCCTTGGCTCCGGCGTGGGCGTCCTGGATCTCCCGGTCCGGAATGTTGTCCACCCTGACCAGAAGCTCCGGTTCGTAGGCCCAACCGGGCAGGTATTTGTCGAACAGGGCCATCATGTACGGCGATCCCCAGGTAAACGGGTGTATGCCGTTGGTGATGGCATGGATCTCGAAACCGGGGAAGAGGGCCTGTGACACCTGGCCGTGTTTCTTGGCAACGCCGTTGACATAGTGCGAAAGATTCAGCGCCAGCATGGTCATGTTCAGCTCGTCTTTGCCGCCAAGTTCCTTGAGAAGGTCTGTCGGAATCACTTCCCCCATGACACGATTGACCAGGTCGTAAGTGAAGCGGTCGTGACCGGCTTCGACCGGAGTGTGGGTGGTAAAGACACATTTCTCCTGAACGCTGCGCGTATCCCACGAGGCCCGCTCATCCCAGGTGTCTTCTACCGGCAGACGGTGATGATTCAGCAATTCAAGGGTCAGCAGGCTGGCGTGGCCTTCGTTCAGATGGTACTTGCGAACCTGGAAGCCGAGAATCTGCAACAGGCGCGCGCCGCCGATGCCAAGGACGATCTCCTGCTTGAGCCGATAACTTTTGTCGCCGCCATAGAGGTGGTCGGTGATTTTACGGTCTTCCGGAAGGTTGCCGGGGATGTCGGTGTCCAGAAAAAGCACCGGCAGTTCACCACCTGTCGGGCTCTTGACGCGGTACATCCACGCCTGAACCTTGACGTCCCGATTCTCTATCGTTACCAGTGCCTTACCAGGTAAAAGTTCAAGCAGATCCTCGGGTCGCCAGTCAACCGGACTTTCCTGTTGCCAGCCCTGTTCATTGAAAGTTTGCCGAAAATAGCCTTTGCGGCTGATCAGGGTAACCGCCACCAGGGGAAGTTTCAGGTCCGCTGCGCTCTTGATCGTGTCACCAGCCAGGACGCCAAGGCCGCCGCTGTAAGTGGGGATCTCCGTGGTCAGGCCGATTTCCATTGAAAAATAGGCGATCCGTGATATTTCCGTGTAATGTCTCCAACTGTTCATTCGTTGCCTCGATATCCATGTCTAGTGACAAGTAGTATTGATTCGTAGTCACCCCAACGACCCGGGGGTGTGCCAATCACTGCCCTTGCATAATAGCATACAACAAAGTTCATTTTCCGTGCAGAATCCGAACGATTTTTCATTTCGTTGTATTTGATGAAAAACTTGCATAATTGTCTGGTTTATGGAAATAAATGATCATTTCATAACGTATGTAGTGACTGTCGGGGAATGTATGGCTTATGTATGAATCTTTTTTTGCCTTCAAGGAAAAACCCTTTTCCCTGACACCGAACCCGCGCTTCCTTTTTCTCAGCAAAACCCATAACGAAGTTTACGCCCATCTGATCTACGGAATCGAACACAGGACCGGTTTTGTCGAAGTGACCGGTGAGGTTGGCACCGGCAAAACGACTATCCTGCGTACACTGCTTTCGCATCTTGATGAAGACAAATATCGTGTTGCATTTATCTTTAACCCCAAGCTGACAGCTTTCGAGCTTCTGCGCAATATCAATCGTGAGTTCGGGGTTGCCGATGACGGACTCAGTAATCCAGACCTGATTCACTCTCTCAACGAGTTTCTGCTGGCCGAGAACCGGGCCGGCAGGACCCCGATCCTGGTGATCGATGAAGCCCAGAACCTGTCCGGGGAAGTTCTCGAGCAGATCAGGCTTTTATCCAACCTGGAAACCGAAGAAGACAAGCTGATCCAGGTGATCCTGGTCGGACAGCCGGAGTTGCGCAACCACCTGAACGATCACAGCCTGAGACAGCTCAACCAGAGGATCGCAGTACGCTATCACCTGCGGCCCCTGAACGGTGAAGAGACGTCCTCTTATATCCTGAATCGGCTTAAAATTGCCGGTCGTCCGGACACGAACGTCTTTTCTCCCGGTGCCCTGAAGAAAATCTTCAAATACTCAGGTGGCGTACCGAGGAGGATCAACCTGATCTGTGACCGGGCGCTGCTGACTGCCTATACGGAAGATCGTGGCATCGTCTCGGCCAGGGATGTCAGGCAGGCCGTCGCCGAACTGGAAGGAATGGGTGAGGGCTCTGCCGGTGGGCAATTGCCCTGGAAAGCAACCGTTCTTGCCGCCCTGGTCTGCCTGGTCATCCTGGCCGGTTTTTTTGCCCTTGAACCTTTTGGCAAGAGCGCTACAAGCGCGGGTCCGGTCAACTTGAAGCCGGAGCCTTCGAGCCTGCCCACTCAGCCGACAAGCACACCTGTCGAGCCATCCGTGGGGCAGCCGGACAGTCTGGTCGCCAGTTTCAATGCGCTCTTTTCCCTCTGGAAAGCGCCTCTGCTTGATGGACTGTCAACCTCCGCCGGTCTTGACATCGATCGCGAATTGTCCGCGCGCGGGTTCGAGCTGGTTCGGCTGGCCGGTGGTTTTGATGACCTGCGCAAATACAACGTGCCGATCCTGATCCCGTTGTCCGAAGGGCAGGGCGGTGGCTACCTGGCTGTACTCGGGCAGGACTCTCCGGACAACTGGAGAGTTGTGCCTGCCTATCAGGGCCGGGATATCCTCAGCTCGGCAAGGCTCAACGCCCTTGGCATGCGTATGGCCATGGTCCCCTGGGTGGATTTTGCGGAGATTGGCAACGTTGCCGCACCGGGTACCAGCGGGGAAAACGTCAGGCGCCTGCAGTTTCTGCTCGGGCTTGCCGGATGTGTGGATGTGCCGACCAATGGCCGCTACGATTCACGCAGCATAAACTGTGTAAAGTCTTTTCAGAGAGACCACGGGCTGGTTGTTGACGGTCTGGTCGGACCGCGCACTCTGATTCTCATTTACCAGGTCGCCGGGGCATATGATATGCCCAGGCTGTCCTGATATTTTCAGGAACGCATCACATGAGTTCAATACTTAAAGCGCTCAGGAAACTCGAGGAAGAAAAGCGGGGCGGAAAGCTTGAAGCCCCCGATCTTCGCGTTGACCAGGGCCAGTCCGTTGCTGTGGGTAAATCATTGCTGCCCCTGATCGTCGGCGTCGTCCTTGGCGCCCTGATCGTCGGCCTGATTTTCTTCTGGCCGACCGGTACTCCACAAAAACCGGATGTCGTGCGGAGTGTGACCCCGACAGCAGTATCCCCTGTAACGAGCCCCCGGTTGCTTCGCCCAGTCGTGACTGACCCGCCGCCGGCCCCGCAAACCGCAAAGCCCCTGCAGGTCACCACTGCTCTTGCAAAGCCTGAAGCTTCTGTTGCACCCGTTGTCAAGCCTGTTTTAGCCTGCTGAGCGAGCCGTCGTGTCAAATGCTGATGCGCATGAGTCCTGCGCCTGCGGATATTGCGGAGCCGGCCTCACCGGTTGAAGTTGCTGTGCAACAGGAGCTGCCGCCGGAGACGTGAAGCTCTTCCCGACGGCATAAGCCTGTAATGTGACGGAGATTTTTACCAGGATGCTGTCAACAGCATGGCCGTTGTCAACGATCTGCCGGTCATGGTCGGCAGCCATGTCGACTCCGCTGTCGTCACCGAAATCGTGCAGACCGGGTGCTCTTTGAGATTGACGGTAAAGTTTACCTGTGCCGGCGCTGCAACCGTAACAGCATCAGGCCACGTCCAGCATATCTTCCTGAATCATTAACAACAATTCCCGCGTTGAATAGTCCCCATTTTGCTGTGGAATATTCCTACAATTCTGCCTGTCAGTCCAGCATGCAATCACTGCAATAATATCAATTAAAACAGATAGTTAGAGATATGGCACGCTCCGTGTAAATGTATATGGATATTTTTTAAAAAGGATCGCTTATGGTGCGTAAGCCACAGTTATTTGAAAAGAATACTGACCTGCGGAGTCCTGCTCTTTGGTCCTTGTCAGCTTGTGTAGCCCTGTGTTTGCGAGCGAACTGGACGAGCTGGTTCAGGAAGCCCTCAGCAACAACCCGGACCTGGCTGAGATGAAGTCACGCTGGGAACAGAGCAGCTATAAGGCACCCCAGGTCGGCAGTCTGAATGATCCGATTCTCTCCTTCGCCTTTTCTAATTATCCCAGCGACGATTTTTCCAGTGATACCGCCCCGATGACCGGAAATGAAGTGAAGCTCTCACAAATGTTCCCGTTTCCCGGGAAACTTGAGAATCGTTCTGCGCTTGCCAGGGAGCAGGCGAAATGGTTCGAGGCCGCCTATTACGATTCGCATTACCAGCTTGCCCGCAAGGTCAAGGATGCCTGGTATCGGCTTTACTACAAACAGATGGCCATAGGTGTCGTTGAACGCAACATGAAGCTGGTCGACGACATTATCCGGTTGACGGAGGTTCGTTACGAGACCGGTGCCGGATTGCAGCAGGACGTCCTCAAGGCGCAGGTCAAGAGATCAGAGCCTGATGGACCAGCTGATCTCGCTGCAACAACAGAAGTCTGTTATCGAGTCCGAACTGAACCGACTTGCTGAACAGGCCGGCAGGGACTTTCGATGGTCCCTGGCAACCTGGAGTTGCCCAGGACAGATGTCACTCTTGACGAATTCCAGCGGGCAGGACTGGAAAAACGTCCCATGAATGCAGCCTACCAGGCGCTGGTCAAACGTTACCGCTACCAGAAGAAGCTGGCGGACCTCGATGATTATCCGGACGTGACTCTCTGGGGCAGTTGGCGTTTTCGCGATGACAACCTGCCCGATGACGGGACCGACTTCGTCAGCGCCGGAGTCAGCTTCAACCTGCCCGTTTACCGTGAGAAAAGGCGCGCTGCTGTTGCCGAAGCCGATGCCGCCCTGAGAATGGCAGAATACCAGACCGATGGGGTTTCGCAACTCGCGTATCGGAATCGATTCAGAAAGCTTATGCCCGCATGCAAGAGACTCTTCAACAGTCTGAACTCTACAGTGAAGGGATTATCCCTCAGACCAGTCAAAGCTTCCAGTCGGCCCTCGGGTCCTATCAGGTCGGCAAGATCGCGTTTATCAGCCTTCTGGACGCCCTGCTGACAACTTTCAAGGCGGAGATGGACTATTACCGGGTCAGCTCGGAGTATCTCAGGAGTCTTGCCTGGCTTGAGGCCGAATCCACCTTGCCGTTGATCGGCCTCCCTGTGGTGATTGATCAAGATCATGCCGGTTCATCAACAGGGCATAACACCTTGACCAGAGGACACCATGAATAAAAAACTTCGTTTCGCTGGATTGCTGTCTTGGCTGGTGTTGCTGCCGCGGTGGTGTTGCCGGACGTCATGGGCTTCATCCGGTCATGTTCATGAAGTTGCCGGCGTTGTTCGCCATCCTCTGACGTGCTGATGATGTAGTGCAGCAGTATACCTGCGGCATGCACCCGATGATTATTACCGATGAGCCGGGGCTATGCCCGATCTGCAACATGGATTTGACTCCGTTGAAACAGGAGGTGCGGCCCAGACAAGCCGGTCCGGTGAACGCAAAATCAAGTACTGGGTCGCGCCGATGGACCCGACTTTTATCCGCGATGAGCCGGGTAAATCACCAATGGGCATGGACCTGGTGCCGGTCTATGAAGACCAGGCCGCGAGCGGTTCGATCATCTCCGTGGACCCGGTGACGTCACAAAACATGGGCGTGCGTATGGCATTGGTCACGCGCGAGAACCTGAGCCGCACGATCCGTACTGTCGGCCTGATTGGTTACGAGGAACCGAAGCAGTTACTCCGTCAACAGTAAAATCGACGGTTGGGTTGAACGCCTGCATGTCAATGAAACCGGGCAGGATGTTAAAAAAGGGCGCCATTGCTGGAAATCTACAGCCCGGCCCTGGTCAGCGCCCAGGAGGAATTTCTGCTCGCCGCAATAACAGCACAAGCTCTGGCGAAATCACCTTTCCCAGATTGCCGATGGCGCCGAGCGGCTGCTGGATTCGTCGCGCCGGCGCCTGAAGCTCTGGGATATCAGTGACCGCCAGATCGCCCGTCTGGAAAAAACCGGCGAAGTCAGCAAGACCCTGACGCTTTATGCCCCTTAGACGGCATCGTCACCATGAAGATGGTCAGCGAAGGGCAGTTCATCAAGGCTGGCATGGAGCTGTTCAAAATCTGGATATATCCAAGGTCTGGGTCTATGCCGATATCTACGAATACGAGATGCCCTGGGTCAAGGTCGGCCAGAAAGCCAGGATCATGCTGCCTTATGTCGGCAGTAAGGCCCATGAGAGCAAGGTCAGCTATATTTATCCTTTCGTCGAGCCGAAAACCCGTACCGTCAAGGCGCGCCTTGAGATCGACAATCCCGGATTTCGAGCTCAAACCGGAAATGTACGTCAACGTCCGCCTCGAAGGGGAGCGAGGTCAGGATGTGCTGACTGTTCCGGTCGAAGCGGTGATCACTCTGGCGAGAAAACAGACCGTGTTCGTCGGCTCTGGGTGACGGCAAGTTCGAGCCTCGCCAGGTCAAAACCGGTATGCAGAACGAAGAAGGGGATATCGAGATCATCCAGGGGTCGCTCGAAGGTGAGCATGTCGTCACCAGCGCCCAGTTCATGCTCGATTCGGAGAGCAAGCTGCGCGAGGCGATCCAGAAGATGCTGAGCCCAAGCCTGAGCCTGCAGCCGAGCCTGAGGACAGCCGGGCATGATATGGCCGACCCGTCCGATACGAGTATCAGGAAGGAAGAGCTGGAGGATTTGTTTAAATGAACAGTGAGGTAGTTAAGAGTCAGGCGTAAGGGGACAAAACATTTAACCGTCAACCCTCACCCCTCACGCTTTAAAGGAATTTAATCCATGCTTGAAAAAATTATCGAATGGTCCAGTCAAAAACAGGTTCATGGTCATCCTGGTGACGGTGTTCGTCATTGTCGGCGGGATCTATGCCCTGCGCAATACTCCGATCGATGCCATCCCCGATCTCTCCGATGTCCAGGTCATCGTCTTCACCGAGTATCCGGGCCAGGCGCCGCAGGTGGTCGAGGACCAGGTCACCTATCCGCTCACGACGCAGATGCTGGCGGTGCCGCGGCGCCAAGGTCGTGCGCGGCTACTCCTTTTTCGGCCTGTCCTTCGTCTACATCATCTTTGAAGACGGCACCGATCTGTACTGGGCCCGCTCCCGGGTGCTCGAATACCTCAACTACGCTGCCGGGCAGACTGCCGCAAGGGGTCACGCCCAGCCTCGGCCCCGATGCGACCGGGGTCGGCTGGGTCTACGAATATGTGCTCGAGAGTGATCGGCACGACCTGCAGAGCTGCGTTCGATCCAGGACTGGTATCTGCGTTACGAGCTGACGGCGGTTGATGGTGTCTCCGAGGTGGCCAGCATCGGCGGCTACGTCAAGCAGTACCAGGTCGAAGTCGATCCCGAACCGGCTGCTGGCCTACCATATCACCATCCCCCAGATTCGCACGGCCATCCAGCGCAGCAACAACGACGTCGGTGGCCGGCTGGTCGAGATGGCCGAAACCGAATTCATGGTCCGCGGGCTCGGCTATATCCAGTCGATCGAAGATCTCGAGCAGGTGGTGGTCGGAACGGACAGGCACGGCACGCCGATCCTGCTGCGGGACCTGGCCGAGGTCACGCTCGGGCCCGAACTGCGCCGCGGCGTGGCCGAACTGGACGGCGAAGGCGAAGCCGTCGGCGGCATCGTCGTCATGCGTTTCGGCGAGAAGCCCTAGCAGACGATCGAGAAGGTCAAGAGAAAGCTCGAAGAGCTTGCAGGCAGGACTTCCCGAAGGGGTCGAAATCGTCCCCGTCTACGACCGCTCCGGCCTGATCGAGCGGCCGATCGACAATCTCAAAGAGAAGCTGCTCGAAGAGAGCATCGTCGTGGCCCTGGTGACTGCCCTGTTCTCTTCCATCTGCCGAGCGCGCTGGTGGCGATCCTGACCCTGCCGGTCGGCATCCTGATGGCTTTCATCATCATGTACATGCAGGGCATCAACGCCAACATCATGAGTCTCGGCGGCATCGCCATCGCCATCGGCGCGATGATCGATGCGGCCATCATCATGATCGAGAACGCCCACAAGCATCTCGAGCGTGACGCGGAAAAACCGCGCACTGGCGAGATCATCATCGCTGCGGCCAAAGAGGTCGGCCCGACGCTGTTCTTTTCCCTGCTGGTCATCACGGTCTCCTTCCTGCCGGTTTTCGCCCTGCAGGAGCAGGCGGGCCGGCTGTTCAAGCCGCTGGCCTTCACCAAGACCTATGCCATGGCGGCGGCCGCGCTGCTCTCGGTGACGATCGTGCCGGTGCTGATGGGCTGGTTCGTCCGCGGCAAGATCCGCCGGAAACGGACAATCCGATCAACCGTGTTCTGATCGGCGTTTACCACCCGGTGGTCGATTTTGTGCTGCGCTGGCGCAAGATGACCCTGCTGGTGGCGCTTGCTGCTGGTCGCTCTCGATCGCATGGTCCCGCTCAGCAACATGGGCTCGAGTTCATGCCGCCGCTCTACGAGGGCGATCTGCTCTACATGCCGACCACGCTGCCGGGGATCTCGATCACCAAGGCGCGGGAGCTGCTGCAGCAGACCGACCGGATCATCGCCAGCTTCCCCGAGGTGGAGCGGTCTTCGGCAAGGTCGGCCGGGCTGAAACCGCCACCGATCCGGCGCCGCTGTCGATGATTGAAACCACCATCATGCTCAAACCCGAAGACGAATGGCGCAAAGTGCCAACGCCGCGCTTCTATTCCGACTGGCCGACATGGACCGAATGGTTGAAGAAGCCGCTGCGCTGGGTCTGGCCGGAAGAGAAGACGATAACGGTCGACAGTTGACCGACGAGCTGAATAATGCCATCCAGTTTCCGGGCCTGACCAACGCCTGGACCATGCCGATCAAGACCCGCATCGACATGCTCTCGACCGGGATCAAGACCCGGTCGGCATCAAGATCATGGGGCGATGACCTGCAGATCCTGTCCGATATCGGCGAACAGATCGAGGCACTGGTGCGCGACATTGCCCGGGACACTCTCAGCGCCTTCTCCGAGCGGGTCGTCGGCGGCAATTATCTCGATTTCGACATCGATCGGGCAGAAGTCGCCCGCTACGGCCTGACGGTCGGCGATGTCCAGGACATCATTCAGAGCGGCCATCGGCGGCATGAATGTCACCCAGACCGTCGAGGGGCTGGAACGCTACCCGGTCAATCATCCGCTACCAGCGCGACTACCGCAACGATCTGCCGTCTCTGAAGCGGGTGCTGATTCCACCTCAGCGGACGGCAAGCACATGCCGATTTCGCAGGTGGCCGAGATCCAGATCAGGAAGGGCCCGCCGCGATCAAGAGTGAGAATGCCCGGCGCACCGCCTGGGTTTACGTTGACCTGCGGGGCATCGACGTCGGCACCTATGTCGAAAGTGCCCAGCAAGGCGGTGGCAGAACATCAAGTTGCCGGAAGGTTACAATATCGTCTGGAGCGGCCAGTACGAGTACATGCAGGCGACAAGGACGCGCTCATGGTGATCATCCCGCTGACCGTCTTGATCATTTTCCTCATCATCTATATCAGCACCCAATCGGTCGTCAAGACCGGCATCGTTTTCCTGTCGGTGCCATTCTCGCTGGTCGGGGCTTTCTGGTTGCTCTATTTGCTCGGCTATAATACATCGATGGCGGTCTGGGTCGGGCTGATCGCTCTGGCGGGACTCGAGGCCGAAACCGGCGTGGTCATGCTGCTCTATCTCGATATTGCCCATAAGCGCTGGAGGACGAAGGTCGCATGCTGACCCGCGGCGATCTGCTCAGGCCGATCATCACGGCGCGGTCAAGCGGATCCGTCCCAAGGTCATGACCGTGGTGATCATTATCGTCGGTCTGCTGCCGATTATGTGGAGCACCGGGGCCGGTGCCGATGTCATGAAGCGGATCGCCGCGCCGATGGTCGGCGGCGTGATCACCTCGGCTGGTCATCATGGTTGTCGTGTCCCGGTTATTTATTTACCTCTGGCGAGATCGGGCTCGATAAACCGATGGAACCGACGATTGAAGACGACAAGCATTAAAGCAGGTTCCCATGCCATTCTGATAATGGCTGACAGCCTCAACCTCGGCGTTATTGCTGAAGGAGTCGAGAAACGTTCTCAACTCGATTCCTGCGAGGAAGGGTCGGCCCATGAGAGATTATACGCCTGTTAAATAACCAGTCGGCAATGCTGCCCAACAACAAACCAAGGAGATAAAAAATGAAAAACCTAACCATACATTTCTGGACGATGTTTCTGCTGAGCCTGCCACTGGCTTTGTCGGCAGGAGGAATAAGCACGGTGATAGACAAAACCGAAAGATGAGCAGGCTCCAGGAAGGATAAGCACGAAGGATGAAGATGGATGACGGCAAGAAAATGGCCCATGACATGCATAAAGGTCACGACATGGCGGCGAAGGGGATGATTTCGTCGAAGTCGGCAAGGACACCCAGGACGGTGTTGTCGCAACAGTCAAGGTGAAGACCTATGATGAGGAAACCAGGGCAACGATGGAAACAATGGGGATGGATGCGACTCATCACGTCATGGTTTTCTTTGCCGACGAGAAAAGCGGTGATGCCATTGTCGCCGGTAAAGCTGCACTCAAAGTCAAAGGTTCCGGTGACGATTCGGCCAAGCCGGCTATGCTGATGTTGATGGGTAACGGCTTTGGCACGGACGTCAACCTTGAAGGCATGATGATCACCTTTGAGATCGGCACCAAGCTGGAAGACGGCAAGAAGCGCCAGTTTGAGGTTGGCTTCCATAACATGTAGGCGAAAATGTTTTTTTCTTATGGCTGGTGGAATGATTATAAAACCATGGCAACAGTTGAGTAATCTGTTGCCCTGCTCTTTATTCTAAACTTTAAAAGCAGGACCGGCAGTTTGCGTACTGCCGGACGCCATACTTTTGTCCATGCGGCGACAAAAGTAAGCAAAAATGCCTTGCTCCTTGCGGAGGGCATCTTCTTTGCCGGGGTTCTGAGATATCCAATCACGTTGGAGCATAATAAGCCGGCCCGTTGCTGGGGGGCCTTCCTAGCGGTGTGACTAACCGGGGAAAAGCCAAAACAACATCTACCGTCGCAGTCCTCCGCCACAGGAGAGGCTCTCAAGGGCCTCGGCTCCTGCGGGGGAAGCGTAGGCTCCTGATCGTTTAGAACGATCCGGATTGAGGTTGCCGCCATTCCGAGTCAGACATGCCCAGCGCAGCGCAGGCCCTTTTCTGCTTACTCTTTTAGGCCAGTAAAAGAGTAAGGCGCCGTCGGGGGGCGCGACCCCCGGGTTCTGAGTTTGCTTTTAGACGTTTATAACTTTAACCAAAAAATCAAAACCGGCAGTTCGCGCACTGCCAGGCGCCTTACTTTTGTCCATGTGGCGACAAAAGTAAGCAAAAACGCCTTTCTCCTTGCGGAGGGCATCTCCTTTGCCGGGGTTCCGTGACTTCAAGAAGCTCCTGTGAAGGGGATCCGGCCCTGTGTCAAAGGGCCTGACCTTTCCGTATGACCTACAATGTATAAAAGCCTCAAAACATGGCCACCGTTGCAATTCGCTACAAAAGGAGAGACTCTCAAGAGTCTCGTCACCAGCGGGGGAAGTGTAGACATTTAGTCGGATAGTTTTCTCTAAGTTGAGGTTGCCGCCATTTCGCTCCAGACATGCCCAGCGCAGCGCAAAGCTTTCTTTTGCTTCGTTTTCTTTGTCGCTACAAAGAAAATGAAGTTGCTGTCGGGCAACCCCGACGACTTATGATTTTATCTTTAAATCCCAGAGCACAACAAAATAGGGCAACAGATCAATCATCTATTGCCCTATCCACAATGAAGTCTGGTTGAACTTTTTCAACATCCTGAAAGGACCGTTTATCGGCCTTTTTTTATGCCGAAAGATAAGGTAACCTGTCGAACATTATGGCGGCCACCTGTGACAACAAACCTCGCGAATCATTCAATTTCAATGGCCTTCTCCGCCTTGCCCTGCCAATCCTCTGGGCAGGGATCATCTGCTGGCTCTCGCTGACCTCGACCCCACCAACTTGATCCCGGGTGTTCTCGGCTGGGACAAACTGCTGCATGCCGTGGCTTATGCACTGCTGTCAATCCTGGTCGCGCAATACCTGCATATCTATACACACAGCTGGAAAACTGTTTTTTATGCTGGTTGTCTGGCAATCCTGTATGGCGGGCTGATGGAAGTGCTGCAATTGATGATGCAAACGGGCAGACTTGCTGAATGGTGGGACCTTGTCGCAGATATTATCGGTGCCCTCGCAGGCTGTGTCATATTCCGTCAGGCCTCTGTGGTGATATCTCAATATTATGACCGGAATGAAACAGATGGATAAAGCTCTCTTTCAGGCTGCAACAGCTGGCCACCTCATTCTGACGGTCAACGACCGACTGTCGAGATACCTGCACAGGCAGTATGATCTTGAGCAGCAGGCCCGGGGGCTCTCTGCATGGCTGCGACCTGAGATCCTGAGCTTTTCCGTCTGGCTGTCACATGTTCAGCAAACCCTGCCCGGAATCCCTTCGTTTTTGAATAAGGTTCAGCTACAGCGGGTCTGGGAGCTGATCGTTGAAGAGGATATCGAGCAGACCGGAAACCATCTACTGCAGGCACCACAAACGGCCCGACGTGCGCTGCAGGCCCATCAGCTTCTCGTTAGCCATGCGGCGGATTTCGATGCAAACCTGGCCGCTGATGATCATCGGGCCTTTCTTCGCTGGCGATCAGCATGGGCGGAACGGGCCAGGGTGAATGCCTGGCACGACCCCATCGAGCTGCCGTGGCTGGTCGCCGACGCCATCGAGGGTGGGCAGGGCAGGCTGCCTGAAAAGGTCATCCTGGCGGGTTTCGATGAAATGGCTCCTGACCTGCAGCACCTGTGCAGCACCATGGAAAGACGTGGCACGACTCTGGAGGCATGGTCTCCGGAACCATGCGCCGCAACAGCACGACAGGTCATTGCCAACGATTCTTTCGAAGAGGTCAATCTTTGTGCACGCTGGATCAGAGGGCTCCTGTCCGGTCACCCGACGGCGAATATCGGTGTGGTCGTGCCGCAGTTTGAGCTCTATCGTCCGTTGATCGAACAAATCTTCACTGCAGAGCTTGCGCCACAGGCACTGATGGAGGGAGACGAGACGCAACCGGCCTTCAACCTGTCTCTCGGTCAGGGACTCGACAGGGAAGGGGTGATCCATGCCGCCCTGCGGCTTTTGCGAACCGGGATGCAGGTCAGTCATGAAGATGTCAGCTGGCTTCTGAATACACCTTATCTCGGCGATGCGGTCACGGAAAGCGCCAGCCGGGCGCAGATCGATCGTGAACTGCGCCGGCTCAGAAGGTTCGACTGGAGGTTGTCACGACTTGTCAGGGTGGTCGCCGGACTGGCTGACAAATTTTCGCTTCCTGTTCCGGACGCCCTGTCTTTGCTCGACACCCTTGTCGCTGATCAGAAGAAGTCCACAAGGCAGCTTCCTGGTGCCTGGGCTGAACACTTTACCAATCTGCTGCGCAAGCTCGGCTGGCCGGGAGAACGCACTCTCTCCAGTCGGGAATTCCAGGCTGTGGAACATTTCAGAAATTCCCTTTCGCAGCTGGCCAGCCTGGATGGGGTCTCGAAACCCCTTGGCCGAGCCGAAGCGACCAAGATCCTGCTTCGACTGGTCAATTCGACGGAATTTCAGCCAAAAGGGGCCGATACGACGGTCCAGGTGCTTGGCGAGCTGGAATCGGGCGGCATGACCTTTGACCACCTCTGGGTCCTCGGCATGAGCGACAAGGCAATGCCCAAACCACCCGTTCCGAATCCATTCATCCCGTTGCCCGTACAGCGCCGTTACGCGATGAAACGTTCCAGCGCTCAGCGGGAATTCCAGTTTGCGGAACAGGTCGCCAGTCGTCTGCTCTCTGCTTCTGCCGATATCGTGGTCAGCTGGCCATCGATGGAAGCCGGTACGGAACAGAGGCCAAGCCCGTTTATCGCTGGGATTCCCGAAGAACAGCCTTTTTTCGTTGAGACTTCTTCACCTGACACGGGTGATCTGGAACGAGCGCCCCGAACTTGAAAGAATCACGGACAACCAGGGCCCGGCACTCTCTACACGCAAGCCATTCTCCGGCGGCACAGGCATCATCAAGGACCAGGCTCTCTGTCCTTTCCGGGCGTTTGCCCATCACCGGCTCAGGGCGGAAGGACTCGATGTCCCGGACATCGGCATCGACAACATGTCGCGCGGCACCCTGGCGCATACGGTGCTCGAACTGTTCTGGAACGATGTCGGCACGCAGGCCGCCCTGCTGGCCCTGGACGAGACGGCCCTGAATGCAAAAATCCAGGTCGCCGTCGATGCGGCCCTGGAGCGCCTCGAAAAAGAGCGACGAAACGACCTGCCTGCCCGGCAGCGGGCTGATCGAAGCCCGTCGCCTGGTGGATGTCGCCCGCCAATGGCTCGACATCGAGGCAAGACGAGCGCGATGTCTTTCGGGTGACAGCGGCTGAAAAGAATCACCAGATCAAGGTCGGCAACCTGACAATCCGTACCAGGATCGACCGCATCGATGAGCTCGAAGATGGCACGGCTGCGATCATTGATTACAAGACCGGTCGTCCCGATCCGGGCCAGTGGCTCGACGAGCGGGTTACGGAGCCGCAATTGCCGCTCTACTGCCTTGGACAGAATCGTGGCAGCGTTGGCGCGGTGATGTTCGCAGAAGTCCGCAGTAAACCCGGAGAATGCGGGTTCCGTGGTCTGGCCCGCTCAACGGAATCCTGGCCGGGGGCAAAATCCCGCAAACTTGAGAAGCTGTTCAGCGAGAAGGGCTGGGAGAGTCTCGATGATGTCCTGTCGCACTGGGATAACGTGCTGCCTGCTCTGGGTGACGGTTTTTCCCGTGGTGACGCGGCTGTCGATCCGGTCGGCTTCGAGCTTGCCTGCCAGTATTGCGACCTGACCGGCCTGTGTCGCATTCTGGAGCAACAGAACGCCGACAGTGGAGGTGATGATGAATAAGAATCATTTACCTGCCGACTGGCATGAACGACAGAAAGCGCTCGATATCACCAAATCCTGCATCGTCCAGGCGCCTGCGGGGTCCGGCAAGACCGAACTGCTGGTTCAGCGGATTCTCTCGCTGTTGGCGACAGCAGAGAGTCCGGAGGAGATCCTTTCGATTACCTTCACCCGCAAAGCCGCCGGCGAAATGAAGCTGCGGCTGCTCCAGGCGCTGGAATCGGCGCAACATGACCAACCACCTGCTGAGGCGCACGCTGCCGACACCTGGCAACGGGCCCGCGCCGTGCTCGCCCGCGACAAGGAACTGGGCTGGCAGCTTCTGCAGAACCCGTCGCGTCTGCAGCTGACGACGATCGACAGCTTCTGTGCCTTTCTGACCCGCAGGATGCCGTGGATGTCCCGTTTCGGTGACCAGCCGAAGGTTACCGACGATCCGGCTGATCTTTATACAAAGGCGGCGGAGACGCTCCTTTCAAGGCTCGAGAATGGCTCTGTGGGGCAGGAATCGATCGAGAGGCTGCTGGTCCATCTGGATAATCGTCTCAAGCTGTTGCGCGACCTGGTTATCGCCATGCTCGGCCGGCGCGACCAGTGGCTGAGACATCTGGTCGAAAAACGCAGGCTTCAGCCTCGCCAACTGCTCGAATCCGGGTTGCAGCTTTACGTCTCGGCTTTTCTTCATCACCTCAATAGTGTCATAGCCCCCGACGTCTACCGGGAACTCAGGGCACTGGCCCTGTATGCCGCGGAAAAACTGGCAGATGAACAGCCCGGTCATGATCTTGTCGGCCTTTTGCAGGAAGCTGAAAATTCGGAATCTCTCAGCCAGTGGCAGACACTGTCTCAACTGGTCCTGACGGCAGGCGGAGAGGTCAGGAAGAGCCTCAACAAAAACAACGGATTCCCGGCCGACAAGTCTGGCGAGGCAGTCGACATGAAGGCCCGGGCGATGGACCTTCTGCAGAGCTTTCGGGAAGATCCCGCTGCCGCCCGGGCGATACAGGACCTTCGTCGTTTGCCTGCCTCCTCGTATTCACAGGAGCAATGGCTGGTCCTGGAAGCGCTGATCGATCTGCTGCCGTTGGCGGTCGCGGAATTGCAGGAGGTTTTTCGTCAGCAGGGGCAGGTCGATTTTATTGAAATCGCCGATGCCGCGCACCAGGCCCTCGGTTCTGCCATGGCTCCGGAAGAACTGCTGCTGCAGCTGGACAGTCGAGCTTCGCCATGTCCTGGTCGATGAATTCCAGGATACCTCTTATGCACAGTACGATCTCCTGCGCTGCTTGACCGCAGGTTGGGAACCGGGCGACGGGCGCACGCTGTTCGTCGTCGGTGACCCGATGCAGTCGATTTACCGGTTTCGCGAGGCAGAGGTCGGCCTCTACCTGCGGGTCTGCCAACGAGGCCTGGACAGTCTGCCGATGGAGCGGATCGTTCTGAATACAAATTTCCGCTCTGTCAAACCGATGGTCGAATGGGTCAATGAGAAATTCGGCGGGCTTTTCCCGGCTGAAGAAGACGAAGTCAGGGGCGCCGTGAGTTTCTCCATGGCCAGCGCATTTGACCGGTTCGAGGCGGAACCCCCGGTTTCGCTCCACTGTTTTGTCGGTCGACAGGATGCTGCCGAAGCAGAGACCGTTGTTGACCTGATCAGGCAAGCCGGAGAACAGGACCCTGGCGGCAAGGTCGCCGTTCTGGTCCGTTCGCGGAATCACCTGGTCGCGATTGTCGATGCCTTGAAAAAGGCGGGCATGCGCTACCAGGCCCAGGATGTCGACCCTTTGACGGTTCGTCCCGTGGTCCAGGATCTCCTCTCGCTGGTCCGCGCTCTGCAGCATCCGGCAGACAGGGTTGCCTGGCTCGCGGTCTTAAGGGCGCCCTGGTGCGGGTTGACCTTGAATGACCTGGCGGGCCTGTGTAGCGGAGACGCCAGAAGTACGGTCTGGCAATTGCTCAACCGGCCGGCCGATCAGATCGAGATGTTTGACCAGGTCAGCGAAGATGGCCGACAACGTCTCGCCCGTATCATGCCGATCCTGGACAGGGCACTGAACAACCGCGGCAGGATCAGCCTGCGCCGCCTGGTTGAATCAACCTGGTTGGCTCTGGGCGGCCCGGCGTGTGTCGATGAAGCGGATTTGCTGGACGTGCGCCAGGTGCTGAACCTGCTGGAAGACTCCGGTGCGGACGTGGTTGTCGAAGAGCTTGAAAGGAAACTCAAACGGCTGTTTGCCGCTCCCGACCCGCAGGCCGGGCCGGATTTGCAACTCATGACGATCCACAAAGCCAAGGGCCTTGAATTCGACACCGTGATCCTGCCCGGTCTCGGCCGCGGCATCCGCTCCCGTGAGCGCGACTTGCTCAGGTGGCTGGAACATCCGGACTATGAACTCCTGCTGGCGCCGATTCCGCCCTATACAAGTGAAGAGCAGGACCCGACCTACCAGGCCCTTGGTCATCTTCTGAAAGAAAAAGACGACCTTGAAACCCTGCGCCTGCTCTACGTTGCTGCAACCCGGGCGAAATCATGTCTACATTTTTTGGGACATGCAAAATTCAATTCGGCAGACGAACTTGTGCCTTTGTCCGGTTCACTCTTGTCCGTTGTCTGGCCCAGTCTTGGCGAAGATTTTATCGCCCACGCTGTAAGCGCTGAGGAAGAAACGCCGGTTGAGTTGATGCCTCTGCAGCTGAGGCGTCTGCCAGCACAATGGCAGCCCCCGCAGCTCGCGCCATCGCTGGCGGCCAAGCAACCTCCGCCGCAGCGGGCATCGCTGGGGGCACATTACCAGGACGGTATGATCAAGTCCCGCCGCACGGAAGAGGGCAGGGTCATCGGTACGCTGGTCCACTTGTGGCTGGAGCGGATCGCCAATGATGGCCCGGATCAGTGGTCAGATGATGATATCAGGAAGTCGTCCGAACAGTTCAGGGTGCAGCTGGGTGCGCAAGGCGTTCCTCACGCCCGCCTCCAACACTGTGCCGCAACGGTAGAAACCTGCCTGATCAACACCCTTGGCAGCGATCGTGGCCGCTGGTTGCTGGAAGACCATCCGGGTGCGCACAATGAGCTGGCGGTAAACGGTATGATCGATGGCAACCTGGTTCGGGCAACCATAGATCGCACTTTTGTCGACCAAGCCGGGTTGAGGTGGGTTGTCGATTACAAAACCAGCGGCCCGCCGTCCGATAGCCTGGGTGTGGATTCTTTTCTGCTTGAGGAGAAGGAGCGTTATCGGGACCAGCTGCGGGTTTACCTGGAGCTGACCCGGCAGCTGTATCCAGGGCAGTCAGCCCGTGCCGCGCTCTATTTCCCGCTCTTCGACGGGTGGGCCGTCGTCGAAGAGTAGAGGGTTCATTGATAGTTTTCCAGTATCAGCGACAGGCCACTAACACGATGCGTGGCAACGGTGGGAAACCATCTCGCAAGCTGCACCATAATTGATTAACGGAAAAGCCAAGGCCATTTAAGATCTCAGAGTATTCAATATCCCAAAGTACGCGCAAAGCCTCAACTGAGTTACATGGCCCCCTGCAGACAACAAAAAAGCCAACGGTCAAACTTCGGAGAAGTATCGCCCTTGGCCCTATTAATTCCCGGGAAGATCTGCCTGCACGCAGTCCCGTGTTTGTTGTAGCTTGGCAGGTTGTTATGCGATACGCCTTTCAGCGCCACCATAATTGGCTATGCCAGAGTTGCGGATCGGGTCGCGGCCGACAACCGCCCATCCGGAAGCACGCTTGAAGCTTGTCACGGCCTGTTCTTTGATCAGGCTGTCAAGCAGTTCCGGTTTGACCATGTCGAATCTTCCATCACTGTACATGACCCTGATCATCATGATAAACACCTCGTCCTTAATGTTTTCCGTACCTTAACAGAAAACCGGCCGTGGTTCAAAGCGTAAATGTCGCTAACCTTGTTCTAGTTCAATGTAGGTCTGTCAATGGAGACAACTTCTATCTGCAAGGTCAGTGAACGACCGGCCAACGGGTGATTGGCATCAAGGGTGATCGTTTGCTCGTCCCGGCTCATGATCTCCATCTGGAAAACTGTGCCGTCAGCGGCCGTTACTTCAAGTTTGTCACCGACGGCGAGCGTCAAGTCTTTTGGCAGGGCATTGATATCAACGACTTCAATCAGCTTTTTCTGGTGGACACCGTAACCCTGTTCAGGAGGAACCGTCACGGTTTTCTGGTCGCCGACTTCCATGCCTATAACCGCGAGCTCCAGCCCCGGAAGAACTTCGTTCTCGCCCAGGACAAAGCACAACGGATCGTTGTCATCCGAAGCATCAAATACGCTGCCGTCGTCGAGCAGGCCTTGAAATGTGATGGTAACGGTGTCACCTTCTTGCGCTTTGTTCATCTCTCTCCATCCGGTTCAGTATGCTCTTTTGATAACTTGACTGCGACTGATTGTCAAGGTGATTGCCAGAAGATATCCGGCTGGGTTACTATGTGATGATATGTATAAAAACATATAATCTGATCTGTAATAAGGATGCTCCGAAATGACAAGAAGAAAAAGATGGTTTCGCGCTATTCTGGTTAGCGTGACGTTGTTGCTCGCCGGTTTGTTCTTTTTGCCGGCGCCGATGAATGCAACGACGCCCGATGAACTGGATGAGAACAGGGCCCGCCTCCTCACCTATGTTTTACGGCGCCAGGTTGAGAACCACTTCAGCGGCAAGAGTCTTGACGACAATCTGTCAAGGGCGGCATTTCAACTATATGTCAAGCAGTTGGATTATCAAAAACGCCTGCTCCTGGCGGCTGAAGTCGACCAGTTGGAAGTCTTTGCCGACAAGATCGACGATGAAGTTCAGAGTGGCCGTGTCGTCCTCGCGCCACAGGCTTTCCAACTGCTCGGCAATAGTGTCGAGCGAGCCGAAAAACTGGTTGAAAAAGTCCTGGCGGCACCATTTGACTTCACGGTCGCCGAAAGTTACGAGGCAGACCCGGAAAAGCTGGAATTCTGTGTGACGGAAGCAGAGTTGGCAGAACGCTGGCGCATGGACCTCAAGTACCGCACCCTGACGCGTTATCTCAATCTGCTTGAAGACGCCGAAGTTAAGGACCCACTCAAGGCCTCTGCCGATTTACAGCAGGAGAAAGAACTGGAAGCCCGTGAGAAAGTCCGTAAACAGTACCACCAGTATTTCGAGCGGCTAAAAAAGGAGACCCTCAAAGAGCATTACGATCGCTACCTGAATGCATTTGCCCGTGCCTTTGATCCTCATACAACCTACATGGCTCCACAGTCGAAGGAGGACTTCGACATCGGTATGCGCGGATCGTTGGAAGGGATCGGTGCGACTTTGCGTGAAGAAGACGGTTACACCAAAGTGGTCAAGGTCATCCCCGGCAGCGCCGCTGACCGGCAGGGGCAACTGCAAGCCGACGATGTCATTCTCGCCGTTGGTCAGGCTGATGACGAACCAGTCGATGTCACCGATATGCGATTGCGTGATACCGTTGCCCTGATAAGGGGCAAAAAGGGTACGGAAGTCCATCTTACTATCCGTCGCCCCGGAATCAAGAACCTCGTCATACCGATTGTGCGTGATGTCGTCATCATCGAGGAGTCCTTTGTCAAGTCGACGATGGTCACTGATCCGGATACGGGCAATCGTTACGGTTACATCAAGGTCCCGAGCTTCTACCGGGATTTCGAATCGACCCGGAATGGCGGCAATGGCCGCAATTCAACAGATGACGTCAGAGAGGCGATCGAGGCCTTTGACGTCAAGCAGATGACCGGTCTCATCCTGGATCTCAGGAATAACGGTGGTGGGGCCCTGACCGATGCCGTTGGTATAGCCGGGCTGTTTATTGGTGAAGGGCCTGTTGTGCAGGTGCGCAACGGCGATGGCGCATCGAAAGTGCTGCGTAACTACAGCAAGGAGGTCGCCTACCACGGGCCGTTGGTCGTCATGGTGAACCAGTTCAGTGCCTCTGCCTCCGAGATTGTCGCAGGGGCGCTGCAGGACTACGGCAGGGCCGTGGTCGTTGGCAGTGAGCATACCCATGGCAAAGGCACTGTGCAGGTCATTATGGACCTGGATGACAGCCTGACATTGCGCAACATGCGCCAGTATATGCCGCTCGGAGCGCTGAAGATCACGACCCAGAAATTCTACCGGGTCAGCGGCGACTCCACTCAGTATCGCGGCGTTGTCCCGGACATTATCCTGCCGGACCGCAGCCAATACAACGAGTATGGTGAACGTTATCTGGACTACAGCCTGCCCTGGGATCGTATAGAGGAGGTCGAGCATAAGGAATGGCCGGCCTTTGACCGGAAGGCTTTAAGCGCCAAAAGCCATGACAGGGTTGCCGCCAGTGAAGATTTTGTTGAAATACAACGCATTGCCGACGCAATGGGAGAGCGTATCAAGGACACTCATCAGTCACTCCTGATCAACGATGTCGTCAAAGAGAGAGAAGATCTGCAGGGAGCGGACAGTCAGCACGCAATGGTCGGTATCGATGAAAAGGATGATGACCCTGCTGAAGATGGAGATAAGTCGGAGGCAGAAAAACAGAGCCCGGCAGAAAAGCTGGTTGCCGATGTGCTCAAAGATGCCTATGTCAGGGAATCAATGGCGGTTCTTGTCGATCTGGCTGAGCAACGCACCGATATTGCCGGAAAAGTGCAAAAATAGAAGGCTTACTGCCATTGAATATGATTGAGATATTGATGCAAGCGGGGCGAGCTGTAAAGCTTGCCCCGCTTTGTTTGTCACCTGTCAAACCAGGAGTTTAAAGCTGCAAGCCGAGCCCGCTTAACAGCCATTGATATGCAGGCAATTGATCTATCTCTTCCGCCAGTCTCAGAACTTTTTCCTCATCGGAGCCATCGACTTCCGGCAACACACCGAGCAGATCAGCAGAAGCCAGTGCGGAAAGCAGGTGGGGTGCCTCGGATTCAACCCTGTCTGGGCTCTGCGGCATACGGTTGATAATCAACCCGCTTATGGGCAAATCCATGGCGCGTGCGGAAAAGGTGGTCAGAAGGGTGTGGTTGATCGTTCCCAGGCCGGGGCGGGTGACAACCAGGAGCGGCAAGTCAAGCTGGCCAGCAAGGTCCGCCATCAGATAGCCGCCCCGGATCGGAACCATTAGCCCCCCGGCGCCTTCGACAAGCATGACGTCCTTACCCTGCCGCAGGGTATTAAAGGCATCGATGATCGTCTTGAGATCGATATCTACCTTGGCTTCGGTTGCGGCCTGATGCGGAGAAGCGGCCAGCTTGAAGCGATAGGGCGACAACCGGTCGTTATCATCCTCAACTTGAGCGGCCCAGCGCAGCAGTGCCGCATCAGGGCCGATCATCGTCGGATCTTCGACGCCGGTTTCTATCGGTTTCATGACGCCGACATTCAGCCCCTTGGCCCTGAAATGTCGTGCCAATGCTGCCGTGACAATCGTTTTGCCGACACCCGTGTCGGTCCCGGTAATGAAAATTGCCGGACCTGGTTTTTCAACAGCCATTGGCCTGTACCTCGATATCTGCAAACATTTGCATATCCACCTCGCGATCCCTTCCGGTCGTGGTCAGGTAGTTACCGACCATGGTGCCACTCGCACCGGCCATGAAAATCCAGGATTGCAACTCGCGCAAATTGGTTTCACGGCCACCGCAGACACTGATCGGTTTGTCCGGCAGGAAATACCTGAACATGGTGATTGCCCTGAGACAATCCATTGGTGTGAGGGAGCGATGTTCTTGCAACGGTGTGCCCTGGATAGGGTTCAGGAAATTCAGAGGCACAGAGTCAACGTTCAGTTCGCGCAGTGTTTCTGCCAGTTCAACCCGCTGCTCTCCAGACTCACCGAGCCCCAGGATGCCACCGCAACAGACTTTCATGCCGGCCTTTTTTGCCACGCGAACAGTTGCCACGTCGTCTTCATAATCGTGCGTCGTACAGATGCTTGGAAAGAACGAACGTGCTGTTTCCAGGTTGTGGTGATATGTCACACAGCCTGCGTCGGCCAGAGCACGCGCAAGATCTTCTGTCAATATTCCCAGCGAAGCCGAAGGTTCAATGTCATATGTTTCGCGAATTTTTCTGATTGCGGTAAGAATCGTATCAAACTCCCGGCCCAATTCGGGCCGGGTCCCGCTGGTCACAATGCCATAGCAATGCGATCCTTCCTGCTCTGCCCGGCTCGCACCTTCGAGAATCTCTTCGAGAGACTTCAATGGGTATACCGGGGGAGAAGAACTGTGATGTGCCGACTGTGCGCAAAACGCGCAGTTTTCCATGCACCGACCTGATTTAGCATTGATGATCGAGCAAAGCTGGACCTTGTCCTGGAAAATTTTCTCTTTCAGGTAGTGGGCACCGGCAAGGTAAACTGAATACTCGGAGCCCCTTGAATTCAGGATCCTGATGCCGTCCGCACGGCTGGGGCAGGCACCGGCCAGGGCCTGTTCCAGCAATTGTTCTGCTGCTTGCCAGTTTTTCATAGTCAGACTCCCAAAATAATAATTCAGCGCCGGATTATCTGTCATGAGCAGAGAGTTGTCAACCTGTTGCATAGGCAGGGTTAACATGTCGTACTATTTATGTGATATTTAGTACATAAATTGTTGACTTGGTGATTTTCGGGTGATAAAACAATATTTCATTTTAATGATAAATGGGAATGGAATGCTATGGTAAAGAAACTGATCGGCAAGAAGCTCAAGTCAACAAGGTTGCGTAATGACATGACAATACAGGAGCTCGCGGAGAGCTCCGGTGTCTCATCCAACATGATTTCCAGAATAGAACGCGGTCTCACTACCCCTTCTGTTGAAATCATCGTCAAGCTGGCCAATTCTTTCGGCATGAGTATCAACTATTTTGTCGAAGAGGCTGAAAAAGGCTCAACCATCATCCATACCAAGCGGGGGCAGGGTGAGCCGATCTTCTTCTTCGAGGACAAGCACCAGATCATCAGTCTGACCCAGGGGATCCGGGACCCTAATTTCACAGCCTTTTTCGATACAATCGAGCAAAACTGCAGTAGCGGTGACGGTGGCATGGTGCATACCGGTGAGGAGTTCGCGCTGGTTCTTGCAGGCTCGCTGGAATTTGTCATCGACGGCGCAGCTTACCAGCTTGAAGAGGGTGATTCGATCGTCTTCAAAGCGTCGTTGCCCCATCGATGGCGCAACCTGTATGCTGGCCAGACACGTGTCCTCTGGGTAGTGTCTCCTGCGCCAAACCTGAATTAACCCATCTTTTTTGACTGTCTTTCGCTGCATCAAAGAGAATTCATATGAAACTGAAAAAAATCGTTGGTAAAAAACTCAAAACTATTCGCCTGAAAAATGATATGACCATTCAGGAGCTTGCTTCTGCATCCAATGTTTCATCCAACATGATTTCAAGAGTTGAGCGCGGTTTAACAATCCCCTCGGTTGAAATCCTTATGAAGCTTGCCGCAGTTTTTGACAAGAGCATCAACTATTTCGTCGAAGAAGTCTCCACGACCCACGAAATTGTCTTTTCATCTCCCGGCAACAGGGACACAACGGTTTACGACGACGAGGACAACATGCACACTGAGTCCTACACGTCGGGTTTGCGCGACCCGCAGTTCATGTCGTTCCTTTGTACCGTGCCCAGAGGTGGAACCAGCGGTCAAAAGAATATGTATCACCCGGGTGACGAACTGATCGTATTGATTGAAGGCAAACTCAAGGTCACCATAGCCGGAGAAATCTATCTTCTGTCTGTCGGCGACAGCCTGTCATTCAAGTCACATTTACCGCATCGTTGGGACAATGTAGGCGACCAGGATGCCAAGATCGTCTGGACCCTTTCGCCGTTCACAACGATCTGAGCCCTCCCTCCAGAGATAAAAATCTTTCCCAACTCACTGAAAATACTAACTGATGGCTTGACAGCTTATCATCGCGCAGTATTATGAGTGAAAGCCGTCCAGCTCTTCTCGTGTTTCCTGTGCTGATTTTGTGAGTGCGGCGGCCACGATCGAGGAGGGGCTGCCGTAAATCGGAGGTATGCATGAACAAGTCAGAACTGGTTGAGGCACTGGCCGCTCGTAATGGGTTGACCTACAAAAAGTCAGAAGAAATAGTCAATATCATTTTCGACTCAATGTCGGATGCCCTGACCACCGGCGGTCGCATCGAGATTCGCGGATTCGGCAGTTTCGTCGTAAAAGACTACCAGGCTTACATGGGGCGTAATCCGAAGACCGGAGAAGTCATCAAGGTTAAACCGAAGAAACTGCCTTTTTTCAAGGTTGGCAAGGAACTGCGGGAAAAAGTCAACAGCTAGTCCTGAAAATCCGAGTTGATTGTCATCACTTACTTCAAGGCCGGGAGACGTCCTATGTTTACCCGGCCTTTCTGCTCTGCTCTCAAAGATTCTCCCGCCACGGCCGGTCTGCCCCGTTTAACATGCAGAAAATAAGAAGCTTTCCTCAGATTGATCGTTTTTGTTTGAATCGCCATTCCGTGGCATGATAGTTAATAATCGGTAGGAAGATTTGCAACGTACCGGTAAAGGATGCTGTCGACTCATGATCCTCGAACATAATGGTATTGCTCCGCAAATAGATCCTTCGGTTTTCCTGGCCCCAAGCGCCTGTGTCATAGGCGACGTTCAGATCGGTGAAAAATCAAGCCTCTGGTTCAACGTGCTTGTTCGCGGCGATGTGAATTACATCCGTATCGGCAAACGCACGAACATTCAGGATGGCACAGTGATTCACGTGACCCACAAGACGCACCCGACGGTTATCGGCGACGACGTTTCTGTTGGACACAGCGTGACATTACACGGCTGCACCATACAGGATGGCTGCCTGATCGGAATCGGCGCGATCATCCTTGACGGAGTGGAGGTCGGCGAGTCATCCATGGTGGCCGCCGGTTCCTTGCTGACGCCGGGCACAAAGATACCTCCAAGGTCTCTGGTGATGGGCAGCCCTGCACGGGTCAGGAAAGAACTGACCGATGCCGAATGTGCGGACTTCCATTCGATTGCCGAACGGTACATCCAGTACCAGGATGATTACCGGACCAATGTGAAAAGGATTGATTGAGTATCTCACAGCAGGGCATTGTCACACTGTTTAGTTTTGTTCAGCTTATATGTTATGATCCCGGCGCTATGTGATAAAAAGCGGCTATATTAAAGAAGGGGCTTCATCCATGGTCAAAACACAAGACTTTTCGTCGATCAAAAACAGCATCATGTTGCAGGGCTTATCAGATCAAGAACTGGGCAAGCTCGCAGGATTTTGTGATATGCGGGAGATGGCGGAAGGAACCACCGTTTTTATTGAGAATATGCCCGGTGAATCACTTTTCCTGGTCAAGAAAGGCACGATTCGCGTATCCAGGATGTTTGCCGAGGGTGACGAGAAGACTCTGGTTGTTCTTGGCCCAGAAGATATTTTCGGTGAAATGGCTGTCATCGACGGTCTACCGCGTTCGGCAACCGCACGCGTTGCCGAAAACGCCGAGCTGATCAGCCTGAACAGGAAATCACTGGAGCAACTTTGTCGCGACGATGCCACCCTGGCCTTGAAACTGGTCAAGAACATCGTCAAGGTTTTCAGCAAGCGTGTGCGTGAAGTCAATGAAGAATATCGTGACATGCTGATCTGGTCGATGCAAAAATCCTGAACAGGTCATCGTCACGTTAATTTCTGAATGAAAAGCACACATTTACCAGGCTAATGATCTTCGCCAATATGGCCTCATTCGGTGAACCAGACCTCAAACCCTCCTTTGCGATTGAAATAGAATCGAAGATAAAGTATAAATGCCTCCTTTTTTGCAGGAGGATTTTTTTTAATCTGCTCTTGCTTGTCCGGAGTTACAGATGCTGCCCATCCTTATGAACCAGAAACTCATCTTCGGCCTCCTCGGCGGTCTGGGCCTGTTCCTGTTTGGCATGAAAATCATGTCGGAAGGTTTGCAGAAAATCGCCGGCAGCAGAATGAGGAAAATCCTCGCCGCGTTGACCAATAACCGTATCGTCGGCACCCTGGTCGGGATTGCCGTGACGGCAATGATCCAGTCCTCGAGTGCGACGACGGTCATGGTGGTCGGTTTTGTCAATGCCGGGCTGATGTCGCTGGTGCAGTCAATCGGCATCATCCTGGGGGCCAATATCGGCACCACGGTGACTGCCCAGTTGATCGCCTTCAAGATCACCAAGTATGCTCTTCCGGCGATCGGTATAGGCGCGGGCTTCAAGCTTTTCTCGAAAAACCAGAAGTGGAGTTACATCGGCGAAGTCCTGCTCGGTTTTGGCCTGCTGTTTTTCGGCCTGTCGGTCATGAAGAGTGCCTTCGACCCACTCAAGGCCAGCGAGGAGTTTCGGCAGATCTTCATCATGGTCGGCGACAACCACCTGCTCGGCGTGTTGATCGGTGCCGTCCTGACCATAATCGTCCAGAGCAGTAGCGCGACAATCGGTATCACCATCGCCCTGGCATCAACCGGCATCATTAACTTCGAAGCCAGCGTCGCCCTGATCCTCGGAGAAAATATCGGTACGACAATCACCGCCAACCTGGCCGCGATCGGCACCAACCTGGCGGCACGTCGTACCGCCCTCGCGCACTTTCTTTTTAATACGATTGGCGTTTGTTACATGCTGATCTTTTTCAAGTTTTTTACCGGGTTCATCTCTTCGATCACCCCGGGAGACGCTGATTTTGTCATACAGACACAAGAACAAGTGGTCCGAATGGGCGGCGAAATTGGCGACAAACCATTCATTGCCCGACATATCGCCAATACCCATACCATGTTCAATATTGTCAACACGATTATCTTCCTGCCGCTGGTCGGCATCCTGGCCAAGCTGAGTACGATGGTTATCCGCGGACGTGATGAAGAAATGGAGTACCACCTCAAATATCTCGACAACCGGGTCTTGAACACTCCGCCGATCGCGCTCGCCCAGGCCCGCTCCGAAACCCGGCGCATGGCCCAGGTTGCCCAGGAGATGGTCGACGAAACGCTGGCATTTCTGCAGGACAACGACCTGAAACGACTTCCTGCGCTGGAGAAGAAGGAGGATCTGACCGACGTTCTGCAGAAGGAAATTACCAATTTCCTGGTGTCCTTGTCCCAGACATCCATTACCCAGGAATCCTCAAAGGAGGTTGCCTCGATGATGCATATGGTCAATGACCTTGAGCGCGTCGGCGACCACTGTGAAAACCTCTGGCTCCTGTCGCAACGAAAACTGGAACAGAAAATCACCTTCTCCGAAATAGCCATGAACGAGATCGCGGAAATCTCCGAAATCACCAAGAATTTCCTGGCCAGGATCGTCAGGGCCCTGGAAGAAAAAGATGTCGGTGTCTACGACGAGGCCCATGAGCTGGAAGATGCCATCGACGATCTTGAGGAGAGGCTGCGCAATAATCACATCAGGCGCCTCAATACCGGTGAATGCACTGTGAACTCCGGTCTGATTTTTATCGATATGCTGCATAACTTCGAAAAAATCGGCGATCATACATTCAACCTCGCCAAAGCCGTTGTCGGTAAGAAATAATGCTGGCTGCTGCAATCGACGCGGGCAGCAACACCCTGCGCCTGCTGATTGGCAAGGTTGTCGACGGCCGGGTCGTCCCGGAGCTTTATCAGCGCCGCATCTGTCGCCTGGCCGGAAATTTTTCACAACAGGAGGGTCTGTCTGCCGAAGCCAGGGAGAGGGCCCTCTCCGTGTTTCGGGAGTTTTCCTTGATCTGTAACGAGGCTGACGTACAGCGAAGCAGGGTCGTCGGTACGGCAGCCTTCCGCCAGGCCGTCAACGGCGAAAACTTTGCCGATCAGGTTCGTGAGATGACCGGACTGCCTCTTGAGGTTATCACCGGAGAAGAAGAGGCCTTCTATACCGCCAGGGGAGTCGTCAGCGCCCTCGACCCTGTTCCTGCGCAGGCCCTGATTTTCGATATCGGTGGCGGCAGCACCGAGTTTATCCTTTGTGTTGATGGCAGGGTTGCCTGGTCGCGGAGTTTCTCGCTGGGTGTGGTCCATCTGACCGAAGCTCATACTTCGCCAGTTGCCCGTCAAGCAGAGATATCAAAAACACTTGCCCTGGTTCAGGCAGAGCTTCAGCGAGCCTGCATCTCTTCCGGCGCCGACCTGGCAAAGCTGATCCTGGTCGGCACGGCCGGTACGGTGACGACCCTGGCCGCACTCGATATGCAGATGTCTGAATACGACTGGAGACGTGTCAATAACTACTCCATGCTCGTATCACACGCTGCAAGCCTGGTACGATCGCCTGTGCCCGATGACCCCGCTGGAACGGGAAGCTTTGACCGGAATGGAACAGGGGCGCGGCGACCTGATTATCGCTGGCCTGGAGATCGTCCTCGGTATTCTGCGGGCAATGCATTCGGAACGTTTGATCGTCAGCGATTTCGGCATCCTCGAAGGGTTGCTTCTTTCCATGTATGACGGCACATAATCCCGGTCATTTCGTTGACAAAGCAACTTCAACTCCGCTATTATCAAAGGCCTTTTGCGCCAACGTCCCTGATATTGCAAGGGCTCGTTATATCAAAGTTTTTTAGAGGTTAATGCTATGCAGAAAACAGTTCTGTCGGGCAACGAGGCGTTCGCCCGCGCTGCCTATGAGGCCGGAGTAACGGTTGCATCGGCTTATCCCGGTACCCCGTCTACGGAAATTCTTGAAAACATCATCCAGTATGACCGCATCGACGCTTCCTGGGCACCTAATGAAAAGGTTGCCCTGGAAGTCGGCATCGGGGCCAGCATAGGTGGCGCCCGGACCATCGTGACGATGAAGCATGTCGGCGTCAATGTGGCTGCGGACCCGCTCTTTACATTCTCCTATACCGGAGTGCGTGGCGGGCTGGTGCTGGTCGTCGCTGATGACCCGGAGATGCACTCCTCACAGGACGAGCAGGACAGCCGTCAATATGCGCGGTTTGCCAAGGTGCCGATGTTCGAGCCGGCGGACAGCCAGGAGGCCCTTGATTTCACGCGCCTGGCTTTCGATGCCAGTGAACAGTTCGATACACCGGTCCTGGTGCGCAGCACGACGCGTATCTCCCATTCAAAATCGATTGTTGAGCTCGGCGAACCGCTTGCGGAACTCCCCGAAACCGGGTTGGTGCGCGATCCCGGCAAGTTCGTCATGCTGCCCAGCAACGCCAGGGTACGTCATCCACTCGTCGAGAAGCGCCTTGAAGAGATGTCCGAATGGGCCTGCTCGCAAGGTTTCAATCGTGTCGAAGCCGGGTGATGGCCAACTCGGCATCATTACTTCGGGTGTCGCTTACCAGTACGCGCGCGAAGTCTTCCCTGAAGCGGACATTCTTAAGCTCGGCCTGGTTTACCCACTGCCGAAACAGATGATCCGCGAGTTTGCTGCCCGCTTCAAAACCCTTTATGTGATTGAAGAGCTGGACCCCTTTATCGAAGAGCAGGTCAGGGCAATGGGTATCGCTGTCACCGGCAAGGACAAAGTGCCGATTTGCGGTGAACTGACCCCGGGCCGGGTGCGCGAGGCTTTTTCGGTCAACCCCCAGACCTTGGAACCGGTCGAGGAAACCCTTCCTCCCCGGCCGCCCAACATGTGTCCCGGTTGCCCGCATCGAAACGTCTTTCATGCCCTGAATCGCCTCAAGGCCTACGTCACCGGCGATATCGGCTGTTATACGCTCGGCTTCATGCCGCCGCTCTCGGCCATGGATACCTGTATCTGCATGGGGGCCAGTATCGGCAACGCCACCGGGTTGAGCAAGGTCCTGAACGAAGAGGAACGTAAAAAGGTGGTTGCCGTGATCGGCGATTCCACCTTCCTGCATACCGGGATCAACGGCCTGATGGATATGGTCTACAACAAATCCACGGCCACGGTGCTGATCCTCGACAACAGCACCACGGGCATGACCGGCCGCCAGGACAACCCGTCCACCGGTTATACTCTGGACGGAGAGACAGCCTACCAGGTAGATCTCGAGGCGATCTGTAAAGCCCTCGGTGTCAAGCATGTTGTCACCATTGATCCTTTCCAGGTTGACAATACCCGGGCGGTGATCAGAGAGGCTATGGAACGGCCCGAGGTTTCAGTCGTCATCACGCGTCGGCCGTGCGTACTGATCAAGCACGATATAGTCAAGACCAGTACGCCTCTTTATGTTGATCAGGACAAGTGCGTCGCCTGCAAGGCCTGCCTGACGCATAGGCTGTCCGGCGATTGAATGGGTGAGCGGCAAGGACGGTGAAAAAGGCCATTGCAGAATCGACCGGTTGATTTGCAATGGCTGCCAGGTCTGCATGCAGCTGTGTAAATTTGATGCGTTTGGAGTTTGTGATGAATGATAACAAGATAACCAATATCCTGATGGCCGGGGTTGGCGGGCAGGGCACCCTGCTGGCCAGCGAAATCCTTTCCGAGGTGCTCATGCAGGCCGGCTACGATGTCAAGAAAGCCGAAGTGCACGGCATGGCCCAGCGTGGCGGCAGTGTCGTGTCGCACGTCCGCTTCGGTAAAAAGGTCTACTCGCCGATTATCCCGGAAGGGGAGGCGGATGTGCTGTTCGGTTTTGAATTGCTGGAGACCTACCGCTATCTGCCCCTGGTGAAAAAGACCGGTGCAGTGGTCGTTAACAACCTGCGCATCGCACCGCCATCAGTCGCCCTTGGCAAAGCTGAATACCCTCAGGATATCGCCCGGAAACTCAAACAGCGTGTTGACAACGTACGGATCGTGGAAGGGCTTGAGCTTGCTGAGCAGGCGGGCAATTCGAAAGCGATCAATACGGTTTTGCTCGGCGCGCTCTCCAATACCCTGGAGCCTTCGCACGAACAATGGATTGCCGCAATCAAAAGCCTGGTGCCGGAGCGATTCCAGGACGTCAACCTGAAAGCTTTTGAACTGGGCCGGCAGGTTGGTTGATATTTTCAACCGGAAACCACGTAAGGACGATGACCATGATCTGGAATGACGAGTTTGAAACCCTGCCACGTGAAGCTCTCGAGTCCCTGCAGGCGAAACGCCTGCAGCGGGTTGCCGAGAAGGTTTATGCCACGGTCCCGTTTTATCGGCAGCAATTCGACAAGGCCGGCGTAAAGCCGGAAAAGATCAGGACTCTGGATGATCTGCAGCGCCTGCCGTTTACCTTGAAGCAGGACATGCGCGACAACTACCCCTATGGCCTGTTTGCCAAGCCTCTCGACCAGATCGTCAGGATTCATGCGTCCTCGGGAACCACCGGCAAACCGACCGTCGTTGGCTATACACGACGTGACATCGAGAACTGGACCGAGATGATGGCCCGTTCATTCGTTGCCGCAGGAGCTCATCGCGGCGATGTTATTCACAATGCCTATGGCTATGGCCTCTTCACCGGTGGGCTTGGAGCACATTACGGCGCAGAGAAAATCGGCGCTTCAGTTATTCCGATGTCCGGCGGCAACACCAAGAAGCAGCTGATGATCATGCAGGACTTCGGTTCAACCGTTCTCACCTGCACGCCATCCTACAGCCTCTACCTTGCCGAAGCTGCGGCCGAGGAGGGGATTGACATCCGCACTCTCAAGCTGCGTGTCGGCATCCTTGGTGCCGAGCCCTGGACAGAGAAGATGCGTAACGAGATCGAAACCAAGGTCGGCATCAAGGCCATTGATATTTATGGCCTTTCCGAAATCCTTGGGCCGGGCGTCGGCATCGAGTGTATCGAAGCCCAGGGCGGCCTGCATATCTGGGAAGATCACTTCATCCCCGAGATTATCAACCCGGACACCGGTGATGTGTTGCCGGAGGGCGAACAGGGCGAACTGGTTATCACGACGATCACCAAGGAGGGGATTCCGATGATCCGTTATCGCACCCGCGATATTACCCGGATTATTGCCGAACCCTGCATCTGCGGCCGCACTCACCGGCGCCTGGAGCGCATGTGCGGACGCTCTGATGACATGCTGATCATTCGCGGCGTCAACGTCTTCCCGTCGCAGATTGAAAGCGTGCTGATGGATATTGAAGGCGTGGAGCCGCATTACCAGCTGATCGTCGAGAGGGAAGGAACGATGGACACTCTCGAGGTCCAGGTGGAAGTGAATGAAAAGACCTTCTCCGACGAGATCAAGGTCCTGCAGACTTTGTCGCGTCGTATCGAGAAGGAGATCAAGGACCTGCTCGGCATCAATTGCCGGATCCGGCTGGTGGAACCCAAGACCATTGCCCGCAGCGAAGGTAAAGCCCAGCGGGTTATCGATAACCGCCCGAAATAGACAGGGAGGGAAAATTATGAAAGTTCAACAGATTTCCATCTTCATTGAGAACAAGTCCGGTCGTCTTGCCGAGGTTGCCCGTGTCCTGGGCGAAAAAAATGTCAATATCCGGGCTCTTTCACTGGCAGACACCTCGGACTTCGGGATTCTTCGTCTTCTCGTCGATGATACCGATGTCGCCCTGGAGACCCTGAAAGGCAGTGGTTTTACCGTCAACAAGACCGAAGTCGTCGCGGTTGAGGTGCCGGACCAGCCGGGCGGACTTTGTCGAATTCTCCAGGTCCTCGACGAGGCAAAGATCAACGTCGAGTACATGTATGCCTTTGTCGAGCGTAACGCCGGCAACGCCGTGATTATCTTCCGTTTTGATGACATTGACAACGCCATCACGACACTGCAGGGGAAAAACGTTAGCATATTAACTGGTGAAAAACTTTACAGTCTTATAAACAGCTACTAGGCTGTGTTCCTTAAATATTTACTTAAACGGATTTGATTGTGGAATATAATATCTGGGACCCCCTCCACGAATGCCTGGAACGTAAAGACCTTCAACGTTTGCAGCTGGAGCGTCTGCGTGCGACCCTTGATCGGGTTGCCAAAGTCCCATGTTACCAGGAAAAATTCAGGCAGGCCGGAGTCGGCCCGGACGATATCCATACCCTTGACGATCTGGTCAAGCTGCCCTTTACGACCAAGGAAGACCTGCGACTGAACTACCCCTATGGCATGTTCGCCGTGCCGATGCGGGATGTGGTCAGGATTCACTCTTCTTCCGGGACAACCGGAAAGCCCACCGTTGTCGGCTATTCCCGCAAGGACCTGAATGACTGGTCTAATCTTGTCGCGCGATTCATGACCGCAGCCGGCGTCGTCCCGGACGATATTGTCCACATTGCCTTTGGTTACGGCCTGTTTACCGGAGCCTTCGGCCTGCATTATGGCTCCGAACTGATCGGCTCTGCAGTGATCCCGATGTCCGGCGGCAACACCGAGCGCCAGATCATGATCCTCAAGGATTATGGGGCAACAGCCCTGGTTTGCACCCCGTCCTATGCGCTGACCCTGGCTGATCGCATCGAAAAGATGGGACATGACCCGCGCACCTACCTCAAACTCCGTGTCGGGCTGTTCGGCGGTGAGCCGTGGAGTGAAGAGCTCCGTCGTGAAATTGAAACGCGCCTTGATATCGTTGCAACCGACAACTATGGCCTCTCGGAAATCGTCGGCCCGGGTGTCGCTGGAGAATGCCTGCGCCGTAAAGGGATGCATATCTTCGAGGACCACTTCCTGCCGGAAATTATCGATCCGGAGACAGGCGAGGTGCTGCCGCCAGGTGCAGAAGGGAGAGCTGGTCCTGACCAATATCGTCCAGGAGGCCATCCCCCTGGTCCGATACCGGACCAGGGACATAACCCGGTTACACTACGAACCCTGTGAGTGTGGCAGAACCCTGGTACGTATGGAAAAAACCATGGGGCGCAGCGACGACATGCTGATCATCAAGGGCGTTAACGTTTTCCCGACCCAGATCGAGGAGGTCCTGTTCCAGGTCGAGGGATGCGAACCGCATTATCAGTTGGTCGTTGAGCGGGAAGGGACACTTGATACGCTCGAGGTCCAGGTTGAGGTGAACGAGAATATCTTCTTCGATGAGATGAAGAAGCAAAGAGCCTTCATAGAGATGATTGAGAAGCGCCTGGCGACCAACATCGGCCTGCACGCCAAGATCAAGCTTGTCGAGCCTTCATCGATGCCGAGGCATGAGGGAAAAGCCAACCGGATAATTGACAAACGCAACAAGTAATAGTCGCTAACTTACTGTTTTGTAAATACTATTTTAAGATTCTATGGTACGGGAATTGTGCTTGACAAAAGGGTGGTTATAAACAATAATTCGAGTCCGTCGGGGCGTAGCGCAGCCTGGTAGCGCACGTGCATGGGGTGCACGGGGTCGGAGGTTCGAATCCTCTCGCCCCGACCAAATTTCAAGAGGAGCAGATCATCGATCTGCTCCTCGGATTGTTTATGGGTATCGCTTGGGAACTCTCCCGGAGATTAATTCCAGGGAGAGTTGGCAAACTGTCAACTGGCTTCAGAATCTGTACTTTATCCTCTGATCGCATCATTAAGAGCTTCAAGCAGTTGCACGATATCCACATTATGTACTCCTGCGCCGTGTTCGACCTCTTCGTAATCTGCAATCTGACATTCCATGCAATCAAGACCAAAGGTGCGAAACACCTCGATCGTTTCAGGGTGTTTGGAAATGATGTCCGAAATTGTCATTTCACGTGTGATCATATTGCCTCCTTCAAACGTTTCTTCAATTGCCAAATTTCTCAGCCAGGGCTTGCCTGACCACAGGTGGCACCAGGCTTTCAACCGGGCCTTTCAGGCTTGCAACTTCTTTGACGATCGATGAGCTGAGGTACCCGTAAGGCACTGAAGTCATCATGAAGAGTGTTTCAACCTCGTTTTTAAGGTTATGGTTCATCTGGGCGATCTGGAACTCGTATTCGAAGTCAGAGACAGCGCGCAGGCCGCGCAGGATGACCCTGGCGCCTTTGGACAGGACGTAATCGACCAGTAACCCGTCGAATGTATCGACCGTAATATTCGGATTTTCACCGATAGTCTCTTCTATGTGACGAATGCGCTCTTCGGCAGAGAAGAGGCTTTTTTTCTCGGAATTGCGAGCGACGGCAATAACGATTTCATCAAATACCTCCAGCCCACGTTCGATAATGTCCAGATGCCCGTAGGTGATCGGATCAAATGAGCCAGGATAAACAGCAGTTCTCTTATTCATAGGAGCCCCTCGTCGCATAGGAAGTGTATCATAACTGAACCGTAACGGCGTTGATCAAAAATCTGCAGATGACCGATTTTTTTGGGCAGGATTTCGTCGGCTCCGGTTTCAACGCAGAGAGTGCCATGCCTGTTGAGCACACCTTGCTCGCATATTTCCGAGATAGCCTTCTCCGCCAGTTTTCTTCCGTAAGGCGGGTCCAGAAAGATCAAATCAAAAGCTTCGGGTGGAAAATCATGCAGGGCCAGAAAAGCGTCCTTGATGGCGATCTGAGCCTTTTCAGTCAACTGGCAACGTTCCAGGTTTTCGCGAATGACCTTTGCGGAGGCAGGAGCATTGTCCACCAGGCAGGCAGATTTAGCGCCGCGGCTTAGAGCTTCAATTGCCAGGGCTCCGGAACCGGAGAACAGGTCGAGTACCCTTAGCTCTGAAAAATCGCCGAGCCTGCTTTGCAAGATGCTGAAAAGCGCCTCCCGAACACGGTCTGGAGTCGGGCGCACATCACGACCTTTGAAGCTGGCCAGACGCCTGCCGCGTGAAGTGCCGGCAATCACTCTCACTGGTTTATCTCGGTAAAGCCCTGTGAACTTCGTAACATACTAAAAAAACTAGCACAATCGATCTTTATGGTCAAGCTGTGCGGCGGCATTACTGGCTTGACAGATCACTTGTAGCATGGCTTTAATATTAACGAGTGGAGGCCAGGATGAAACAAATGGAATTAGCCGGATATGCCGCGCAGAGCGAATCGTCGCGCGGCCGCAGATATGATGAGCCGTACAAGGATGATCGCCCAGCCTATGAACGGGACCGTGACCGCATCATCCATTGTGCTGCGTTCCGGCGCCTTGAATACAAAACCCAGGTTTTCGTCAATCATGAAGGGGACTATTATCGCACCCGCCTGACTCATTCTCTTGAAGTCGCCCAGATCGGTCGCGGCATTGCCCGCCGACTGAGTCTGAACGAAGATCTGGTCGAAGCGCTGGCCCTTGCCCACGATCTGGGGCATACCCCGTTCGGTCATACCGGTGAAGGCGTCCTTGACCGATTGATGGCACCATACGGCGGATTTGAACACAATCGTCAATCACTGCGAATTGTCGAGCACCTGGAAGAACGATATCCGGGCTTCAATGGTTTGAACCTGACCTGGGAAACCAGGGAAGGGATTATTAAACACTCTTCGGACTATGACATCCCGGACGCTTCAGGCTTTGATGAGTATTGCCCGGGTCTGCGCCCGACTCTGGAAGCACAAATTATCGATCTTGCCGATGAAATTGCTTACAATAACCACGACATCGATGACGGACTTAAGGCGGGTTATATTAAACTTGGGGCCCTGATGGAAATAGACCTCTGGTCTGAAACCTACGCCCGGGTCAGGCAAAAACACCCGTTGCTGGACGAAGAACGTCAGGTGTTGCAGACGATCAGCCATCTGATCGGTTATCTGATTCTCGATCTGGTTGAACAAAGTCGCAAGAACATAGAGGCCGGTGGCATCTCTACTCTTGACGATGTCCGTTCCCACACAGGCAATCTGGTTATGTTCAGCAGGGACACTGCAGAGCGAAACAGGGCGTTGAAGGTTTTCCTCTACAAGAACCTGTACAGTCACTACAAGGTCGAAAGAATGCGCATCAAGGCGGAACGTTTCCTCACTATACTGTTTGAAAATTACCTGCAGAATCCAACCCTGTTGCCGGCCAGTTACCAGGACAAGTACGATGAATATGGCAGGGAGAGAGTTATCTGCGATTACATCGCGGGCATGACAGACCGTTACGCCCTGGATGAATACAAGCGGCTCTTCGAACCTTACGAGAGGGTCTGAAAGAGATGCTGCGATTTCTGGTCAGGGCAGGGTGATGATCTTCTCTTCCCCGGGACGATAGAGAAGAAAGGTTTTACCGAGGATCTGGACGACGGCCGAGCCGGTCTCTGCAGAGAGTTCCGCAGCAACTGTTTTGCGATCTTCGAGGCAACCTTCCTGGATCCTGACCTTGATTAATTCATGTTTGTCGAGGGCCTCGTCGGTCGATCTGATGACCTCTTTGCTGAGATGATGTTTGCCGATCATCACGAAAGGCTGCAGACCGTGACCCAGCCCGCGCAGGTAGCGGTTCTGCTTGCCGGTAAGTTCGATGGTTCTGTTGTCTGACATGTATATGGTTCCTTCCGGGATGGATTGATTGGGGCTCACTATACACTTATGCATGTTTGCTTGAAAGCCTGTTTGTGGATATGTCACTGCAACTCGATATCGTCTGTGAAAATACCGTCGGTCGGCCGATAGCCGCATGCGGCGAACATGGCTTTGCCTGCCTGCTGCAGACTTCTGCCGGGCGATGGCTGTTTGATACCGGCAGCGGTGAAACCTTGCTGGCAAACCTCGCAGCCCTCGATCTTGACCTGCGGGATCTGGACGGGATCATCCTCAGTCATGGGCACTATGACCACTGCGGGGGGCTCTTGACTCTCCTTCGCGCGTCCGGACCTCGTCGTGTCTATGCCCACCCCGGAATTTTCAGTACAAGGTTCTGGAACGGGCAACATGAACAACGAGATATCAGTTTGCCTTTCAGCAGGAACGAGCTCGAAGCGGCCGGCGCGGAATTCGTCTTTATAAAAGATTTTGCCGAACTGGCCCCCGGTATTTATTTCAGCGGTGAAATAGCCCGAGAGGCTGCGCTGGAAACAGGCGACCCACACCTGGTCAGGCGTTCCGATACTGGAGGCTCATGGACGACCGACCCGTTTGCCGATGACGCCGCTCTCGCCATAGCAACCGACAAAGGTCTCGTGATCCTTCTCGGTTGCGCACATGCCGGCCTGATCAATACCGTTGAATGGTTTCGACGAAATCTCGATGAGCCTCGGATTCATGCAATTGTCGGTGGCACGCACCTTGGCCCGGCCAGTGATGAGCAGTTCTCCGCAACAGTTGACTACCTTGCGAGGCTGGACTTTGATCGTTTGGGCGTTTCTCACTGCACCGGTCAGATCCGTTCTGCCCAGTTGTATGCAAAATTTCCGAACAAGGTTTTTTTCGCCAACGTCGGCACGACTGTCAAGGTTTAGAAGCCGGGGGCAAACTTCTCCAGCGTAAACAGATCGGCGCATAGCTGGCAGGTTCACTTTGAAATAGCCGATTCATGCAGGGACGTTGCATTGACTTCAGAAGTGGTGGTATCTTTCCGTTTGTAATCCGACTGGCATGGCTCTGTGCTCTTTGCTGCGGAACATAAGTATGGAAGGAGGGGTATGAGCACTAAATTACGCATTCTTCTGGCAGATGACTCGATGTTTTTCAGGGCAATCGAAAGCAAGTTTCTGCAAAAGGCTCCCGTTGAGATTCTCGAAGCACGAAACTGTCCAGAAGTACACTCCATAATTCGCAGCCAGCGGCCTGACTTGATCTACATGAGTTTTACTTTGCCCGAGGAAGGTGGCGACAATTGTTGTCGCGAGATAAAAAAAGACCCAGAACTGGGTTCCATTCCAATCGTCATGGTCTGTGACCAGAATGCCGAAAAACAGCCTGAAATGGCTCAACGGTGCGGTTGTGATGCCTATCTTGTCAAACCACTGGACAGGCATTCTTTTCTGCAGGCGGGAAGGACGTTCCTGGGTGGAATTCGGGAACACCGCCAGCCAAGTTTTTTCCGCCTAAACTTCGCCTTTGGTGGCGAAGACTATGCCGGGAAATGCCTCGATATTTCCGGTGGCGGCATGTTTATCGAAACTCCGGTCGAAGTCCCTGTCGGTACATTGATTAATATGCAGTTCAAACTGCCGGACGGTCCGGTGGCAGCAATCCTCTGCAGTGGAGAGATCACCTGGCTGAATCGCAAACCGAATCCGATGAAAGCTCATTATCCAAATGGGTTAGGTGTGAAATTTGTCGGTCTCCCGGACCCGATACATAAGAGCATCCTGCGTTTTTGCGAAAAACAGTCCTCCTGATGGTTAATTCAATTCTTCGTCAGTGAATCATATAAATATTCAGGGTGTATTAATGAGAATTTTGATCAATATGAAAAAATGTCGTGGCTCCGGTGAGTGTGTCAAGGTCTGTCCTCACGGCGCACTGCATCTGATTGATGGCAAAGCCGTTGTCGACCATCAAAGGTGTGATCTCGACGGCCTGTGCATTCCCGCGTGCCCGCACGATGCGATCGATTTAGTGGAAGAAAGTTAAAGGCGTCTCCAGAGACCAGCCCCTAGCCCTCAGTCCCCGGTTCTCCAGTATTGATGTCAGCCTCGACGACGAATCGTTTAATCTTTCGGGTCGTCGTTTTTGGGAACTCGTCTTCTCGTAGTGTAAAACGTTTGATTCTCTTGTAGTCTGCCAGGGCTTTTCCTCTCTCAAGAACTTCCCGCCGGATGATATCTTCAACATCATGAAGGCTCAAAGAGCCTGTATGGTTTTCTTCAGCGTAGCTGTCAAGGGCGTTCTGATTCGGATATATGATCGCGTAAACTTCTTCAGAGATATTATCAACTTTATGGCCATAAACCATTATTTCTTCGATAAAAGTGCTGTTTAACATCTCATTTTCAACTTCTTCCGGATAGACGTTTTTGCCGTTTGCAGTAACGATCAAGTTCTTGGCCCGTCCGCAGATTCGCAGGGCACCGTCTTGCTCAATGCAACCCAGGTCGCCGGTGTGGTACCAGCCGTCGGTGAGCACCTCATCGGTCGCTTCCTGATTGTTGTAATAGCCAAGCATGATATTGGGGCCTTTCGCCCAGATTTCTCCGATACCATCTGCGTTCGGCTTGTGGATTATGACGTCAATGCCAGGCATTGGTCTACCGACCGTGCCGAGGCGGTTAAAAGCCGGGGTCTCTACCGCGATTACCGGAGAGGTCTCGGTAATGCCGTAGCCTTGGTAAACATTCAGACCGAGTTCCAGGAGCTTGGTTGCTACCAGGGGGTCGAGAGCGGCGCCGCCGCTTATGAATACCGGATTGCCGCCGAAAGCCTCTCTAATCCTCCTGGTCACCAGTGGCCGTGTCGGAGCAAATGCGTAGAGCAGTCTTGACAGCTTCTGACTTTCGATCCTTTTTGTCATCCGTTCTGCGAGTAAGCGGAACACGGCCGGGACTCCGAGCAGGAAATTGGGTTTGACTTCACCGAGGTTGTCGCCCAGTTTGCGCAGGCTTTCAGCAAAAGAGATTGTTCCGCCCACCGCAAGCGGCAGGATGATCCCGGCGACCTGTTCAAAGACGTGATTGATCGGTAAAAAGGAGAGGGTGTGCATGTCAGGGGTGAGCTCAAAAAGCTCTGCTGCAGAACGAACGTTGCTGGTAATGTTGGCATGGCTGAGCATGGCGCCCTTGGAGCGGCCCGTTGTGCCTGATGTATACAGGATTACTGCTGGATCGTGCGACCGGACCGTCAGCTCAGGTGGCAAGGATATTTTCTGGAAATCATCCAGTCCTTCAATATCAAGAGGCGGTACGGCCTGATCGCGATTTGCCAGCAGCCGCTTGAAAAAACTCTTCTCCTGATCATCTTTGACGGTGGACGGCACGACCAGTTCCTGGAAAGTTTCAGCCAGACTTTCAAATTTCTGTATGTCGTCTTCGTGCAACTGGTATTTTCTGCCCAGCAGCCGCCACTCACTGACCAGTTCGGCAAGGGCTTTTTCTGCGCGGGCAGAAAGCTGGTCGCCCCTGGATGGCGGATGCTTCAGGAGAACGATTTTTTCCAATGCCGGCAGATTGTCCGCAATATCGTGAATTATCTCGGTGAAGCCGTGTTCGGTAAAAATAATTCGTGCGTCACAGTCGGCCAGTATGTGTCGTAATTCCCCTTGTTTGAGATCTTTGTCGATTGGCACGGCTATCGCGTTGCTCTTCAGGATGCCAAGGTAGGCCATGACCCAAACCGGTGAGGAAGCCCCCAGGATAGCGACTCTTTCGCCATGCTCAATTCCCCACTCCGCCAGTCCGGCTGCCACACGGTCGGAGGTGTCCCAAATCGTCTCATAACTGTAGTCAGTCCAGCGGCCAGATATTTTGTACCGCAGGGCCGTTTTTTGAGGGTATTTAAGGCTGCTTTCCTGCAACATTTCGATGATCAACGACATGAATTGCTCTCCGTAGTCAGTATCGGCAAGCTTACCCGGTTGTTTTCATCTTAATCAGGGCAATTACTTCTGGCAAGGGCAAAGCCGGTTCGAGTATAGCAAGCGGGTTTTAAAAGCTTCCTCGTGACTTTTGCTCCTTTACAAAAATGTAATATTCCGATATTTTTCATTGTTCTGGAAAAAACCAGTTTATCACTCGCTGCATGAAAAGGTTCGCCGCAAGGTATCCGCACGTCAATATATGAAACAGTCCCAGATCCGTAATTTTTCAATCATAGCGCACATTGATCACGGCAAGTCGACTCTGGCAGACCGTCTCCTCGAAGCGACCGGTGCGTTGTCCGATCGCGAGAAAACTGACCAGTACCTCGACAAGATGGACCTGGAGAGAGAACGGGGCATTACGATCAAGGCCCAGGCTGTGCGACTGAATTATCATGGCAGAGACGGTCGCGACTATATCCTCAACCTGATCGATACCCCCGGACATGTAGATTTCAGCTACGAAGTCAGCCGATCCCTGTCGGCCTGCGAGGGCGCCTTGCTGGTTGTCGATGCCTCTCAGGGGGTTGAAGCCCAGACCCTCGCCAATGTTTACCTGGCAATTGACGAGAACCTCGAAGTATTCCCGGTACTGAACAAGATAGACTTGCCGAGTGCCGACCCGGAAGCGGTGCGCGAGGAAATCGAAGGAAATTATAGGCCTCGATGCAAGCGATGCGATCCTTGCCAGCGCCAAGGTGGGTATCGGCATCGATGATATCCTCGAGGCAATCGTAAAGAAGATCCCGCCACCGGAAGGCGATACCGATGCACCGCTGAAGGCCTTGATTTTTGATTCCTGGTACGACTCCTACCAGGGTGTGATCGTTTTGATCCGCGTTGTCGACGGTACAGTGAAAAAGGGCGACAAGGTCCGGTTCATGGCCAGCCGCAAGGAATATGAAGTCCTTAAAGTCGGCGTGTTCAGTCCGCAACCGGTCGCGGTCAATCAATTGTCGGCAGGAGAGGTGGGGTTTATCACTGCCAGCATCAAGGTCGTCCACGATGCCAAGGTCGGCGATACGGTCACCCATGTTCGCAACGGCACGGACCAGGCGCTGCCGGGCTTCAAGGAAGTCAAGCCGATGGTTTTCTCCGGGCTCTACCCGGTCGACTCCGGCGATTATGATGACTTGCGTGACGCCATGGAGAAGTTGCGCCTCAACGATAGCTCCTTCTCTTTCGAGCCGGAAAACTCGATGGCTCTGGGATTCGGTTTTCGATGCGGTTTCCTCGGCCTGCTGCACATGGAGATCGTCCAGGAGCGTCTCGAGCGCGAGTTCGGTGTCAATCTGATCACTACTGCACCGACCGTTGTCTATCGCGTGACCAGCACCAAGGGCGAGACCATCAACGTTGACAGCGCCAACAAGCTTCCTGACGTTCAGTACATAGAAAAGATGGAGGAGCCGTTTATCCTCGCTTCGATTCATGTCCCAAACGAGTTTGTCGGCGCTGTGCTGGCGCTCTGCGAGGAGAAGCGTGGTGTACAGCGTGAGATCAAGTACCTGACCGCCAACCGCGTCATGGTCATTTACGAACTGCCGCTCAACGAGATAGTCCTTGATTTCTACGACCGGCTGAAAACCCTGTCACGCGGGTATGCCTCACTCGATTATGAGTACCTCGATTATCGGGCGAGCGAACTGGTGCGACTCAATATCCTTATCAATGGTGACCCGGTGGATGCCCTGTCACTGATCGTGCATCGTGAAAAAGCCCAGTATCGCGGGCGTGAACTGGCTTCCAGAGATGAAGGAATATATTCCGCGTCAACAGTTCGAGGTGGCGATCCAGGCTGCGATCGGCAACAAGGTGATCGCCCGTGAAACAGTCAAGGCATTACGCAAAGATGTCACGGCCAAGTGCTATGGCGGCGATATTACCCGGAAGCGCAAACTGCTTGAAAAGCAGAAGGAAGGCAAAAAACGCATGAAGCAGGTTGGCAATGTCGAGCTGCCTCAGGAGGCGTTCCTCGCCATACTGAAAGTCAAGGAAAACAAATAATGGCTTTTTTACGTAAAAAGACTGCCGCAAAACCGGAGTCCGCGAAAAAATCCCAATTGCGCGACTGGACCGAAGCACTGATCGTCGCAGCGATCCTTGCCCTGATCATCCGCACCTTCGTTGTCCAGGCGTTTAAAATTCCTTCCGGCTCCATGGAGGATACCTTGTTGATCGGCGACCATTTGCTGGTCAACAAGTTTATTTATGGTACCCAGTTGCCATTCAGCGATGATCCGGTTCTCGCGATTCGTCAACCCGAACGTGGTGATATCATCGTTTTTGAGTTCCCAGAAGACAAGGACAAGTCCTATTTCAAACGCAGGGATTTCATCAAGAGGGTGATTGGATTGCCGGGTGACACAGTCGAGATTCGCAACAAGAATGTTTTTGTCAACGGCGAGAGATACATGACACCAGAAGCGGTGTACAAAGACGGCAACCTGACTGCGGGTCCCGCGAGACAACATGCCAGCCGATTAAAGTCCCGGATGACAATTATTTCGTGATGGGTGACAACCGTGACCGTTCGTACGACAGCCGCTTCTGGAGGTTTGTCGACCGCTCTGCGATTAAAGGTCTGGCGTTTATCAAGTACTGGTCCTGGGACAGCGAAAAATTCATGCCGCGCTGGGGCCGTATCGGGCGAATGATCGAGTAATTCCGTGCCAGTTTTTTTTGCGTCTTTTGTCGTTTCAGTAGGTCATGCTGCGACCGAATATCACGGTTTTAAACAATCGGAAATATACTCCGAGCTTTTTGTTGACTCACCACAACGGCCTTGCTATATTGCCTGAAATTCGTCGGTAACCTGTCTCCTTTTAAGCTGATCCAGAGAGGTCAGCAAGGGTGGCCAAAAATGTATGTTGATGTACTAAAAACCAGAGCCCTACCTTTCCGCGCGATGCGGAGAGGTATTTTTTTGCCCTAAATTCGACGGGAGGAAAGAGATGGCCAAAGCGGAGACCGCAATTCTGGACCAGGCTGGCATAACCCGCGCCGTTACCCGGATTGCCCATGAAATTCTGGAACACAACAAGGGGTGTGAAAACCTCGCCCTGATCGGCATTCGCTCAGGGGGAGACCACCTGGCGAGCCTTCTGCGGACCCGTATCTGTGACATTGAAGGGGTTGAGGTGCCGATCGGAGAAGTTGATATCACGATGTACCGTGACGATCTCGCCGCACGCGGCAACCTGCCAATCGGCAAAACCAGCATCCCGTTTCCTCTCGATGGTAAAGATGTTGTCCTGGTTGACGATGTCCTCTATACCGGCAGGACCATTCGCTCGGCAATGGACGCCCTGATGGATTTCGGCCGTCCCAGCACGATCCAGCTGGCCGTACTGATCGACCGGGGTCATCGGGAGTTGCCCATTCGTGCCGATTACGTTGGTCGCAATGTGCCGACGGCAGCTGATGAGGAAATCTCTGTAACATTCAATGAAGACCTGAGCCCGCTGGCAGTCCGGCTGGTCAAACCATAGATATCAGGGAGGATAAGCATGTCTTTCAAACACAAGCACATTCTCGGCATTGAACAAATGTCCAAAGAGGACATCGAGATAATTCTCGACACGGCCGACGCTTTCAAGGAAATCAATACCAGGGACATCAAGAAAGTGCCGACTTTGCGCGGTAAGACGATTATCAACGCCTTTTTTGAAGCCAGTACCCGCACCCGGCTCTCCTTTGAAATTGCCGGCAAGCGACTGTCGGCCGACACGGTGAATATCTCCGGTTCGACTTCATCGGTGGTCAAAGGTGAGACTCTCGAGGATACGGCCCGGAATATCGAGGCCATGGCTCCCGACATTATCGTGATTCGCCACGGGCACTCCGGTGCGCCACACTACCTCGCCGAACGGGTCGGTTGTTCAATTGTCAATGCCGGCGATGGTGCCCATGAACACCCCAGCCAGGCGTTGCTCGACGCGATGACTATGCGCGAGCATAAGGGCCGCATAGAAGGCCTGGAAGTGGCCATCATCGGTGATATTACACACAGTCGCGTTGTGCGCTCAAATATATACTGCTTGTCAAAAATGGGTGCCAAGGTGCGTCTGTGTGGACCGGGAACCATGCTGCCGCCAGGGATCGAAAAACTTGGTAATGTCAAAGTTTATACTGACATGCAGGATGCCATTAAAGATGTTGATGTGATCATGATGCTGCGTATCCAGATGGAGCGGCAAAGTAACATCATGTTGCCGAGTCTGCGTGAATATGCGCGCTTTTATGGCCTGAACCCAACCAACGTCAAGCTCGCCAAGTCGGATGCCATCGTTATGCATCCAGGGCCGATGAACCGTGGTGTTGAAATTTCCTCGGTCGTTGCAGATGGTGTGCAGAATGTCATCCTTGATCAAGTTGAGAACGGCGTAGCCGTGCGCATGGCGCTGCTCTACCTGGTCAGCGGCGTTGAATCGATGCAAACGTCTTGAACTGTTAGATAAAGGATAAGGTGAAATCATGGCGAAAATATTGATTAAAGGTGGCCGGGTGATCAGTCCTGCACAAAAGCTTGACGATACCTGTGATGTACTGATTGAAAAGGGCAAGATTACTGCCATCGGCAAGGACCTCGACGCACAAGGTGCTGAGGTTATCGATGCTGACGGCAAGATTGTAACTCCCGGTCTGGTTGACATTCATGTTCATCTACGTGACCCCGGTCTTGAATATAAGGAGGATATTGCTTCAGGTACTTTGTCAGCGGTGACAGGAGGTTTTACCTCAATTGCCTGCATGCCGAATACCAAGCCCGTCAACGATAACCAGTCTGTCACGAACTATATTCTAAACAAGGTCAAGGAAGAAGGTCACTGTCGGGTGTTCCCGATTGCCAGTATCAGCAAGGGCCTTCAAGGTGAGTCGATGACAGAAATGGGAGAACTCAAGGGCTTGGGCGTCTACGGCGTTTCCGATGACGGCAAGCCGGTCAGCAATGCGCAATTAATGCGCCGGGCCATGGAATATGCCAAACCGTTTGGCATAACGATTGTCACGCATGCCGAAGACCTGGAGCTGGTTGGCTCTGGCGTGATGAACGAGGGCCCGGTTTCAACCGAACTTGGCCTGAAAGGCATCCCCTGGGTCGCTGAAGACGCTGCTACGGCCAGGGAAATCATGCTGGCAGAATTTACCGGCGCCCACCTTCACGTCGCTCACGTCTCCACCAAGGGCTCGATTGATCTCGTGCGACAGGCCAAAAAACGTGGCGTCAATGTGACTTGTGAAGCCACGCCGCACCACTTTACCCTGACCGATGAAGCCGTTCGCGGCTACAACACTAACGCGAAAATGAATCCGCCCCTGCGCAGCGCTGAAGACCGGGAAGCCGTCCGCCAGGGGATTGCAGATGGAACTGTTGATGCGATCGCTACGGATCACGCCCCGCATCACATTGATGAAAAGAATGTTGAATTCAATATTGCGATGAATGGCATCGTTGGCCTGGAAACGGCTCTGCCACTCTCATTGCAGCTGGTTGAAGATGGCCTTATCGACTTGCCGAAAGCTGTCGCCTTGTTGACTTGCGGCCCTGCTGCAGCCCTCGGGATTCCGGCCGGGCAGCTCGAAGAAGGCGGTGTTGCCGACGTCACGGTGATCGACCCGGAACTGGAGTGGACGGTCGATGCGCAAAAACTGGTCAGCAAAAGCAAGAACACACCGTTTGACGGCTGGAAGATGAAAGGTGCAGCTCTCTTTACCATCGTCGGTGGCAAGATCGCGTACAAGAGATAAAACTAGGTAACGCACGGCTATCCAGAACCCGGCATTCGGAATTCAGGAGGAATGAATTTGACTTGTTCCGCAGGCTTGCTAGCGGATACCGAATCCCAAGGAGCTTATTTATGAAAGCAGCATTGGCCCTCGCCGATGGCAGGGTCTTCCATGGCCGCGCCTTCGGTTCCACCGGTGAAATTACCGGCGAGGTCGTTTTTAATACCAGTATGTCCGGTTATCAGGAGATCCTGACTGATCCATCCTATTGCGGCGAGATCGTAACCATGACCTACCCGCAGATCGGCAACTATGGCGTCAACCGTGAAGATGTCGAGTCGTCCAGGCCCCACCTTTCCGGGTTCATTATCAAGGAACTCTGTGAGTTCCCGAGCAACTGGCGCTCTGAAATGTCGCTTGGACGCCTACCTGAAAGAGCATGACATTATCGGTCTCTCCGGAATCGACACACGGGCGCTGGTGCGTCACATTCGTGACAAGGGTGCCCAGACCGGCATTCTGTCAACGCTTGACTCTGGATGTCGATAGCCTGGTGGCGAAGGCCAAGGCGGCACCTTCGATTGTTGGCCGTGACCTGGTCCAGGAAGTGACCTGCGAAGAAGCCCTACACCTGGGATGAGAGCATCTGGGACCTTGAAAATGGTTACGGCAAAGGTGCCAAGAAGGCGCAATTCAAGGTTGTCGCGTATGACTTCGGCATCAAGCGCAACATCCTGCGCAACCTGGTCAGCAAGGGTTGCAGTGTGACAGTCGTACCGGCAACCACTCCGGCCGAAGAGGTTCTGGCGATGGGGCCGGACGGGGTTTTCCTGAGCAACGGCCCGGGCGATCCGGAGCCGATCACCTACGCGCAGGAGAATATTCGGAAACTGCTCGGCAAGGTGCCGCTGTTCGGTATCTGCCTCGGCCATCAGCTGCTTTCGATCGCCTTGGGAGGCAAAACCTACAAGCTCAAGTTCGGCCATCGCGGTGGTAACCAGCCGGTTCGCCGTGGGGAAGGGCACAACGTCGAAATTACGTCGCAGAACCACGGCTTTGCCGTTGATGCCGGTACCCTGCAGGATGATGCGGTGATCACCCACATCAATCTCAACGACAATACCGTTGAAGGCTTGCATCACAAGACCGCTCCGGCCTTCTCGGTCCAGTATCATCCCGAGGCTTCACCGGGGCCGCACGATGCAAACTACCTGTTCGGTGAGTTCATCAAGATGATGAAGAACTTATAAAGGCGGTTGTTAGGGGCTGGGGTCATAAAGGCGAACATGGCAATTAAGTAATAATAGCAGAATCTAAGAGATTTTCGGTGAACATACTGGGCCAAGATTCTCTTCCAGCCCCAGCGCCCGAGGGCACGTAAATCAACGGAATGTAAACCATGCCCAAAAGAACTGACATCAAGAAAGATTCTGATCATCGGGGCAGGGCCGATTGTTATCGGCCAGGCCTGTGAATTCGATTACTCCGGGACCCAGGCCTGCAAGGCGCTTAAGGAGGAGGGCTACCAGGTCGTGCTGCTCAACTCCAACCCGGCAACGATCATGACCGATCCCGACTTTGCCGACCGGACCTACATTGAACCGGTTACGCCAGAGACCCTGGCGAAAATTATTGAAAAAGAACGCCCTGACGCGCTTTTGCCAACACTCGGCGGCCAGACAGCCCTCAACACTGCCGTTGCGGTCGCCAAAAACGGTATCCTCGACGAATTCGGTGTAGAACTCATCGGCGCAAAATTGCCGGCCATAGAGATGGCCGAAGACCGCACCCTTTTCAAGGCGGCAATGGAGCGGATCGGGATTGCCGTGCCGCGCTCCGGGTTGGCTCATAACTATCAGGAGGCCATGGATATCATCGATTTTGTCGGTTTCCCGGCGATTATCCGTCCTTCATTTACCCTTGGCGGCACTGGCGGAGGGATCGCCTACAACCCGGAAGAATACGAGCAGATGGCAATTGCCGGCATCGACGCGTCACCGACCAGTGAAATCCTTGTCGAAGAATCGGTGATCGGCTGGAAAGAGTTCGAGCTCGAGGTCATGCGTGATCTCGCTGACAATGTCGTGATTATCTGTTCGATTGAAAATTTCGACCCGATGGGCGTCCATACCGGTGACTCGATTACCGTGGCGCCGGCCCAGACCCTGACCGACAAGGAATACCAGATTTTGCGTGACGCCTCGCTCAAAATCATCCGAGAGATCGGGGTCGAGACCGGCGGTTCCAATATCCAGTTCGGCATCAACCCGGTCGATGGCCGCCTGGTGGTCATCGAGATGAACCCCCGTGTCTCCAGGTCCTCAGCGCTCGCATCCAAGGCGACCGGCTTCCCGATCGCCAAAATCGCGGCAAAACTCTCGGTTGGTTACACGCTTGACGAGATTCCGAACGACATCACCAAGGAAACCTTTGCTTCCTTCGAGCCGACTATCGATTACGTGGTGACCAAAATTCCGCGCTTTACCTTCGAAAAATTCCCCAAGGCGGATGCAACGCTGACGACCCAGATGAAGTCAGTCGGCGAGGTCATGTCCATCGGCCGGACTTTCAAAGAGAGCCTGCAGAAAGCATTGCGTTCTCTTGAAATCGACTCCCACGGCTTTGAGAGCCGGCTGTTTCGTGGAACCTGGAGACTATCGCTACAACCTGAGCGACGAAGAAGTTGAACTGATCGAAACCAAACTCAGGGTGCCCAACTGGGAGCGCCTCTGGTACCTGGCCGATGCCATTCGCGCCGGGTTCACAATGGAAAAGATTTACGAACTGACCGCTATCGACCCCTGGTTTCTTAACAACATCCGCCAGGTCGTCGAAATGGAAGGCCGCCTGATTCGGGCAAAAGAACTGCTTGACCAGCCCGAAGGTGAAGTCTTCCCGGTTCTGTTGCGCGAGGCCAAGCAAATGGGCTTTGCCGACAAGCGCCTGGCCTTGCTCTGGGGCACCAGCGAGCAGAGAATCCGTGACTTGCGCTACCAACTCGCAATTCTGCCCGTTTACAAGCGGGTTGACACCTGTGGTGCCGAATTTGAAGCCTATACACCGTATCTCTACTCAACCTACGAAGAAGAGTGTGAGGCGGCTCCGTCGGATCGTAAAAAAATCATGATCCTCGGTGGCGGGCCAAATCGGATCGGGCAGGGGATCGAGTTCGATTACTGCTGCGTCCACGGCGTCTACGCTCTTGCTGAAGACGGCTTTGAAACGATCATGGTCAACTGTAACCCGGAAACGGTGTCAACCGACTACGATACGTCCGATCGGCTGTACTTTGAGCCATTGACCCTGGAAGATGTGCTGGAGATCGTCCGCGTCGAGCAGCCGACCGGGGTTATCGTTCAATTCGGCGGTCAGACGCCGCTCAAACTGGCCGTTGCCCTGGAACAGGCCGGAGTACCGATTATCGGCACATCACCGGATGCGATCGACAGGGCCGAGGATCGCGAGCGGTTTCAGGAGCTGCTGAACAAGCTGGGGTTGAAACAGCCGGCCAATGGTATCGCACGCTCCTTTGAAGAAGCGGAAAAGATCGCTGAAAGAATCGGCTATCCTGCGGTGGTCAGGCCCAGCTATGTTCTCGGTGGCCGGGCCATGGAGATTGTCTACGATCAGCAGCAGTTGCGCGACTATATGAAGTTTGCCGTCCAGGCTTCTCCAGAACACCCGATCCTGATCGATAAATTCCTCGAGCAGGCAATCGAGGTTGACGTGGACGCCCTGGCAGACGGTTTCACAGTGGTGATTGGCGGCATCATGCAGCATATCGAAGAAGCCGGTATCCACTCCGGTGATTCGGCGTGCTCGCTGCCACCGTATTCATTGTCACAGAAAATCGTCAAGGAGATCCGTAAACAGACGATCGCCCTGGCCCTGGAACTGGGTGTCTCCGGTTTGATGAATATCCAGTATGCCGTCAAGGATGATGAAGTGTACCTGATCGAAGTCAACCCGCGTGCCAGCCGCACGGCACCCTTTGTGTCCAAGGCGACCGGACGGCCGCTGGCCAAGATCGCCGCCCGAATCATGGCGGGCAAGACATTAAAAGAGCTGGGCATAAATAAGGAAATTATTCCCGAACACATCTCGGTCAAGGAATCGGTTTTTCCCTTCATCAAGTTCCCCGGCGTCGATACGCTCCTCGGCCCCGAGATGAAGTCGACCGGAGAAGTGATGGGGATTGACAGGGAATTCGGTAAAGCGTTTGCCAAGGCCCAACTCGGAGCCAACGTCAAATTGCCGACCTCAGGCAAGGTCTTTGTGAGCGTTAAGGATGCCGACAAGAAGGCGATTATCGAACCGGTCAGAAAGCTGGTTGAAGCCGGCTTCCAGGTTGTTTCCACCAAGGGTACGGCCGCCTACCTGCGGGCGCATGGGATCACTGCCGAACCGATCAACAAGGTCAAGGAGGGACGACCCCACTGTGTCGATATGATCAAGAGCGACGAAATAGGCCTGGTTTTCAATACGACTTTCGGCGCTCAATCTATTCTCGACTCTTATTCCATCCGCCGCTCGGCGCTGGTATACAATATTGCCTACTTCACAACCATAGCCGGAGCGGAGGCCGTTGTCGATGGCATCCTGGCCCTGCAACGTGAAAACCTTGACGTTACGCCCCTTCAAGAGTATTATTCGAACGACGGGTAGGCAACTCCCCGTCATTATTTGCCTTAAAACACAACTGTTCGGGCGGGTTTTCCCGCCCGAACACTTTTATTGATAGCAAACCAAAAGCAAGGGAAAAGAGTTATGTCGCAAACCGTACCTATGACGCCTGAGGGATACCAGAGGCTTCAGGAGGAATTGAAACATCTGATCCGCGTTGAGCGCCCGCGCGTTGTCCAGGATATCGCCGAAGCCCGTGATCACGGAGACCTCTCGGAGAATGCTGAATATGATGCAGCCAAGGAGCGTCAGGGCTTTGTCGAAGGACGCATTGCCGAGATTAACGGCAAGATGGCCCGCGCCCAGGTTATCGATGTGTCCGTTATAGATACGGACAAGGTTGTGTTCGGCGCTACAGTGACTGTTTACGATGACGAATCGGAGAGCGAATCGACTTACCGGATCGTCGGTGAGGACGAATCGGATATCAAGCAGGGACTCATCTCCGTCAGCAGCCCGGTTGCCAAAGCCCTGATCGGTCATCGCATCGGTGATGAGGTGCAGATCAGGGTCCCGTCCGGGATTCGCATTTACGAAATCATTGATATCAAGTACCTTTAGCCTGGAGACGAACAATGGCGACTATTACCAAGGACATGACGTTTCACGAAGTAATGGGAAAAAGCCCGGAGGTTGTCAAGGTCTTGGCATCCTTCAACCTCGGCTGTGTCGGCTGCATGGGCGCCCAGAATGAAACCCTGGCACAAGGGGCTATCGCCCATGGCCTGGATGTTGAGGAACTTCTCACCGCGCTGAATGCGATCTTCGACTGATAACCGCACGTTCTCCAATCATCTTCAGCGCCTCACCGGGGAAGGGGAGATGACCAAGGCGACGAAAGACCAGCTCCGTCAACACCTTTCCACCCCTGTCGTGCATCTTAAGGGGGTCGGGCCCCGTATCGCCGAAAAACTCGCCAAGCTTGATATCCATACTGTAGAAGACCTTCTTTACACCCTGCCGAACAGATATGAAGATCGACGTGAATTCAGAAGGATAGCCCATCTGCGCGATGGGGTTCACGAGGTTTTTTGCGGTGAAATTCTGGCCTGCGGCGAATCAACAACCTCTCGTCGCCGCCGTCGACTGTTCGAAGTTGTCGTCAGTGACGGCACCGGTCAGGTCGCCCTCAAATGGTTCCATTACCGCAAAGACTGGATGACAAAACGCTTCACGGTCGGTCGACGTGCGGTTTTCACCGGTGAGGTCAAGCGTTATGGAGCTTTACGTGAAATTCACCATCCGGACGTTGAATTTCTTGCCCCCGACCAGTCCCTGGCTGACTATCAGAGCTCCGACCCGCTGGCTTTCGGCCGTATCCTGCCGGTTTACCCTCTTACCGAAGGGTTGAGCCAATACGCTGCTCGCAAGATCTGGAAACAGGCTGTCGACCAGTTCGCACAATTCGTCCCGTCGCATTTACCTGGTCATCTCGTAAAAAAGCGCGAATTGCTGCCCCTTGCAGAGGCGCTCCAGGAGGTTCATTGGCCTTCCAATGCCGCCAGCATGGAACAACTGGAGAAGAAGCAGATGCCGGGGTTGCGCTCGCTGGTTTATGACGAATTCTTCTTCCTGGAGCTCGGGCTGGCACTGAAGCGTCGTGGGGTCGTCCTGGAACCAGGGATAAAATTTGACGTGACGCATAAATACACCCGGCCACTGGCTGCTTCGTTGCCATTTCGCATGACAAATGCCCAGAGGCGAGTCCTGGGTGAAATCAAGCAGGACCTGATGTCACCACATCCGATGAACCGGCTGATCCAGGGTGATGTCGGCTGCGGCAAAACCATTGTCGCCCTGATGACCGCGCTCGTCGCCATCGAAAACGAAACCCAGGTTGCCGTGGTCGCGCCGACCGAGATCCTTGCCGAACAACATTACCTGCAATTTCATCGCTGGCTGGAACAACTCGGCCTCAGGGCTGCTTTGTTGCGCGGTAAGATGCCGGCGGCAGAGAAGCGCCAGATACTCGAAGACCTTGGGGCCGGGGAGGTCAACCTGGTCGTCGGTACCCATGCGGTTTTGCAGGAAGGTGTCGAATTCAAAAGGCTGGGGCTCGGTATCATCGACGAGCAGCACCGTTTTGGCGTGCGGCAGAGGGCGGTTTTGCGGGAGAAAGGCACTAACCCCCACATCCTGGTAATGACAGCAACGCCGATCCCGAGGACCTTGTCACTTACCTTGTATGGCGACCTGGCTTTGTCAGTCATCGACGAGATGCCTCCGGGCAGGATGCCGGTCGATACCAGGATCGCATCCGATGCGCAAAGAGGTAAAGTCTACAGCCGTATCCGACAGGAAATTGAAAAAGGACACCAGGTGTACGTGGTTTACCCGCTGGTTGAAGAATCAGAGAAAAGCGACCTGTTGGCAGCAACAGAAGGGGCTGAACAGCTCAAGAACGAGATCTTCCCCGAATCAGTGGTTGGTTTGCTGCATGGCAGAATGAAACCGGCAGAAAAAGAAGAGGTCATGACCCGTTTCAAGAACAGGGAGATTGATATCCTGGTCTCGACGACGGTCATCGAGGTCGGTATTGATGTACCGAATGCTACGGTCATGCTGGTCGAGCATGCCGAGCGTTTCGGCCTGGCCCAGTTGCACCAGTTGCGCGGAAGAGTTGGTAGAGGCAAAGCGGAGAGCCTTTGCATCCTCCTGAAATCATACAGGTGCAGTGAAGATGGTGAGAAACGACTTGAAGTAATGCGCTCGACTACTGATGGCTTCCGGATCGCCGAAGCTGATCTGGAAATCCGGGGCCCGGGCGAGTTCCTCGGCACCCGGCAGAGCGGTCTGCCGGATTTCCGGGTTGCCAACATCCTGCGTGACGGGCGAACGCTCGAGGAGGCCCGCCAGGATGCATTCGCCTACGCGGAAAGTGATCAATTTAAAGAATCAGAACTGATGCGGGATGTTCTCAGGGAGCGCTGGGGCAGTCGGTTGGAGTTGGCGAGTATCGGGTGAACAGAACAATGGGGATTGGCTTCGTGAAATTATCGTTAACCCTGAAGTTTTTTCCTGGCTTTCTCTATTTCCTCAAGCTCTTCCGGAAAGGTCACTGGTAGCAGCAGGGCTTGCTGCAGTTGAATCTTCTTATCTTCGTACCGTTCCATGCGATCATATACTTTTGCCAGGTTATATCGATGGGAGATCCTGTCATGCAATTCAATGGCTTGCCACAAAAGCTTCTCGGCTTCAGCAAGGGATGCTTTTGGCATCCCGCCATAGATGATTTTGGCGAAAGTCCTGGCAACTACTCCCAGTCCGGAGACTTTGTAGTGCCAACGGCTCAACACAAGGTAGGCGATATCATCGTTTGGGTTTAGGGTAATCGCTTTCTCGATACTCTCCTTGATCTCCCTTGATTGGCGGACCTGCGTTTTCGTATCAGAGTATTTCGCCTGTGCGCCCAGGGCGATCGCCAGCCACTTGTAACTGTTGCTGTTGTCGGGGTCTTCTGCTATGGCGATGCGGGCATATTCTTCTGATTTTTTGAAGAGCTTCGGAGCGTTTTCTTCATCCAGTCGCCCAATTTCGTATTGAACACGGGCTATGCGCCAGGATCTCTCCGCGGAGTCCGGGCCGTCCTCAGGGAGGCCCTCCAACATTCTCAAGGCCTGTTGGTTCTCTCCCTGGGCCAGCATTTCATCGATATCATGGAGTTTTACACCGTGCTCCTGATTTTCGGGGGCCGGTCCACCAGCTAACGTCAAGGAGGGTGAAAGGATGAAGAAAAGGGCGGTTACAATAGTCAGAGAAAGGCTTCTCATCCAAGGCTTCCAGTAAAAGAAGGGGTTCGTTTTTTTGTTAACGTTCTTACTGATAAACATTATAGTGTCCGTGCTATTCAGTTGACCACATTAAACCAGCTGAAAAGTATATTTACAAGAGACTCATAACGATAAGGATATCTGTACAAATGAAAATCATGATGTTGGCAATCGGGAGATCCGGAACAACCGCACTTTTACACAAAGTGAGCGCTGCTCTCCCTGGATCACAGCCGGTTTCCGGAGGTCGGCTGGAAAAAATCAATGAAATTGAAGGTAATGTTGTTGTCAAGCATACATACAATGAAGCCCAGGGCAGAACCTTCGAGAAGTTTAAAGAGCACCTTGGTCAGACAGAATACGACCGCAAGATATGGATTGCCCGTGACCCCAGAGACAATGCGCTCAGTCGTTTCCTCTTCCGTTGGTACCGCGGATCAAAAAGTGACAAAGACCAATACCGGGCTGTAATCGAACTTGTTGAGGAAAAAGAGCAGAGGCCCGATTCAGTGTCTTTTGGGGAGCTCATGCGTTACCGGGGTCAACGATTGGACCCTTTTACGACGACCAAAGAGGTAGCCGAAGACGAGCGCCGGACATTCGAGGAAATGCATAAGTTTGTCAGCAGTCTTGGTGAGGACTGGTGTGTCTTCAAGTACGAGGACATGGTGGACAATAACTTTACCCAACTCAACGAATACCTGGGTTTAGAGATAGAAGCCGCGGCCAATATTGATCAATCAACCATGAAGGTGGCGCGCAAGAAATCCACCGGAGACTGGCGCCACTGGTATACAGAAGAAGACGTTGAATTGTTCCGACCTGCATATACCGACTATATGGACCTTGTCGGTTACGACAGCAGCGACTGGCGCTTGCATGAAAACCAGGTTATTGAGCCTGAGTATGCCTCATTGTACCTGAAGAATCTGCCAAAGCGAAGAAGGCTTGATGCCCTGCAAAAATTCAAAAAGAAGGTCAGCCGGCTATTCTGAGGGGCTTGAACCGGAGGTTTCGGTCAAAATGCCCGGCCCTCTGTAGCGACAAAGCTTGTAAAGGAAGTTCACGTGATGCACCAGAAAACACCTTTAATCATCCCCGTCGAAAACCAATTGAGAGAACTCGACCCGAAGCTCTTGCTCTCCTGCGTTGCTGCTGAACGGGGGTTCACCGTTTTTCTGGGTTCGCTCAGGGATCTGTCGATAAAAATTACTTCCTTTCCCCGCTCGGTTTACCTGGCCAAAAGCATGACCTCTCGCAGCACAAAGGCTTTCAACGTCTTGTCCACGCTTGGTCATGAAATCGTTGTCTGGGACGAAGAAGCCCTGGTTCACCATTCCAAGGAACAGTATTTTGGCCGGCGGCTCGATCCAAGAACCATGGAAAAGGTGAGCGCTTTACTTGCCTGGGGGACAGAAAACGCCGAGCTTTTCAAGACATATCCCGGTTATTCAGGAGCACCTGTCCATATCACCGGCAACCCACGTGGTGACATGATGAGACAGGATGTATTGCCTTTTTACAAGCCTGAGACGGAATCTATTCGCGCGCAGTTTGGTGATTTTATCCTGGTCAATACGAACTTCAGTATGGTGAATGGTTTTCTTCCCAGCCTCAACTTGCGAAACCGCAATGAGACAAATAATAGTCTTTCCGTGCCGGGCACTGCCGCCCGGGGCTTCTCATCGGAGTTTGCCGAGGGGTGGGCAAACCACAAAGAGGCGATCTTTGAACACTTCAAACGTCTCGTCCCATTGCTGAGTAGAAGGTTCCCGAATCAAACGATAGTCTTGAGACCCCACCCGATGGAGAATCATGACGTCTGGCATCAACTGGCAGAGCCCTATGACAACGTCAAGGTTATTTATAAAGGGAATGTCCTCGCCTGGCTGCGGGCGGCTAAAGCGGTCATTCATAACGGCTGCACGACGGGGATAGAGGCCTTCATAGTCAAACTGCCGGGCATCGCCTACCGCCCATTGACTTCCGAACGATACGATCTGGCTTTGCCTAATTCGCTGAGCCATGAATGCTTCAATGCTGAGGAGGTTTGCCAATCGCTGGAGGATATCCTCTCTGGTGAGTTCAAATCGATAGACACGGCTGACCGCCGCCAGATCCTGGATTACTATATCTCTGCCCTGGATGGGCCTTTTGCTTGTGAACGTATCATAGATGTGATCGAAAAGCGTGAGGCAAATCGATCCGGGCTACCCCGGCCAGAATTAAGTTCATATCTGAAAGGGCAGGCCAAAGCCAGGATCCGCAGCTTTAAAAAAGTCTATATCAAACCCAGACTAACCGGGCATCGCGGCAACCCAAGATTCCTGGAACAGCGATTCCCGGGTGTCTCCGTAGACGAAGTCAGGGCAAGGGCCAACCGCTTCGCCGAGAACCTGGAACGGTTTGAGGATGTGAAGGTGGAGCAGGTATTCAAGAACATTTTCAAACTGCAGACGTGATGATTGAGCGTTCTCAGGCAGGTTGCCACCAAAGTGAAGGTTAAAACCCCGACTGATGGAAGGGCCTAATCTCAGGGAGTTCCTGCAAAAGCATCGTTGACCTGTGTTGGAGGAATCTCTTGGTCAGCACCGTCCTCCAGAGTGTATGCCTGGGTGATGTTTCCACCGGAGATTCGAAAAACCCGGTCAGCGACATTAACCATTGCAGTTTGGTGACTGATCGCTAGGATCGTAAACTGTCCGCGTAGAGTCTTCAGTGTCTGACAAATAGCAGCTTCTGTCTCAGGATCAAGTGCGCTGGTCGCTTCATCAAGGATTAATAACTGCGGACGGTGGACCAGGGCCCTGGCGATTGCAATGCGTTGACGCTGTCCGCCGGACAGTTTGGCCCCGCGTTCACCGACAATCGTTTGAACTCCTTCGGGCATTGCGTTGATAAAGTCCCAGGCGCCCGCCGCTTTCAAGGCGCGCTCCACATCCTCCTCGCTGAACGAAGGCTCGCCAAGGGTCACATTCGAAAAGATAGTGTCGTGTAGCAGGATGGTATCCTGGGGAACATAGCCAATCATTCGGCGCCACTTGCGCAGATCCAACTCAGGCAGAGGCACCCCATCTATAAGGACCTGCCCCTTAATTGGCTCGAAAAGACCTGTCACCAGGTCAACCAGGGTCGTTTTCCCGGCCCCGGATGACCCGATGATTGAGGTAAAGGTACGGCTCGGGATATCGATGGAGATGTTTTTCAGAACCATGTGGTCGCCATAGCTGAAATCAACATGGTCGAACTGAATGCCGCTTTCCAAGGTTGCCTCGATTTGCCCTCCGGTTGGCTCGTTGTGCTGTTGGGCCTTTACGATCTTGTCCTGTAGAGACCAGTAGGCACTCTCACAAATCGACATCTCCTGGTATTTGCGCTGGACCTTGCCAACCTGTGTCAACATGCGAGCCATGAGAAAGATCAGAACCATGACTTTGGGCAGGTCCATTTTCAGATTAACAAGCATCAGGTAGAGACCGGTGATTACCAGGAGGGTCATGAGAGGCTCCTGAATGCCTCTCAGGGCCGCTTTGCTGAAGACTTGTTTGCGAAGGGCCTTGTTAAGTTTTAGCGTGTTTGTTGATAACAGTTCATCGGCCAGGTTCTCCCTGCCCATGGCCTTGAACGCTTTCAATGATTGCAGGCTGTCTGAAAGCTTCGCCAACAGGGACTGCAGAAGGCGGGTTTGTTTTCTCCCGGCCCGTTTAGCTCTGCTGACCATATAGCTAAGAAGAGCCACGACCAGTGCTGCTGCCGTCATAAAAATCAAGGTTGTCTTCCAGGAGACGACCAGTGCGACGAAGAAATATGCGATCGCCTGAATTGCAAATGCTAGTGCGGTCGAGGCATGAAGATAAGCCGACGAAGCACGCATGACCTCAGTTCCTGCAGCATTCGCCATGCTGCCGACCTGTTGATTGAGAAAATATCCCCAGCGGGTAGAAAGCAAAGCTCGCAGGAGGGCAAGACGAAGGTCGGTAGCGACGTGGGCAACGGTGTAACCAACCTTACGATCGGCAACCAGAATCAGACAACTCCTTAGAATCGCACCGATCATAATAACCATCAAAAGAGACCCGACGGTTGATGGGATACCTACGTATGACAAAGCCGTGGTGACCAGATCGTCGGCTCCGGCACCGGATGCCTGTTCGGCTGTTAAACCCATGGGGAGGTCGATTGCCTTCTGCAGCAGAGGCAATAGAGCCGTCAGACCGACCCCTTCGACAATTCCCGCCATGACGAGTGCAAAGAGCATCACCAGGCTGTGCCTGGGGTAGGATCGGGCAAATTTGATTATCAGTTGCATCGTGAAAGTATCTGATCTTTCAATTTTTAAGAGGAGAGATCGTCCCTGCTCTTGTTCTCTCTGATATAACCACCACAGACATTAACATTTTTCACTGATTATTGTGAAGCACAACCCCACACCGCACTGTTGTATTATTTGAATTATGGAGTACCCCGCCTGGGACGAGAAACTGTTTGAATTTATATCCATTTTCGATCTACTGTTAGAATATAATTTATAGGAATAACAGCTTACGTTTCCAATCCTTCAACAGGCCACATATATTTTGCGTGTTTCCAAGATGCCAGATCAAGACCAGTCGTCATCCAACTCACCCAAAGTCTTTTGGGGTGGCCCGGACCGCCCGTCGCGCTATCTTCGCGATCTTCTCGAAGAACGCATCCACGCTGTGCCATCCGGTGGTGAAATCTTATGGGTGACCTACTACTTCAGGGATGAAGGCCTGGCTTCAGCCCTCCTGCAAGCTAAAAGCCGGGGGGTGAGAGTACGTGTTGCAATGGAAGGCAATCCACGCACAGGGGATGTCAATAGACGTGTACGAGAACTTCTTGAACGTGACGGGGGGTTGGGCTCAAACTTACGCTGCATCAGTCATCGTCTGGTCGACAACCGCTTTTTCAGAACCAGCAGGCTGCACGAGAAGCTCTACTACTTCAGTCATCCTGTCCCCAGCGTACTCGCCGGGACTTTTAACCCTTCCGGGAATTTCCATGAGAACCCTGACATTATCCGCAAGATAGGCGACCAGGACCGTGGACATAACATGCTGGTGGAGATCAGCGACCCTGTTCTGGTTAAGGGGCTTTATGAGCATGCCCTACATCTGTTCAATACCTTCCATGGTCCTTGGGAGCGCTACCTCCTACAAAACAACAAGGTTGTCTCTTCCGGCAATATCAGGATAGTTTTCTTTCCAAGGTCGAAACGTGCTGATTTCGACGATCTGTTCGTTGGCTTGGAGGCCGGCAATTCTTTGCGCATTGCCGTCTCACACCTCAATGACAAGGGGGTTTGCAAACGCCTTTCCAGATTAGCCCGGCTAGGTGTCCGTATAGAAATCCTGGCTCATGATACGCAGAGACGCGTTCCTTCATGGGTTGAAAAACAGATGTTACGAGACGGGATAATCTTTAGTCGTTACGTTCATCCGGATGGCTTGCCAATGCACAACAAGTTTATGTTGATCGATACACCTTTACGAAAACTAGTGACCTTCGGTAGCATGAATCTTTCTGTGCGTTCTTTGCACGCTAACCATGAGCTACTGGTGATTTGCGAAAACCTCAATCTCTACGAGATCTTTCAACAGCGCTGGGGTGATATGCTATCAGAAGTGAGGAGTTGGGGTGGCTAGCTCTCGTCAGTTGACATCCAGAAGCTGACCCCTTCGGCGGGACAACGGCCATGTAGAACGAGGGGAAGGACTAGCGGTCATTCTCCTGTTTTGAATAAATATATTCCGCCAATTCCAGGTCCCAGTAAGTATCGATACTCACCAGGTTCCCCTCCAGCACAAGCGCGCCTGTACGATCCCCCTTGATGCTCTTTTGATCCAGCAGGCAGCTGCGCCTGATTGCGTAAGCAACACCGTTGCGGTGATAAACAGGGACCAGCTGCTGGCGGGCGATGATCTGTTTGCCGGACTTGTCATAGTAGTCAAGGCGGTTATCACTGACGGTCAGCTGCTTCAGGGGATGATTCTTGGAGTCCGTTTCGGAGACCGTCCAGACTGCGTCCCAATCGCCTTCAATCAGCATCTGGATCGTGTCACGGACATGTTCCGTGCATCTCAGCGGTGAGGTTGGCTGCAACATGACGACGATGTCGTATGTCACTCCGTCAAGTCGCTCCATTTCGATCAGGGCATGAGACAGCACCTCCAGGTCGGAGATCCGGTCGCCGGATAGCTCTTCCGGTCGGTAAAAAGGAACATCGAGGCCGGATTCTTTGGCGACTGCGGCAATCTCATCCGAATCGGTTGAGACGACTGCGCGGTCGATGGCAGGAATCTCTGCGACCAGGTGTCCCACACGCGCGACCAACGGGACGCCCAGAAAGGGCTGCAGGTTTTTAAGAGGTATGCCCTTGCTTCCGCCACGTGCCGGGCAGACCACAAGAATACGTTGACCGTCGATCATGATGTCTCCATGGAGATTCTGTCCAGCAGGGCAGGTAATTCCCGTAAATCCTCTACGAGCAGAGGGCTGTTTCTTACGGGTGATTCGGCAAGCCCTGCCGTCATGGCGACAAAGTGGCAGCCGAACTTTTCTGCACCGGCCTGATCATCAAGCTGGTCGCCGACATGAATCATTTCGGTGCGATCTGCGCCTGATTGCGCGGCAATGCTCTGGAGATTTTCAGTTTTGGTTGATTCCGCGCCATAGACAGCTTTAAAAAAATGATCCCAGTTGCGCAACTCCATAAGTCGACGCAAGGGGATAACAGGCGTAGCTGAGTTGAGAAACAAATGCAGACCTTTTCCGGAGAGTACTTCCAGGGCTGCCGTTGCGCCAGGCATTTCTACGCATTGAGCAATGGCCGCTTCACATCTTGCTGTATAGTCGTCGGCCAGGCGAGTTGCCCATTCCTCAAGGGATGAGTCCTCTGGCAAGAGCTTCCTGCCAATCAACTCTTCAGCAATCCTGCGGGTCTTTTCGTAGCGATTGGCGGCCGGCCAGCGCTCAAAAACTTCTTCAACGACCTTCCCGGAAGAGTCCCAGGGCCGAGCAACCTCAAAAAAGGCTTCTCTTTTGATGTCGTTGGAATCGACCAGGGTACCATCAAAATCAAAGACGACGCATTTGATCATGCCAGGGAGTTCCAAATCAGGCTTTGGCCTGATCTTTTAAGTTTTTGAGCTGGAAACGTCCCCAGTGGTCCACAACAGTTTTTCTCTCTGCTCTCGACAGCTTGTTGATGCTCTTGTCCTCGTAGAAAGAATCGTTGTCGTGATCACGGCTGGATATCTCTTCGAAGATAACACCGCCTTCAGTACCGAATGAGTGCCAGACCCCCGGCATCACAACCACGCTTTCACCTGGCAAAAGGGTCCGATGATGGCCGTCTATCGTACATTCCAGCTGCCCGTAGAGTACCTGAAAGGTCTCCTCTTTCAGCGCATGATAGTGGGAGGGGTGTTTCTGGCCAGGCAGTTGCACAACAAGTTTTTTACAGTAGTCACGGGTGACGCACTCGATCAGGACAGCACCGGTTTCAAGGAACTTCGGGATGCCGTAATGATGCGAGTATTCGACCTTGAATTCCGGCCCAAGGTGAATCCTCGCTTCGTTGAGCATGGCCTTGACCTCGTGGACGGCATGTTTGATGACCAACTCGTCTTCCGATCCCGGAAGGTCGACCTTTTCCTCGAAAACCGGTTTGTTTGCGACGACATCGCTTTTGCTGACAATGCCCGGCTTGAAGTTGCCGCTATCAAGTTGTCCTTCGATGTAGGGAATGGCGAAGTAAACCTGATCACTTTCGATCACGGCACCTTTACGTATTTTGCGCTTCGCATAGACCCCGCGCTTCAGGCCATCGATGGCACTCTGCTCGGCTTCCGAAGCAGGCTGACGCTCCCTGGATCCGCACAGGACCTGGGCCCTCTGCTTGGATGTGATCCATTCGGCGATCTGTTCAGGCGTTGACGAATACGCATTGAGAGGTGAATCTTTCGTGGCTATTCCGACATGACGTTCGAACAGTTCCGCGCCCAGCGCTACAGCCAGCTGAACGGGGGTCATGTCTGATGGAGATTCGTGGGTAGACCAGCCGACATGAATACCAGGATAACGGTTTCGCAGCAGGGCGATCTGACGCATGTTCATATTCGCATCAGGGGTCGGGTAGATGGCGACGCAGTGCATGATTGCGAAATAAACCCCACGGTGCTGGAAGAAGCTGACCAGGTTGTCGATGTCACGAAGGGTCAGACCGCCGGTAGAAAAAATGACCGGCTTGTCTGCATCGGCAACTTTTTCAAGGAGGGGCCAGTCTTTGCCTGAACAGCTTGCCACCTTGATTACATCGAAGCCCATATCGCAGATAATGTCGACCGAGGCCTCGTCAAAGGGTGTGCACATGGTGACCATGCCCTGGGCACGAACCTCATCGAGCAGAGCCTGGAACTTGTCCCAGGGCAGGCGTGTCGACAGAAAGCGCTGAACCTGCTTGTGGTCGCTGTTCTTCTGGTGCTCCTGGTGGATAAAGGTATCAAGCTGCCGGAACTGGAATTTCAGTGCAGCGCGCGCCCCCCGATCCTTGACGACCTTGGCGAAGGAGCGAACAATATTGAGCCCGTGCTCGACGTCACCCTGATGATTGTTGGCCATGTCCAGGATCAGGAGATCTTTAAAGTCAAATTTCTTGTTCACGTCTGCCTCCGTTTATTGTTTCGGTGCGACCGTCAGTGCGTCGAGAGAGTAGCCTTTTTTATAGTCGATCAGGACCCGTTGCCCCCGGCTGTTCGCCAGGTGTGCGGCAGCGATGATCAACATGGTATCAAGGCCGCACTCCAGCGAAATGGAACTCCTTTGATTCCCGCTCTTGAGAATAGCTTCAACGTGCTTGAGCTCGGCGATAAAGTCATCCGGGCGGGTCTTTTTGAACACTATTTCTTCTTTCGGGTTGCCGCCGTACTGCCACTGGATACGGTCTTCACTGCCAATTGTGATATCCACGAAGCCGTCCTTGCCCTGAATACGGCCCCACTTGCGGGATGGCTGGGTGACCACGTCCTGGACCACGCGCCCGACCAGACCGTTCTCCGTACGCAGGTTGAGCAGACAGAGCTTATCGTAGTCGACCAGGTCGGTTTTGACATATTCCAGGCTCGCATCAACTTCGGTGACGCGGCCAGCTCCGAGACTACGCGCCAGATGTTGCCAGAGATTGATGGCGTGGGAATGCTCGCCGCTGGCGCCGCCACCTTTCTGCCAGAAACCCAGGTAGCTGTCCTGTGGCCCATCGAGCCAGGGGTGAGCGGTGAAGATCCCGCCCCAATGCTCACGGAACTCAACATCAAGGGTTTCAGTGGCACCCAGGTACGGGACAAGCTCTACCGCCTTGTCGGCGACAGAGCTGACGACGTGGTTGTAGCCAACGAAAACCTCAACACCGGTTTCTCGGGCAAGGTCGTACAGCTCGTCGGCCTTCTCCATTTCCGGTGTGCAAAGTGGCTTTTCGATCAGCACGGCTTTAGGCTTTTCGGCAATCGCCTGGATAGCGAGATTCATATGTGAATCAGGCGGCGTGCCGATAAATATCAGGTCAAAGCCCTCGCTAGGGACTTCGGCTGCGCTGTAAAGCTGGATCGATTCATCCCATTGACCATAGCGCATCGGGTAAATTTCTTCCCTGGTCCGCTGCAGCGCAGCGGGGTCCAGGTCACAGATTGTCACATTCCAGCCCATTCGACGCGAGGCGTTGGCCAGGTGGTTGCCGATGGATCCGGCGCCATAAATTTTTACGTTGTACATGGGTTTCTCCCCAAAAAGTATTGTCGGGCTGATGGCAGGTCAAACCGTTTGTGCCTTCAGCCGTTTGCGTAGCTTATCTAATCACGACTATTTGTAAATCCAGTACAGATGCTGCGAATGCTTTTTTACCTTGATGTCATGGAACCGATCCAGCAGCTTGCCGAAACGGTCGATAATCGCCAGCATCTCCTCCGCCGTTATCCCGGGGTAGCGGTGGTCGTGGAGAGTAATGTTGTTGCGATGACCGGGTCTCCTCATGTTGATGCGTTTCTCGATAGTCCGCAAATGTGTCTGGTACCATCCGCTGAAACGGTCTGACATGCTCGGCGCTGGCGGCGGGCCTTCGCGGTAGCCGGCCTCGTCGAGAACATCCACGATCCGGTCCGCGGCAAGCCGTCCTTCGAGGGCGGATATATGCGGCTCCAAGGCAGCTCTTCGCACCTCCCAGGCGAGTGGGCCTATCTTCCCATCGACAATATCCCGCACAGCCGCCAGCAGCTCCTCAATGGTATAAACACGTCGACTGACATCGCGGGTAATTGGAAAGTCATATTCGTCGACGGTGACTGGCTCGAAGTTGACTCCGGCCGTACCGAGGATGGCAGATTCAACGAGGGTCGTGCAGCCATTGGCGACCACGACCTTTGCAGCCATCAGCCAGGGATGGACGTTCCCCTCGTTGGTAACCACCAGGTTGGGGTGGCTTTTGGCAATATCCTTCCAGGCCTGGTGACTTTCGGAAGGATGAGGTCTCAGGACCACAGTACAGTCGGGAAATGCTGCACAAAACACGGGCAGCATCTTCTGGAAATGTTCGAAAATGGCAAGTTTGTGGCGGCCCTTGCCGGCATCGTATGGGTCTATCTTGCCGGGCTTTTTTCCTTCTGCGGCCTGCTTTAGCTCTCCGAGTTGTTCGTAATAGTGGTTGACCTTGCTGAAGTTGGTGTTGATAAGGAGAAAGTTCCCGTAGCGTTCTCGAATAACTTCTGCCTCGGGGCGGTAGAATTCACGCAGCTCGGGACGCAGCAGGTCGATCCGCGGGTTCCCGGTGTTTTCAATCGGGGCATTGCCGCGGCCACTGAATGAACGGAAGGCCCTGGCGTTGTCTTCGCCCCATGTCGTCAAACGGGCAACGCGCTGCATGGCTACGGCAGACAACCTCCAACGATGGTAGATAGCGTCAGGCTCCCGCAGCAGACCTTCTTCGTCCCAGGCCAGTATGTCGTGTCCGAGCTGGTTGAGAATTTTAAACATGCGGTCACTGCGGGTCTTCATGCTCTTTGCCATGTAGACCCCGCGCGGCACCGATGCTGTTTTAAAATGGATGTATGCACGCGACCCGATCAGGACCGGATAGCCTCTTTCGGCGGCCACGCACGAGAGCAGGATCTTGGCGTCCATCTCGCGGACCTGGTTTTCTACCGGCATGATGATCGTTGAGGGTGATGCTGCCATTAACAACTTACTCCTGTTCGGCCATCATTGCCTTGATCTCGGCAAAGGCCTGGAGAAGAAAATTGATTTGGTCGGATGTGTGGGCAGCGCTGATACTGCAGCGCAGCAGGCTCATCCCCGCCGGTGCTGCAGGTGGAAAGACCAGGTTGACGTAAATGCCCTTGTCGAGCAGCGCCTTCCAGGCGAACAGGGTCTTTTCTCTTGACGGAGCTCTGATCGCAACGATCGGGCTGAGGTCTGGTCCGAGTTCAAAGCACAGCTCTTTAAGCCCGTGGTATAAAAGGGCCGCGTTGTCCCATAACCGAGTGTGCAGTTCCGGTTTCGATTGTATGGCCTTCAGGGCTTCGCGAACAGAAGCAATCGTCGAGGGGGATGGTGATGCTGTAAACACGTATGAGCGGCAGATGTAGCGGACCAGATCCAGTTCCGGGTGGTTGCTCACGCAATAGCCGCCTATCGCGCCCAGACTCTTGCTGAAAGTGCCGACGATGAAATCGACATCTTCCTCCACTCCTGCTGCTTCAGCCATGCCGCGCCCGTGGTCGCCCATGACGCCCAGGGAGTGCGCTTCATCAACCAGCAACCAGGCCCCATATTTCTTCTTCAGGGCGGCAATTTCTGCCAGAGGCGCACAGTCGCCAAGCATGCTGTAGATGCCTTCCACAATGATCAGGGTTTTTTCAGCCTTCGGGCCGAGACGCTTGAGCTTTTTCTCCAGATCCTCAATGTTGTTGTGACGAAAGCGAATCATCTCGGCGCCACTCATCTTGCACGCGTCGTAGATACTCGCGTGCGAATCCGCGTCCAGAACAATGACATCGCCGGGACCGGCAAGGGTCGAAATAACACCAAGGTTGGCAACAAAACCGGTTGAGAAGACGATCGCGTTGCTGCAGCCGTAAAAGTTGGCCAGCTCCTTTTCCAGGTCACGATGCCCGGCAAAGGTGCCATTGGCCATACGCGACCCGGTCGTACCAGTCCCTTCCTTCTCCAGACTTAACTGCGCGGCTTTAATGCAATGCTGGTCAAAGGTCAGGCCAAGGTAGTTGTTGGTGCCGGCAAGGAGGACGCGATGTCCACCGATGGAAGCCTCAGTCGCGGAGTAAATTTCATCGATGACTACATTGAGAGGGTCTACTCCGGGAGGAAAAAGTGTTTTCCGGGCGTCTGCAACAGCGCTAAGTTTATCAAGAAATCCCATTAACTAGTCTCTATAATATTTTGAATTTGCGTTGTAAAATCTTTAACTGTCCTCAAGTCAGAGAGGCTGTTGAGTGGATAGGTTATGTCAAAAGCGTCTTCAACGTCATGTAGCATCTCCATGACTTTGAGCGAATCGAATCCGAGGTCGTTAACCAGTTCCGTCTCTTCCCGGATCGGCCCCGGCTGTGGGGCGTATTCTTTAAGAAGCTCGACCACCTGTTTATAAATGTCATCATAACGGGAGGGTGTCATAACCGGTGAAACTCCAATCTATAGTCAACCTTAAGGAAACAGGCGTTTCATCCCTTCAGAGAACAAAACCCGAGGCTGCCAATTAGTCGCCTCGGAGATCGCAGTATTATCACAGACCCAGTCCGGATGAAAGATTTCTCTCACCTTTCCCGGCGTCAACATCGGTCGATAGCCAAGCAGTCGTGCCAGTCCGGCATTGGTCAGGGCGATCATCTGCAGCAAAGACCGGGGGATTGAAAGACAGCGGGGCTCTTTGCCATTCAAATAGACAGCGACCGTCTTAATTTTCTGCCAAGTATAGCCATCAGGCTGACCGTCATGCAACTCAAAACACCGGCTTTTTGGTGCAGGGTCCGATTTCAACAGGCAACTCACTGCAGCAGCCAGGTCGTCAACGTAAATCAGAGAGAATCGACCGTTTTTATCTCCGACAATCGGCACGATACCGCGTCTGATCAGTTGTAACAGAGGCAACATCTCGCGGTCACCTGGCCCATAGACTGCGGGTGGCCGCAATATGTCACACGAAATGCGGTCCTGGTATTTCACCAGGACATCTTCACCTGACTTTTTGCTTGATGCGTAGGCGGACAGAGACGGTTCTCGGGCAGCCAGGGAAGACATCAGCAGAAAACGGGAGACTTTCTCTTCTACAGCGGCCTCAAGCAGGTGTGCAACGCCTGCGGTGTTGGTGTTTTCGAATTGTTCCAGTGAAGTCCCGCGCACGGCACCGGCACAATGAACAATCGCATCGACCCCTGCAACAAGCGTGCGCAGGCTCTCGATATCGTTAAGGTCACCGGGATACCATTGAACTGAATCTGTCTGGTCGGGGCGGGGAGTAGAAGCAGGGCGGTACAGTGCTCTGACATGGAAGCCTTGATCCACTAAATGCCTGAGCAAAGCGGCGCCGATAAAGCCCGTCGCTCCTGTGATTACTATACTGAGCAAAGTTGAAATCGTTCTGCGGAGATGTCCAAGATTTACTTAGCGGGCACTGTCTGCGATACGCAATTCGGAAACGTCCTCACGATTTGACTGTTCTTGTTGAGTTTGATCAATTCGTATCAGGCTCTGTTTTGATTGTCGTTTTAGATATTCACGCCGCGTGCCGGCACGGGACAGCTTGCCTGACGAGGTGCGCGGCAGGGTATGTGCTGAGACAAGCTCAATGGTGCAGTCAATGCCCTGTTCTTCTCGCACGAGAGAGGCGATACGGCTCGAGAGTTCACGTCGTTTGTCTGTGTCCGTTTCGCGGTACTGGACGACCATGACCGCTGTTTCGGAGCCGTCTTGTGCCGGAATGGAGATAGCGGACGCATCACCGGGCCTGACTTCCGGGTGCTGTTCTGCAAGAAATTCAAGATCCTGCGGCCAGATGTTGCGCCCATTGATGATAATCAGGTCTTTTTCTCGACCGGTAATCACCAGGGTTCCCTCAACCAGGTAACCGATGTCCCCCGTATTCAGCCAGCCATCCTCGGAGAGGACCTCTGCGGTCGCTTCAGGGTCACCCGCGTAACCAGTCATTACGCTTGGTCCACGGACGTGAATTGTCCCACACTGCCGGTCAGGCAGAACATCACCGTAATCATCTCTGATTTGGATCTCATGTCCGGGGAGCGGGGGCCCGCAGTTGACCAGTTTTTTCGTGCGGCGGCCTGTATCCGAAATTTCGGTAACAGGTACCGCAAGCTGCCTCTCTGACAACTGCTCTGCGTCAACTTCATCGACGATGATCCCGAGGTCTATACGGGCGAAGCTGACAGCAAGTGAGCACTCGGCCATACCGTAACTGGCAACAAAACTTTTGCCATCGAAACCGAACGGGGCCATCTTCTCCATGAAGTTCTCCAGAACCTCGGTCCGAATCGTCTCGGCACCGACCCCGGCAATCCGCCATGCACTCAGGTCGTATGCTGCCTTGTCATCATGACGAAGCCGTCGCGAGCAGAGCTCGTAACCAAAGGGCGGAGCGAAGGAAATTGTACCTCGGTTTCGGGTCATCATGCTCAGCCACAAGCGGGGACGCATGGCAAAGTCGCGGGTAGAGAGAAAATCAACGGAGACCTGCGATGCCAGGGGGGCCAGGACAAAACCGATCAAACCCATGTCATGGTAGTAGGGCAGCCAGGATATGCACCTGTCGCCACTGCGGACTCTCAGGCCGTTTTTGATAATGCCGGAGAGATTATGCATGACAGCCGCCTCGCTGACCATGACCCCCCTCGGGAAGCGCGTACTGCCAGAGGTGTATTGAAGATAGGCGGTCTCTCCGGATTGCAGTGGCAGTAATTCACTGTCCAGTTTGGGGAGCTTGTCAAAAGTCTCGGGGCCGCCGACGAGCGCCAGCCCCAGACCTTGCGCAGCCTCGCGCAGAAAAGACAGGAATTCGAGAGGCGCCACCGCAATGGCTGCCTGACTTTTCTCCAGCAGTCCACGCAATTGCTCAACGTAAGCCTTATGGCCACCCAGATGAATCGAAGCAGGCAGAGGAACCGGTACGTAGCCAGCGTATTGACAGGCAAAAAAGAAGCGTGGGAAATCAGGATGGGTTTCTGCAACGATTGCAACCCGCGAACCCCTGTCCAGATGCAGACCACGCAGGCGCTTTGCCAGGATCCGGGCTTCTCTCTGTAATTCAGTATAGGTGAGAACGGTACGGAGTTCTCCGCGACCGCTGTAGAAATTAAACCCGCTCGCCCCCGTAGCGGCGTAATCCAACGCTTCAGCAAGGTTGGAAAAATCAGCGGTTCGTAGTGGTACCTTGCTTTCAGTTGGTGTCGGATTCAAAGGATTCATTTTCGCTCTATCACTTTTAGGTTTATCCGGATAATTCACGCAATATTAATGCCAACACAATAAACATTGCGTATTCTATATGAATATGGATTTTTTTGTCAATTTACAAATGCGTAATGTTGCGATTTTACCAGAAAAAATGTGTTTTTTCTGCAACGGTCATAGGTCGCTAAATTATCGAAGAGAACACAAAAAGACAACCAAACTCGATCGGGAGTTTTGACCTTTGAACTTTTAGGCTAAATAAAGCCAGCAGCAAGAGACGTATCGTGTCAGCCTGCTCCAGTTGAATCACGGCAGAACTTACTTTTCAACGATTCCCGTATCCGTTGCCTTACGACATCTTCGACTTGATTGGTTTTACCCAACTCAGGAGGACCTGGCCAGCCTGGATCTGCGAACTCGGCCTGGTCAAAAATTCGTGTAGCAGAATATCTCGGCAGAATGTGGAAGTGAACATCAGGGTCAACCATCATCAGCATGAGGTAATTGATCTTGTCGTATTTAAAAAGATCTTTGAGGCTAGACTCTACAACGGTCGTTATCTGCTTCAGCTCAGAAAACGCCTCGGCACTGATGCTGGACAGCGCATCAACGCTCTCCTTGCAGATGAGCACAAGAGCGCCAAGCGTCGCCTGCTGCGGGCGCAACAACACAACCCAGTTTTCATACTCCCTGATCAGGGTGTCCGGGTAACCGAATTTTTCCATCGTTGTATTCATCGAAGACAGCCCTCCTGTAATTGTTTGTCCTGTACGGTATAAACCCCTTACATGCTATCGGACTATCGAGTATTATTCAATTCGCGAAGATAGCGAATATTACCGAAGCAGGGCTAGCCTGCTGAGTCAACCAATGCCTGAACAAAAAGATAACGATAACCAGAACCACGAGATGCTGCGGCTCGTCCCGGTTGCAGGACGTCGCATGACCGGTCGTTTCATCGAAGTGCCATGGTCTCTTTATGCGGCAGACCCTTGCTGGGTGCCGCCTCTGCTGATGGAGAGAAAATGGCATCTTTCAGACAAAAATCCTTATTTCAAACATGCTGAATTTCAGGCCTGGATCGCCTGGCGCGGCGACCGGATGGTCGGACGCATCAGCGCTCAGGTTGACCAGCTGCACTTACAGCAGCACAATGACGCAACCGGTTTTTTCGGGTTTCTGGAGGCCGAGAACAACGCGGAGACTTTCCATGCTTTGTTCGAAACTGCCGAAGAATGGCTGAGAGAAAAAGGAATGCAAAGAATCCGTGGGCCGTTCAGCCTGTCAATCAACGACGAGTGTGGACTGCTGGTGGAAGGCTTTGACAGCCCGCCGCCGATTATGCTGGGCCACGCTTTACCTTATTACGGCAAACGCGTGGAAGAGCAGGGCTATGTCAAGGAGCAGGATCTTCTGGCTTACCGGGTTGATTCGAAACTTGCCCACCAGCCGCATCTGGAAACCCTCTCCAGACGGTTTTCGCGACGCGTCAAGGTCCGCATGCTTCGGCGCGACCGCTTCGACGAGGACCTGGAAATTATCCGAAATATTTTCGAGGACGCCTGGGCTGAAAACTGGGGGTTCATTCCTTTTACGCCAGCGGAGTTTACCGAATTGGCTAAAAACCTTAAATTCCTGGTGGACCCCGAGTTCGTCAGTATCACCGAAGTTGACGGAGAACCCGTGGCAATGATGGTCATGTTCCCCAACATCAACGAGATGATCATGGATTTGAACGGCCGTCTGCTGCCGTTTGGTTGGCTGAAATTGCTCTGGCGCCTGAAAATTTCCGGTGCCAGGTCATCGAGAGTGCCGCTGATGGGTGTCCGGCGCCGTTACCAGGGGACAATGCTGGGAGCGGCCTTGGCCCTAATGTCGATCGCCCCGATTCATGAGCATGCTTGCCGGAAAGGTATTGCCGAAGTCGATATGTCGTGGATTCTCGAACAAAACAAGGGGATGCGAAAGATTATCGAATTGTTAGGTGGTGTTGTATATAAGCGGTATCGGATTTACCAGAAGGGTTTGAACGCAGGATGAAGTCGAAACAACTTTTTTCAGTAGTCATTCTGGCCGCAGACCGTGAGCTGACAGATCCTGTCGCACAGTACACAGCCGCAAGCTGCAAAGCTTTAACCCCCGTCTCCGGCCGCGAGATGGTTTTACGGGTTCTCGATGCCCTGGCAGACGCTGTTGAAACAGGGGACCGTTTTCTGGTGGGCCCGTCGGCTGTATCCGTCGAGCAGAGTGAGGAGCTCTCCGGATTGGTCCGCTCCGGACAAGTCAAATGGCTTGCCCCGCAGTCGACGCCAAGCTTGAGCGCCTTCACTGTTTTGCAGTCGCTGCCCGAGGACACACCGGTTCTGGTCACCACGGCCGATCATGCTCTGCTGACTGCAGAGATGGTCGATTACTTCTGCAGGGAAGCGCGCACCAGTGGTTGCGACGTCCTGGCAGGCGTCGCGCGCCATGAATTGATTGCAGAGGCTGTCCCCGGCACCCGGCGAACGGTTACGAAACTAAAGGACGGGGGCTATTGCGGCTGCAACCTGTTTGCCTTCCTTACGCCAGAGTCCCGTAAAGCTGCTGATTTCTGGCGTCAAGTTGAAAAGGAACGCAAAAAGCCCCTGCGCATCATCAAGGTCATGGGATGGATGACCGTGCTCCGTTATCTGCTAGGACAACTGACCCTGGAGCAGGCTATGGGTGGGCTGTCACGAAGGATGGGTTTGCGAGTGGGAGCAGTCCGGATGCCTTTTGCCGAAGCCGCGATCGATGTGGACAAGGTCGAAGATTTATTGCTGGTTGAGTCGATACTGGCAGAAAGACAGAAGAGCGGCTTTGAAAAGGCTCTCGGGGAAACTTAATGGCTGGACAGCGCTAAATACGTTACTATTTGAGTTATGCAAATCACTTTTTTATATTCTTCTGCTGTGTTAAAAGTTTGCAGTCGTTGGTTCTTCATGAAAACAAGTTCCCGAAAATGCTTAAGAGGTCAGGGTTAAATGAACAAAGAAAGAGTGGGCTACACAACCGGTGTTTTTGATTTATTTCATATCGGACACCTGAGGTTATTGCAAAGAGCAAAGAGTCAATGCGATCGACTGATTGTCGGTGTGAGTACCGATGAGCTGGTGCAGTCATATAAAAACAAAAAACCGGTCATCCCTTTCGAAGAGAGGATTGAAATTGTCGCCGCATTGAAATGTGTTGACGTGGTCGTTCCTCAGACGCACAGAGACAAGGTAGCGGCGTACCATGAGATCAAATTTGATGTCATGTTTGTCGGCAGCGACTGGAAAGGGTCGGACCTGTTCAACAAGGTAGAGGCTGAACTGGCTGGATATGGCGTGGATGTGGTTTATTTCGAATACACAAATAATGTGTCTTCAACAGCCTTGCAATCGACGCTTCAGGCTATATATGACGCGGAGGCCTCGGCAGGATAAGATGTCTATAGACGCATAATCTCCGTCATAACCTTATGTTATGGCAATCACCGCAATTTACAGGATTTGAATTGCTCATCAACCGCTATTTAAACCGCGAAATCCTGAACCCACTGGTGACTATCTGTACCATCCTGGTCGTCATTTTTGCCGGCTATTCTGCCACCCGCTATCTGCCCAATGCTGCTGACGGACTGATGACGGGGAAAACTGTCCTCGCCCTGGTCTTCCTCAAAATCTTAATCGCTCTGGAAGTTCTGATCCCCGTCACGCTTTTCCTCTCGGTAATTACCGTTCTCGGTCGCCTGCATGCCGAATCGGAAATTATCGCCATGCAGGCCAGCGGACTTTGCGAACGCACCCTCATGAGCTCGGTTTTGCGGCTCTCCTTTGTTGTCGCCCTGCTGGTTGCGGGGCTGTCCCTTTATGCACGGCCCTGGGCCTACGAAAAAAGCTACTGGTTGAAAGCTGACGCCGAAGCTAATTTCGATTTCTCACGCCTCAAGCCGGGGCGTTTCCATGAAATTGGCGAGAACAAGTACGTTGTTTTTCTGGAAAGTATCCATGAAAGCCAGGAGCGTGCAGAAGGCGTTTTTATTGAACAGCGAAATGAGTCGTTGCGTAAGATAATTAGTGCCAAACAAGCCTGGCAGGAGGTCGATCCGGTGACAGGGGAGAAGAGCGTGGTTTTGCATGATGGCTATCACTACGAAATTTTACCTGTCGTCGGTAAAACAAGCCTGTTCCGCTTTCAGAACTTCCGACTGATTTTAACGCCCAAAGAAATTGAATCGATCGGATACAGGCGCAAGGCCGCATCAACGATGAGTCTCGTCGATTCATCCGTGGCAGAGGACAGGGCGGAATTTCAGTGGCGGGTTTCCACGGGGTTCTCCACGATTTTGCTGGGATTACTCGGAATTCCTTTGAGTCGCACGGCCCCACGTCGGGGCAAGTCTGCCAATATTTTCATGGGCGTGATCATTTTTGCCATTTACTATAATATGACTGCGATAGCCAAAACCTGGATGGAGCAAGGGGTGGTCGGTGCGTTCCCGGGGATCTGGTGGCCTCATGCACTGCTTGCTGTTTTGCTGATTATCCTGCTCAAACCTTTTGGGTCAGGTTTCCAGTCGCACTGACCCGAGTGTAGCCAGAACGAGAACGGTTTTCTGTCTCTATGAGAATGCTTGCGCGCTATATCACTACCAGGCTGGCCTTTGGCTGGTTGCTGGTTTTCCTCATTATGACAGCCCTGTTCTCGTTCCTCGAACTGGTCGGCCAACTCGATGATATCGGTGAGGGCAGCTACCAGGCAAAAGATGCCTTCATGTACGTGGCCTACACCTTGCCCGGCCGGGTTCTTGGTCTGGCGGCGGTCAGCTCACTGATGGGAGGGATTGTCGGTCTCGGGACCCTGGCCAACACCGATGAACTTCTGGCGATGCGCGCTTGCGGCTTTTCCGTATTTCGTATCGCACGCGTACTGCTGGGGGCCGGCAGTGTGGTTATGCTCTCCGTCCTCCTAATGACCCAGTTTGTTGTGCCACCACTTGAACAAAGAGCCAAGATCAACCGTGAGCTAGCCCTTTCAGAGGAAGGTTCGCTGCTCTCGACGGGCGGCTTCTGGACGCGGGGCAAAGATAACCGTTTCATCAATGTGCGTTCTTCAAAATCCGGTGTCGGCAACGCAGATGTGAGTATTTACGACTTCGATGATCAGGGTAAACCGACCAGTTATGTCGGCTCAGCAGAAACGGAAATCGGCAAAGACGGCCAATGGATCGGTCGCGACGCCAGACAGATCAACTTTGCGGACAAACGCATTACGGACCAGCTAGAACCTTCTTTAGCCCTCGATGTTTTTCTCAGTACCAGACAGACAGACATCCTGAGTATCACCCCGGACATGCTCTCGCTGGACAAACTGTATCAGTATATTCAGGTTCTGCGGAAGAGGGGCCAGAACGCCGACCAATTTGTCCTGGCACTGTGGCAGAAAATGACCCTGCCGCTCAAGGTGGGTGCGATGATGTTTTTCTCTTTGCCCTTTGTATTCGGCGTGGCGCGGGAGGTCAACCCCGGGCGAAGGATGACACTTGGCGGTATTGTCGGAATTTCTTACTATTACTTCGATCAGGCTCTGGGGTATATGGGGCTTCTTCTCGGTATCCACCCGGCATTCACGACGCTGCTGCCACTCGCGATCATCATTCTGATCGCTACCTGGCTGTTGTTAAGGGTTCCATAGCCGCAGTCCTAAGTTCAATCAGAACTGCGGAAGCTTCAGGTTTGCCTCCTGCTCCTGGTCAAACTTTCCGGATTCTTCCGAATAGCCCCGGACAAGCATCTTCAGATTCCAACGGTCACCATTTTTTTTGATCAAATACAGGTTATACTTGGCGCAACGTTCAGAGCGCGGGTTCAGTTCCGATCCGGAGGGGGCTCCAATCACGGGAACTTTGCCGGCAGGAGTCTGCAATTGCGAAAATGTCTGGGCATGAGTGTGCCCATGCAGCACCAATTCCGCACCGCAACGGGCGATAACCTCGGCAAATGCTCTGTTGTCGACAAGACGTTTGCGCCATTTTATAGTTCCCGGAACCGGCGGATGATGGATCAGGACAACCCGCAGGAGGCCTGCTTCGCCAGTCTCCTGAAGAAGTTCGGCCAATATGCCCAGTTGTTTTTCACCCAGACTACCGACCGCGAGAAAAGGCAGGCTGGGTCTTGCCGAGCAAAGACCGATCAGGGCGACTTTGCCACGAATGCGAAGGCTTGGGAATAACTCTCCAGTCCGGGAGCTGTCCTGCCTGTCGTCGGAGGTGAGGTAAGGAGCCCATGCCGAGAGTTGAGCAGACCATTTCTGCCCGACGTAGGCTTCATGGTTGCCAGGAATGGCTGTGACCTGGTCCGGTGGCCCGAGTCTGGACAGCCATTGACCGGCATCGGTAAACTCGTCTGGCAGGCCAAGATGCGTCAGGTCGCCGGTTACGGCAATATGATCAGGCCGGGTTGTTTTCAGGTCTTCGAGTAAGGCTTCTACAATGTCGCGCCGATGCACCCGTCGCCGTTTGCGCCGCCAGGACAGATAGCCCAGAATTCGCTTGTTAAGCAGTTGGCCAATAGTCGTACCCTTGAGCGAGGTCAGGTGGAGATCGGACAGGTGAGCCAGGGTGAAACTGCCCGGTGTCGGTGACGGCACAGGTGACTCGGAGCCTTCCGGACGGGCAGGCGATGTCTCTTTCTTTACTTCCGGCATTCAGGGAGTATATAGTACTGACTTTGTTTTTTCTACCGATCTTTGTTCGGGTGGGTCCCGTCTGCCAGCTCCTGCTTAGGACGGCACAAACCTTCCGAAGAATTTATTTTCAGGGCCATAATATATGTCAGTTTACGTACGGATTTTACAGGAAAGCCCCCTTAAATTATGGGGATTGAGCTCTCGTGAACGTCTTGAACGCATGCTCACGAAGGCCGGAGTTTCTTGCGGTCCTCGCGACGACAATGCGGTTGCCGGGAAAGATTCCGTGTTGTTGCTGCGCGGCGATTTTCTTTACGACCAGCGCATTGTCAAGAATATGATCGACTCTGTCGGCATCGTGCTGGAAGCGGCCGCCGCGGAAGGTCACAGGCCGGTTGCCGCCCATGTTTCAGCAGAACTTGCCGACCGCATGGAAGCCATTCTGTCTGATGATGGCCGGCACGATTATCCGGAGGGCCTGCGTCAGGAGACCCCGGAGACGCTGGTCAATGCCTACCTGATGGAATTGCGCAAGTTTGACGCACCATACCTCCTGCCGATCTCGGACAAAAGTCGACGGAGTCTGGAAAAGAGACTTTTTGATGGCTCCTACAAGGGGGTTACCGACCTGGTGACCAAGTGGCTCTGGCCAACTCCGGCACGCTGGGCAACCGGCGTTTGCACCCGGTACGGCATTGTGCCCAACCAGGTTACAACCCTGAGTCTTATCCTGTCGGCGCTGGCAGTCCTCATGTTCTACAACGGGTTTTATGTAACGGGCCTGTTTATGGCCTGGTTTATGACTTTCCTTGATACGGTTGACGGCAAACTTGCCAGGGTCACCCTCAACTACAGTCCTTTCGGCAACATCTACGACCATGCTATCGACCTGGTTTTTCCGCCCATCTGGTACGTCGTCTGGGCTTTGAGCCTGCAGAGTATTCCCGGTATGTCCACAGAGGTTGCGATCTGGATGGTGATGGTCGGCTACATCGTCGGCCGGCTGGTGGAAGTTATCTTCAAGCAGTTCCTTGAATCATCGGGGATCTTCTGTTGGCAACCGGTCGACTCCTGTTTTCGGCTGATTACAGGCCGTCGCAACCCAAACCTGGTCCTGCTCACTGTGAGCCTTTTCTTCGGCCGACCTGACGTCGGTCTGCTGGCCGTGTGCCTGTGGACGGCCCTGTCGAGCGTTTTCCTGGTCGCACGTCTGATCATGGGCATACAGACCAGGATCTCATCCGGGCCTTTGCGTTCCTGGTTCCTTGACCTCGATCCGTCGGACGAGTCGCTTACTTTTACTCAAAGATGGTTCTGTCGTCGTCCCAAGGCTTGAATGTTATGAGTGGCCCTTTCATGCAAAGCCCTGAGCCTACCGACTACTATCATAACAATGGGCAATGTTTGAAGGTGGGTGTAATAACCAACCCCCGTAGTGGCGCCAACAAAAAAGGCAGCGGGGAGGTACACAAGCTTCTTAAGCACTGGCCGGACGTCATGCATTATGAGGCCTTTGATCCGCAGGGCGTCTCCGCAGCGCTGTCCGATTTCTCCCGCAACGGCGTCAAGTTGATCGTCGTCAACGGTGGCGACGGGACAGTTCAGGCCGTACTGACTACCCTTGGCAACAAAAAGATCTTTGCCCAACCACCATTACTGGCGCTGCTGCGTTCCGGGACCACGAGTATGCTGCCCAGGGATGTCGGTGTTGCGGGCCACCCGGCCACTGCTCTGCAACGAATCCTTCAATGGTCGAAATCGACGAACCAGGACCTTGGTATTCAATCGCGCTCTATATTACGGGTGCAAAGAGATACAGACGATTTGTTCGGTATGTTTTTCGGCGCAGGGGCGATCTGCCAAGGCATCAGGCTTTTTCACAGCAAAGACAACCCCATGGGCCGGCGCGGCCAACTGATGCCGATGTTGACCATGGCGCGTCTTTTACTGGCGATACTGTTTAACAACCAGGACAAAATTACGCCTTTTTTAAACAATACGGGCCTCAATGGCCGACAACCTGAGAAGAGGGCAGACCTTCTTGTCCTTGTCAGCACCCTTGATCGGCTGTTCCTCGGCATGCGTCCTTACTGGGGTACTGAAGAAGGCCCGTTGCGCTACACGGCCGTAGGCACAAAACCCAAAAAACTTTTGAGAATCCTGTGGTCACTGTTTGGTTCAGGTAACAACCGACATGCGATACCGACAAATGGGTATTCGAGCCATAACGTTATGGAAGTGCGGTTGGATATGCAAGGTGACTTTACCCTCGACGGCGAGTTGTACGCTGCAGGAGAGAGGCCGATCACGGTCTCCTCAGCTGGCCAGGCCCTTTTTCTTTGTTCATGTTGATTATGAGCTATTGACATTTATAAGCAACAATAACATGCAGTTAAGTGGTCAAGAAAATATCTGTGAAGTGATCAGGAAGCGATCGTCTACGGATCAGCCTCCCGGACTCAGGGTTTTGTCTGACGCAGCCCGTGACTTGCACGGCGATTCTGTCCGTGCGGTACTGTTTTACGGCTCCTGCCTGCGTACCGGTAACGTTCATGATGGACTCGCGGATCTTTACCTGCTGGTGGATGACTATCTGTCGGCGTTCAATAGCCGCACCCTTGCTTTCTTCAACAATTTGTTGCCGCCCAACGTTTTTTACCTGGAAGTGCCTTATGAAGGCCACGTACTGAGAGCCAAGTATGCCGTACTCACCCTTGATGACTTCATCAAAGGCTCGGAAAGATGGTTTCACTCCTACCTGTGGGGCCGATTTTCCCAGAAAACAGGGATAATCTATGCGCAGGATGATTTTGTCATTCAACAGGTACACCAGGCGTTGGCCTGCGCAGCGAAAAAGTTCATTACACAAACGTTGCCACGCATGCAAG
>CAVRQQ010000015.1:0-100269 GCA_963723355.1 uncultured delta proteobacterium
CTGCCACATGCAGAGATCTGCAGGCTTGGCAAGGCCATGGCGAGCAGACACAGTCGCTCCTTCTCCTGGCTTTCATAAAGACCGGAAGCAATCGACCAGGGATCAACGCCTATTTCGATCATTTCACCAGCAACCCGGAAAGCTTCCGGATTGGCATTGGAGTAACGAAATGAGCCGGTATCGGCAAGAATTGCCGTATAGATGCAGGTGGCAACGTCCAACGAAAGCGTGTGCCGTGCTGCCTGCAGAATGCGATGAATCAGGACACCCGTGGCACAGGCTTCGGTATCAACATAGTAGATATCACCAAAATCTTCTGAACAGGGGTGATGATCGATATTGACGAGCTTGCGGCAGCGTTCTTTAATCCAGCTCCCGGCCCTTTTCAATTCACCGGCGTCAAGAACAAAACCGACATCAAAGACCTGTGCATTGACCGGCTCATTGACGACCGAGACATACCCGGGAAGAAAAGCATACTCCAGGGGCGCGCGGTCATGATTGTATGCAACCACGTCCTTACCCATCTCCCGCAACATGTTGGCCAGGGCTAAAGTCGAACCGATCGCATCACCATCGGGGTTTTCGTGGGAGGCGACAAGAAAGGTCTGGCTCTGTTGGATCAGTTGCAGAATCGGTTCAATCATCTTCTTGCAGGTCGGGTTTGACTTCTCTCAGGAGTTCTTCGATGCGCTGGCCATAATCAAAGGAAGCATCATAGATGAAGTGGACTTCAGGGATATGCCGCAGGCGCAGGACTTTTCCAAGCTGTTGTCTGACGAAGGATGAACTGCTGTCCAGCCCTGACTGGGTCTGGTCACGATCGTCCTGGCTACCCATCAGCGTATAGTAAATCTTGGCCTGGCGCAGGTCTGATGTGACATCGACCGAGGTGATCGTGACAAACCCGATGCGCGGGTCTTTGAGCCCCTTGATCAGGAGGTTCGATATCTCTTTGTGGATGGTTTCAGCCACCCTTTGTGCGCGTTGTGAAGCCACCTTCAACGATCCCTGTTTTCAGTAATGGATGAATTCCGTATCGACATTAATCAGATCGACTTCGCTATTATGCAGTATGTCATCTTCGATACGCGCCAGAATCGGAGCGATCACCTGCTCCGAGGTGTTGATGACGGCAAATCCCAGCAAGCTTCTCTGCCAGAGATCCTGATGGCCGATCTCGGCACAGCTGGCCGGGAAACGATTTCGGCAGCGGGTCAGGATTTTCTGTATCATACCGCGCTTCTGCTTGAGGTTCTGTGGTGCATGCAGGCGCAGATCAATTTGCAGGACGCCAATTACCATTGCGAGAGCATCAGCAGATTAAAGGGAAGTTTTCTCTTCCTTGATCTCGTATACCTCGATGATATCACCAGGCTTTATATCGTTGTAATTCTCGAGCCCGATACCGCACTCGTAGTTCGTGCCGACTTCCTTGACGTCATCTTTGAAACGGCGCAGAGACGACAGCTTGCCGGTCCAGACCACGACATCGTCGCGTAGCAGTCGAGCGTGCGCATTACGCTGGATTTTACCGGAGACCACGTAGCAACCTGCGATGGTGCCGACCTTGGTCACATTGAAGGCTTCACGAACTTCGGCGCGACCAAGATCAACTTCCCTGAGGGTCGGCGCGAGCAGACCTTCCATAGCATCCTTGATGTCATTGATGGCATCGTAGATGACATTGTAAAGACGGATGTCAACACCTTCGAGTTCGGCAAGGTTGGCGGCTTTCGGTGCAGGGCGGACATTGAAGCCGAGTACGATCGCATCGGAGGCAGCAGCCAGGCTGATATCGGTCTCGGTAATGCCGCCGACGCCTGAGTGGATAACGATCAGCCGGCAGGCGTTTGTAGACAGCTTGGTCAAAGTATCGGCCACGGCCTCGACAGATCCCTGAACGTCGGCTTTGACGACGACCTTGAGTTCTTTGACATCGCCCTCCTGGATACGGGCGTAAAGCTGCTCCAGCGAGATCTTGCTGTTCTTTGCCAGTTCGGCTTCACGAATCTTGTGATGTCGATGCTGCGCGATTTCCTTGGCAACCCTTTCATCTTCAACAGCATGGAACGATTCGCCGGCTTCGGGGACACCCGACAAACCGGTGACCTCGACCGGGAAGGACGGCCCGGCCTTGTCGACGGGCTTGCCACGATCATCAGCCATCGACCTGACGCGACCGAAATGCAGCCCGGCAACGATCGGGTCACCTATTTTCAAGGTCCCCTGCTGCACCAGCACTGTGGTAACAGGACCGCGGCCCTTGTCAAGACGCGCCTCAACAACCGTTCCCTGGGCTCTTTTATCCGGATTGGCCTTGAGTTCGAGGACTTCTGACTGCAGCAGGATCATCTCCAGTAACTGGTCGATGTTGGTCTTTTCCTTGGCCGAGACGTTGACGTAGATCGTGTCGCCACCCCAGCTTTCCGGGAGCAGTTCCAACTCCGAGAGTTCCTGCATGACCCGGTCAGGATTGGCGTCAGGCTTGTCGATTTTGTTGACCGCGACGATAATCGGCACACCGGCAGCCTTGGAATGGTTGATCGCCTCCTTGGTCTGCGGCATGGCGCCATCATCAGCAGCGACCACCAGGACAACGATATCGGTGACCTGGGCGCCGCGAGAGCGCATTGCGGTAAAAGCTTCGTGACCGGGGGTGTCGAGGAAAGTCAGCTTGCGGCCATCCAGGTCAACATCGTAAGCACCGATGTGCTGGGTGATGCCGCCGGCTTCTCCTTCGGTCACCTTGGCTTGACGAATTGCGTCAAGCAGACTGGTCTTGCCATGATCGACATGGCCCATGATCGTAATAACCGGGGGACGGGCTACCAGCTTGCCATCATCATCACCTTGCTCAACGATATCGGAATGGGACAGGATAGTTTCCTCGTCAAAGGCCACGTTTTCAACTTCATAACCAAACTCGGAAGCCAGAATCGCCGCTGACTCGAAATCAAGGGGATGGTTAATCGTTACCATCTGGCCCTGTCCCATCAGTTCCTTGATCAGATCGTTGGCTTTGACGCCCATACGTTTGGCCAGTTCGCCAATCGTAATGACATCGGTGATCCTGATCTTTCTCTTGATCGCCTTGGACTGGGTAATTTCTGTCTTCTTGGCCGGCCGGTTCGATTTCCTGCCCTTGCGGTAACGCTCGTTACGGTCAGGCTCATAAACCTCCCTGCGACTCTTGCGCCGCGGCCCGTCAGTCTCTGTTCGACCGGTGTCGCGGCCCTTCTTTTTCTTTTTCGCAGAACGCCCTTCTTTCTCCGAAGGCATGTCCGGTTGAACGACCGGGATTCCAGGGGCTGCGGGGCGTGCCGCTGGACGCGCAGCAGGGCGAGCGGCCGGGCGATCCTGCCGTTTACGTTCGCCAGCCTCGGGCTTCTTGCCTCTTTCGGCAGCGGCATCCTGACGACGCGGCCTCTCTGCCGGGGTCGGCAATTCAACCCGGCCGAGGATTTTGGCACGAACCGGTTCTTTCTTTGCTTTTTTCTTCGGTGCGGCCTGATCAGCCATTTCCAGCTGAGCCTCGGCCCCTTCAGTTGCTTCAGCCTTGGGCCCTGCCAGAACTTCTTCAACGGCCTCGGCGGTTACTTCTTCGGCAACGGCTTGTTCCTCGACAGGGGCTTCGGCAACGGCTTGTTCTTCGACAGGGGCTTCAGCAGCGGCTTGTTCCTCGACGACCGGCTCTTCCTTGACGACAGTCTTGCGGCGTCGGCGTATCAAGCCGGAGCTGATACGTTCTTCCTTGACCTTGACTTCGACATTCTCCTCAGCCTCGGGAGCATCGGCCATTCTGCCAGCCTGTTCAGTCTCGAACTTCTGCGCAACATCTTCTTCAAGTGCGCTCATATGGTTCTTGACCTCGATACCGGCCTGTTGCAGCTTCTCGACAACGTCCTTGTTGTCCAGGCCCATTTTGGTCGCCAATTCATAAACACGAATTTTAGCCATCAAATTTCCCCTGAAATATCCTTATAACGGCGCAAATCACCAATGAATGCATCCGCCAACTTGCCATCGGGCAAACCAACAACACTTCTTTCCGCACGCCCGAGTATGCGGCCAAGTTCCACTTTGTTGAATAATTCCGTCGTCAATACATTCTGACGCTCAGCTTTCCGTCTGATCTTCTCGCCGATCTGCGGCGAGATGTCTTCTGCCAGGGCTATGATCGACAGCGACTTCCTGTGAGCCAGTGCGTCGAGCACAGCATTGCTGCCGGCGACAAAGCTTGCCGATTTGCGCGCCATCCCCAGTAAATTCGCAAGGTGCTTGAGCAGTTCCTGGGCCACCTTGTCAGCCAGGCCTGATACATCTGCAGGCTGGCACTCGCTGCGGAAAGCCCGGCTGAACTGCTGCCTGCTTACGGCCGCTTCCATGCATTGGCGACTGTTGCACAGATAGGTGCCACGGCCGGGTAAGCGGCCTTTCAAATCTGCCAGGATTTCACCCTCCGGCGAGCGCACAAAGCGGATCAGTTCTGACTGATCTTTGACCTGGCGACACCCGAGACAGGTGCGCTGTGGCTGCTTGCGCCCTTCCGCCATCAGCTCTCCTGGCTCTCCTCGCCTGACAGCTCAGCCATTTTTGCTTCAAATGCGCGCGTGACCGTGACACGTTGTTCGCCAACTTCTTTACCGGCGATATCTTCAACGGCCTCTGCGGATTTGATCATGGCGACTGCGTCCTTGGCACTCATCGCCGAGAACAACCCTTCAGGTGTCTCAGCATCAGCTTCGTCTTCGGCGCTGCGGCCGCCACCGGTCAATTCCTCGAGTTCTGCCTCTGCAGCACGCGTCTCACTGATGATATCTATCTTCCAGCCGGTCAGCTTGGCAGCCAACCGGACGTTCTGACCCTTTTTACCGATTGCCAGTGACAGCTGATCGTCGGGAACGATAATTTCCAGCGACTCTTCGTCGTTGTCAACGTAGACCCTGGTGACTTCAGCGGGTGCCAGTGCCGAGCAGGCAAAACGTGCAATGTCCGGTGTCCAGTTAATAATGTCGATCTTTTCACCACGCAGTTCGGAGACCACATTCTGGACACGTGCGCCGCGCATACCGACACAGGCGCCAATCGGATCAACGTCCGGGTCGTTGGAAAGTACGGCGATCTTGGCGCGACTGCCCGGCTCACGAGCAACGGATTGGATCTCGACAATCCCTTCGGCGACTTCCGGGACTTCAATGCGGAACAGTTCCGCCAACAGGCCCGGATGAGTCCGTGACAGAATAATCTGCGGGCCTTTGGTAGCCATGCGCACATCGGAGATGTAGGCACGTACCCGGTCAGCCTGGCGGTAATTTTCACGCGGGACTTGCTCACGATGAGGCAATAAAGCCTCGGCGCGGCCCAGATCGACGATCAGGTCGCCACGCTCGTAGCGACGGACGATACCGTTGACCAGCTCACCGACACGATCCTTGAATTCATTGTAAACACCTTCACGTTCTGCCTCACGAACCTTCTGAATGATAACCTGCTTGGCAGTTTGGGCAGCGATACGGCTGAAGCTGCTTGCATCCATTTTCATACCCAGCGAGTCGCCAACTTCGACATCAGGGTCGATTTCGCGAGCCTCAGACAGGTCGATCTCCTGGTAGGAGTTCTCCACTTCATCAACCACAGTGACAAACTCGAAGACTTCCACTTCACCGGCTTCATCATTGTAGTGGGCTTCAAGCTCACGGGTGTTGCGATACTTCTTGTTTGCTGCCGACAATACCGCAGCCTCCAGTGCTTCGACCAGAACCTCGCGATTAATTCCCTTGTCTTTGACCACCTGGTCGATAATGTGATTCAGGTTGATATTCATCCCTTCCCCCTGCATACCATCCACATCATTGCGGTGGCTGCTGTTGAAGTCTTTTTATAGTGTTAAACGTTAAAGGTTAATTCTTAAGTAGCTGTTTTTTATAAATCTTCCAGAAGATTGGCTTTTTCCAGATCGCTCAGAGCGATCATCGCCAGGCCGCCGCGCTTGTCGTCCAACTCTATGCGAATCATGTCGCCTTCCAGGCCGAGCAGCTCGCCGGTAAAGGTTTTTCGGCTGTGACCCCGCCTGTCAGGATCGAGCATGCACAGCGTCTTGACTTTGATCTTCTGACCTGCGAAACGCTGAAAATCTGCCGGTTTCTTCAAAGGCCGGTCCAGGCCGGGCGATGAGACTTCAAGCCGGTAAGCCGCCTTGATCGGGTCCTCGATTTCGAGGATCGCACCGACTTCCCGACTGATCGTGACACAATCATCGAGAGTGATGCCGCCAGGCTTGTCAATGAAGACACAGAGGGCCATACCGCTGCCCTCCTTCTTGTACTGAAGGTCAACAAGCTCGTAACCGAAAGCATCGAGGATCGGAACGATTAATTCTTCTACCTGTGCCTGAATCTCTTGCCGCATCTTTTTTCCAAAACGAAAAAAAGCGAGCCGCGAAGCTCACTTTTCAGATGAAAAGTTAATTGAGTGTCTTCTATCAAAAATAGACAGGTATTGCAAGGAAAAACGTTGATGAGCAGGAAAGGCTTTAAGTCTGACCGCTAACCGCTGCCCCCCTCTCCAGCAAAGTCATACTCTCTATATGCCAGGTTTGCGGGAAGTGGTCAAAGGGTCTGCTTGAGACGACCCGGTATCCGTCATGCACCAGAGGTTGCAGATCACGGGCCAGGGTTGCCGGATCGCAGGAGACGTAGAGGACCCGTTGCGGTCTGGCCTGCAAAATCTCCCGACTGGCTTGGTAGCTGCCGCTGCGAGGGGGGTCGAGCACAAGCAGATCTACATCATCATAATTGCCGCAGCTCAAGGCCGTCGATGCATCTGCGACGCGAAACTCGACATTTTTCAGGTTATTTGCGAAGGCGTTTTTAATTGCGGTTACCACGGAGGGGGCATAATCCTCGATCCCGGTCACCCGGCCCGCCCGACGAGCCATCGGCAGGCTGAAATTGCCCATGCCGCAGAACAGGTCCAGGACATTCTCAGTCCCCTGCAGATCGAGAATTGTGAGCATTTCGACGATCAAGTTGCGATTCTGCGCCGGGTTCACCTGGGCAAAACCTCCGGGGCCATAACCCATGGCTATCGGCGGTTGATCGACAACCACTGTCAGATCTGCCACGCCATGCACAAGCTCGATGGTATTTTTATGGCCCGACTGCAGACATGCGTTGATCTGATGACGCATCGCAAAGGTCTGTAGCCACAGCTGCAGTTGACGACGGCCTTTCGTCAATCCATGCAGGAGCACCCTGAGGGCGCCATCATCACCGCAAGCCACGTCGACCTGGGTGATACAGTCCGGGCATGGTGCGCCGGGCAGCTCTTCGTGCAAAAGATCAAGCACACGTTGAATTTGTGGCGGTAGCAGCAGGCACCGTTTTATCTCTACGACAAAATGAGAGCCGGGACGATAAAAGCCAATAACCAGCCCTTTTCCAGTCATATGACACTTGAACTGGACCCGGTTGCGATAATGCCACTCATCAGGCGCCGGCACAATCGGCGCCAGGCATTCCGGCATGGCAACCTTGGCGCGGAGCAGTTGATCGAAAAAAATCTTTTCTTTCCAATGGCTTTGGCTTGGGTAAGAGAGGTGCTGCCACTGGCAGCCACCACAGCTGCCGAAATAAGGGCATGGCGGCTCACGCCGGTGTTCCGAAGGATCAACCACGTCCACCAACTCAGCTTCGCTATAGCTTGATTTCGACCTGACGACCCTGCAGACGACCCGGTCGCCGGGCGCAGTCATCGGGACAAACACAGCCTTGCCGTCGCAACGCCCGATACCTCGGCCACCATGGACCAGCCCGGTAATTTCCAGGTCCTTGATCAATTCAGGCATAGAACCGACCTGATCGCTGTTTGCTCAACTCGGCTGCAACCAGTCGTCGCGGGTAATCAGGACGGGACATGTAAATGGTCGCCTGCCGCATGAAATCATCAATCAGGGCATTACGGACTTGTTCAACTTCAGCAGAAGGCACACCCATACGCTCAAGGCGCTTTTCCAGCTTGATTTGCTCACCATAGACAGCAATTGCCCGAAGTCGCAGGTCGTCATCAGCGAGTTGGGCGAGAGTATAGCTGATCGTCGCGACCACGCAGACGCGATGATAGTCGCCAAAATAGCGATTACTCTCGTCGCGGAAGCTGATCTTCAGACCGTTGTCCAGACATTCATGCTTCATCGATGTCGTCGACCTCTCCGGCAAGCAGACGACGTTCATCCTCAACGCGGTCGATTTCACTCATCAGACCGCGCAGAATGCGGACGTCGCGTTCATCCATCCCTGCCCTGCCAAGCATCTGCCGATAGGAGCGCATGATGTGTTCAGGATTCTGTGGATTGAGATACTTGATTCTGAGGAGCGACTTCTGCATATGAGAGAAAAGAATCTCCAGCTGTTCGTTGGTCGCAAGTTTCCTGTTACCCTGCACCTTGCCTTGTGACTCGCCATGCTGCAGACAAACTTCATAGAGACAGACCACCACGGACTGGGCCAGATTCATTGACTGTATCGTACCGCAGGTCGGAATCGTAATCAGGCGCTGGCAGAGGTCCAGCTCTTCTGTCTTCAATCCCTTGTCTTCACGACCGAAAACCATTGCAACCCGGCCCGCATCGAGACGGGGCAGGAGATCGGCCGCAGCGTTGTCGGGGTGCAGAAAGTCGGCCCGGTACTTGCCGAAGCGACGCGTGGTCGCATAGGCATAACGGCAATCCTTTAGAGCACCCTGGAGGTCAGGATAGACAGTCGCCTGCTCGAGCAGCACACTTGCCTTGACAGCCATTTTACGGGCTTCATCATCGAGGTGATCAACTTTCGGTGCGACCAGACGCAGGTCACTCACCCCGAAGTTTGCCATCGCACGCGCTACCGACCCTATATTCCGCTCGCCACGGGATTCGACGAGAACAACTGTCAGGTTATCCAGATTCATAAGTCAACCATACGTTAGTAGAGACTTTTCGCGCCACGCGCCACGAACCTCTCAATTCAAATCCCCCAAATAACTCTGCACGATGGCCGAGGCGACAATCGCAGCAGTTTCGGTGCGCAGAATCCGCGGACCAAGACTGACAGGCAAGAAACCCACCGCTTGCGCCCGTTCGACTTCCTCCCGGCAGAAGCCCCCCTCGGGGCCGATCATCAGGGCGACACTGCGGGGTCTGAATGAACCAAAACCTTCCGTGAGTGTCCAGGTGGCAGCCCCTTCGTAAAGCATCAGCTTCAACTCCGCTGATTCAGCGGCAAGCAGTGCTTCGGCGAAAGAATGAACCGACATGAGCTGCGGCAGCATGGCGCGCCGGCACTGACGGGAAGCTTTGCTGATCAGGTCCGGCCAGCGATGTGATTTTTTCTGTCCGGCATCGCGTTCTTCAAGGGTTGACGAGTGTTCAGACTCCATCGGCACAATTCGGGCGACACCCAACTCGGTGAGTTTCTGCAGGACCAGCTCAAAACGTTCCCGTTCCGGCAAGGACTGGTAGACTTCAATAGTCAGGGGGCTTTCCACAGGATGGGACAGTCGTGCAAATGGCATGCAGCACGGTTGTTCGGGATCCAGGCTAATGATGCGTGCACGATAAGCCGTCGCTTCCGGGTCAACCAGGGTCATCACTTCACCTGGCCTGGCTTGCCAAATAGAGAGGGCATGCAGAGCCTCGGCAGAAAGTCGTGTCTCCTTATCAAGCTGTGGGACATGGTCGAACCGGACCATGCTTTCTGGCCCACCGGCATTAACGCATGACAGGGTTGAATCCAAGCTCACGATAACTCCTGAAACGCTCGCGCGACTCTTCCAGGCGCGTCTCGTCATAGGTTTCGGCAAAGTCGACCACGTGACGGAACTGGCGAATAAACTCGACACTGCAGGGGGCACCCATGATCAGGACACTTGCGGCATTCGGGTTTGCTTCTTCTGAGACAATGACCACCGGCTCGTCGTGGCCTTCAACAGAGCCGTTATCATAGACGTGTGGCACGAAAGTACCTTTTTTCCAGGTCCACATGAAGCGGTCGAGGGTTATCCCCTGGTTGTCATCCAGGGTCATAACCAGCACTCGCTGTCCGTCAAGATAAAATTCCTCAGCCAGGTCACAGAGAACCCTGGCCCTTTCGGGCCGGTTCAACTTGAAAAATTCCACTTTCGTCAAGAAAAATCTCCTGCCGTCATGTTGCGAAGTATTGTCTGCGGAACTCTAGCAAATAGATAATTTCCAGGTCAACAAAAGCGGCATTTTATCATGCCTTTCAGTGAACTACCGTGATTGGCGGAAAACCTGGAGCGTCTGAAGAAAAAGGTTCAGCCGTCCAGTGCGACAGCCTCCCGGACCCGGCTTTGCTGTTCCGTGACGATCTTTTTCCTGGACATGGCCAGGTAATTTCCAGACAGAATCAGAATCATTCCGCAAACCCCATGCGAGGTCCAGTTATATCCCTCCCAGAAGGTCGAAAGCCCCAGGGCAACAATCGGGAAAAGCAGCGTGGCGTAGGCAGCCCGCCCCGCCCCGATCCTGCCGACCAGGCTCAGGTAACAGCCAAAAGCAATCACCGAACCGAACAGGGCCAGGTAGACCAGCGAGACCAGATATGGGGCCGTCATCTCTATGGTGACCGATGTGCCGCTAACCAGCACAATCAACGCCATACAGGCCGAGCCGTAGGCCATGCCGAAAGCGTTGGTCTGTACAATCGGAAGTTTGTGTCGCTGGTTACGGACCGACAGGATATTGCCAAGTGATGCCAGGTAGGTCGCGGCAAAGCTGAGCAGCATACCGACAAATACCGGCCCGGAGAAATCCGTGGCCGCCATATCCGGCCAGAAGAGCAAAACCAGGCCGACCATTCCCAGCGCCCCACCTATCAGGACCTTGATTTCGATCGGCGTCCCGAGGAACAGGCGACCGTTAATCAGGTTCATAACCACGATCGTGGAAAAAACCACTGCCGCCAAACCGCTGGTGATCTGCAATTCGGCAAGATAGAAAAGCACATAGTTCAGAGCGAACAGGAAGACGCCCTGCATAGCGATAAACAAGTGCTCACCTCTGGAAAATTTCAGCGGCAGGCGTCGGGCAAAACACCAGGCAAAGAGGATCAGCGCCGCCAGGGCGAAACGGTAAGAGACTGACAGGGCCGGATCGACCACACCGAGCTGGAACTTGATTCCCAGCCATGTGGAACCCCAGATCAGCACCGTTATCGTGTAAAAAAGGAAATTGGCCATCCGCTAACCATGCCCGACTATGCAACTGATCTTGCCAGCCACTTCCTCACAAAGAGGGATTTTGTCTCCTTGCCCGACATTGATATGGAACATCTGCGTCACCTTAAATTCCAGGCATTATCATCGGATTCTATTCATATCAGCTTGACTGCAATGACAACTGATACAGTTGCCACATCTAGTAACGGGTACAGTTTCACTGCATGCTAATTGTAACGGTTACAATAGTAAAGAACTGTATCTGGCACCAGGTCCTGAAACACACTTAAATGAAATATCCTCACACTGTGAAAGGGGGCTGCCATGGAATTATTGATGAATGACTGCGAGTTGCTTGATCTTGGCAAATGCCGGCGATTGAAGGATTGCGCCGCCGGGATCACAGCATAAGCGGCTGCCGGAATCATTGCGACTGGAATTGCCTGTCCAGAAGCACACAGAGCCCGGCAATGGCTACGCAGACAGTCGCCAGCATCAGGGGCACGGCAAAACCTTTCTGGATATCAGCAAGAACTCCTGCCAGGACCGGCCCGAGCATCTGTCCGACGCCGAAACTGGCGGTCAGGAAAGCTGCAGCCCGCCGGCCATCGCCAGGCATACGGAGGTTCCCCTCGGTCAAGGTCAAGGCGACAATCCCGAGGAAGGTCCCTCCAAATGACACCGCGACAAAAAGCACCGTAGTCATCGACTCAGCCCAGACACTGACCAGGATCCCTGCGGCCTGTAGAGCATACGCGCCAAGCAAAGCCTTGCGGTTGCCGATACGACGACCGAGATAGGGCCAGAAGATCGTCGATGGCACGGCAGCAAGACCGACCGCAACCCAACTGTAGGGAGCAAAATCCTCCAATCCCGGCGTCAGGGAGATAATCGCGACAAGGAATGTCGCGGTAACAATATAGCCAAGGCCCTCGAAAAAATACCCGACCGACAGCAGCCGAACGCTGGACAGAGAAACTGATGTACGCGATTCATCGATCGTAATTGGTTTAACCAGCTCGCGCCTGCGACCGAGCAAAAGCCCGGCAATTGCCAGAATGGCTGCGAGAATACCAGCTCCATACCATGCCCCATCCCAACCGCCAAATTTATCAAGCGGCGGGACGATAAGACCGCTGATTGCGATCCCGAAACCGATTCCTCCGTACAAGGTGCCGAGCCAGTGGCCGTAACCACGCCTGCTGAGAGTCTCCCCCACCTCTGCAGTGATCACGATAAACAGCACGGCGCTGGCAAAGCCCCCGGCGAAACGCATCAATCCCCACCACTGCACGCTTAGAGTCGCGCCCATAAAGAGTGTCGTAGCGATACTCACGAACAGCGAACCGCCAGTGATCAGCCGGGAACGCAGCAGCCCTGGGGTGATCGAGCAGACGATTGCACCACCCAGATAACCCAGGTAATTCAGCCCGGCGAGCCATCCGGCAACACTGTTGGTCATTCCCAGGTCGCGCTGCATCAGCGGCAGAATCGGCGTAAAAATGAATCTGCCGATGCCCATGGCAACCACCATGCCGAGGATGCCTCCGATCAGAACCTTTAGAGCATCCACTTCAGGGCGGGGCGTCGCCGGATATTTCAACTGCGGATTATCCATTCAGACGATCCTGTCGCAACATGGAGATGAATCTGCGCAAAAAAGCCGGAGCCCGTGCAGGACTGCGGCTTTTGATCCTATTCAATCAATGTACAGTTCCAGTTGCTGCTCTTCTGTTTAACGTTCTCAGGGGCGTCGTTCCATAATCTTTTTGATCACGTCTACTTCTTTTCCTTGTCCTTGCCGGATTTCTTTATCTTGTTTGTTCCTGCCCCATCCGACTCGTCATCACCTTTTTTACCTTTTTTCTTTTTCTCGCGCTCCTGGTCTTGCTCTTTTTTCCTTTTACCGTTGTCTTCATCATCTTCCGACTCTGCGTCGTCATCGTCTTTATCTTTTCCGTTATCCCCATGCCAATCGTCACCACGTTTGAATTTGGCATTATCCGAAGCATGTTCATAGGCGGATTCATTCGGTGAAGGGCCCTTGCCCTCTCCTTTACCGGAGTTCTTTGCCATAACTGACATTGGTGCCAGGATCAGGAGAAACGCACAAATAACGACCAGTAACTTTTTCATATCCACCTCCTGTGGAAGGTTCCATTTTGTAACCCATTTAAACATAAAAAGTTTGCTTAGCAATCGGCAAAAAAAGGAGCTTCGGAATCTACTGGAAAAAGAGATAGATCAAGAGTCCATCAATAATTTGGCCAAGTTCCTCAATATCCCCTGCATCGCCTCAAGCAGAACACCGGAAATTTTTGCCGTTGAGACAACACGCTGCTCACTCAAACTGTCCAGAGTTATCGAATATAACCGTCTACAATCAGCCACAGAGTCACAGAACCGACAATAATCCAGAGTATAATGCCGAGCAGCAACGGCCGGACTCCGACCCGCTTAAGAACCTGTCGGGTCAGACCGGCACCGATCAGGAACAGGGTCATCACCAGTATCTGTTTGGAGACACTGTAAAAACCATTCCACAACTGGTCGAAAGCGGGCAGCCAGGAGTTGATGAAGGCGGCAGCGATGAAGCCCAGGATGAATATGGGGACACTCACCTTCTCTTTCGTTCTCCAGAAAAAACCGGCCAACATTGAAAAGGGGGCAATCCAGAGAGCACGCACCAATTTGGCAGTGGTGCCGACGGTCAAGGCCACGGCGCCAAAAGTGGCCGAAGCGCCGACGACGCTGCTGGTATCATGAATTGCCAGCGCAGCCCAGAGCCCGAATTGATGCTGATTGAGCTCGAAAAAATGGCCCATCGGGGGGAAGATAACCAGCGCAACGGCATTCAATGCGAAAACCGTTGCCAGTGAAACGGCGATCTCATCGTCCCTGGCTTTGATGATTGGAGCCATGGCGGCGATGGCGCTGCCGCCACAGATTGCGGTCCCGAAAGAGACCAGCACCCGGGTGTTCCGGGGGAGTTTCATGGCCTGGCCAATGAGTTCACCGAAACAGATGGTGGCCGTAATGCTGATAAGGGTTAAAATCAAGGAGTTTTTCCCGACCTCGATGACCTCGACAAAGTTGACGCCAAAGCCAAGTCCGATCACCGAGAGTTTCAACAGGAATTTACTCGCCCTGGACGTCAGGTCGGGGAGAGGATTACCAAAAACAAGGCTGAATGAGAGACCTGCTACCAGGGCCACCGGGGAAGACACAAAGGGGAGAGCGGTCAGGAGAAACAACCCGAAAAATGCGATGTTGTGCAGTCTGTAATTGTCGCCACGATCATTTCCCGTCGACACGGATTCCTCCTGGTTGACTAACCAAGTACGTCGATGAAGCAGACGCGGGTTGGCCAACCCGCGTAGGTGTCTTTGACTTTGTTATCCATGTTGTCAACAACAGCAGGATTGAACGTCGTCACGGTATTCTTTATTGATCGGCAGGGAACGCACAGTTCCCTCAGAGAAAAGCTGTCAGGAAAAGCTCCCGAACAGCAGGAAGACCGGCGGTTAACGGGACATTATTGTTGACATTCTTTATCTGTCGGCCCCCAAGGCATGATCACCCAGTTCGCTTCATTACTCGAAACATTCGTGGGCTCATCAATCGTAAAATCTGAAATTTTGATTTCGTAGTGCTTGTCGCCTGGAAGATCTCTATGAATGAACAGGTGGTAGCCATCTTCAGAACCAATATAAAACCATTTAGACACTTTAGGCTCTTGCCATTCACATTTGAGCCTATTTAGCTCATCCAGAGTTATTACTTCAAATTCCTCAGACAGCCATTCACATCCTGTGACTGTCAGCAGCAAAATAAAAATTATTGTCATCCTCATAAATACCATCCTCATAAATACCATCCTCGATACCTCGGTCTGACACACTCAATTTACATCCCAGTGGCGCGGTGCATGAAGCAGTTCTTATCTTGGCAAATAGTCTTCTCTTACCGGAGAGAATACTTCAATAGCTATTGATTCCTCGACAACTTCTGCACCGTGTTCAACGCTGCCGGGGATACACCAACTATCGCCAGGCATCACATCATATTCTTCCGATCCGATTGTCAGCCGAATGTGACCTTTGACAAGGTAGCCAGTCTGTTCGTGAGGATGGCTATGCTTTGGCAACTGGCGACCTTTCTCCAGCAAAAACTCTGTCATCAATGTTTGGTCACCGTGTACGAGCGTCTTTAGCTCAATCCCGGGAAGTGCTGGTGAATACCCTCCCCTGATGCTTTTCTGGAACATATGTAACTCCATCCTGAGAAACTCAACCCGCTGAAAATACCGTCCCAAGCACCTTGACGATCGAAACACCTCAAATCATGTCTCTGGCGCGTGGGTTACAGTACCTATCCAACGTGCAATTCAAACACGATCTGACTCTCGCTGCAAGATTTGGTTAACGGCAACGCAGCTTATCTTGCTACGATTCCTATTTATCACCATTACCGAGACGAAAACAGGTGTATTGATAGAGCAATTTAAGACGCTTATTCTCCATAAAATACGGCCACCAGGATTGATTTCCTAGTGACCATTTTCTTGCTAGTCAGGACTACTTGAGCACGGATATCTGTGACTGACCTGTTCAATCAGTCTTCTTGATAACGTCTCTTAAGAGCCCCTTGACCTCATCCCAAATCTGTTCCGCTCCGTCTTTCATATCTTCCCAGTCGTCCTCGCTGACCATCCCTATGCCCTGCAGCTTTTCCGCCGCCTGATCCCGCTTCAGCTGCAAGGCTGCGACAGCTTTATAACAGGCAAGCTTAGCTTCAGCGGTGGCGTTTTCACCCTGCTCCTTGAGGCGGTCGATCTGGACATCCCATTCAACGATCTGTGACGAGAGTTTTTCAACAAATTCGGTTTGCTTGTCCATGTGATAGACTTTCTCCCGATAGCTGCGGCGATGGCAGGATTACTCCAAGGTGAAAGAAAAAATCATCCATTCCTAGTGCGGAAGTTGATCACAGTATACCATCAATCAACTACCGCACCAGAGACGCAGCCAATCAACATCATCGGGGTATTTCGTTGTCTGGTCAAAATGGCCTGTTTCACGGGCAGATCCGGTCAGCATGGCCCGGAATCTTGGATAAATTCACCATTTATAAATCATGAAAGCCCTCGATTTGCAGATCGGGGGTTTTTTCAATTTGCACGACTTGCGAGATGGAAACGGCTTTTTTCTGATAGAGCTATTTAAGAAGCTAAAACTATGGCCACCAGGGTTCGATCCTTGGTGGCCTTTTCTATAATGCTGGAAAAACAAGAACTTTTCACATTTACTGCTTAATATTGGGTCAGTCGAGATCATTCTCCAGAGGGAGGTAAGTGTAAGGCAGTTGTAGGTAGTCGAAGATTTTGGTTTCCCAGACGTTTTCAATTAACTTACCCACGTTCAGGCCAAGCCCAAGGTAGACGGTACGTGAACGGTCGTCATAACCCTGACCCGGGTGGTAGTCATCGTAGCCACGAGCATAATAGCCGACATGCAGCTCAAGGTAGCCAAATAAGGTGTCGCGTAAGGAGTCGAACCCTTCGGCTTTCAAGGCGAGCAGATATTTGTGGTGTTCGTAATCGGTGACGATATCAGTTTCGAAATTACTCAGGCTTGGGGCGTATTCAAGACGCAAATCAACCCGCTGCCGCCATTGAGGATGGCTCCCGAGCCAATACCCTGCGGCGGCACCGACACAATTCATGATCATGTCCTCATAGGAGAATCCATAATCACTGAAGGAATCTCCAATTTCCATGATGGCCATAGTTCCCAAAGCCGACCAGGCCCCGAGGCTCATGGCTGACTCTTCGGGATAATCCCACTTTCGATATATCGACGCATAGAGGTGACTAAGAGCATAGGTGGTATAAAGGTGACCGAGCTTGTCAGCCCCACCTTCATCTGTGCCATGATCGAACCAACCCTCAGAGTTCGCTTGAGGTGACGATTGGAAGTAATCCCAGTTTACAACTCCCCAGGCGACGGTCATGCCGGCGGCGAGTAAGTTAAGATTGCGAACCTTGGTTTCTTTCGGCAGTTCACTATCGAAAAGCAGTGCTGAGGAAGGGGAAGCGTTTAGCAATATGACCAAAAGAATCGACAGACCAGTGAAGATGATACGACAGCAAGAAAGTATTTTATAAGTCATGTGCCCATCTCTCTTCGGATTGAGCAGACGAACTCTTTTCCTGTACTCCATGTTATCAAGTTTGCCCCGTTAGACAAGGCTAACCTTGGCATTCATGGGGCACCTGCTCCTGAATCAGTAGCGTTCGCTCGGCTAATGCTCGCTCCCCATTGCGCTCACGGAACAGTAAGAACGTCATCCGGAGGCGTTTCTGAATGGACGTCAGCGGGCAAAATATGAACACAGAATAAGTTATTCTTTGCGCTACAGACTTAGATGCTGGTGTTTAGTGGCTTAGTGAAAGGTCAGTCGAACGGTCCGGTCCTATTCCGGTCCTGTGGTGAAGATTGGGGGAGTGAGTGGAGGCAGAAAGGTAGAAATAAAAAAGCCCCAACCGGGGATGGCTGGGGTATGAAATAATGTCTGAAGAACATTGACAACCTCCAACGGTTAGATAACTTTAACCTGTTAGCCGGGTTCTGGTCATAGGGTAAATATAGAGGAGGTCAACATGAGAAAGTTATCTTTATTGATGGTTTTTTTTCTAACCGGGTTGTTTCTTACTTCAACATCTTCAGCCACAGAAAAATGTGTCTCTTGTCACAAGAAAAGTAATCCGGCTCTTTACTTGCAGTGGAAAGATTCAGCCCATAGTAAGAACGACGTCGGATGTCTGGATTGCCACCAAGCCGATGAAAAAGATGTCGACGCTTTCAAGCACAATGGAGAGTTCATAGCCACCTTGGTGACACCGAAAGATTGCGGCAAGTGCCATGAGCAGATCGAAAAAGAGACCAGTGACTCTTATCATGCACATGCTGGTGAAATTCTTGCCTCTGCGGATGCATACCTCGCACATGCAGCCGGTGGTCACCCAATTGTAATTGTTGGCTGTGAATCGTGTCATGGAGGCAAGGTTGTCATTGATCCGAATGCCCCGAATAAGCTCTCTCCGACAACTTGGCCCAATAGCGGCATTGGCAGACTCAATCCTGACGGTTCCAAGGGAGCATGCAATGCTTGTCATTCTCGGCATTCGTTCTCAAAGTACCAGGCTCGTCAACCCGAGAACTGCGGTAAATGTCATTTAGGCCCCGATCATCCTCAGAAAGAAATTTTCGAAGAGTCTAAACACGGTATCGCCTATTATGGTTATCGTGAACGCCTCAACCTCGACAACGATAAATGGGTCGTTGGCGAGGATTACTATGAAGCTCCAACGTGCTCGACCTGCCACATGAGTGCTACTAAAAATCAACCCGTGACCCATGATGTCGGGATGCGCATTTCATGGACTTTGAGACCACCAGTTTCCAAACACAAGGAAAACTGGGAAGAGAAGCGCAGCAACATGCAGGACGTATGCTCAAATTGTCATCAGAAGCGTTTCGTTAATGGCCATTATTTCCAATACGACGCACTTGTGAATCTGTACGATGAAAAGTTCGCCAAGCCTGCAGGTGAAATCATGAAGATGATCAAAGAAGCAGGAGTGATGGAAAGTCCTGCTGCTTTTTCCAACCAATTGGAATGGGAATACTGGGAGTTATGGCATCATGAAGGCCGTCGTGCCCGGATGGGAGCAGCAATGATGGGGCCAGATTATGCATGGTGGCACGGTATTTATGACGTTGCACACAACTTCTATTTCAAGTTCATTCCAGAAGCGCGTCATTACAACAATAAAAAAGTGAATGATTATATTGACAATCTCCTGGCCAACGACCCAATGCACACCTGGATGAGCAAAAACACGGCAGAAGTCAAAAAAGCGATCAAAGATGGTGAGTTCCAGAAAATCTATGAGGGATTATTTGACCAGAAAATGATGTAGCTTTTTGACTGTTTCAATGGAAGGCCCTGCAAGTGTGCTTGTGGGGCCTTTTTTCTTGAGAATTGTGCACATGCCCCAGAATAGCCCCGGAGCCAAAACCACGCCCCGGAACACAAAAGACGACACTCCCTGAACACTCAAATTGCCAATTAGAGATGTGATTCGGACCCGACAGGGACCGGAGGACAAAGAAAAGAGCGACCCCGGGAAGGTCGCTCCTTGTAAACACTGGTCGGGATGACTGGATTCGAACCAGCGCCCCCCTGCTCCCGAAGCAGGTGCGCTAACAAACTGATCTCATTTCTCATTATTCAAAATCCAGGAGGATGATTTCTAAGACCGGAGGAGATTATCGAATTAATAAGCTGTTTGTGCATTTAAAAAGTGTGTTTCAGGCTGAGGTGAAATGCAATATCTGGAGAAACCTCGACATTGAGGTCTTCACTGAAAGCAAGGTCCAATAGGGTTTTTTCTGTCAATGCGAGAGATCCACCCAGTGTCATTATCAGCGCTGGATCGCCCAGTTCCTTTAAATTACTGTCATAGAGTGAAGAATGGCTATCGAATTGAATTTTCAAGCCAAGCCAATGGTATGGACTCCAACCGCCTCCAAGCCAACCATTTGCCACCCAATTGTTGACTCTGTCTTCTAAAACTTTACCACTGCCTAAGTAATTTCCAGCAATCCCGGCCCATACAGAATAACTTCCTGACGAGAGGCTGTCTTCATATTGAGTCATCAGTGCCAAAGAGGTATCCCAAGCCTCACTGCCTGTAAGCTTTTCAGCATTACCGGTTGGTGCTTTAATTGAAAATTGTATGGCATAAGAGGCCTTTTTTCTGGAAAACAGTTCATAAACAAGGTTTGCCCTGAGATCACCTAAACCACCATCTTCGTTGTTAACATTAACCCCGCCTTTTTCATCCTTGTAAGAGTAGTTCAATTGATCATCTGGAAACTTGTTGCGGTCTCCGTTTGGCAGGCCAAAAAAATTATGCCAGTCGGAAATAACACCATCCAAAAAGCCTCCAGAATGATGAATGTAAGGAAGATCTAAACCAACCTGTATTCGCTCTGACAAACCGTATCGAATGCCGAGTGTACCGATGTAAGTTTCTCCATCGAGAACAATGGTTTCATTCGAGCTTTGATTCGACGTGGCATTATTGACCAGATCAAAGGAGAACTGGCCCCTCTTCTCTCCAGGAGAAAGAACTTTAGATGTTTCCGCTATGGCGAGGCCATGCACAAGAGCTGTTGGTGAAAGATTGCGTACTGAAAATGGGGTTAGCTCGACTGCATAACCAATCTTTAAGAGGCAGAGGATAATGATGAATGTCAAACTATGAATTCTAAATGCAGTCTGCATGGCAAGCTAAAGTCCTGCTATATAGGAAATATGTTATTACTCGGCCCACATTAATTATAATTTGTTGTTGTTTTGCAAGATTTAAATGCAGTTGATTAGTTAAAAACTTCACCCAGGGGGAGGGAGCATGTTGCACACCACGGAAGCCCTCAATCTCCGGATCGGGTGTTTCCTATAATTCACCATTTTCGGTACCGCATGGAAGATCACCGGTCAGTATTCTTATATATATTGTTGCAACTCATTCTTATACTAACGGCGATCTATGCTCCAAGTTTTATAGACTTCCCCTGATCAGTCACAAAAAAAGCCACCTGCAACCATGCAGATGGCTTGTCGTTAATCGATCATATGTCAAAATCCTATTCACCAAGCAACTGAAACAGTGGTCAATGTACGCCAATCATTGTTAGAGCCAAAAAACAGGCTGCCTGAGAAACTGTCAGAAGGTTTGGATTCGTCGAAATTACCCAATGTGGATAATTGTCAGAAAACCTGACACCTCTCAATCTATAGCGGCCTGCCATTGACCAGAAGATCCATCACCTGGTGCCCCGGGCTGACAAACAATCCTGATCTCTTGGCAGCAGCTTCAGAATATTCATCCGCCGCAATGGCTGGACGTTCAACACCTGAACCGGCCAGGACAAAGGGAACCGGGTCCTTGGTGTGGGTCATTTTCGCGACCGGCGTGGGATGGTCAGGCAGCAGCAGAACCCTGTATTCTCCTAGGCTCTCGATGCCGGCCATGACCGTACCGACCACATCCTTGTCAAAACGCTCGATCGCTTCGATCTTGTCAGTCAGGCTGCCACCATGCGCGGCTTCATCGGGGGCCTCTACGTGCAGATAAACGAAATCCCGGCTCTTCAGTGCTTCCAGGGCAGCTTCTGCCTTGCCCTTGTAATTGGTATCCAGGTAACCGGTTGCACCCGGCACGTTAATAACATCGAGCCCCGCATAAATGCCGATCCCCTTGATCAGATCGACCGCGGAAATCACAGCACCGTTGAGGTTGAACTTGTCCTGCAGGGTCGGCATCTGCGGACGACGCCCCTGCCCCCAGAGCCAGATCGAGTTGGCAGCAAGTTTGCCTTCTGTCTCACGCCTGACATTGACCGGGTGCTGCTTGAACAGCAGTTGTGCCGCGTTGGTGATATTCATCAACGGCATGGCCTCGACGGAGCGCGGCACATGCGCGGTGACACTCTGCCCGGTCAGGTCATGGGGTGGAGGCATGTGGATATCGTCGCGACCGCCCTTCCAGACCATCAGATGCCGGTATGACACGCCGGGATAGAACTGGAATTCGTCGTCACCCAGTTCCTCCTGCAGGCAGAGGATCAGTTCACGGGCCTCTGCCGTGGAGATGTGACCGGCGGAAAAGTCCTGCATGCACAGATCACCACCGAGCAGACTCAGAGTCACCAGATTGAGCCGAAATGCGACATCATCGGGGCCAAGCTCGACTCCCATGCTGGCCGCTTCCAGAGGAGAACGACCGGTATAGCAGGTCGCCGGATCGTAGCCGAACACCGAGAGGTTCGCGACATCCGAACCGGGATGGAACTCCTGAGGTACCGTCTCGGCAAGGCCGATGATGCCTTCCCTGGCGAGTTTATCCATATTGGGTGTTTCGGCAGCCTGCAATGGCGTTTTGCCGTCGAGTTCCGCGACCGGCTCGTCGGACATACCGTCGCCAAGTAAAGTAATGAATTTCATGAATACCCGTTAAAAGTGGAAGGTTAAAGTTTATCTGTGATCGTGATCGGTAATCAGTTATGGATTGTCTTATTGCTTTCGCGTCTCGCGAACCTAGCGCGTCCCGTTCTTCACCCTCTCGGATGATGCTGAGCGTGCATCTGCCGCAAACGCTCACGCGTGACATGGGTGTAAATCTGGGTTGTTGAGATATCAGCATGGCCAAGCATTGCCTGTACGGAGCGCAAATCCGCACCATTTTCCAGAAGGTGCGTGGCAAAAGAATGCCGCATGGTATGCGGCGTGATGCTCTGCCTGATGCCGGCCTCAAGAGCACGGCGCTTAATAATCTTCCAGAAGCCCTGGCGTGTCAAGCCTTCCCCGGAGCGGTTGAGAAACAGGTATTGGGAGCCGCGCTGCTTGTCAAGACCGGGTCGCCCATGCTGCATATATTCACGCAAAGCTCCTATGGCGGCCTCGCCAAGCGGAACAATCCTCTGTTTGCTGCGTTTACCGAACGCCGTCAGGTAACCAACATCAAGTTGCAGGTCGCCCATTTTCAAGGAGACCAGTTCGGAGACGCGCAAACCGGTCGCATAAAGGATTTCCAGCATGGCCCGATCACGCATAGCGAGCGGAGCCTCGCCCTTCGGACTCGCCAGAAGGCTCTCTACATCAACAGTCGAAAGGGTTTTGGGCAAAGAGGAGAGGCTTTTCGGTGCCACGATCTGGTCGGTCGGATTGTCCTTGACCAGTTTCTCCCTGACCATGAACTTGTGAAATGTTCTCAAGGCTGCGAGAGATCGGGCTCTGCTTCTGGCGGACAGGCCGTCCTCTTTCAGAGTACCGAGGAAACGCAGCACGACAGCCGGGGTTATCTTTTCCAGACCATGAACCTTTTGTTTCTCCAGGTACTCCAGGTAGCGCGCCAGGTCACGACCATAGGCATCAAGTGTGTTCTTGGATAAGCCACGCTCAACGGCAAGATAGTTCAGGTAATGGTCGAGATAATGATTCATAAGGACCCTGGCTGACTAGCTCTTCCATGCATTCAAGGAGAGCCTTGCGGAGGTCCTCCCGCTTGGCTTCGCTGTTGACCGGCTGACCGAAAATATCCTTTACATAGAAGGTGTCCGCCACCTGGTCTACCTTGGTGGAAATCTTCGCGACATGAATGTAGAGCCCGAGGTCTGCCAGCGTCCTGGTAATCCTGTAGAGAAGTCCGACCTTGTCATGGGCAAAAATGTCAATAACCGTGTGCTCCCGGGAGACATCACAGTCAAACTCCACCCGGTTCGGATAGCGGGGTAATTTATGGCCGGTCAGGGTACTGACCTTCTGACGCTTTTTGACCAGACTGGAGACTTTGACCCGGCTTTCGAGGACCGCGGTCAGATCGGACTGCACCTTCTGCCACTTGGACGGGCTGTCAATAATGCCGCCGACAGGCTTGTTGACATGCAGGATGTCGAGGGCGTTGCCGTTGCTGCGGGTATAGATCTGCGCGCCGAGGATGTTGATACCGTTTGCCGCCATAACCCCTGTGATCATACTGAAAAGGCCCGGCACGTCGACGGTGGAGATCGTCACACTGCTGTACTCGGCTTCCGTATCGTGCTTGACCTGGATCGCTACGGTATCTGCGCCACGGGACAGTTCCAGGGCAACATGGTCAATGACTTCCCATGACCGGTGCGTAAGGAGGTACCGGGTACTCATTGAACGCAGGTGACTCTTGATCAGCTTTTCATCAAAATCACCCTTGAGAGCCGCCAGGGTCTTGCGTTTGCGGTTACGCACCCGTTCCGTACGAACCTCGCTCATGAAGTTGCCGCGTTCCATGGTCTCGTAGGTACTCTCGTAAAGTTCCTGCAGCAGGTGCCCTTTCCATTCTGACCAGACATCGGGCCCCACTGCCTTGATGTCAGCAAAGGTCAACAGGAAGAGCATCTTCAGGGTCTCGACCATCTCCATCTTGTTGGCAAAGTCCTGAATCAGCTTGATATCGTGCAGGTCACGTCGCTGAGAGATGTGTGCCATGTCGAGGTGGTGGCGAACCAAAAACTCCAGACGCTTGCTGTCTTCTTTCGACAAATGCAGGCGACGGGCGATCTTGGGCATCATGTCCGCACCCTTGTTAGAGTGGTCCTTCCCTTCACCCTTGCCGATATCATGGAAGAGAACAGCCAAAACAAGCAGTTCAGGCTTGCCGATATCTGCAGCAACACTCGTATACAAAGGCTTCGACTCCCGGTATACCCCGGACCAGAGTTTTTCAATTTCCTCGACGGCAAAGAACGAATGGATATCAATCGTGTAGACGTGATAGGCGTCGTGCTGCACCTTGCAGTAAATTCTCTTGAATTCAGGGATATACCTGTTCAGGAAGGCGAGATGGTGCATGTCCCTGAGTGAGCGGGCAGCACCTGTGGGACCACGCATGATCTCGAGAAACATTTCGGACACTTCGCGGTTACGGCGAAAGCTGTCATTGACCAGGGCGAGATTGTCGCGGACCTGTCCCTTGACCTCAGCGCTTAGAGTCAGACCGTTTTGCTTGGCCAGCAGGAACGCCTGCATCATTGCCTCGGGGCGTTCGACAAACAGGTTCTTTCGCGTAGTCTTCAGTTCACCACGGTAGCTGAAAAAGTCTTCTCCGAGATTGCGCCGGCCCAGGCGACCCAGGAGACCGGCAGCCGGGTCTTTATCCTTGAATGCACGGAAGATCAGCGTTGAGGCCAGATGCTCCGTTTGGGTGGCCTGAGCGTAATAATCCTGCATGAAAAGTTCGACCGGGAGGGCCGCCTTGGTGCCCTTTATAGCCGAAGAATGCCGCGATTTTTTCCTGCGATTCAAACTGGAGCTGATCGGTCTTGCGTTTTGATTGAAAATGCAATTCATTGCGAATCCGCCAGAGATAGTCATAGGCATCTTCGATCCCCTGCAGCTCCTGCTCGGAGATCACACCTTTAATCAGCAGTTCACGCAGATTTTTTGCCTTGAACTTGACACGAGCCATCCATACAGCTGTATGCAGGTCGCGCAGACCGCCTTCCCCTTCCTTGATATTCGGCTCAAGCATGTAGACCGTGGAACCATACTTCGTCAATCGGGAGGTATGCTCTTCATACTTGGACTTGAGAAAGTTCTGACTGTTGCGGTTCAGAACAGGCTGTGAAACCTGTTTTTCAAATTCATGGTAAAGAACTTCGTCGCCGGCCAAAAAGCGCGTATCCATCAGAGCGGTGCGTATCGTCAGGTCCTGTTGAACCAGGGACAGGCAGTCGGACGCCGTACGAACGCTGTAACCGACGTCCAGATTCAGGTCCCAAAGCAGGTAGAGGACCCGCTCGGCGATCTTCTCCGCCAGGTCCTTGTTCTTGTCGCTGCAGTAGAACATGATGTCGATGTCGGACAGCGGGTTCAATTCTGCTCGACCGTAGCCACCCAGGGCGATCACAGCAGAACAGACTTTTCCGGAAGTCGGGAATTCGGCTGAGGCACAATGATACAGGTTGCGGACCAACTGATCCGCCATATCGGTGATGCAGGCGACCACCTCGCGTCCGCTGCCACCGGACTTGTGCAGTTCGTGACAAGCTTCACGGTGATAATCCAGATGGCTGCGCGCTGCTTCAAGCAGAGAGGTACGTCTCTCTTCAAAAGAGACATCGCCAGCCAGCATCAGCTCTGTAGCAAAAAAATCGACAGTGGTTTGCTGCTTTTCCATATTATCGGGACGCTATCAACTTGTTGCTGACAGCATATTCCTTGATGGCAGCGGCAATCGCTTGCGCTGCGGATTTCTGGTAGGCACTGCTGGCGAGGCGTTTTTCCTCACGTGGGTGGCTGATGAATGCGGTCTCTACGAGGACTGAGGGCATCGTCGCACCGAGCAGCACATAGAAAGGCCCCTGCCTCACTCCAAGGTCGCGGATATTGCTGTATTTCTTGCTGATGTGATGCACCAGGCTCTTCTGAATTTCAGTCGCCAGACGGCTTGATTCATTGATCTTGGCGTTGGCCATCAGGTCAAACAGGATCAGTTCCAGGTCAGACACCTGCTTGAGTGACGTACCATTCTCCCGTGCAGCAACTGCTGCCGCCTTGTCATTTTTGGAGAAGTTCAGGTAGTAGGTTTCAATGCCGTATGCCTTGCGGCTCTTGTTGGCGTTGGCGTGCAGCGATATAAACAGGTCGGCACCGACCTTGTTGGCGATCGCAGTTCTCTCCTCGAGCGGCAGGTAGACGTCTTCGCTACGGGTCAGAATGACTTCACAGCCTATCTGTCTGTCCAACTCCCTGGACAGCTCCTTCGCCAGCTTGAGCGTAACATTCTTTTCCAGGACACCATTCGGTCCGACCGCCCCCGGGTCCTTGCCGCCATGTCCGGCATCGACCACAATTCTGCGCAGCGTTGTTGTTGCGGGAGCCGCTCGAATGTGCAGGGGGGGTTGCTCTTTGGGGGTCTCCCCGAGCATCTTGGCGATGTCGTCATGACCGGTCTCTGGCAAGGCGCTGATCGACGTCTCGTCACGCTTCAATTCAGGCGACTTGTCACCGGCAATGTCAATAACGATACGCCATGGGTCAACCAGCGGAAACACCTTGTAGTCACCGATGCTGTGCAAGTCGAGGACAACCCTCACCGTGCCGTCCTGCGGTTTTCCGGTGCGGATACGGCGCAGGAGGCCATCATCAACGATCGTCGTTTCCGGAAGTTTCTCGTCCAGACCGGTCTTTTCGATATCGACATAAAGACGTGGCGGTATGTTCTTGTCCGGTTCCGGGGCGAGATAATTTGTCGAGAATTGGGTCTCACCGGATACATCGATGACGATCCGGGTATAGCCGGGGTTGGACCAGTGGCGAATCGATGTCAGCTGATTGCCGGCAGAAGAACCTTGCGACACGACCTTGTCCACGGAAGGCGAGGTTCCGTTGTTCGCCACAACTTCTTTGACGGGGGGCTGTTTCTGTTGCGGCGCATATCCAGCAAGGGCCTTTAGCCTTGAACTGGCCTTAGTGTGCATATCTCCACGCGGCAGGGCACTGACCAGCCGCTGGAAAACAAGGTAGGCCCGTTGCTTGTCTGCCAAAGTTTCTTCGAGCATTTCCCCGGCGTGGAAAAGAGCATCGTCAGACAGGGAATTGTCGGGGTATGTGTCAGCCATCTCTTCGAAAAGTTCGACAGCGCGCTCTGCATCGGGTCTGATGCGACTGATCCGGTACAGCCCGGTGATGGTCTTGCCACACATGTACAGGGCATCGGCACCACGCCTGGTTTCCGGGAAGCGCTTGGCAACCGACTCAAACTGGTCGAAGACGCGCTCCCAGTTTTCGCGATACATCTGCTTGCGGGAAGAGTTCTGCAAAGCATAATAGGCATCGCGCGCCTTCTGGTACGCCTGCTCAGCATTCTCGGCCAGGGCAGCAACCGGAACCATCAGGCCGGCCAGGGTTATGATGCAAACAATCAAACGAATCATCTTTTTCACAGCATCTTCTTCAGTTCATCGAGTAGGTTCAGTGCCTCTAATGGCGTCAGGGTCGAAACGTCTGTTTCTTCAAGCTTTACCCTGACACTGTCAGGCTGCTCAAAAAGTCCCAATTGCGGAGTAACAATTGTCTTGCGGTCCTGCCTGCTGCGGGCCAGGCGCGGCGTACCGGCCACGTATTCCCCGGACTCGAGGTTATGCAGCACTTCCTTGGCTCTGCTGATAACGTCTGCCGGCAAACCGGCCAGGCGCGCGACCTGGATGCCGTAGGAATGACTGGCCCCGCCCTTGACGATACGCCGCAGGAAAATGATCTGGTCATCCCACTCCTTAACCGCAACGTTGTAGTTCTGCACCCGTTCACGGGTCTGCGCGAGGTCCGTCAGCTCATGGTAATGGGTCGCAAAGAGCGTCTTGGCCGCAACCTTGGCATTGTCATGCAAATATTCAGCCACTGCCCAGGCGATACTGACACCGTCGAACGTGGATGTCCCACGGCCTATCTCATCAAGCACGATCAGGCTGCGCGGGGTGGCATGATTGAGTATATTGGCGGCCTCGGTCATCTCGACCATGAAAGTCGACTGGCCACGGGCCAGGTTGTCACTCGCCCCGACCCTGGTGAAAATTCGATCGACAATCCCGATCCGTGCCTTTTTTGCAGGCACCAGGCAGCCCATCTGCGCCATCAGGACCAGCAGCGCGACCTGCCGCATGAAAGTCGACTTGCCGGCCATGTTGGGCCCGGTAATGATCAGAATCTGCCTTTCCTCGGTGTCCATGTGGACATCATTGGCGACGAAACGCTCACCCAGGTTCATCGTCTCGATAACCGGATGGCGCCCGTCCTCGATAAGCAGATCGGTCGATTCGTCCATCTCGGGGCGGCAGTAATTCCGCTCATGGGACAGGTCTGCCAGGCCAAGCAGGATATCCAGGATTGCAACCTTGTCGGCGGTGGCCTGAATGCGTTGCCCCTGCGTCGCAACCTGCCTCCGGACTTCCTGGAAGAGGTCGTATTCGATCTCGACAACCCGTTCTTCAGCACCCAGCACCTTTTCTTCGTATTCTTTAAGGGTCGGGGTTATGTAGCGTTCGGCATTGGCCAGGGTTTGCTTGCGCTGATAATCTTCCGGCACACGTTCCAGCTGAGACCTGGTCACCTCGATGTAATAACCGAAGACCTTGTTGTAGCGAACCTTGAGATTCGAGATCCCGGTTTTTTCCTTCTCTTCCTGCTCCAGTCGGGCGATCCAGCCCTTACCTTCCCGGCTGATGCTGCGCAGCTCATCCAACTCGGTGTGGTAACCCTCCCGGATCAGGCCGCCTTCACGCAAAACAAAAGGCGGGTCGTCGACTATTGAACTGGAAATCAAAGCGACCATATCAGGCAGCGTATCCAGAGATTCGCGCAACCCGGTCAGCATGGGACTGTCGAGTTGTGCCAGAAGATCAATAATTTGCGGCAGCTTCTCCAACGAGACGCGCAATGCTGACAGGTCCCTGGCATTGCCGGTTGCCATGGCGATCCGCCCGTTGAGGCGTTCCAGATCGTAAACCTCGTCGAGCGCACGGCGCAGATCGTCCCGGCAAAGGCTCTCCCTGACCAGCTCTTCAACGGCCACATGCCGTTCTTCAATACGCTGTCGATCGACCAGCGGATGGGTCATCCAGTGCCGCAGTTTGCGAGCGCCCATGGCCGTCACGGTACGGTCCATGACTCCCAGCAACGACCCGCGACGGCCGCCATCATGCAGAGTCTCTGTGAGCTCCAGGTTGCGACGTGTGAAGTCATCGAGAACCATGTGATCGCGGACATGGTAGGTCTGCAGTGGCTGGAGGTGAGAGATCGAGCCCTTCTGGGTTTCTTCCAGGTAATGCAGGATCATCCCGGCAGCACGAACCGCCGCCGGCATATCATGGCAGCCAAAGCTTTCCATGGAACTGTCCGGAAATGATTCGAGCAACATTTGCCGCGCACGGTCTTCGGCGGCAGCCCACTCTGGCAGGCGATTGACGTTGCGCCCCTGCAGAGAGCCCTGCAGCAGGTCGACCAGACTGTCGCCGGACTCATCTTCGATCACCAGCACCTCGGCAGGGTCACGGGAAATAATCTCCCCGGCCGTACTCTCAGGATCGAGCAGTTCGGTGACGCGGAATTCACCGGTCGTGATGTCGACACAGGCGACTCCGTAACAGCCGTTTTTATCCGGCAGCAACGCCATGAGATAATTGTTGCGCCGCGGATCGAGGGTATCGGTGTCAACAACCAGACCGGGGGTTACAACCCTGACAACTGCGCGCTTGACAATTCCCTTGGCCTCCTTGGGATCTTCCACCTGCTCGCAGATCGCGACCTTGTGACCATTCTGGACCAGTTTGGCGACATAAGGCTGACAGCTGTGGAAAGGCACGCCACAAAGCGGAATTTCCGCTGCTGCACCCTTGTTTCGAGACGTCAGGGTGATATCGAGAACGCGCGCCGCAACCACCGCATCTTCCATGAACATTTCATAGAAATCGCCGAGGCGAAAGAAGAGAATCGCATCCGGATATTCGGACTTGATCTCCAGGTACTGCTGCATCATCGGTGTGGTTTTTGCCATCAGTGCATAAACTCAGCAATAATCTAAAAAAAACAACCCGTTAAAGGGCCGCCTTGGCAACATTAATGCTACGCTTCGGGACATTATTATGTTAACAAAACTGCCAGATCACTGTAAACAGCAAAGACTCATTTCTGTCGTAATCTGGAGGTTGCCAAGCCTTTTAAAGTGCTTTATGGTTAGGACTACTTCAGATTAAGGAGTTCACCATCCTCATGGGGCCTGATAGCCACCTGAAACCACTCCTCCAGGGGTTGAACAAAAATGACTTCAACATCGTTACCCTTGACGATGAGATACGGGTCGACAAGCGGTGCGTCGACCTGCTGCGCCACTTCAATCAGCATCTGACCTGCCAGGGGGGACTGTCGCCGGAACAGGCCGGCAAGATCTGCCACGGCGCAGACTACTTCCTGCGTGAATTCATGATCGCCGACCGGCACGACAATCTTTTCCGTACGTCAGCAGAACGTGTTCGGCAGTTTGCCGGGCATTGGTACATTATCCGTACCACTGAACCAAACCTCACGGAACTTGTAAGTGTCCTTAAGGGCACGGCCCTGTTTTACAATTTCCTCGCGGAACAAAATCTCGTTGACCCGCAGGTCTCGATGGGTATTACACAGCAATGCAATGAAACCGAATATTACCAGCGAAGAATCGATGCTTTCTGGGCCATAGAGGGTGATGGTTTTGATGCCTGGCGACAAGCCTGCCCGCTTGAGCCGGTGCCCGACATATCATGACACAGCCGCACCGATCACCCAAAATGACTGCAGCCTGGCTCTCCGTGTTGACCGCACTCTGCCTGGCAATTCTGAAACTCTTTACCGGTCTTTTTACCGGCAGCCTGGCCGTGCTGACCTCGGCCATAGACTCGTTGCTGGACATCCTCATGTCCGGCATCAACCTGATTGCCATCGGGCATGCAGAGCAACCTGCAGACGAACAGCATCCTTACGGCCACGGCAAGTTCGAGACGCTCGCAACCCTTTTTCAATCTGTGGTTATTGCCCTGTCCGGTGCCTGGATTATCTATGAGGCAATCCAGCGCATGATCGTGGCCAGCCCGATCAGACAAACCGGCGTCGGCATTGTGGTCATGTCGATCAGTACAGTCGTCTCATACCTGATCAGCCGTCACCTGCGTAAAGTCGCCAAGGCAACCGATTCGTCGGCGCTTGAAGCTGACTCGCTGCACTTTTCGATGGACGTGTACACCAACCTGGCCCTGCTGGCCGGCCTGATCCTCATCACCGGGTTCAATCTGCTATGGCTGGATCCGGTGATGTCGATCCTGGTCGCCTGCTACATTCTTTTTGAAGCACTCCGGCTGATGCGCCACGGCCTGCGGGATATCCTTGATGAGCAACTCCCCGAAACCGTGCGCAAAGAAATAGAAGGGCTGATCGAAGACCATAAACTCGACCTGTTCGGCTACCACAACCTGCGAACACGTCGGGCCGGGTCACAGAAGTTGATCGATTTCCACTTAACCGTGTGCAAGCACCTTTCGGTTGAAGAAGCACACGATATTACTGACTATATAGAGAAAAAGATCGGCGAGAAAATCATCGGCACGGATGTAACAATTCATGTCGAGCCCTGCCGACGACACGACTGCCCCGGAAGAGACGTTTGCCCGACCCAGAAAATCCGTCACGCGGAAAATAAGCATGAGAAATGGTGGCAACAGGACAATGAATCAACCGAGAACCAACCGCAATGACAATCAGACAAAAGCGACATTGCTGAATAGATGATGCAGGAACAAAACAGGGGCGCAATGATATGAACATTGCGCCCCTGTTATTTAAAAAAACCCGCCCTCTAAAATCTACAGAAACTCAACCTGTCTTCTCTTTCAGCCTGCGCAAATCATCTATAACCTGCAGGCTGCCCTTGCGGCGGTCGTCCATCTCATCAAAAATACGTTGGGCCATGTCACTGACCCGGTCCACCGATGTCTCGATCTGTCGGGTGTTGTCAGCCTGTTGTGACGCGGCATTCACCATATCATCAGTCATGGCCCGAACTTCTTCGACCGCGGCGACGATGCTCTTGGCGCCATGAGCCTCCTCCCTGGAAGCTCTGGAGATCTGCGATGACATCTCGCCCAGTTCCTCAATCGAATGGCTCACACCGACGACTGACTCTGAAATTTCCTGGGTCGATCTGCGTATGTCATGTGCCATGTCCATGGCCTGGTGTGAACTGTCCAGAATCTGGGCGAGCACATCGGCCATCTCCAAACCCTGTTCCATTCCCTGCTTGACGAGTCGCGTCATCGAATTGAAGTGCTCAACGGTCTCCCGGGTATACTTCTGCATCTCCTCAATGACATGGTTAATCCGGTCGGTCGATAAAGCCGCTTCCTGTGCCAGAGTCCTGACTTCGTCAGCAACCACCGCAAACGAACGGCCATGTTCGCCCGCCTGGGCGGCTATGATTGCTGCGTTGAGAGCGAGCAGACTGGTCTTCTGCGTCAGATCGGTCACAACTGAGGTAATGACCCCTACCTCTTCGCCTTTTTCTGAGAGGTGGCCGATCACGCCGCCGGCCTGTTCGACAGATGTCACAATCCCGCGCAAACCCTCCAGAACATGATTGACCGTTTCAACACCATGCTCCGCACGCCCCTTGACTTTTTCCGACATGGCGTGCGATCTGACACTACTCTGTTCGACAGCGCTGATTGTGTACTGGATTTCAGTCATGGAAGCGATCGAACTCTCGATGAATTCGTTAAGAGATTTAAGGCTGTTGGAGACCTGGTCGATGGAGACCGATATCTGACCAACCGCCGAGCGTGTTGAATTGACCGACTCCTGGATGATGCCTGCCCCACCTGAAATATCCGCGGTCGCGCCGGTTGTTGATGATGCTGCATCACGTAAAGCCTTGATAAGATCAGCATGTTCATCCCGGTACTTGAGAAATTCATTGAAGGTGTGTTCAAGCTGCTGGGTAAGCGACTCCACGGCATCGAGAAGATTGATGCGCATCATCGATGAGGAGATCTGATCGGCAAAGAGCTTAACCGTATCGACGTCCGTGTCGACCAGTCTTTGCCGCTTGTATTTGTTATCGACAGCCAGCAGACCAATCGCCTGGTTGCGAATGATGATCGGGCAGAGGATGAAGTTTCGCGACCGCAGTTGCGGGACGCTGTCGCAAGGTGGGTGCAGGTGGTACTCTTCCGGCATCTTGGTGATATCGTCTATCAGCATCACCTGACGGTCGGCAATTGACTTGTACAGGCATCCCGCCCGTTCATCGAAGGGCAGCTTGATGCTGACATCGTCACCCAGGTTGGCGCCACGACACACCGAGAAAAAAAGCTGTTGGCGAGCCTCATCCAGCATCAGGATGTTGACGCGGTCAAAACCGATGACGTCGTGCAGCCCGTCAGCTGACAGACGCAGGATTTCCTGACGGTCGACACTCCTTTGAAGATCAGTATTGATGATGTGGAAGTTCTTGATACTGCGGTCAAGGTCGGTGAAGCGATGTTCGAAATTGCTTTTCTGTTCAGCGACTTCCTGGTTAAGGAGATCAAGCTTCAATGCCCGATCGTGGATCTGCTGAGAGGCCCGACCGATGAAGAAGCCAAAAGAGCCCAGGACGATCATGGTCCCGCCGCACATGTAGGCATACATGTAGCGGCTCTGTTCCGTGCCCATGATATCTGTGACGACCTGATTGGCGAGTGAACTGCTGTCATCCCAGAACAGGATCAGGCGAAGGATTATCCAACCCAAAGGGGCCATAACACCGAGCAGCATTCCGCACACTGCGTAGGCGATATCACGCTTGCCACTGCTGCCACTGAGGATCTCGGTTATTGCCACGGCCTCTCCTCTAGAAATCGCCCCGTTTCCGTCCAAGCGCGATACCCAGAGCCTCGGCCGCCCTGACCAGGCTTCCACCAGGATCAACACGATTAAGTGAATCAACGGCAATCTCAATATCGACATCACAGACATCACGTCCCTGCAGAGAGACCATGCGTCCGAATTGTCCCTGCTCGATCAATTCTACGGCCTTTACTCCGAAACGGGAACCGAGAATCCTGTCAAATGGCGATGGCGTCCCCCCGCGCTGGACATGCCCCAGCACAACGACCCGTGTCTCAATTTGCATCCTCCGCGAAATTTCGTCGGCGACAAAGGCGCCAACGCCACCCAGGCGTTCAACCCCGCTATTCTCATCTGAACTGAACTGCACGACTTTCTTGCCGTCAGCGGGAAAAGCGCCTTCCGCAACAACAACGATCGAAAACTTGCTGCCTCTTGCCTTGCGCTGATTTATCGCATCGCATACTGCCGTCAGATCAAAGGGTATTTCCGGGATCAGGATGACGTCCGCAGATCCTGCCATACCCGACTCGAGGGCAATCCAGCCGGCATCGCGGCCCATAACTTCAACGACCATGACTCGATGATGACTTTCAGCCGTGGTATGCAACCTGTCCAGGGCCTCTGTTACGATACCCACTGCCGTGTTGTAGCCAAAAGTCACATCCGTGCCGCGCAGGTCGTTGTCGATGGTTTTGGGCACCCCGACCATCGGCATACCAAGTTCCTGAAGCGCCCGAGCAATTTTCAGCGTCCCGTCACCTCCGACAGCGATCAACGCATCGGCCCCAAGCTTTTGAAAATTGCCGACGACTTGACCCGAGACGTCGACCAAACGCGTCTGGCCATCCTCCACAACAGGATAAGCAAGCGGATTGCCGCGGTTGCTGGTCCCGAGGATTGTTCCTCCGCGGGGCAAAATGCCTCGCACTGACTCAAGTGTCAGTTCGAGCCAACGAGGCTCACCGACAAGCCCGTCAAAGCCGTCCTCGATACCGATAACGCGCCAGTTGCGTTCGAGGATGGCACTGCGCACCACCCCGCGGATCACCGCATTCAGTCCGGGGCAATCTCCACCTCCGGTTAATATTGCAATAGTTCGGCTCATAAACTTATTCACTCATAATTTTAGGGATAACGTGGTTGGTTGATCAAATCCGGCAGCCATTCGCCAGCCGGGGTTTCATCTGCGGTGCTGTCCCGCTACGGCTTCCGTTGCTCAGTAGCGATAGCCAATTTGACAAATCCGGCATCCCGTGCGAGGTCCATGAGCGTGACGACTTTGCCGTGACGTGATTCCTGGTCAGCCAGCAGCAGGATGGTCGTATTGTCGGCATTGGATTGATGTTCGGCCAGCAGTTTTTTGTAGTCGGAGATGGAGATTTTGCGATCGAGGTAATAAATATCACCTTCACGGGAAAGATAGATTTTGAACTCCTTTGGCTCACGTTCTATCGATTGCGACGAGGCTTCTGGTAGCTTGATCGAGATTCCTGGACTCTCAACAAAGGTTGTCGAGATCATGAAAAAAATCAGCAGAAGGAAAACCACGTCAACCATCGGCGTCAGGTCTATGCGTGGCTCTTCACTTGATTTGCGCAGGAAACTCATCTACTTACCCAGTAAATCAACGAGTCGGAGAGAGTACTCTTCCATTTCAATAATCAACTGATCGAGCTTGCTGGACAGATAACGGTGCGCCAGGATGACCGGTATGGCAACCGTCATGCCTGCAGCAGTTGTGACCAGTGCTTCCGATATCCCACCGCCGAGGGTGGCCGGAGTCCCCATCCCCTGGCTGGCGATCACGTTGAACGCCCGAATCATGCCGAGCACCGTGCCAAGCAATCCCAGTAAGGGCGAGATGGTCGCGATGGTTCCCATCAACCCCAAAAAGCGCTGCAATGGAGCAGCCTCACGACGACCGGTCTCTTCAACCACGGCCTTGATCTGCTCACGACTGCGCCCTGCGGCACGCAGAGCGGCAAGAAAAACCTGCGCCAATGGCGAGTTGGACTTATGACAGACGGTGATCGCGTCTTCGCGATGATCTTTCGCTACCAGCGGTTCAATGTGATGAGCAAGCTCCCTGAACTCCTTGCGAACCTTTATGTATGTCCAGAGCCGCTCGAGAAAAATGCCAAGAGCAAAAATTGAGCACAGGGCGATCGGGTACATGAGATACCCGCCTTTTTGGATAACAAGCCACATAATATCGAAATCTCCTCAGACTCAAGAGCTGGACAGGGTGATCAAAGTGCCCATGTAATTTGCTCCAATTTTATTGGTTTTGATTTATGATTACAATGAAAAGCTGACTTAATTCAGGAAAAAGCATTCGCCAGTAAAGCGTAGGTCTTTTCGATATGTTGCGGGATGACCCTGGTGTCCGCAAGAATCGGCATGAAGTTGCTGTCACCGGCCCATCGCGGCACGATATGCATGTGGATGTGCGCAGTAATTCCGGCCCCTGCAGCCTGTCCGAAATTCCAGCCGACATTGAACCCCTGGGCAGCGCAGCTGTCGCGTAAAACGGTCTGGCTGAGGACCATCAAATGATGGAGTTCCTGTACCTCCGGCACGTCAAGCTCTGCAGGGTCGGCAAGATGACGATAAGGAGAGACCATCAGATGCCCGTTGGAATAAGGGTACCGGTTCATCATCACATAGCACGAGTCTCCACGTGACACGATCAGCCGTTCCGGATCAGCGGTCTGGTCTTCATCGATACAGAAAATGCAGCATTCAGCTTCCGGCGCCTGAATGTATTCCAGTCGCCATGGTGCCCACAAACGATCCATAATGCATATCTCCAGTTCAATATCAGTCAAGTCGAATGATCGTACCGCTGATATTTGTGTTGATCTCCAAAAGACCGACGGTGTGGCAAGACATGTTGCGCCGGTCCGTCGCGCTGCCAGGGTTAAAGAACAGGATACCACGCCGCTCGTGACATACCGGTACGTGGCTGTGCCCGTAAACCAGGCAATCGAGTGAATACTGGCTGAATTCGTTGTAGATTCTTTCTTCAATCCCTTCAACCGGTCCCCAGCCGTGAATCAGGCCAATTTTGAAGCCGCTGACGTCAATAACTTTCTTGACCGGAATCTCCGGAGAGGACGAGTCCATATTCCCTCGCACTACGTGTACCGGGTAACCTTCAAACACAGTCCAGCAGATCAGGGGCAATTATATCCCCCGCATGGATTATCATATCGACAGGGTCGAGCAGATCTTCTACCAAATAAAGAAGAAATGCCCGGGCTTCTGCAGTGTCGGTCAGGTGGGTATCTGAAAGGACAGCGATTCTCAAGGGCAAACCACCGACAAAAGATCAGCAGAAACAATTTCTGCCAAAAGAAAAAAAACCATTTCGCGTTACGGGACAACACTCATAGTAAAACGCCTGCAGCTTGCCCTGTCAATCTTTCCGTGTCGACGATCAATAACAGCCCGAGATGGCTGATTTCCGCCACACGTTTAGTCGTCAGCAGGAATTTTAGGAGGATCGCATCGCTTGACGCATGCGATAAAAGCGATATTTTTAGAGGTGTTCTGAAGAGCTTTCACGCCAAGGTTATATTTTTCTCCACTTTGGCATCAGCATTGCTCTATCATGTGAGACTTATATGCAGTTACAGGCGTTTTTGCTTGACAAAAAGCGTCGAGGAAGCATTATCTAAGATTTTTAATATTGCTAAAAATATTTATTTTAACAAAAAACCTTAACAAGATTTGGCTTCGACAAACGGGCCAGGGAGGCAGAAAAAATGTCAAAACGTCAGGAAGCGCTTGATTATCACTCAATGGGGCGCAAAGGCAAGATCGAAGTTATCACAACCAAGCCGTGTGCAACCAGCCGTGACTTGGCACTGGCTTACAGCCCGGGGGTTGCCGAGCCCTGCCTTGAAATCGAGAAGAATCCCGATGACGCGTACAAGTATACAGCCAAGGGTAACCTGGTTGCCGTTGTATCCAACGGCACAGCAGTCCTCGGCCTCGGTGACATCGGCGCGCTGGCCGGCAAACCGGTCATGGAAGGCAAAGGCGTGCTCTTCAAGAGCTTCGCCGACGTTGACGTTTTCGACATTGAGCTTGACACCAAAGACTCGGATGAACTGATTCGCACTGTCAAATTGCTTGAACCGACTTTCGGCGGCATCAATCTGGAAGACATCAAGGGGCCGGAATGCTTCTATATCGAAGAAAAGCTTCAGGAGATCATGAACATCCCGGTGTTCCACGACGACCAGCACGGCACAGCCATCATCTCTGCTGCCGGCATGATCAACGCCCTGGAAATTATCGGCAAGAAGATCGAGGACGTCAAGATCGTGGTCAATGGCGCCGGTGCCGCCGGCATCGCCTGTGCCAACCTCGCCATCACCATGGGCATCGACAAGAACAATGTCATCCTCTGCGACACCAAAGGTGTCATCTACAAGGGCAGAACCGAAGGGATGAACGAATACAAGGAGCGCCTGGCTGCCGAAACCAATGCCAGGACCCTTGAAGACGCGATGGTTGACGCCGACATCTTCTTCGGCGTCTCTGCCAAGGGCGCCCTGACGAATGAAATGCTGAAGTCGATGGCCAAAGACCCGATCGTCTTCGCGATGGCTAATCCTGACCCTGAGATTACCCCACCGGAAGCCAAGGCCGTGCGTGACGACGTAATCATCGGCACCGGTCGCTCCGATTACAACAACCAGGTCAACAACGTGCTCTGCTTCCCGTTCCTTTTCCGCGGCGCTCTCGACACCCATGCCAGCGCAATCAATGCCGAGATGAAGCTCGCGGCGGTCAAGGCGCTCGCCGAACTGGCCAAAGAAGACGTCCCCGATTCGGTCCGCAAGGCGTATGGCGGTGAAGTGATCAAGTTCGGCCGCGAGTATGTCATTCCGAAACCGTTCGACCCACGCGTCCTGCTGCATGTTGCACCGGCCGTGGCCCAAGCGGCAATGGATACCGGTGTCGCACGTCGTCCGATTGAGAACATGGACGAATACAAAGAGCGTCTGGAAGCAATGCAGGGTCGCTCTAAATCGGTCATGCGGACCCTTATCAACAAGGCGAAGGCCTGCCCGAAACGGATTGTCTTCCCGGAAGGCGAAGAAGACAAGATCATCCGTGCCGCTCAAATCCTGATTGACGAAGGCATCGCCAAGCCGATACTGCTAGGGAACAAGGAGGAGATAGAAGCCCGCGTCAAGGAACTCGGTGCTGACATTACGGGAGCAGAGATCATTGACCCTGATGATTCACCCAAGCGCAAAGAATATATCGACGCGCTCTTTACCATGCGTCAGCGCAAAGGTGTCACACAGGCAGAAGCCAAGCGCCTGATCAAAAAGAACCGCAACTATTTCGGCGCCATGATGGTCGAAAAAGGCGACGCAGACACCCTGCTGTCAGGAATCAGTCATCACTATCCCGAAACGATCCGCCCTGCCCTCGAAATCATCGGCAAGCAGGACAACCTCTCCAAGGTCCATGGCCTGTACATGATGGTTACCAAGAAAGAGGCGGTGTTTTTTGCTGATACGACTGTAACCATCGAACCAACAGCCGAAGAACTGGCTGAGACAGCAATTTTGACTGCCGAAAAAGCCAAGTACTTTGAAGTCGAGCCAAGAGTGGCCATGCTCTCGTTCTCCAACTTCGGCAGCGCCTTGCACCCACTGACCAATAAAGTTGCCAAAGCGACCAGGCTGGTCAAGGAAATGGCTCCCGATCTGATTGTTGATGGTGAGATCCAGGCCAATGTCGCCCTGGACCCGGAACTGATCGAGAAGCAGTACTCCTTCTCCAAGCTCAAGGGCAATGCCAATGTCTTCATCTTCCCCGACCTGCAATCCGGCAACATCGCTTACAAGCTCCTGCACAAGCTTGGCGGAGCCGAGCAGATCGGCCCGATCCTGATGGGCACCAAGAAACCGGTCCATGTCCTGCAGCGCGGCGACGATGTCACCGATATCGTCAACATGGCGGCGGTCGCTGTTGTCGATGCCCAGGAACATGCGGTAGACAAGAAATAGCAAACACAAAAGAGTAAAACTCTCGAGGGGCAATCACACAGGTTGCCCCTCTTTTTTTGATGTGCCGGGTGGTCCACGCCACGCGCCACGTTTACCCTTCCCTGCACCTCAAACACCTGCTAAAATGCCGCCCCAAACAACAACACCGAGGACCCTACAATGAAATATCTCAGCACTCGCGGGCAGGTCAAAAACATCCCCTTCAAGCAGGCGGTCATGATGGGCCTTGCCGAAGATGGCGGCCTGCTCCTGCCGGAATCCATCCCGCAGCTTACCCCTGGCGACCTTGACGCTCTGGCCAAACTGGCCTACCCTGAACTGGCCTTCCATGTCATGAGCTATTTCATCGAGGATATCCCGTCCGCCGATCTTAAATCGATGATCGACCGCTCATATTCAACCTTTACCCATCCGGACATTACGCCTCTCGTACACAAGGATGGCCTCTACATCCTGGAGCTGTTTCACGGTCCGACCCTTGCTTTCAAAGATGTCGCCCTGCAGTTTCTCGGCAACCTCTTCGAGTACCTGCTGACAGAATCCGGCGACCACATGAACATCCTTGGCGCGACCTCCGGCGATACCGGCAGCGCCGCCATTTACGGCGTGCGCGGCAAGCGCAATATCAACATTTTTATTCTGCACCCGCACAAGAAAGTCTCTCCGGTGCAGGAATTGCAGATGACTACGGTCACCGACGAGAATGTTTTCAACCTGGCGATCGAGGGAACCTTTGACGACGGCCAGCAAATCGTTAAAGATATATTCGGCGATCTCGACTTCAAGAAGAAATATGCTCTCGGTGCCGTCAACTCGATCAACTGGGCTCGCGTTCTCGCCCAGGTCGTCTATTATTTTTACGCTTGGGGTCAGGTGCGCAGGCAGACTGGAGCCAACAAGGTCTACTTCTCGGTGCCGACCGGTAACTTCGGCGATATTTTTGCTGGTTACATCGCAAAACGCATGGGACTACCTATAAAAAAACTGGTTCTGGCGACGAATGCCAACAACATTCTCTCCCGTTTTGTCACCGCGGGAGACTATTCCATTGGCGAAGTACACCCAACCTTCTCGCCATCGATGGACATTCAGAAGGCCAGCAACCTGGAACGCTACCTGTACTACCTCTTCAATGAAGATTCGGTACTACTTGCAACAGCCATGAAGGAATTTGCAACAACCGGCAAGCTGATCTTCAGCGAAGCGCAGATTGCAGAAATCAATCAGGTCTTTATCTCGGCATCGGTTGATAACGAACAAACCCTCGCTATCATTCGCGACTTTCATGCCACGACTGGCTATGTCCTCGATCCGCACACGGCAACCGGTGTCAAGGCCGGCAAAGACCTTGCCGGAGGAGATTATCCCGTGATCTGTCTGGCCACCGCCCACCCGGCCAAATTTCCTGACGCTGTCAGTCGTGCAATTGGCAAGGACCCGGACCGGCCAGCAAGCCTTGATGGCCTGGAAAAACGGAATCGACGCTGCGAACGCGTTGAAGCAGATATTTCAACAATCAAGGAATTTCTGTCGAAGCATTCGTTGCAATAATTTCAGACTCTATCATCATGTACAAAAGCACGGAGACAGATTTCTCTCCACTTTATTGATCCACTTTACTAACGATAATAATAACAAAAGGTAAAAAAAGACGGGGCAGCCTTGTGGCTGCCCCGTCTCTTGTTTCTTTATTGAATTTTCGCGCCTTGCGCTTCGTTATTAACAGTCGAAGTAAAGAGCAAATTCGGTCGGGGTCGGGCGCATGCGCACGGCATCGACCTCGGCCTCGCGCTTGTAGGAAACCCACATATCGATGACGTCCTTGGTGAAGACATCACCCTTGAGCAACCAATCGTGATCAGCTTCCAGGGCATCAAGTGCTTCGCTGAGAGAACCAGCCACACTCGGGATGTCTTTCAACTCTTCTGGTGACAGACCGTAGATGTCCTTGTCCAGAGGATCGCCCGGATCGATCTTGTTCTCGATCCCGTCGAGTCCGGCCATCATCTGGGCAGCAAAAGCAAGGTAGCCATTGCAGCTCGGATCGGGCGTACGGTACTCGACACGCTTTGATTTCGGGTTGTCAGTCACCGGAATACGCAAAGAAGCTGAGCGGTTACGGTTCGAGTATGCCAGGTTCACCGGAGCTTCATAACCCGGGACCAGGCGCTTGTAAGAGATGGTGGTCGGGTTGGTGAAGGCGCAGAGGGCCTTGGCGTGCTTCATGATGCCGCCGATATAATACATAGGCGGTCTTGGAGAGGCCGCCGTAGCCGTCACCGGCAAACAGGTTCTCACCGTCTTTCCAGAGCGACTGGTGACAGTGCATACCGGAACCGTTGTCGTTGAAAATCGGTTTTGGCATAAAGGTCACGGTTTTGCCGTTGCGGATGGCAACGTTCTTGATGATGTACTTGAACCACTGCAGGGTGTCACCCATCTTGAGCAGGGAATCGAAACGCATGTCGATCTCGGCCTGGCCACCCGTGGCAACCTCATGATGAACAGCCTCGATGGTCATGCCAACACTCTGCAGTACCTCGACCATTTCATTGCGCAGATCAATCATTGAATCAGTTGGCGCGCAGGGGAAGTAACCTTCCTTGTGGCGGGGCTTGTAGCCGAGGTTCGGGAACTCTTCCCGGCCGGTGTTCCAGATACCTTCAGCCGAGTCGATCGAGTAGAAGGATTCATTGGCACTCGAATCGTAGCGAACATCGTCAAAGATGAAAAATTCCGGCTCCGGGCCAAAATAAGCGGTATCGGCAATGCCGGTCTGCTTGAGGTAGGCTTCCGCCTTCTGTGCAATGAAACGGGGATCGCGGGTATAACCTTCCTTGGTGATCGGGTCGATGATGTTGCAGATCAGGCTCAGGGTCGGGACCTTCACAAAGGGGTCAATCTGGGCGGTCGTGGGATCGGGCATGATCAGCATGTCCGAGTTGTGAATCGGCTGCCAGCCACGGATCGAAGAGCCATCGAAACCGATACCCTCTTCAAAGGTGTCTTCGCTGAATTCACCAATCGGAGTAGAAAAGTGCTGCCAGATACCGACAAAATCAAGGAACTTGTAATCGACCATCTTGCAATCGTTATCCTGGGCAAATTTGACGACTTCTTGTGGACTCATTTTCAACTTCTCCTTTTAGATAATGATCTTGCTGTCTAGAGTAATTATTCAAACGTTAGAGCGCATCGTCTCCGGTTTCACCTGTACGGATCCGGACAACTTCGTCAACCGGAGTTACAAAAATTTTGCCGTCACCGATGCGGCCGGTCTTGGCCGCTTCACCGATCACTTCGACAATTTTTGCAGTCATTTCATCCGCGACGATAATTTCCATTTTTATCTTGGGGATGAAATCCACGACATACTCCGCGCCACGGTACAGCTCAGTATGACCTTTCTGACGGCCAAAACCTTTAACCTCACTGACCGTAATCCCCTGGATACCGATCTCATTCAATGCTTCCTTCACTTCATCCAGCTTGAAGGGCTTAATGATGGCTTCGACTTTCCTCATGACTTGTCGCTCCTCTGAAATTGATGTCAAATCCTGCTGAATAAATCGTTCTCAAAACTGTGCAGCAATAACCAATAGCAAATAGCTTGCCTAAATTCAAGACAGGCAGACAAACCATGCCAAGACAATAATATTACGTAGTTTTTCCGAACAGCAGCAGGTGATCATTGATGAACGACTGCAACAGGAGGTGGTATAGTTGCTCATAAACAATGCACCTCGATCACAAACTGCCCAGCTTTTACGCATTACCCGGAATCAGGGCAACTGGCTGCATACAACTCCTGCCATAAATCAGGGAAAGACGTCCCGGGGCAAAAAGCGATTCGATCCGGATCTGCCGGTTGGTAACGACGGGCAAAAACCTTGAACTTCTGCCACTCTTCCTCAAAATTCGGGGTAAATATCTCCTGTCCCAAAGCCTGATCAATCTGATCGTAGGTCCAGAAGCGCACCTCGGAAATTTCGCTGCGCTCGTAGACAATATCATTATCGGTGATGGCGAGATACGTCTGGACGTTCTCCGATTCGACCTGGTTTCTGATTGCTGACCGGTACAGGTATGTCAAAGGCAGTCCGGTCAGTCCCAGCTCTTCTGCCATTTCACGATATGCTGCAGCGAGATACGATTCGCCAGGACCAAGGTGGCCTCCAACACTGGTATCCCATTTGTCCGGCTGAATATATTTGCCCGGCGCACGTTTCTGCAGCAACAAAGCTCCCGAGCTATTGAACACAAGCACATGCACGGCACGATGGATCAGGGCCGGATCGCCATGGCAGGCACTGCGCAGAGCCTGTCCGATCACTACGTCGTCGTCATTTACGAGATCAAAAAGCTCGTCTGAATCGGTCATTGGAATTCGAAAGCCGGGTCTCAAAACCGGGGCTTGATTTGCCATCATCAAACCCCCGACCCGCTCCTAGCTATATCAGCCTCTATCAAAAAACGGATTTTTACCTTTGGCCGCCAGTGGTATGCCGTAGGCAATCATCACATCCCCACCAAGAATGCCGAGTTCAATCGCCGCCTTGCCAGCGGTATACATGATACGGTTATCGATTCTCAGGTCCGCGGCAAGGGCGACCGCTGAGCCGACCGCAATACCGAGATCCCCCGCATTGAACGAGCAGGTACCGCCCGCGTTCATCATGGCATCACAATCAACAAAACCGCAAAAGCCACAAGCGGGAATCTGCAATGGCTCTTTACGAGTACCGATCAGGATGACAACCGGTGCATGGTCAATATTGTCTGCATCACGAAGAAAAAAAGTGACCCCGTCGCGTTGGCCGATCTGCCTCATCTGCTGCTGAAGGCGTTCTTTCTCAGCTTCAGTCACAATAGCTGTTACTAGGAGGTCTTTGCCCTTACCCTTGGGTGCCGTACGTGCAGCCACACAAAGGCTCTCGGCGGCGCGCATCAACCCGGCGTTCTCGGCAAGTTCATTCATAATCAGCATCTGGTTCTCCATTATTGGTCAATTTTAGAGTTGCAATCTGTATACGAGTGATCAAAAGACTATACAGGACCGGCGCTCCTAATTTAAACATTATGCAAACGGGAAGATTGTCTGTTCACGAGACAAAGAGAAAAGCTCCTTACCTGACGCTTTCTGGGGTTGAGAGCTTCTCGTAAAAGAGGTTCAAAACAGAGGATAGCCTCTCATCCAGGCATGACAATGTTTGCGCTGCTATGTGATCGGGAACCCTGCCAAAATAGGCTTCTGCGATCCCCCCGGCGATGCAGGCCTGAGTGTCACTATCCCCTCCCAGAGAGACCGCATTACGGACAGCATCTTCAAAGTCCCTTGCTTCCAGAAAAGCCATGATCGCCTGCGGGACCGAGCCCTGGCAAGACACATCAAAGTTATAATCCGGCCGTATATCGTCAATCGTTGCGGACAAGTCATAGTTGAATGAGTCCTCTATGTAAGCACGGATTATACTCTTGCTGGCTCCCTTTCGAGCCATGAAAACAGCAGCGGCGACGGCCTGGGCGCCAAGCAGACCCTCGGGGTGGTTATGAGTCACCTCGGCGCTTTTCAGGGCCTCTGAGAGGACATCATCAAGAGTGTCATAAAGCCAGGCAACCGGACTGACACGCATTGCGGAGCCGTTACCGTAACTACCATAAGGCGCAGCTGTTGTCGACCGGGCCCAATGCCCGGAAACGATTGCCATAACCGACGTTCGGATAGTGATGGTAATATTCCCGCAGTTTCTCCTGATAGGGAACATTATGCAGAAGGCTGTCTGCGAGGGCAACGGTGTGGACCGTATCATCGGTAAAAACACTCTGCCGATTGAACAGCTCGAAATCCTTGCTCTTAATCCCGGCATGTTCAAAGCGTGAACCGATCACATCTCCGGCAATTGCTCCCAGCATCGACATCCTCTCAATTTGTCGTTCAAGTGTTGCCCGGAAAGTATACAGAGACAACTCCACTTATCAAGCAGAGGGGAACAATCCCTGGAACAGCCTCCTGCAACCGTGCAGATATGGATTAAATTAATGCAGATAGACGTTGAGACGAGGAGACAGAGACTTCAGCTTTACCTGACGCGCTCTTTCGGCAGCGACCCGAGTTTTCTCACTTCGGCATAAAAGGCTGGCAGATCGTAATCGACACTCTGCATCAGGGCTTGAAATGCCGAAACCAGGTCATGGTAGGCCGCAGCTGGATGACAGGCGTGCATTGTTGAGCGCCTTTTTCCATCCACCGGTCGTAACCTGCATAACCACCCCACTCTTCCTTGAGACGGGCATAGCTTTCATAACCACGGGAAATAATCTGATTTTTTGCAAGCCGTTTTTCTTCAATCCCCAAACCTGAAGAATAAACAGTCTGTAATTCGGTACGGATACCGCTCAGATAATCCTGGAAATCGGCAGACAGTTTCTCACGTTGCAGGCACTCCTGCCATAGCTCATGCGATTCCTGACTGAGAAACCAGCGACGCAAACCTTCTATTTCAACTGTTTTGGCAAAAGACTCGTTGAATGTCGTAGCATCCGGCACAAAAACAACCTGATGCGCCAACTCATGAAACAGCAGCGCAGCCAGGTGTATTTCATCATTTTTCAGGAAAGTATTCAGGACAGGGTCATCAAACCAGTTGAGCGTCGAGTAGGCCTCCACCCCGTAAACATCGACGTCAAAACCCCTCGCAGAGAGCTCTTCGGCCATGCCACGTGCCGAGTTCTCATCAAAATAGCCACGATACGTGACACACCCGACGACCGGAAAACACCATTGTTTCAGCTCGAGAGAAAATTCTGGGGCAGCGGTCAGGTTCCACACCGCATAGGGCCGTTTCAGATCTGCATACTCATGGTAGCTGCCATTATCCGGCAAATGCAGTGAATCAACGGCAAACCTCCTCAGCCTGACAACCGTTTCCAGCTGGCTGAGGATAATATCTGGTTGATCTTTACTGGTCAGGATTTCATCTATGGGCTGCGCGCGTGACATCAGCCCCATGTGACCCTTGAAACTCTGGAGCAGATAGTCGCTCTCGCCACACGCATTCAGTAAAACGAGGCAGACAGCCAACAAAAGGAGCAATGTCACACGGCTTACAATCTGCATAAACACCTGACCGTTTAGGAACAGCTGTAATCAGACGTCCGGGACCCGCCAAGATTACAGTCCGAGTCCTCGTTCAAAAGCAATCAGTCTGGCTTTGGTCTCCTTGCCAGCTCCGCCGGAATACTGACCCAGGCGACCATCCGCATTGACGACGCGGTGGCAAGGCACAATCAGCGGAAAAGGATTTGTCGACATGACCCGTCCGACAGCCCGTGCTGCGCCTGCCGAACCTGCCGACCGGGCCAGGTCACGATAGGAAATCACCGAACCATATGGCACATCCCGCAACGCATTATGAACTTTGCGGGCAAACTCGGACAAACCGGTATCGTCAAGCCTGACGTCAAACGTCTTTCTGTCACCCCGAAAATATTCCTGCAACTGGCTAAAGACCTCATCGAACAGCGGCTGTGAACCCCGCCCGGCATCCGGACAATGTGTGCACACCTCCAACAAGGCGTCATCAGGCGAAGAAGTGAAACAGATTCTGCTTAATAGCTCTCCACTGGCAACCAGAGCAATCGTGCCGTAATCAAAGGATAACATATCCCACTGTTTCGCTGACATAGTTCAACCTTTCCGGGACAGCGACAAACGTCCGATAATCATCGACCAGACCTGTTTGATCTCCCTGACCCCGAACACCCACAAACCTATGATATAGACCATTGATCCGGATAAAACCGCAGCACAAAGAACAACGAAGCGCATCAAGAACGGCCCGGCGGTCAACCAGTCTGCCTGGCCGAGGATCAGTGACACCACAATAGCCATAGAACAGAGTCCGGGGACAGTTCTCAGAGTGGTGATAAAAATTCCTGCAACATCCAGTTTACCGAGTCTCTTGGCAAGCAGTACCATGAGCACCAGGGCGTTGAAGACCGAGGCGATCGTCAGGGCCAGGGCCAGTCCGGCATGACCCATAAACTGCATCAATAGCAAGCCGGAGACAACATTGACCAGCAGCGTCCAGCAAGAGATGATCACCGGCGTGCGGGTATCTTTCATAGCATAAAAACACGGTACAGCAACGCGACTGAGACCCACGAACAGGAGTCCCGGAGCGTACCAGGCCAGGGCTACAGCCGACTGCGAGACATCGAAAGCGGTAAAACTACCGCGCATAAAGAACAGGCTGTAGACAGCCTGGTTGCAGAGGACCAGGCCCACAGCTGCCGGAATGGTAAACAGCATGATCAGAATCAGGGCGAAGTGCAACGACTCGCGGAAGCCATCCAGATCGTCAGACGAAGCCTGCCGGCTCATGGTCGGCAAAATCGCCTGGGCCAGCGAGACGACAAACACGCCCTGGGGAAACTCAAACAGCCTCTGACCATAGTAGAGCCAGGACACACTGCCTTCCTCCAGGAAAGAGGCCATCAGGCGTGTGACGACGACATTGATCTGGTAGATCGCCACACCGAGAATCCCGGGCAACATCAACTTCATGACACGGACTACCGCGCTGTGACGAAAGTTGAAATCCGGCCTCAGGTCGTACCCATGACGGTACAATACCGGGATCTGCATGGCAAACTGGATGATACCGCCGAGAAGAACGCCATATGCGAGTGCCGTCACTGGTTCATCCAGCCTCGGCGCAAGAACCAGGGCAGAGCCGATCATCGCCAGATTCAGAAGCACCGGAGAAAGGGCCGGCAATAGAAAATGTCCGGACACATTCAGCACACCGGCAAACAGTGCGACCAGGCTGACAAAAAAGATATAAGGGAACATCAACCGATTAAGCAGGTCGGTCAGAGCGAGCTTTCCGGCCGTTCCGGAGAAACCATAGCCAATCAGCTTGACCAACCAGGGTGACGACAAAATACCAAGTATCGTGACACATGTCAGAACCAGCAGAAGAAGCGTCCAGCAGATACGCACAACCCGGCGCGCCTCATCGGTCCCTTCGTGGTGAAGCACGTCGGTAAAGGTCGGTACAAACGCTGCCGTCAAAGAACCTTCAGCAAAGAATCTGCGCAGCAGGTTCGGGATGGTGAACGCAACAAAAAACGCGTCAGTGACCATTCCCGCTCCGAATATCGCGGCAACAACCATGTCACGGGCCAGACCGGCAACCCTGCTGGCCATGGTCGCCAGAGTCAAAATACCTGTTGCCCTGGAGATATGCTTTTTCTCTTCGTTTGCTACAGACACGGCATCAACCACCAAAACAACGCATTATTTTCCATTAATCCCATACTTGATATTCATAACATGCTTAAATTAAACACTATTTTTTTATATATTGGAATCTTTTTATCTTGACTGTTGTGTCCTGCCAATGTTATAAAACTGACGCTTTCAAAATTAATCATACAGAGAACATGCCGGAGGAATAAAAGTGGCAAATCACAAATCAGCAGAGAAAAGACATCGTCAAAGCAAGATTCGCAACGCCCGGAACACTCATATTCGTTCCACCATGCGCAGTTACGTTAAAAAAGTTCGCATGGCAATTGCCGATGGCGACCTTGACACGGCAAAAACCCTACTTGAAAAAGCCGTCCCCTACATTGACAAAGCGGCGACAAAGGGTGTGATTCACAAAGCGACAGCGAGCCGCAAGATCAGCCGTCTGACCAAACTGGTCAGCGGGACAGAAGCAGCAGACTGATTTTCTCTCACCATTCTACGCAGCACGGGGAGCGCTCCTGAAGGGCGTCTCCCCTTTTATTTGCGACTCATATCGGCAATCTCGAGAAGCAGTTGCTCCAACTGCATTCTTGGCTCTCCGCCGCTCGATTTCAACGCCAGGTCGGTTTCCAGGAAACGATTAAACACTTGCCTGTACTGCCGGTGGTCAAACCTGGTCGCCTGCTGCATCAACCCTTTCAGAAAATATGGGCTGGCTCCTACCCTGCGCGGCAATTCACTCTGCGGCACCTTCTGTGACACCAATTCACTGATTTTCCACATTTGCCTGAAATGACGGGTCATCATTGCAAGGATCATCAACGGAGCCTGGCCTTCAGCCAGCAGGCGATCGAGCAAGGTCAGCGCGGTTGAGCGGTCGCCCCGGCCCATCGCATCGGTCAGATCGAAAATACTCTCTATGCGCGTGTCCGAGACAATCGCTGCGACATCGGCTTCATCGGCAAGGTCGCGTTCACCGAGGTAGCCGACCAGCTTCTCCATTTCTCCCTGGACCTCGGCCAGGTTTGTTCCGACTCTTTTACAGAACAGCTTCAACGCGCCCGCCGTCAAGGTCAGATTGCTGGACTTGGCCAGGTCACGCACAAAAGAAGGTAGCTGGTTCTCATAAATCTTCTTGAACTCGATCGATACACCATTCTTTTTGAATAATTGGAAAATCTTGCGCCGGGCGTCTATCTTTTCCGCGGTCAACAGCAGAACGGTTTCCGGAACAGGGTCCTCAACATAGTCCAGCAGGGTTTCCAGTTGTTCTGCCCTTGACTCGTGAATATTCTTGATCATCACGAGACGACGCTCGGCAAACACGGGGAAGGTCCTGGCCTGCTCAACAACGTCATTGGGGACAAAGTCCTTACCGTAGAACTGGGTCAGGTTGAAATCCCTGTTCTCCGGAGCAACGACGGCATCCCGGACAGCCAGCATACCCTTCTCGACAAAAAAGGACTCCTGCCCATAAAGCAAAATCAGGCCGGGGATAGTTCCGGCCTGAAGGATATTTTGCAGTTCTTTTAGTGACATTGTCAGCTGTGGTTTCAGAAGTTATTTAAAAGTTGCGCGCGGATATCCTCGGCAAGGCGCCTGGCAACCTGTCTCGCCGTCAGACGCTCCCCTTCCAGCTGCAGGTTCTTGTTAACCGCAGCACTGTAATCTTCACTGCGACGCATTTTTTCCTGCCACAGGACCTGGTCGTTACTGTTCTGCACCAACTTGACCGTTATACTCATGGTTGCCCGGTAATCAGTAATCCTGTCCGTAGAACTGTAGGAGATCGCATTACTGGTAAAGCTATCAACTAGTCCCGCCAATCAACACTTCCGCAGCATCGGCATTTTCAGTCAGTTCAAAAAGCCTTGACCTGGAGAGTTCCTCAACCAGCGCATCGGTCATGTAATTATCCAGGTACGGCTGCTGCCGTAGTATTTTCAAACAGCTGGACATACACAACTCTCGCATCGCCACCGACCCAGGGGTCAGACGCTCCGGGCACATGATATCCACATCCTGAGACAAGCAGGACCAACAGAATCAGCAGTATACGCATTTTCTCACCCTATGACCACATTGACCAGCCGGCCAGGAACGACAATGACCTTGCGAACGTTCTTCCCCTCGATAAAACGGGCGACATTCGCATCCGCCAGGGCTGCGGCTTCAATCGCACCCTTGTCTGCATCTGCAGGCACAGTCACCTTGCCACGTACTTTGCCATTAACCTGAACAACAATCAACAGGGTCTCTGCGGCCAGAGCATTTTCATCCCAGACCAGCCAGCGGCTTTTTTCGAGAGAATCATCATAACCCAGATTCTGCCACAATTCTTCAGCTATATGCGGAACGAATGGCGAAAGGAGACGGACGACTGACTCGACCGCCTCACGCATGACTTCCGGTGCTGATTGCTTGTCGGGGAATGCAGAAATACTGTTAACCAGCTCCATAACCGCGGCAATCGCCGTGTTGAAATGAAAGCTGCCGTCGATATCTTCCGTGACCTTCTTGATCGTGCGATGCACCTGGCGACGGAGCTCACGGGCTGCTGGCTGCAGTTGTTCCACGTTGACCTGATCGGCATCTTTAATAATTGACAGGTTCTCGTAAACCAGTCGCCAAACCCGGTTAAGAAAGCGGAAGCAGCCTTCCACGCCCTGTTCATTCCATTCAAGGTCTTTTTCCGGAGGTGAAGCGAACAGGGTAAAGAGGCGCGCCGTGTCAGCACCAAAGCGGTTGATCAGGCCATCCGGATCAATAACATTCTTCTTCGACTTACTCATCTTCTCGTTACGACCGGAGACAACAGCATTCTGGCAACGGCTGCAGAGGCCGTTATCAATCTCTTCCGGGTAAAGCCAGCCATGTTTCGGACAGGACTTGGTCTCCATGCAGACCATCCCCTGGGTCAACAAGTTCGCAAAAGGTTCATCGAGAGCCACCATACCCAGATCACGCATGATTTTCGTCCAGAACCTGGCGTAAAGCAGATGCATGACAGCATGCTCGACACCACCGATATACTGATCAACAGGCAGCCAGTATTTAACAGCTTCGCGGTCAACAGGCGCCAGATTATATTTCGGGCTGGCATAACGCATGAAATACCAGGAGCTTTCGACGAAAGTGTCAAAGGTATCGGTCTCGCGTCGTGCTGCCTTATCGCATTTCGGGCAGAGGGTATTGACAAAGGACTCGAGCCCGGCCAGAGGGCTCCCCCCTTCACCGCTGAATTCGATGTCAGTAGGCAGTTCAACCGGCAGGTCCTGCTCGGGCACTGGAACTGCGCCACAATCATCGCAGTAGATCACCGGAATCGGTGTTCCCCAATAACGCTGCCTGGAAACCAGCCAGTCCCGGATCCGGTAGTTGATCGAGCTTTCACCGACTCCTCTGTTTTCGAGGAATTCTGTAACCTTGGTTTTTCCCGTCTCGTTATCCAGGCCATCGAATACCCCGGAATTGACCATCCGCCCCGGACCGACCCAGGCTTCGGTCAAACTTGCAGCCTCCAGGGTATCCCCTTCAGGCTGGATGACCACCTGGACAGGCAGCTCATATTTACGGGCAAACTCGAAATCACGCTGGTCATGCGCCGGGACCGCCATGACAGCACCGGTCCCGTAGCCCATGAGAACAAAATTTCCCAGGAAGACCGGGATCTTTGCCCCGTTGACGGGGTTGATGCAATAGGAGCCGGTAAAAACCCCTTCTTTTTCGTAATCATCGCTGGTGCGTTGGGCATGATCGACAGACTGGACCTTGCTGATGAACGCTTCCACTTCAGGCAAACGGTCAGAGGTCGTCAGGGATTTTGCCAATGGGTGTTCCGGTGCCAGGCTCATGAAGGTTGCACCGAACAGGGTATCAGGACGGGTAGTGAAAACCCGGATCTTTTCCTTTCCACCGGCCACAGAAAAGTCAATTTCGCAACCGGTACTCCTGCCGATCCAGTTGCGCTGCATGGTCAGGACAGATTCCGGCCAGCCGGGCATCTCATCTGTCTGGGCGAGGAGCTCTTCAGCATACTGCGTGATCTTGAAAAACCACTGGTCGAGTTCTTTCTGCACGACCTTGTTATCACAACGCCAGCAGCATTCTTCCTCGACCTGCTCGTTGGCCAGGACCGTCTCACATTCAGGGCACCAGTTGACGGCAGCGCTCTTCTTGTAGGCCAGGCCCTTCTCCAGCATCTTCAGAAAGATCAACTGCTCCCAGCGATAATAATCGGCATCGCAGGTAGCCAACTCCCTGTCCCAGTCGTAGGAAAGGCCCATACGCTTGAGCTGGGTGCGCATATTCGCAATATTTTCGCGGGTCCAGACCGCAGGGTGCGTGCCATGCTGGATCGCCGCATTCTCGGCCGGCATGCCGAAGGCGTCCCATCCCATCGGATGCAGGACATTGAATCCCTGCAGGCGCTTGAAACGGGCGACAACATCGCCTATCGAGTAATTCCGGACATGCCCCATGTGAATCCGCCCTGACGGGTAAGGAAACATCTCCAGCAAATAATATTTGGGTTTGTCATGATCCTCTGAGACCTTCCAGGGCTGGCTGGACGACCAGCGTTCCTGCCAGACCTTTTCGATTTCCAGAGGGTTATAACGTTCCTGCATAGATCCTCCAAAGGGACATTACATCCTGAAACATGAAAACCGGCATAAGCCGGTTATCTCACGTGCAGGACAGCGGCAGGCCATCGCACGACTGCAAAGGCCGCCTGTAACCTGTTTACTTGGCGCGATACGTAATACGGCCGCGGCTGAGATCGTACGGCGACAGTTCCACAGTGACCCGGTCACCAGGAAGAATCCGGATATAATATTTACGCATCTTGCCGGAGATGTGTGCCAGGACAACGTGTCCGTTGTCGAGCTCAACCTTGAACATGGCATTGGGCAAAGGTTCTATAACGCTGCCTTCAACTTCAATTGCTTCTTCTTTAGACAATCTCGCCTCCCGCTTTACGCTGGCTTTAAATCAAACATTCATTAATTTTTTAACTGTCTCCAGTATCTGCATGGTCTGGATCGGTTTGGTGATATATTCGTTGGCCCCCAGGGCAAGAGCCCGCTCACGATCTTCGGTTGCCCCTTCGGTGGTAATTATGATAATCGGTGTTTCCTTGTAGTTGGGATCGTTGCGCACCATGCTTACCAGTTTCAGCCCGTCCATGATCGGCATGTTTATGTCAGTAAGGATCAGGTCAAACTTGTCAGCGCTGAGTTTTTTCAAACCGTCCACGCCATCATTGGCTTCAACAATCTGGAAGCCGCGAATCCGCTTCAGGGCAAAAACAATCAACTGTCGCATGGTGGGTGAGTCTTCAACAACAAGAACCTTATAACCAGTCATGAAATCTCTCCCCGTTTTACTTGGTCAACAAGTCGATAAAGCCCTGGATGGTCGACAGCTTGCGCTCTGAATCGGAGTAGAGCCGTGACGAGAAAACCGCCGTAGCTGCGTGGCCGGCCAGCAGGGTGAAAAGTTCGTAGTCAACATTGTTAAATTGATCTTTCTGAACCAGGAGCTTGTAGATCGCGATCACACCGATAACGTGTTCCTTGATTTTAAGAGGGATGCAAACGATCGGCTTTTCAAAATCACGCTGGTAACCTTCCATCGAATCGATGAAGTAGTTTTCGCCGGTCTTGACCGATTCACCGATAATCCCTTTACCAACGGCTATCGAAGGCATTTCGGAGGTTTCCAGGCCTTCACTGGCAACCGGTTCAAGTTGATTGGTTTTTTCATCAAGCAGCAAGACGCCGAATTCTTCTGCACCAATCAGGTTGATTATGATTTCCAGGATGATCTGGAGGACCTCTTTAAAGTCCAAGGTCGAGTGCAGCTGGTAGGATGCTATATAGAGATTGGCGAGCATATTGTTTTCTTCTTCAATCTCAATGTAGCGGTTCGCAAAGTTCTGGTTTTCCTCTTCAACCGTTTTGATCCGGCCAAGGATCTCTTCCTTTTCCAGTTCCAGCGATTCAATCTTTCTCATCAATTCAACGGTATCGACTGATTCGGAGGAAACCTCCTGGCCCTTGTCCTTGAGAGACTCTTCAAGCTTAACGATGCGAAACCTGAGTCGCTCGTTCTCCTTGAGCAGGTCCTGAGTGAACTCAGCCCCCTTTTTGAACATCTGCAGAAAATCGTCTGCACGCGAGGCAGTATCTTTTTCTTCGTCACTATGACTCATACCCTGCTCCTCGTTAATTATTCACAGTCAAAACCTGCAAATGATAACAATCCTGCGGAAAAATATCCAGCGTTAATACCCGCAATCATGCAGGATTTCCTTGCAGACCAACGGCAACGGCACAATCAGGTCTACCAGTCCGGTCGCAATGGCTTCCTTGGGCATGCCGAAAACGACGCAGCTTTCCTCGGCCTCGGCAAAAACCCTGCCACCGGCAGACTTGATTGCACGAGTTCCCATGGCTCCGTCATTACCCATTCCGGTCAGGACAACACCGAGGACCCGATCGCCGAACACGGCTGCAGAGCTGGAAAAAAGTATATCCACTGAAGGCAAATAACGCTGGTGGCCCTTCGGTTCAGAAACCTTGGCGACGATCTCGTCGCCATTCGGGAAAAACTCCAGGTTTTTACCGCCGGGTGCAATCAGAACCTGTCCAGGTTTTACCAGATCGCCATTTTCCGCTTCGCGAATGGTCAGCGCAGAAAAACGGTTAAGCCTTTCGGCAAAAGCCCGGGTGAAATCCGGGGGCATATGCTGGGCGACAGCAAAGGCAACCGGAAGCTCTTCCTGAATGGCAGAAAAAATATTCTGCAACGCCGGAGGGCCACCGGTTGAGGAGCCGATCACCACCATGCGATAGCCGGAACTGGCAGTTTTGGACGCATTCTTTTTCCTGGAAGCCGGCTTTACGACCAGTTTTTGTGCCCGGGCGGCATTATCTGCCCTGGCCATGACATTTTTCAGATTGGCGGACGTTACCTCACGGACTTTGCCGAGAAGTTCTTCACGGATATCCATTAAAACCGGCGAGACACTGGAAGACGGTTTCGGCACAAATTCAACAGCACCCAGATCAAGAGCCTTGAATACATTCTCATCATCAGCTCGGGAAGACACAACGATGATCGGCGTCGGCTGTTTCTGCATGACGATGCGCAGGAGAGTGAAGCCGTCCATGCGCGGCATTTCGAGATCAAGAGTAATCAGGTCCGGGCGCAAATCGATCAGCTTACGCAGGCCCTCCTCGCCGTCGCACGCGTAACCGACGACCTCGACATTGGGCAATGATTCGAGCATCTTGACAATTGTGCGACGGTTGAAAGCTGAATCATCAACCACCAGAACCCTGACCCGGCCCGGATTCATAGCAGGCCCCCTGATAATGAACTGGTTGACCAGGGGTTTCTGGTACACCATATCGTGCTGGAAATGTCTGAGTTGGAAAGAGGTGCTGAGGTTGATCAGTGATTCGGAATGTCCAAGCAGCAGAAATCCTTCAGGGTTCAGCCTCTGAAAGAAACTTTCTATGGCTTTCTTTTTTCCGGCCTGGTCGAAATAGATTATTACGTTGCGACAGAAGATCACATCCATCTTGCCCAACAGGGCGATGCGGGCACTGTCAAACAGGTTGAGATGACTGATCGACACAAGATTGCGGACTTCATCATTGACGCGATATTTTTCCTCGTGTTTGGTGAAAAACCGACGTTTCTGTATATCGTCGGTACTTCTGAACGAGGCGTTGCCATACAGCCCTTCACGCGCCATGTGCAGCACCCTTTGGCTGATGTCTGTGCCAATCACTTCCACCTTCCAGGAACTCAACCACGGCTGATCGAGCAACAACATGGCAATGGTATAAGGCTCTTCTCCAGACGAACAGCCGGCACTCCATATTCGCAGCGTCCGCTTACCTTCTTTCTCTTTGTATTTCCGTATTTCCGGCAGGATGTCCTCGACGAAAGTGCGCAGCTGAAAGTCTTCCCGGAAAAAATACGTTTCATTGGTTGTCAGCTGGTCGATGATCTCTGACAACTCCTGATCTTTATTCTGGTTATAACGCAAAAAATAATAGTAATCCTTGAAGTTTTTCAGTTTATGCTGATGGAGGCGCTTGCCCAGGCGCTTTTCGAGCAGATACTTGGAATCCTCGGTGAAATTCAACCCGCAATGTTGATATACGAAATCCCGCAACAGGCGAAATTCATCCGGATCCATTTTTATGTCAGGGGCAGCAAATAACATTTATGACATTACTCGACAGGCAAACCGGCCAGGGCGTCGACCAATTGCTGGCGCACGACTTCCTCAGTCTCAATTTCCAGACGCCGTTCCAGGAGGGCTCTTGCTCCGGCACCGATGACTTCTGCGGCACTGCGGACGATTTGTGCTCGAACGATCCAGAAAGAATGATCGATCAGCCTTTCAGCATGGGCATGTACCCAGTCGCCGGAATCGTAGCGGGTCAAAAGGTTCATAGCCGCCGTAACAACTTCTTCGTCATGATGGTCCAGGGCCGAAATCATCTGTGGAACGGCTGACATATCGGACAGACTGGCCAGGGTTTCCAGGGCGGCAATGCTGACGAGCCCGACCGGGTCCGAGAGTGCCTGCTCCACAAGGCCGCGACTGCGCTCGCCGGCGATTCTGCCCAAGCCGCGTACAGCGGCAGAACGAACCCAGATGTCCTCATCCTGCAGGGCCAGCTGCAAACCGTCGAGAACGCTCTCGTCGTTGCAGTTGGCAAGGATATCCACAACTGCCCTTCTGACTTCGGCGTCCTCATCGGTCAGGGCCAGCAACAGTGTGCTGATATGTTCGGTGATATCGTGGCGCTCGAAAACCCTGACTGCCGCTCTCCTGACTTCCGCTGCGGAATCTTTCAGGGCGAGGCCCAATGCATCGAGGACGTCCGGTTTGTCGAGTTCTCTGAGCACGACGACAGCCAATTCCCTCTGCACAGCATCGGTATGGTTGAGCAACGGCTGCAAAGCAGTAAACGTATCGTCAGGGTATTTATCGCCCAGGGCGGTTAATGCCAACGATGCGGCGGTTCGGACCTCACTGTCCTCGTTCTGCAAACAGGCGACCAGCCCCGGGAGAGTGCCGGCGGAACCGATTTTCCCCAGGGCATGGACGGCCATGCGCACCACCTGCATATCTTCATCCTGCAGCACATCCTTTAGTAACGGCAGCGCATCAGCGCACTCTGACTCACCAAGGATGTAGGCTAAATAAGCACGGCTGGCACCAGCCTACCTCAGACCATTCGTCGATGAGGACCTGCGGATTGGCACGACCAATATCGATCAGGGCATCAAGTGCGGTCTGTTGCAGTGTTTCAAATTCCAGGAGACTCAAGAGTTGCTCGACAGCAGTCTCTGCAGCAAGCCAGCCAAGGATTCTGATCGAAGACCGTCTCAGGGCGTCGTTGTATTCATCATCAAGGTACCCGCTCACCGTCGCGGCAACAGGACCTTTTTCACATTCCGCCAGGGCCTGTCTGATTTCGTCAGGATGTCGATGGTAAATTTCCACAACCGCCAGGATCGCAGATTCACGGACGTTGCGCATCGTATCAGTCAATGCACTGACGAGTTCAGGGACAGCAGAGGCATCTCCGGCCTTGCCCAGGCAGTCGATCAAGGCTTTACGGAGCAGTTTTTCATCCTTGTAGGGTAACAGTTCAGACAGAGGCACAGGCGCGGCAATCCGGCTCAAAGCGTCCAGAATCGTGAATTGCAGCAGCAGGTCAGGCAATTGCATCGCTTTGAGCAGGGCCGGCACAGCTTCCCTGGCCCTCAACTTACCAAGATTTTCGGCGGCCGCCGCCCTGACGTTGCTGTCGGTGTCCTCCAGACCGACGGTCAGAACCGGGACAGCTTCCGGTGCAGCAATATCTCCAAGGATGTCAATAATAAACTTGCGCACGTCGTGATCCGGGCATCTCGCGTGCTCAATCAGCATCGGCACGGTACTCCGTCCCATCCGGCCAAGGATTTCAACTGCGGCATTGCGTAAACCGGCATTCTCTTCTGCATGCAGAAGCTCAATGACTTCACCAATAAAATCCTTGCATACCGGCATGCTCAGGAACAGGTCGATGGACTGCTTGCGAACCCGCCAGCTCTCGTCGCCGAACGCCTTGAAAATCAAGCCAAGCCCCTCACTGGGGTCGCTGGCCGCCAAGTCACGCAGGCCCTGCAAACGGTTCTCCTCATCAGGTGAATTCAACGCATCGGTTATCTGGTCAATATTACTCACGGTTCGTCCTTGCCTTCCTATCAGAGGCCCAGTTCTCGACTTCGCTTGTTCAGGAAGTCGAGAAAGGCCGCCTCAAGAATCTTGCTGTTCTGTATCTGGGGGCTCGGGAACCGCTCGCTGAACAACTGTCTGGCTTCCCTGATCTCATTCGCCAAAAGCTCCGACCAGTTCCCTTCCAGAATGCCCTCATCGACTCGCTCCTGATAATAGAGTGAGATGTCCGAAACGATAATCCGGGCCAGGCGTTCGGCTCGTTGACGTTCCGTTGCGTCATCTGCAGAAACTTCCTGTTCTTCCGCAGATTGAATCTTGTTATTGACTGTTTTTATGAAATCAAGGCGATTGCATTACCTCATCAGCAGATGACAACTTAAGGCCATCCTTTTCCGCTTCGCCCTTAACAGTTGGGCCGGTTGCCGGCGTAGCGTCGACCAGCAAACGGTTGATTTTCAAGACAAGATCGTCCGGGATGTGGTGTTTCTCGATATAATCATCCGCCCCGTAGAGCGAGCTCGGCGAACGTTTGTATGCTGCACGGTTGTAAACTGAAGACAGCAGGATGATCTTGACATTTTCAAGGCCTGGCCGACGCCTGACCTTTTCAACGACCTCAAAGGCGTACAGGCCCTGCAGTGCTACATCGACAACAGCCACCCGCGGGCGCAAGGCATCCATAGCGGTCAGAACTTCGTCACCGTTATGTTGAAGAACCCCCTCAAAGCCGGCATTTTCAATAATATCGCGAATCGTACCACACAGTTCTTTGTCACTATGGGCGATCAAGACGCGTACCTTGGTTTCGGTTCACCGGAAGGGACATGCGGCAACTCGGCAGTAAATGGTGTCCGACAGCGGGCGCAACGTAAGGTGACACGCTTACCGGCTAACTTTTCGCGATCCAGGCGAAACCGGGCAGCACAGGATGGACATTTAACAATCATCAACAAACCTCAAAAAAAAACGGCCGGGTCCGAGAGAGACCATATCATGATCGGCCACTCGCACTATTTAATGTTATCCAACTTCTGCAATTCGATTTTTTCATCAGACGAAAGGACTTTTTCCAGGTCAATCAGCATGATCAGGTCTTCATCCCGACGCGCAACGCCAAGAAAATAATTTGCCTCTGGCCCGTCTATAAACTGGGGGGCAGGAGCAATTTCCTGGCGCCCGAAGCGTTTCACCTCAGTGACTTCATCGACCATCAGGCCAATAATCCTGCCCGAGAGAGAACAGACAACAATCCGGTTCTTGCGGTTCGCTTCGCTGATCGGCTGGTCAAAACGTTTACGCAGATCAGCAACCGGGATCACGACTCCACGCAAATTGATGACGCCTTCAATAAAGGAAGGTGCTTTGGGGATGGGTGTCAACTTCTGAGGACGGATTATCTCCTTGATTCTCATGATATCAAGGGCATACAGCTCAGAACCAATCCTGAAGCAGGCGAGTTGCACCTCCTGCCGGAGGGCTTTCTCGTCTGGTGCTGTCAAGGATATATCAGTGCTTCGCAAGGTCATGGCAATCAGTCAATAAATCGCTGAATGGTCTCGATGACCATAGCCGACTTGAACGGTTTGGTTATGTACCAGTCTGCGCCGACCTGTTCACCACGAGCCATGTCTTCACGGCTCTTTTTAGCTGTCAGCATAATCACGGGTATATGTTTGGTCTCGCTGTTCGATTTAATCCTGCGACAAACCTCGAAGCCGTCAATCTCCGGTAGCATTATGTCTAAAAGCACCAGATCAGGCCGGACCTTTTCTATGGCATCCAGCGCAGCCTGGCCATCTGCAGCACCATGTACTTCGTATCCCTTTGAAGTCAGCAGGATACTTTCCAGTTTGAGCAAGCTCTCCTCATCTTCGACGACCAGGATTTTCTTCTTTATCACCGTAATCTCCTTTCAATCGTCAATTCAGCTCGACGTCTAAAACATGATTTAGCTGCAACAATATGATCATTCGATCCTGATAGCGACCAATGCCGAAGATCATTTCACGATCCAGCCCGGACAGTACTCCCGGGGGCGGCTCAATCTCATCCTCGACGAGGTTGACAACCTGGTTAATATTGTCGACCAGCAGACCGACTGTCACCTCACCCGACTGGCAGACAACGATACGCGAGTTTACTGTTATTTCTGCGACACCCAGATTCAAGCGGCAGCGCAAATCGAACACCGGAACAACGACACCGCGCAGAGAGATAATCCCTAAAACAAACTCCGGGGACCTGGGAATTTCCGTAAATTCCCTCGCTTTGATTATCTCGCTAATTTGCTTAATGTCCAGCGCATACTCCTCATCGTCGAGTTGGAAAGCCAGGTACTGACCGACATCCTGGGATTGCGCAGCAACCTGGTCCTGCAGCATCGCCGCGTAGGATTCATCGGTAGCTAAAACCAGCTCGTCCGTCGCAGCAAAGATCCGGTCAAGGCTCTCGGTAATCTCCATCGGCTGGTTATCAGGAACGGCCACAACACCCTCTTCAACAGGCGTTTTTGCAGTTTCGGTGTCATCCTCAACCAAGTCAGGATCTGGCACCAGCTCACGCTCAGGTCGCAGCCTCTGGCCGGGCGGCGTCCGATTTGACCTGGGCCTTGGCTTTTTTACGTATCTCTGCGATATCCATCTGTTATCCGTGGTCCTGTTGTGGCAGGTTGTTGTCAAGCTCCAGCATCACAGCATCCATAACACCCCTATCAACCTGCTCACCACCCCTGCCGAAGCACTCCAATAATGCCAGTGACGCGGCATGATTGATCATGCGCGGGATTCCACCCGAATAGGCATAGACGGAGTCAATCGCCTCATCACCGAAAAGACCGGGCCGGCCACCAGCCTTGATGATTCGGAAATCCAGGTATTCGGCCGTCTCTGCCAGATTGAGCGGTTGCAGATCGTACTGCATACCGATCCTTTGACGCAATGGCTCGTAGGCACGGTGTCTGAAACGTCTTTTCAGCTCCGGCTGTCCCATCAGCACGATACTGATCAGGTTTCTGTCATCCAGTTGAATATTAGTCAGCAACCTGATTTCGTCGAAAGTCTCCTTGTGCGGTACAAGCTGTGCCTCGTCAATCACCACGACCGGAGTCGTATCCTTCTCATAGAAATCGAATAAAATCCTGCCGATCTGTTCAAGCAGGTCGACTTTGAACCTGGCCGGGCACTCAACGCCAAGATGGCGGGCCAGGCTACTGAGGAACTCCAACGGAGTCAATCGCGGGTTGATCAGACAGATGACCTTGAAGCTCTCATCAAGAGTGTCCATGAGAGCCCGCGACAGGGTTGTTTTGCCACAACCAATCTCGCCGGTCAGCAGCACCAGATCGCGCTCCTCGACTGCGTATTGCATGCGAGCCAAGGCCTCGCGATGGCCACGGCTCAAAAACAGAAACCGGGGATCCGGCGTCTTGCTGAAGGGCCGTTCCTGAAGCCCGAAGTACGTTTCATACATTGAGTGCAGACTCGCCGCGCAACGCTTCGCTCATCAATCCGGCTACGTCCAGCACCAGGATGGTTTTCTGGTTACCCAGTTCGGCCGCCCCGGCAATTCCCTTGACGAACGAGAGTGCCTTACCGAGCGACTTGATGACAACATCCTGCTGACCAAGCAGATCATCAACCACGAAGCCCATGCGTTTGTCAGCCAGGCCGACAATTGCAACAAACAGGCGCCGGCCCTCATCGATCTCTTCGAGCGACTGGGCAAAGACCCTGTCAAGGCGCAGCAGCGGCACGGTGCTTTTGCGCAGTTCTATTACTTCGCGCCTCTCGACCGTCTGGATGGCATCAGCTTCAACCATCAGGGTTTCAAGCACCGAATTAATCGGAATCGCATAGGTCTTCTTGCCAACCTGTACAATCAAGGCCTTTATGATGGCCAGGGTAATCGGCAGGGTAATGACCATACTGGAGCCATGGCCGAACCGGCTGTGCACCTCGATCATTCCGGATAGTGCTGCAATATTGTTTTTAACCACATCCATGCCGACACCACGACCGGAAAGGTCACTGACTTCATCACGGGTTGAGAACCCGGGCAGAAAAAGCAGCTCGTGGAGTTCCTCCTCAGTCAAATCGTGAGAGGCACTGATCAACCCCCTTTCAATGGCCTTGCGACGGACTTTTTCCTCGTCGATACCACGACCGTCATCATTAACTTCTATGACAACGTGGTTACCTTTCTGTGACGCCAGCAGCTGAATCGTGCCTTTTTCAGTCTTGCCCGCAGCCAGGCGCTCCTGGGGCGTCTCCAGACCATGGTCGATAGCATTGCGGATGATGTGCATGAGAGGATCGGAGACATCTTCGATGATTAACTTGTCCAGTTCTGTATCAGCGCCGCTAATCTCAAGCTCGACCTTTTTGCCCTGCTCGTTGGCAACCCGACGTACTATTCTGGTCATTTTTTCAAATAGTTGCCCGACCGGGACCATGCGCACATCCATGACCCCTTTTTGCAATTCGTGCAGGCGTCGCTCGAGAATGCGCGTGGTCTTGCCGAGATCGGACGCGAGTTCCTTTTCATCAGTCATTTTCAGGCGGTCACTGATGTTGGCAATGGCACTTTTAGACAAGACCAGTTCGCCGACGATATTCATCAGCAGATCGAGTTTGTCGATATCAACCCGCACTGTGCGACTTATCGAGCGCATGGAACTGGCGTTGTCAGCATCCTCTGAGACTTCTGGCAACCGAGTTTCATCTGTTTCGGTTACAACCTCAGGAGACTCCTCAATGACAAAGCCAGCCGGCTCTTCCGGTTCGGTCTTATCCCCATAGGTGAGGATATCAATGGCGTCGCGACCCAGCAGTATTGCAATATCGGCATGGCCGAGGTCGCTACCGAACAGAATCTGGAAAGAGATCCTCTCACCGATATCACCAGCGGAAGGAAGGGTGCTGATCACCTCCCCCTGCTGTTTTAGCTGCTGGGTGACTTCTGCGAGATCCTGGTCAAAGCTGGTCAGATCGAAGTCCAGGCGCAAAAGATGAACCCGTCTCCCTTTACGGACGTTTTCCAGTAAACGATGTTCTTCGTATTCGGTGAGCACATTCAGTATGGCGGGGTCTATTTCCAGGTCGGCAAGCGGGTTCTCTTCAACTGCCTCCTTCACCCTCGGCAGCTTTACTGATCTGTGTCAGGACAGGTGTCAGGTCCAGGGTAAAATCCTCATCATTGCTTTTCCCATCAATAAGCTTGATTAAAAGATCCAGCGAACTGAACAGGGTGTCGACCAGGAACTGGTTGAACGGGATTTTACCGAGGCGCAACCCGTCAAGCAGGCTTTCCATGGAGTGGGAAAGCGTCGACAGGTCATCGAAGCCGAACATCCCGGCCAGACCCTTGATCGAGTGGGCTCCGCGGAAGATGCCGTTGAGTACGTCCGGGTCGCAGTCCCCTGAATCCACCGAGTCAGCAAGCCTGACCAGGTCAAGGTTGAGTGATCCGATGATTTCTTCTGTCTCACTGACGAAATCTTTAAGGGCCTGAGAGGAGCTCTTGTCAGACACTGTTACCTCCGCAAATCAACCGAGGTACTCACGGATCAGGGCCTGCAACTGATCGGGAGCGAAAGGTTTGACAAGATATGCATTGGCGCCGAGAGACATCCCCTTTTCGCGGTCGCGATCGCTGCTCTCGGTACTGATGATGAAGAGAGGGGTTTCACGGTAATTATCGCTATTCCTGATGAAGCTGACCAGTTCAAGTCCATTGATGTCGGGCATGTTGATATCGGTTATGATCAGGTCAACCTTTTCCCGGGGCAGAATTCGCAAGGCTTCAAAACCGTTGGCCGCTTCAACCGTCTCATAGTCGCCCATGGCCGCAATCGTTGAGACAATCAGCGAACGCATGGTCAGCGAATCTTCTGCGATCAGAATTTTTTTACTCACGATAGTAGGCCCCCAAGCTGATTAAACGTTGATCAGACAGCATTACGGTTGCTCATCATACGACGCTCTAGCAGAGCTTTTTCCATCGCCAGGCCCGCCTGAGATAAAAATATTTCGAGAGATTCCGTATCACCGATCGGCTTCTGTTCAGGCAGGTTGTCACCATACAGTACCGCGACAACCCGCCCTTCACTGATCAGCGGGCCAATGAACACTTCCGAGGGGCGGTCTCCGCCCAGTTGATTGAAAAGGTAACTGTTCCAGTCCGTGTCTGCCGGATTCCTGTGATATGGAGAAAATGTCTCCAGGGCTTCTGTAAAAACATGCTTCTCCGCTTTTGGCAGGCGTGTGTTGCGCACCCTTACATCCGCAGATTCACCTTTAAGTTCGATCCCGAACTGGCCCAGACCGACAACCTCTTGGTCTTTTACCAGCAGGATAACGGCCCGGTTCATCAGTTCGCTGGCAAAACGCAGAATCAAGAGAATGATGCCACCGCCAAGCGACGGATTGTTCAATTCCTGCAGCATACCACGCAACAGATGCAGGCCGGGGGACTGCTGAGAGGATTGTGGCGAAGCGCCGACGGCGACCTCGCCCATTTCCTTGAGCAATTCAGCACCGATATTATACAGACCGTCTCCAACAGTGTTCAGCTTGTCAGCCGTACCAAATGCCAGAATCGTGTCAACCAGAGCTTTCAGTCCTGCCCGACCACGATCATCCAGAACCTCATCTTTTTTCGGTTTGGGGAACAGGGTCGGTACGCCAAATCCACGAACGCTTTGTTCCGCTTCCTGGTTGGGGTGGTCTGACATAACCAGAATCTGGAAGTCAGGGTACTTTGAGCGGATATCCTCAAGCAGTTCAAGACCACCGAGCACCCCGCTGCCATCCCGGCGTGGCATGATCAGATCGATAACCAGTGTCGTCGACCGGGGATCAGCTTTATCAACCGCATCCATGAATGCGGGGTAATTCGTATAGGCATGGACCTGTGCCTTGTGTTCCTGGAGCAGAGCGGCAATCTGTTCAGCAGTATTCGGGTCATCATCAACCACGATGAAGCGACGTGGCGAGTCCGGGGCGGGGCCGGGGCCGGCGCTTTCAGGAGCCTGTGTTACGCTGCCGGTTTCCGAGGAGGGTTGGGATGAGGACTCGCCATTAACTTCCGCCAGCAGGGACTCAAGGTCTACGAGAGACTCCCCCTGTTCCTCAAGATCTTCACCACGGTGGCGTTTTTCATCAAGAATGCGGCTACCTTCCATGGCCAGCCACTGGGGGTTCAAACCCTGATCAAGCATGAACTGGAGAGGGTTCAGGTTGGTCACCACAAGTTCCTGACAGTCCCCCAACTCAAAAGAAAAAGCTCCTTCATCCCAGCCAAAGAAGCTGTAAACAATTTTTTCCAATTGTTCACGTACAGCCGCTTCTATCGCTTCGCGGTCAACACCGAATTCACTGACCAGGATGTCACCGATGCGGCGATCGTCATCATGTTCCTGTTGAATAACCAGAGCCTGTTTCAGGGTTTCCATGTCGGCCAGGCCGCTACGCAGAACGAGATCACCGAGATTTTCCGGGAAGGTCGATGCCATCGCCCGGATGACCTGACCGTCACGAAAAATTACACGGCCGTCCCGCTCACGGCTGTTCAATTGCAGCACGCCGGATTTTCGGCTCAGGCTGACGATCTGGAGGATTTCCCCCAGACCCAGATCTTCAAGGTTACCGACAAGACTCATAAGCTATTGAAAAATTCCACAAATTCGCTTCACAACAGAGTGTAACAACCGGAAAATAAACAGAAATTACTATACTTCATTAAGTAAGGGCAAGTAAAGGTGTTTTCGAAGAAACGGGGAGCGTGAAGCGCGAGGTGCGAGGCGTAAATCGAAGAGTATGCTGGAGAACTGGCCGATTTGAATCGTTGATTTATTGAGCTGTTGAATCGTTTCACTATTTTCAACGGGCATAGCCCAAATTCAACATTTCAACTGACTTCTAAATCGTTCTTGTCGGTTTAGGGCTACGACTGAAAAGGAGCTGTTCTTTCCCCTTTCCCCTCTTCCCGCCAAAAAATTATTTCCGATCAGAAAACTTCAACCGTATCGGGCAGGCGATAAAACCGAAAGCCTGGCGCAGGCAGTTCATCAGGTAGCGCTCGTAGGAAAAGTGAATCCCTTCGGCTTTATTGACGAAAATGATGAAAGTCGGCGGTCGGACCGCGGTCTGGGTGGCATAGAAAAGCTTGAGTCTTCTGCCGCGGAACATCGGCGGAGGGTGATTGATTTCTGCGTCCTTGAGGACGCGGTTGAGTTCTGCGGTTGACACCTTGCGGTTGAACTCGTCACTGACCATCTCGACATCGGCCATAATCTTGTTGATTCGCTGACCGGTAAGTGCCGACACAAAATGGATCGGGCTGTCCGGGAGGAACTTGAAGGCTCCACGTACGTCCTTGATATACTCACCCATCGTCGTGTTGTCTTTTTTGACCAGATCCCACTTGTTGACAATCAGGATGACTGCTCTGCCCCGTTCATGGGCATAGCCGGCTATCGTCAGATCCTGATCAGTAATCCCTTCTTCGGCATCAATCACCACCATCGCAACATGGGTACGGTCCAGGGCTTTCAGGGCGTGGATCACTGAATACTTTTCGAGCTTTTGTGACACCCTGCCTTTGCGGCGAATGCCGGCGGTATCGATCAGCACATAGCGTTTCTCATTGTAGATAAACGGCGTATCGACACTGTCCCGGGTTGTCCCGGCTGTCGGGTTGGCGACGACCCGCTCATAACCAAGCAGTCGGTTGACCAACGAGGACTTGCCAACGTTCGGCCGGCCGATGATCGACAGGCGCGTCTCGGTAAGTTTGCCCTGGTCTTCATCCTGTTCCGGCAGAAGGTCCAGGACCTCATCAACCAGTGAGCCGACGCCGTGGCGGTGTTCGGCAGAAATCGGATAGAGGTCACCGACTCCGAGAGCGTAAAATTCGCCGAGCATTGCCTCCTGGGCGGGGCCGTCAACCTTGTTGACCACGAACAGGACCGGCTTGTCCACCTGGCGCAGCATGCCGGCAACTTCTTCATCGGCCGGATTCAGGCCTTCCCGGCCGTCCATGACGAAGAGGATGATATCAGCTTCTTCCATCGCCAACTGCGACTGCTCGCGCATCTGGGCCAGCAGACGATCATTACTGGCCGGTTCAAACCCGCCGGTATCGATCAGGGTAAAACGTTTTGCATATCGGGAGACGTCGGCATAATTCCGGTCACGGGTAACACCCGGGATATCCTCGACAATTGCCATACGTCTGCCCAGGATACGGTTGAAGAGCGTCGACTTGCCGACATTGGGCCGACCGACTATGGCAACGATTGAACTCATGGAAACCCTTGAAGCGCGAGACGCGAAGTGCGAAGCGCGGAAATTCTATTTAAAGCCTGATAGGACGTTGATTTTATGGATATCCGCTGATCAAAACATTTGCAATTCATATAAATTCAAAAGTCTTGCTTTGAAATTATCTTAATCAGATTTTTCTGTGCTCTCAGTGTCTCTGTGTGAAAAAACCTGTCTTTTCTCACTTCGCACTTCGCACTTCGTCGCTTCGCGTTTCGCGCTTCGAATTACGAATAATACTCCAGATACCAATCAACAAATTTTTGCACACCGACTTCGATCGGTGTCTCTGGCCGGAAACCGACATCTTCACTGAGGGCATCGACATTGGCCCAGGTCGCAGGCACATCACCAGGCTGAATCGGCATGAAATTCTTCTCTGCCTCCTTGCCCAGGGCCTTTTCAAGGGTCTCGATAAGATGCATCAGTTCGACCGGGTTGTTGTTGCCGATGTTGTAGACACGATAAGGGGCGGCGCTGGTCCCGGGATCTGGCTGATCACCCGACCAGTCAGGGTTGGATGGTGCCGGCCGGTCCGTGGCCCGCACGACACCTTCAACAATATCATCGATGTAAGTAAAATCACGACGCATGCGACCATGATTGAAAACATTGATCGGTTCACCTGCCAGAATTGCCCTGGTAAAGAGGAACAAGGCCATGTCTGGTCGTCCCCACGGCCCATAGACTGTAAAGAAACGCAGGCCGGTACAGGGCAGACCGTAGAGGTGGGCATAGGTATGCGCCATCAACTCGTTGGCTTTTTTACTCGCAGCATAGAGAGAAACAGGGTGGTCGATATTGTCATGCACGGAAAAAGGCATGCGGGTGTTTGCACCATAGACCGACGACGAAGAAGCGTAGACGAGGTGGCCGATCTGCTGTTGCCGGCAACCTTCCAGGATGTTCATAAAACCGACGATATTGGCATCGATATAGGCATGCGGATTGGTCAGGGAGTAACGGACACCGGCCTGGGCTGCAAGGTTGACCACAACATCAAACTGATGTTCAACAAAGAGTTTTTCGATACCGGAGCGATCAGCGATATCACATTTTAAAAATGAGAAGTTATCTTTTTTTTCCAGTATCTTGAGCCTGCTTTCCTTAAGTGACACATCATAGTAATCATTCAGGTTATCGAGGCCAGTCACCCGGTCACCACGCTCCAGTAACCGCCGGCAGAGATGGAAGCCGATGAAACCTGCGGCACCGGTTACCAGGATCTTCAGGTTCGGGACGCGCGGACGCGTGGACGCGGGCGCGATTATTTCTATTCGTTTGATTCCATAAAACCTCACAGGTTGATTCTTCATCATGTCCATCCGAGTTTATCTGTGGTTACATTGTCCAACGCTTTTGACTTTCGCGTCACTCGTCCCGCGTGCCGCGTCCCTGGGTTATTGGATTTCCTGAAGGAAATTCAATAACTCCTGGGTCTTCGCTTCCATCAACGCTTGATCACCACGCGACTCCACGTTCAGCCGCACCACAGGCTCGGTATTCGACATGCGCAGATTGAACCGCCAGTCAGAAAATTCAATTGAAAGTCCATCGGTCCGGTCAACATGTAACGAATCAACAGTGTATTTTTCTTCCACCGCTGCAATTGCAGCCTTCGGATTCGTCAGAACCCGGTTGATTTCGCCGCTAGCCGGGAATCTGGCCATCCGTTCGCTGACCAGTTCGGATAACAGTTTGCGCTCACGGCACATCATTTCTACAACCAGCAGCCAGGGAATCATACCGCTGTCGCAGTAGGCAAAATCGCGAAAATAGTGGTGAGCACTCATCTCGCCGCCGTAAACCGCATCCTCGGCGCGCATGCGCTCCTTGATGAAGGCATGCCCGGTCTTGCTCATCACGGCTTGCCCGCCGGCTTTTTCGACAATATCAATGGTGTTCCAGGTCAGGCGCGGGTCATGGATGATTCTCGCATCCGGTTCCTTGGCCAGGAACGCATTCGCCAGAAGGCCGACAATATAGTATCCCTCGACAAACTCGCCCTGCTCATCGAAGAAAAAGCAGCGATCGAAATCACCGTCCCAGGCGAGGCCCAGCCCTGCCCCATTGGCCAGCACCGCATCCCTTGTAACCCCGCGGTTTTCTGGCAACAACGGGTTGGGTATACCATTCGGGAAAGTGCCATCCGGCTCATGGCATATTTTGCAAATCTCCAGCGGCAACTGCTTTTCGAGGAGATCAAGCACCGGGCCTGCACAGCCGTTTCCGGCATTGACCACGATCTTCAATGGCCTCAGAACGGACGTGTCGATGTAGCTGAGCAAGTGTCTGAGATAAGCGACGCGATGCTCATATGGAGAGACGGATCCGGTTCGACCAGGGGCATTAAAGCCTCCCTGCTCGGCAAGCTTACGGATCATATCAAGGCCGCTGTCGCCACTGATCGGCCGGCTTTCTTCACGCACCAGCTTCATACCATTGTAATCGGCCGGGTTGTGGCTGGCCGTCACCATGATCCCGCCGTCGGCCCGGGCATACGAGGTGGCGAAATAGACTTCTTCGGTGCCGCATAAACCGAGATCGAGGACATCCGCCCCACCCTCGGTCAAGCCCCTGATCAGTGCGGCAGTCAGCACCGGGCTCGTCGGTCGCACATCCTGTCCGACCACCACAGTTTTTGGTTGCAGGAACTGCGCATAGGCACGACCGACACGGTACGCGACATCATCATTCAATTGGTCGGGAATCCGGCCGCGAATATCATATGCTTTGAAACAGGAGATTTTCATGATAAACATCTCCCGGAAACGCGGTACGCGGAACGCGGAGCGCGGAATTCAAAAGCGGTATAGACAGTAAGATTAGTCATTTCTTCAAGAATCCTGCAAAATTGAGTTTTAGATTTTCGCGTCACTCGTCACGCGTTCCGCGTGCCTCAGATGTTTATCGCCCATAAACATCATCAAAACGCTCAATATCATCCTCAGACAGAAGCTCACCGGTTTGCACCTCGATGATCTCCAGGATCGTCTCACCGGGATTGCTCAACCGGTGCATCTGGCCGATGGGGATGTAAAAGGACTGGTTTGCCACAAGGGTCTGGACGACATTTTCGCAGGTCACATCGGCTATGCCGCGCACCACGATCCAGTGTTCGGCACGATGTTTATGTCGCTGAAGGGAGAGACTTGCCCCGGGATTCACAGTAATTCGTTTGACCAGAAAACCATCACCGGAATCGAGGCCTTCATAAGCCCCCCACGGCCGGTTAACCCGCCTATGCAGCAAGTGCTCCTCGCGTTCAGAGTTCTTAAGGTGTTCGACCACCCGTTTGACATCCTGAACCCGATCTTTGGCCACGACCAGCACTGCATCGGCGGTCTCGACAACCACGGTGTCCTGCAAACCGACTCCGGCTACCAGGCGAGAGCCTCCATGCAAATAACTGCCAGTACAGTCCACATCGATAACATCACCGAAGCTGACATTGCCTTGCGTATCGGCCTCCCCGACCTCCCATAACGCGGCCCAGGAACCGACATCGCTCCATCCGGCATCGAGCGGAATGACCATCGCCTGGGCAGTTTTTTCCATCACCGCATAATCGATGGATTCAGACGGACAGGCCGCAAACGCTTCACCATCGAGGCGGATGAAATCAAGGTCAGACACGCGCCCCTGCCAGGCTTTGCGAGAGGCAGAGAGGATCTCGGGAGCGTGTTTTTCAAGTTCCGCCAGGTATGCCGACGCCTTGAACATGAACATGCCGCTGTTCCAGTAATAATCTCCGGAATTCAGGTACTCTTCCGCAGTCGCCAGGGCCGGCTTCTCGACGAATTCCTGGACAGGATAAATTTCGTGACCTGGTTTCGCGCTTCGCACTTCCTGCTTCGCGCCTCGCCTTATATATCCGTATCCTGTCTCCGGCGCCGTCGGCACAATCCCGAAGGTCAGCAGAGCACCCTCTTCAACGGCGCCGAGTCCGTCATTGACGGCCTTACAGAGCGCCTTTGCATTTTTAATCACATGGTCTGCAGGCAACACCAGCAGCACAGGGTCGTCGCCTTCCTCCATTGCACTCAAAGCCGCAACCGCAACCGCCGGGGCCGTGTTGCGGCCAACGGGCTCCAGGATCACTGCGCTCGCCTCCTGGCCGGACTGACGCAATTGCTCAGCGACCATGAAACGATGGGCCTCGTTACAGACAACCAATGGCGCATTTCGGTTGGCCAGCCCACTCAGGCGCAAAGCCGTGTCCTGCAACATAGTACGGTCACCGACCAGCGGCAACAGTTGCTTCGGGTAAAGTTCACGGGACAATGGCCACAAGCGGGTTCCGGCACCACCGGAGAGAATTACGGGAACAATCATGAGTACCTCGAAGCGCGAGTCGCGAAGTGCGAACCGCGGATAATCGATAAGACTTAACCACAGTCTGTGAATCATAAAAGTATATATTTTTCGTGCCGACTAGTTCCTGAAACTATCCTGGTGCTTCAGAAACCATTCATAGGTCTTCTCTATACCGTCTCGCAGCGAAACCTTCGCCTCCCAGCCAAGGGCCTTCATCCGTGAAACATCAAGGAGTTTGCGCATGGTCCCGTCCGGCTTTGAGGTGTCGAAGACAAGTTCACCGTCGAAACCAACAACAGTTTTAACCGCCTCCGCCAGTTCTCGAATCGTTACGTCGACACCGGTACCAAGATTGACAAAGCAGGGGTTGGGATAGCTGAGTAATGCGTCAGACAGTCTTTGATCGTCCATTTCCATAACAAACACACTGCCATCAGCCATGTCATCGACATAGAGCAACTCCCGCATTGGCGTGCCTGTTCCCCAGACAACAACTTCGGATTTACCCTTGCACTTCGCTTCGTGAAAACGACGAATCAGCGCTGGCAGCACATGGGAATTCTCCGGGTGGAAATTGTCTCCCGGTCCATACAGGTTGGTTGGCATAACAGCCACAAACTGCGTACCGTACTGGCGGTTGTACGACTCGCACATCTTGATCCCGGCAATCTTGGCTATTGCATACGGCTCGTTGGTCGGCTCCAGCAAACCGGTCAGCAGGTGTTCTTCACGCATCGGCTGGGGTGCCAGCTTGGGATAAATACAAGACGACCCTAAAAACAGCAAGCGTTTGACACCTGACAAAAAGGCTTGATGAATAACATTATTCTGGATCGTCAGGTTGATATGGATAAAATCAGCAGGAAAGGTATTATTTGCGTGGATACCACCGACCTTGGCCGCAGCCAGGATCACGTACTCCGGTTTTTCAGCGGCAAAAAAATCCGCGACAGCCCTGGCGTCGGTCAGGTCCAGTTCGTCAATCTCAGGCGTCAGCAGGTTGGTATAGCCACCGGCCTGTAATCGCCGCACGATCGCCGAACCCACCAAACCATTTGAACCAGCAATAAATATTTTACTGTTCTTTTCCATTCCTTAAACCAAAACCTTATTTAGCCACAGATCATATCTGAAAAACCGGATAGATCAAAGAGGGCGATGACCTACCTTGATAAAAGTTCTTGTGCTTCTCGCGTCACTCGTCCCACGTCCCGGGTTTATTCATGATAATCAAACACCTGGTAACCGTGATCCTTGACCATCTCGTCACATTTGGCCTTATCGAGATCGACTCTGACCATCTCGCTGACAAGCTCTTCAAAAGTTACCTTCGGCGCCCAACCGAGCTTCTGTTTCGCCTTGGTCGGGTCACCAAGCAAGGTCTCGACCTCTGCCGGGCGGAAATACCGCGGATCGATGCGCACGATCACCTGCCCCGGGACCAGGGCTGCATCCTTGACGCCGCGCCCCTCTTCAACGCTGTCCACGATGCCGATTTCATCCTGGCCTCCACCTTCCCAGCGCAGGGTGATGCCGAGCTCATTGGCAGCCGTTTCCACCATCTGCCGTACCGAGTACTGCTTGCCGGTGGCAATCACAAAATCCTCCGGATTATCCTGCTGCAGGATCAGCCATTGCGCTTCGACATAATCCTTGGCGTGTCCCCAATCGCGCAATGCCGAGAGGTTGCCGAGGAACAGGCACTCTTGCAGGCCCAACGCCATGCGCGCCACGGCACGAGTGATCTTGCGGGTAACGAAGGTTTCACCACGAATCGGCGATTCGTGGTTGAACAGGATGCCGTTGCATGCGTACATACCATAGGATTCACGATAGTTGACCACAATCCAGTAACCGTAGAGTTTGGCGACGCCATAAGGAGAGCGCGGGTAGAATGGTGTGGTCTCGGTCTGCGGGGTCTCCTGGACCTTGCCGTAGAGCTCTGATGTCGATGCCTGGTAGAAGCGGGTCTTCTTCTCCATACCGAGGATACGGATGGCCTCAAGGATACGAAGCGTGCCCAGGCCATCGGCGTTTGCTGTATACTCCGGGGTGTCGAAAGAGACCGCGACGTGGGACATCGCCGCCAGGTTGTAGATCTCGTCCGGCTGCACCTCCTGGATAATCCGGATCAGGTTGGTCGCATCGGTCAGGTCGCCGTAATGCAGGATAAAATTGCGATGCTCTACATGCGGATCCTGGTAGAGATGGTCGATGCGATCGGTGTTGAACAGTGACGCCCGACGCTTGATGCCATGGACGATGTAACCCTTCTTCAGTAGAAATTCGGCGAGATAGGCGCCGTCCTGGCCGGTGATACCGGTTATGAGTGCAACTTTTGCCATTTAAAACTCCTATTGAATCGTAGCGCGAAGTGCGAGATGCGAAACGCGATAAAACAAAAAAAGCCTGTTAAGGTTTAAAGCTTTCGCACTTCCCGCCTCGCACCTCGCCTCTCATGTCCCTGCTTCATCGACCCCGGACGATGAAGTACGGATTCAGCAAATTTTCCTTATTATACCGTAACGGTGCCCCATCCACCTGCGTAACGGTCCCTCCAGCCGCTTCAACGACCGCATGACCGGCGGCGGTGTCCCATTCCATGGTCGGGCCAAGGCGCGGGTAGAGGTCGGCTTTGCCTTCCGCGACCACGCAGAGTTTCAGCGAGCTGCCGACCGGCATTGCTTCGGCGACCTTTATTTCCCGCAGGTATTCTTCCAGTTCCGGTGATGGATGTGAGCGGCTCATAACCACCGTCAAGCCCAGTGACTCATCTGCGGCACGGACAGTTATCTTCACAGGTTCTTGATTCCCTTCAATCTTCCAGGCCCCAGCTCCCAGCCTCCCGAAATACATGGTGTCCTGAGCGGGAACGTATACGACACCGGCGGTCACCCGGCCGTCTTCGACCAGCGCGATGTTCACGGTAAATTCACCGTTGCGCTTGATAAATTCCTTGGTCCCGTCAAGCGGGTCAACCAGCCAGAAACGTGACCATGCGGCCCGCTCCGGATAAGGGATGTCCCTGCCCTCCTCGGACAGTATCGGAATATCCGGAGTCGCCTCTTGCAAACCTTCGACGATCACCTGGTGTGACGCCCGGTCGGCGCAGGTCAAAGGAGAATTGTCACCCTTGAGCTCAACATCGAACTCCCCGGCGTAAATCTCCATAATCGCCGAGCCCGCATCGCGGGCGATGGCGCAAACTTTATCGAAATCAATATGGCTCAAGGTGTTACCTTTCGCAGTTATCAGTTATCTGACAGCTGACAGCTGATAACTTAGAACTATATTTATCGTTCCGTCCCATCCGGAATCTCGTAAACGAAATCGTCCCCGAGAATCGTCCGGACGATTTCTTCAGCCAGCTCGTCAGGTTGGGATTCCGCGGTATTGACGGTAATTTCCGGATTTTCCGGTGCTTCATACGCAGAATCGATCCCGGTGAAATTCTGCAGCTGCCCGGCACGGGCCTTCTTGTAGAGCCCTTTCGGGTCTCGCGCTTCGCAGACTTCCAGAGGGGTATTGACATAAACTTCGTAGAATTCACCCTCCTCCAGCATCTCTCGCGCCATGCTCCGTTCACTGCGGAAAGGCGATATGAAGGAGACCAGCACGACCATCCCGGCATCGACAAACAGCCTGGCGGCCTCTGCCACGCGCCGGATATTTTCAACACGATCGGCGTCGGTAAAACCGAGATCGCGGTTCAGGCCGTGGCGCACGTTGTCGCCATCAAGCAGGTAGGTGTGTTTGCCGAGTGAATGGAGCTTTTTCTCCACCAGGTTGGCAATCGTCGACTTGCCGGCCCCGGACAGGCCGGTAAACCAGAGCACAGCAGGCTTCTGGTTTTTCATCGATGCGCGGCTGCCCTTATCAACATCGAGAGCCTGCCAGTGGATATTGGTGGCGCGACGCAGGGCAAAATCGATCATCCCGGCACCAACCGTGGCATTGGTCATCCGGTCGATCAGGATGAAATTGCCGGTGCCGCGATTCTCCTGGTACGGATCAAATGAGACAGCCTTGCCCAGGGAAAGGTTGCACACACCGATCTCATTCAGACCCAGGGTCTTGCCTGCCATTTGTTCCAGGGTATTGACGTTGACCTTGTACTTCAGGTCGCTGATCTGTACCGGCACGGTCGTCGCTCCGGTTTTCAGCAGGTAACTGCGGCCCGGCAGCAGGACATCATCCTGCATCCAGACCACGCGGGCTTCCAGCTGGTCGGCATGGGCCGGGCGATTCAGGGGGTCACAGAGCATATCGCCACGGCTGATGTCGATCTCATCCTCAAGAGTCAGGGTAATTGCCTGGCCGGCAACCGCCTCCTCGAGGTCTCCATCCATGGTGACGATGCGTGCGACCCGACTTTGCTGACCTGAGCCGGCAACAGTGACCGTATCGCCCGGCGCGACCCGCCCCGAGGCAATCGTGCCGCAGAAGCCGCGAAAATCGAGATCGGGACGATTCACCCACTGCACCGGCATGCGAAACGGCAATCCCAGCGCGGCATTGTCCACCTGGACCGTTTCCAGGCAGGTCATCAGGGTTGGCCCCTGGTACCAGTCGGTCTGGTCGCTCGGGTTGATGATATTGTCGCCCTTCAGCGCTGAAATCGGGATGCAGGTAATTTCTTCGAAGCCCAGCTGGGCGGCAAAGGCCCGATAGTCCTGTTCGATTTCAGCAAAAGTGCCCGCCGAGTAATCGACCAGGTCCATCTTGTTGATCGCTACCAACACCTTGCGGATACCGACCAGCGAGACCAGGTAGCTGTGCCGGCGGGTCTGGGTCAGAACGCCCTTGCGGGCATCGATCAGGATCACCGCCAGATCGGCGGTCGAGGCCCCGGTGACCATGTTGCGGGTGTACTGTTCGTGCCCCGGGGTGTCGGCGACAATAAACTTGCGCTTTTCAGTGGAGAAGAACCGATAGGCGACATCGATGGTGATCCCCTGCTCCCGCTCGGCCTGCAGGCCGTCGAGCAGCAACGCGTAATCGATGTCATCGCCCTGGGTGCCGACCTTTTTACTGTCAACCTCAAGCGCCGCCAGGTGGTCTTCGAATACCAGCTTCGAATCCCACAGCAGGCGTCCGATCAGGGTGCTCTTGCCATCATCGACGCTGCCACAGGTGATGAAGCGCAGCATCGACTTCTCTTCCTGGGCTTTCAGGTAAGCGGTTATATCTTCAGCAATCAAATCTGACTGGTGGGCCATCGAAATCTCCGATTTCGCGGGACGCGGGACGAGGACGAGGGACGCGAAAAACTCAATTCCTGAAACCAGCGTAACGCTAACTTAATAATTTTTTGTTGCTTTTGATGTTCGCGTTCCGCGTACCGCGTCACGCGTCCCGAAGGTTATTTTTAGCTAGCTAAAAATAACCTTCCTGCTTCTTCTTCTCCATGCTCCCCGCCTGATCATGATCGATCAGCCGACCCTGGCGTTCGGAGGTGCGGGTCAGCAGCATCTCCTGGATAATCTCCGGCAGGGTCGCGGCATCAGATTCCACGGCCCCGGTCAGGGGATAGCAGCCGAGGGTGCGGAAACGGACCGACTTCATCTGGACCTCCTCACCGGGGGCCAGCTTGATGCGATCGTCATCCATCAGGATCAACATGCCGTCACGTTCCACGACCGGGCGAACCTTTGAGTAATAGAGCGGCACGATCGGGATATTCTCGAGATAGATGTACTGCCAGATATCGAGCTCGGTCCAGTTGGAGAGCGGGAAAGCGCGGATACTCTCACCGGGCTTGACCCGGGCATTGTAAATATTCCAGAGCTCCGGGCGCTGGTTCTTCGGATCCCAGCGATGGGTCTCCGAACGGAACGAGTAGATCCGTTCCTTGGCCCGCGATTTCTCCTCGTCGCGCCGGGCGCCACCGAATGCCGCATCGAACCTGTACTTGTTCAGCGCCTGCTTCAGCCCTTCTGTCTTCATCACATCGGTATACAGCGCCGAACCGTGCGTGAAGGGCGTGATGCCCTGGTCAACCCCGTCCTGGTTGGTATAAATCAGCAGGTCGAAGCCATGCTCACGCGCCATCCGATCACGGAACTCGATCATTTCCTTGAATTTCCAGGTCGTATCAATGTGCATCAGGGGAAACGGTGGCTTGGCCGGATAGAACGCTTTCAGTGCCAGGCGCAGCATCACCGAAGAATCCTTGCCGATCGAATAAAGCATCACCGGGTTCTCGAATTCAGCCGCCACTTCGCGAATGATATGGATACTTTCCGCCTCAAGCTGGCGGAGATGGGTCATGTTGATTTTCATGTTTATTCCGTAAAAAGTGAAACGTTAAATGTTAAAAGAGAGCTTAACCACAGATGAACACAGATAAACTCAGATTAGGGCCAAAAACAATAAGACTGGTTTATATGTCTTTAAAGTTTCATCCGTGTTGATCTGTGTGCATCCGTGGTTAAAACCGTCTTTTTATGCTCGCCACGCGTAATTTAGCTATTCAGGATATTCTTCCTCAAATAATTGAGAATCTGTTGCGTTGCTTCATCCATCGAGACCTGATCCACATCGATCGTGATCTCCGGGTTCTCAGGCACATCATAGGGTGCATCCACGCCAGGAAAGTCCTTGTACTCGCCGCTACGAGCCTTGGCGTAATGCCCTTTTCTGTCCCGCTGCTCGCAGGCTTCGACCGTGGTCTTCATGTAGACCTCAATGAAGTTCTTTGCCACAGTGCGGGCAAATTGCCGGCTGCTGGCATAGGGCGAAACGAAAGAGGCCACCACGATCACGCCGTTCTTCTCCAGCATCGAGCAGAGATGCCCGGAGCGTTTGACGTGGCGGTTGACCTCGTCCACAGAAAACCCGGTCTCGGGAAACAACGGTCGAACATCGAGGCTGTCGATACGTTCGACCTTGAGGTGCAAATCCTTAAGCTGGCTGTAGACGCGGTTTGCCAGTTCCTTCTTGCCCGAGGCCGGCAGGCCGGTGAACCAGAGGACAAAAGCCGGGACCTCTTTTTTGCCGTAACGGATTTTCTGCCAGAATCTTTCATGCAGAAAATAGAGCGCCATCTTGGCGAACACCTCCAGCAGGCCGATCGTAATCGCCAGCGCGAACTTGCCGGTGAAAATGAACACCAGCACCGCCGTGGTGATCGTCGCCCAGGTGCGCCAGGAGATGGCTTTGAGAATCGAGCGTTTTTTGGTTTCGTATTGCATTTAAGTTCGGTGGCTGGCTTCTGGGGGTTGGGGGCTGGTTACGGCTTTACAGTCCTTCAACTCCTGCAACGATCAATCTCGTCAAAAACAAATGATTTTTATAGCATATCGATGATTTTCACGCATCAGAAAAGGGCTGAGAGGTGACTTCTGTTGAACTGATGAAAATGAAGAAAACAACTTATCGACTCCAAACGGTTCATGGCCAATAGATTTTCGCGTCCCTCGTACCGCGTTCCGCGTACCCGATTTTAAGTCATCAACCCCATTACCGACACCACCAGCAAAACCAAAACGCAGCAGCATATCACCGTTCTCTGTACCACCTGATCATGGGAAGCAATGGTGCGCAGGGCAACAATACCAACCACGGTCCGAAACAGCGGGCCGTTGATGTTGAAGCCGAGCACGGCCTGCTGCGAAGCGATTGCCAGAAAGATGCAGACTGCAAGCACAAGATAGTCAGCGGTGGTCAGGAACAGCTCCCCTATCCGACGGAACTGGATCTTGATGACGGCCAGAACACCAGCAGCACCGAGCAGAATATCTCCGCAGCGCTTCAGGGAGATTTCGGCGATGATCGGCTGGTCCATGTACCAGGTCTGGGTTGCTATCAGGCCGAAGGTGGCATAAATGACGAGCATCAGGAACTGGCGGTTGTCCGACTGGCGGCTCTGCCAGAGGTAGACGCCGCAACCGAGCAGGATCAATGCTATCTGCCATGGAATGATTGGGTCCTTGAGAACCGCCACCAGGGCAACAACGAGATAGAGACCGAGCAACAGTTTGATTCCGGTCAGGAGATAATCGGAATACCCGGACAACATCTGGTAGGTCGAGGAACTGCGGATTCCGTTTCGGTCGTCACGCTCCAGAAAGGAGAACCGCTCTTTTTTCTGTGCAAGAGAGCGCAGCAACAGGTAGCTGCAGACCGCCGTTGCCAGGTAGAAAAACAGCAGGAAGGTATTCTGGAAGGTTGCGCAGCACCAAGGCACAGACTGCCCAGAAAAGGGAGATCGCATAGATGATGACAACGGTGAAGCGGTGTTCAAAACCGAGTTCCAGGAACTGGTGGTGAATGTGGGTGCGATCAGCAGCAAACGGACTCATGCGCTTCGCAATCCTGCGCATCATGACCCATACCGTGTCCAGCAACGGCAGCCCCAGGATAAGCACTGGAACCATCGGGCTGATCGAAGATCCCGTTCTCTGGGTCGATGCGACGGCAATGAAGGCCAGGACGTAGCCGACCACCATCGAACCGGTATCCCCCATGAAGATCCGTGCCGGGTAGAAATTGTACTTCAGGAAACCGAAGATCGCACCGACCAGGCGCAGCCGAGAGGATCATGGTGACCGGATCGTTTTCCAGCCAGCCAATCAGGAAGAAAGCGGTCAGGGCAATACTCGAAACGCCGCCGGCCAGGCCATCGAGGCCGTCGATCAGGTTGATCGCATTGATCACCCCGACCACGGCAAACACCGTGAACGGGACTCCCAACCAAACCGGCATGACCACAGGCCCGAAACCAAACAGGTTGCCGAGATCGGCCAGGTAGACTTTACCGACCAGGATCGTGATCAGACAGGCGGCAACCTGGCCGGCAAACTTTCTGCGCGAGGTAATCCCGTTGAGGTCATCAACGACGCCGGTGGCAAAAATGATCAGCATTCCGGCCAGAAGACCACGGATACTTTCATCAATCGGCAGGAAAATAATCGCTGAGAACAAAAAGGCGAGGAAAATAGCGATGCCACCAAGGCGGGGCATCGGGACATCATGGATCTTGCGCGCATCGGGCTGGTCGACATTATCCTTGTCCAGCGCCCACTGCCTTAAGAAAGGCACCATGATCAGCGCCGCGAAAAGCGCCGTCATGAAACTGTAGAAGCAGGTCAGAAGTAGACCACCAGCAAAATTCATTGCGCACAGCCTTGCGAGGAGTTGGTCGTTATTCTACTGTAAATCAGAAATCAATGGAAAACATTAATGGTATTATATAGTTCAAGGCAAAGAAAGACTTCGCATAAGCGGATAATTGATAATCATGCCGATTTTGTCTGACCACCTCTCCCGACAATCCAGAAGGTAGCGCATTTTCCAGAGTAGTGAAGGCCACTGCGATTTTGGCAAACTCCAATTCTGTGTTACACGATTAGCAAGACCGGCAACTTTAGGATCTTTGCATATATTAGCAGTCGACAACATCTGGAATTTCAAGACCGCACACCTGCTGCTGCAAGCACCAGGGCCAGACAAACCACGCGCAGGCAGCCACGCTCCCCTGCCCTTGTAAAGAGTTCTTCCCAGTCAAGGTCATGAGTCGCTCTCACACAGCGATCAACATCGACGACCCATTTAAGTTCAATCCACCAATGGTGCGCACCGTGGTTGCAAAGGTAAAGAAGTGTTTCGATGACATCGCCTACCCCGCCGGGAAAACACTCTGTACCACTTGATTGCGGGAAATGTGCTTTTCGCCAGCCGGCAAACAGCGACCAGTGAATCTCAACCAGCCATTTGCGATTCTCTGACACCAGGCCACAGTGGAAATAACGTGCGTTTGGTTTAAGCCATCGCTCCAGATCTCCACGATCAAATTCAGCCAAGTAACCGACTTTGATCAACAGATCAACCATACTGGCAACATGCTCCCGCGGCACCAGTAAATCAAGATCAGCAGACATCCTCAGCAATGGGTCACCGTACAGACTCTCGGACAACGTTGGCCCTTTGAATGGCACAGCCGGAAGACCAGCTTCGTCAAAAAGAGCAATGAGATGCTGGAGTTCACGATGCATTTCGAGGCTATGTAACGTGCTGGCCGCAACAGCCGAACGCCATGACTCTAAGCCTTTCACGGAAAATATTTGTTGCGCGACCTCTTTCAGAGATTCGTTGACAATCAGCAGAATGCCGTGATCACGGCAGGTGGTGAGCAGATCCTCTTCATCGAAGTCGTCAGCCGCGAACTGGACCAGTTTGCCTGTATCCGGATCAGGCTTAAGGGCTTCGAAGATAAATTTCCAGAGAGAGCTATCTAGGGACATTAAAGTGACTATTTCGTTTTAAAGAAGCTATAGAATCAAAACTTACGTATTAGATTGACAGGGATAAAAGGGATGGAAGGGATAGTACAAAACTAGATATCTTTGGTTGTCATCCTGTTCATCCCCTTCATCCCTGTAAATTCAAGATTTTCGCGTCCCACGTCCCGCGTCCCGCGTCCCGGGTTTATAAAGTTCCTCATAAACCCCAAGTGTCTTCTCCAAAACAATCTTCTCATCAAACTCCGCCAGCACAATCTCCCTCCCGCGACGACCAAACGTTCCCTCAAGTTCAGCATCAACAACCAACTTCTCCATCGCATCTACCAAAGGCTCAACAGACTTGACCGGCACCAGGAAGCCATTCTCACCATCAACGACCAACCCCCGGCAACCGGCAATATCCGTAGCAACAATCGGCTTCTCCATAGCTGCCGCTTCGATCAGAATGCGCGGTGTCCCTTCACGATATGAGGGCAACACAACGATATCGCAATCATCCAGTAACGGCTGCATATCATCAACGTGCCCAAGAAATGATATGCCTGAAGTTTCTTTCAGTTTTTCAATCTCTTGCGCAGTCAAAGATGAAGGGTTTTCCGAATAAAGATCACCAGCAATCAGAAGTTCAGACATGAGGGTGTTTGTGCCTTAACACATGAGAACGCCTCAACCAGCTCAAAAACTCCCTTCTCCCGTAAGCAACCGAGAAGCAAACAAGATTTTGACTTACGCGTCCACGTCCCGCGTCCCTCGCGCTTCGCACTCGTCCCCTGAACTTGTTCAGATCAACTCCAGACCCACGAATAACCCGCGTCCTGCCCTTATCAACCAACCCCCACTCAACAAAACTGTCCCGATCATCATTATTCTGATAAATCACCCGTACATTCTCACCACTCAAAGCCAAACGATAAAGCTCACGAACAACCGGCCGTATCAATCGAGCCTTAAGACCAGGGTCAGTAAAGACATGCCCCAGCCCGGTCACGGCATTGACTATTTTGATGCCACCAGCAAGTTTCGCTGCAATTGTGCCGTAGAGAACGCATTTGATCGTGAAATGATGAACCAGGTCAGGACGTTCCTGGCGATAAAGCTTCAGGAGTCGATAGATCAGGGAAAGTTCGTGGAGCGGGTTGGCACTTCGTATCGAAAAAGGTACCGGAATCCAACGGAAGCCGAGATTGCGTAAGCGTTCGCCATATTCGCCCGGAGGTGAAACCAGTACGACCTCCCAACCCTCTTCACGCAAACGTTCAGCCAAGCGAGAGACGGAAATTGTAGAGGTACCAGTCGGTGTTGGCAAAAAGAAGGATCTTTTGGTTCAATTAAACAACCAGTTTTGGTAAGGCAGCCAGGCGAAAGCATGGCTGGCATAATTCAACCAAACAAAAAGGACCAATGCGTAACCAATAACAACCCCCCAACGTATAAGGGGACGATAAAATCGTTCGACAATTATATGATTAACCCTTGAGAAAACGAGTAATTGTATAGGCATAAAATAAAGTGCAACTCTGTCAACTGCTGTGGATGCGAAAGCGACTAAAGGCATGCAAGCTAAGCTGAATAAAGCGATCCATGTCCACAGTTTTCTTTCATATTCGTTAAATGCAAGCCGTTCACGGAAAATGAGGATAATTATTGACGGAACCACATTCATCGCCACTCGAATGCCCCCCCCCTCTGAAACACGGCCGCGCTCTACATAATGATACCAAAGGTAGTCAGTTTGTTCATAAAGAATCAATGAGAACATTACGCAACTGACAACCCCCACCCAAGTCCAGGTCCACAAGCGCTTTCTAGTGCTTGCTAATGCCGCAAGAGGGAGCAAGATCACAGCAGATTTATGAAACAATGCCCCAAGTATAATAAGTGTAGTAAAACGTAAAAAGCGCCCGTCCATGAGCGCAACCAGAGCCAACAGTTCAAAGCCCAAAGCAGCGGCCTGCCTGGTATAACCCATTCCGACAACGACGATCATGTAAGGCACTGCAACTAATAATGCCAAACACGGTAACGGCTGTCGCCGTGAAAAAGAAACGACTCCTATCATCAAAACTGAAGCACATAAAAAATTAACCAGATACACTTTTCCTTCGACTCTGTTCGACATCCAATTGAGAGCTGCATATCCCAAATCTTTTTCTAGAAGAACCTTCTCAAATGGTACGTTAAACATTCGATCGTAATGACCCAGATAGTTTAGCCAATCTCCTCCGACATCGTAACGTAGGCCTGTCAAAAAAGAATATAGCAAGACTATTAGAGTCCAGAATACACAAGCTTTTGGGTTGTCCTTTGGAAGTCCAATTAGAATTACTAGGACAGGTATGGCAAACATTATCCAGTAAACTGTCATACTTGATCTGCCGCAGAACGTAGTATCTTTATTAAATGCGGCGCTTGGCTCTGAATAGAATACTTCTCTTCCACCATCAATCGACCGGCCTTTCCAAAAAGCTGACGCATCGAAAAACTATGGATTAGTTCTAGGAGGGATTCCTCCCATTCTTGATTTGTAGTCGCTAAAAATCCGTTTTCATTATGTTGGACAATTTCACTGTTGACTCCGACAGGAGAAGCAACCAGAGGCAAACCACAAGCCATGTACTGTATTAGTTTATATCCAGACTTCCCTCGCTCCCACGGCTCGTCAATTAACGGCATGATTCCAATATCAAAGTCTGCAATTTGAGAAGGCTCTGTATCCTCGTTCCAATCAAAAGTCTGAATTTGTATTCCAGGGAATTTTTTAGAGATATCCGGTGTCACACCAACGAGTACAAGACGTGCAAGGCCATTAGCACACACATTCTTGAGAACTGATTGAATTTCCAATAAATATTTCTGAGTAGAAGGAGAACCAACCCAGCCAATGACAGGGATGTCGTTCTTATTTTTTAGATTAACTCTGTATCGCGTTTTATCTACAACTGTCGGCATAATTTTTATCTTTTTCGCCCCAGCCTTCTTAGCGCGTATCGCCAAATATTCATTGCCACAAATCACTGTGCTGGCGCTTGACATTATCTTGTCAATTTTTCGTCCAAGGGCCAATCTCACAAAGAAATTTTTAGAAAGGTCATAATTGTGGAAAATTGCGTCATCGTAATCCACTACTATTGGGATATGTTTTGGCACAAAGATTTTTTCAAGCCAGTACGGTACATAAGGAAAAGCCTCTTTTTCCAACCAGATCAAGTCAACATTCTCAAACTTGCAAAATGACTGTATCCGGTTGCGGTAATAACCAAAAACAGCACGACTTGAACGCCCTTTACCTCCATATAAACTCATCAAGTAAGCATCATCAAAAAGTGGGAATACCTGTACACTGATATCAGCTTCTCGCAGACCAGAGATATATTGATAAGTTCTAAGACGGCTACTCGCACCGAGGCGTGTGTATTTAGACAAAAGGGCGATCTTCACTTAAAGACCCTTTACATGAGGGATTTGTTGCAACGACTCTAGCTGATAATAGAGGGCGCGATATTGATTGGCACCCTTTTCTACAGAAAAGTAGTCTTCAGCGGTTGCACGACAACGTTGCGAATTAACAATCTCGTCATATTTACCAAGCAATTTTTGCACAGCCAAATCAAGTGAATTTGTGTTTCGCAGGTCATCAATTACAATACCAACCTCATACTGGTCGATGAGCCTACCCAGATCACCCACACCGCTATTCCCGACTACAGGAATGCCTGTCGCCAGAAATTCAGCAAGCCGAGTCGGAGCCCGGCCTTTGTCTGGCGCGTAGAATATTACTCCTACATCCATTTGGGCAATATGGCCCGGGACTTCTGAAGGAGAGGCTGCTACAATTCGGATATCTGACAAATCTACTCCAGCGGCCCTTGCACTTCCCAACACCACTGAATGATTATCTTGAGTTACTATACTCAAGACCGCATCCGATCGATACTTTTTTAGAACTTTGAAAAACGCAAAAAAATCATGGAGACAAAACCAGCCACTTGTCAAAGTTCCTATCGTGCCGACAACGAGTGGAGTCCTATCTAGAATACGTTGTCCAGGAGAAAGTTTTTCCGGAACACTGAATCGACGAACATCGACATATGTGGTCATCAGCACAAACCTGTCGCGCGAGACCTCAGGATAGGCTTTTATCAAATAATCAACTGTAGGCTCAGTGAGGACCACGACTTTAGTGGCACCCCGCAGCAATCTTCGCTCCACCCACTTCAACGCCTTATAAGTCAACGATTTCTCTTTCAGCCTACCTGCTGTAACCAGTTCATCTGGCCACAATCCACGCATATCAAAAACAAATGGCTTGCGTGTAACCTTTCCGCATATCCAAGCAGATATCGCGGGGATATAGCTGCGACAATGTAATAGGGATACATCTCGATGGGATGAAAACCACAACGTAACCAAAAGGAGTACCAGTAAATCCCAAGCAGTTGCCAATAGCCGGGGGCGATGGTGGTAGATTCTCGGGCACCAAGTGATGCCGTAGTGTGAACATTCCTTACGAATTTCCGCAACGGCCCTCTTGTCTGCCATGTCTTGTGGCTTTTCAAAACTAACCATGATAAACGAATATTCATCGGATAGGCGGAACAAGTAGCATAGTATCTGGGACCGACCGAGCGGCTCAAGAATCCCTGTATAGGAGAGATAGAGGACCTTCTTTTTATTCAATTACACCACCAACTTTCGGAAACATTACATCCAGATACTGCTGTCCGATTTTGCCTATTGTAAAATCACGAGCTCTGGCTTTGAGCACTTCACAATCAGGCTTTAGCTGTAAGGCCTTCATCATTCCCTCCGCTAATGCCTCGGCATCGCGCATCGGCACCAAGAGTCCATATCTCCCATCTTCAAGGATTTCTCGGGGACCAGAAGGGCAATCCGTACTGACAACCGGCGTACCCGCAGTCAGCGCCTCAACAATCACGTTGCCAAAACCCTCCCAGCGAGACGACAAAACGAACAGGTCTGCACCAATGTACCAAGGGGTAGGTTCGGAGATAAAACCAGGCGTATGCACCGAGCCCACGAGCCCCAGGGACACAATTAATTGCTCCAGTTCAGGCCTTAAACACCCCTCCCCCAGTATTACTAGCGTCGACTCGATTTTATCCTTGACCAATGCGAAGGCCTTAATCAACGTCGCATGATCCTTCTGGGCTTTGAGTGACCCAACAGAAAGAATACGTTTACCAGAGAAACCTTCCCAAGGGTTTGAGTCATCTTCAACCAAAACAGACGGATCGACCACTGGATTGTAGATGACATTGAAAGTGTCACGTTTTAATCCGCTCAAAGCACTCAAATCGTCCGCAACGCCCTGAGAAACAGCGAGACGAGCATCGGCTCGTGGGTATACGAACCGCATGCTAAAACGCAGGACAAGTCTCTTGAACAAGCTATTAGCAAGCGGAGTTGATGATAAATTATTATGATCGCTAACGATCACACGACCGGATATACGAGTCAGACGGTGGGCCAAAATGCCGATGATGGTCAATGGCCACATACCGACGAGCAAGACATCTGGACGAGTCTGGCGTAGATAGCGAACAAGCGGCCAGAAAGCTTTACTGATGCGGTGCACCTCAAGGGCTACAACACGAGCGCTTTCAGGCCTCTGCGCCAACAATTCACCACTGGCGTGCATCAACACAAAATCAACCTTGCAACCCTTGGAGAGGAAGTAACGCGACAAATAAATGCGCATGCGTTCCACACCACCACCGCGCAGGTCAGGAAGAAGAATAGAAACTCTTTGTGGTGATAAGTTGCTATCCGATTCAGACATTAGAGTCTGTTCCTTTGAGCTAACAAATTATTGCCATCGAGAGGGACGATTTCAAATCCAGCATCGATCAGATAGGCATTAACGGGGTTGAGCGCGGCACGGGTATTCCCCCAACTTTCATAAATAAGGCATTCGATGTGCTGTAGTAGAGTCTTTGCGCCAACGAGTGCAGGCAGTTCTACACCTTCCAGATCCATCTTCATCAAACGTACCTCAGTAATTCTGCAACAAATGTCATCCAAAGTCGTTGTGGCAACATTTATCCGTTTCACAGATTTAGCGCATGAATGATCCTTGGCAATACTGGCTTGACCATATTTTCCCGCTTCAACCACTGCCGTCACCGTTTTACCAGCAGTATCACTAATCGCCTTACGTACGATGGTGACGTTTTGCAAATTATTTAGACGAATGTGGTTCTCAAGCCGATCAGCTGTATCCGGCATCATTTCTACACAGATCACGCGACCTGTGGCTCCAACCAACTTAGAAGCAAACACTGTATAGACGCCTATATTGGCACCCGCATCAATAAACACATCACCAAGTTGCAGACGCGAAGTGATTGCTCTAAAAATTTCCTTCTCACGCCATGGCAACACATGCCAGAGATCGTCACAGAACCGTCGACAATAGAATCGTCCTACACCTTTCACAACAACCCGAGTATCAAACAAAAGAAATGGGTCTTGCCAGGAGCTTAGGTTCTTGAAAGAAGATAATGGCGAAACCAGCGCCGAAGAAATAATCTTGATCTTGTCAAGAAGGGTTTCACCACGAATTTGTGCAAGAATCACCCCCCACCTAAATAATCTTTGAAAATAATGCTTAAACCAGCCGAGAAAAACACGCAGAGGCTTCGGTAATATTTTCAGGGCACTTTTAAGTCTTTGCATTACTTCCCTGCCTTTCTGCGTGTAAAGACAACTCTCGCCGACCAGAATATATCTGGTGAGTTTCGGCGGATAAAGGCACGAATAGACCTGAAGTCGGTCGGTCGTCTTAGAACATTTTTTGCCAAAGCACTCAGAGAAAACTTGTTTTCGTTAATCTCGAGAAGTGACCTATAAAATTCAATGTGTCTAACAAGTTCATTTCTGATGGATTTACAATAGTCATCATTTCCATAACGATCTATATCATCTAGCATCTGCACCCGAGAGCTTAGGCGCCAATTGGTTATTTTTACAGGCTCGGATATTTTTGTCTTGTGAATATCTGTACCAGAATAAGTCGACACACCACTTCCCACACGGTAAAAGACAGTCACGCAGGGGATGTAAATTGTTTTCCCAACCAACAACTCACGAAACGCCATTGCCGGAGCTTCATTAGTGAGGTCGTTTCTTAATGGGCCAAAGGTGGAAAACACACGTTTTCTGAAAACATGACTTTGCGTGCCGACTGAATATTCACCACGTATGGCGTCCATGCATGTTGGGTCTTTCGGTTGTCTACTTAAGGTCCTCCTTTTGCCTAGTACACCATCTAAAGATATTTCTTGCACATCTGAGTAAGTCCCGACGACATTTGCGTCATCAATCATTGGCCTGACAAGCAGACTTACTCTTTCCGGTAGGCTGATATCATCACCTGCCGCCCATGCAATGATATCCCCAGTCGCATCCTTTATGCACTCATTGATGTGAGCAACAAAACCACGATTCTTACTACACTGTCTCACTCTTACATGGTGCGGACCATTGTAGGCTGATACCATCTCTTGCATAATCTCAAAGGTTTGGTCAGTTGAACAGTCGTCAGAAAGAATAATTTCAAGTGGCGTATATGTCTGCGCAAAAGCCCCCTCAACTGCCTCGCGTATATATTTTTCCTGATTGTAAGCAAACAGGGCAAAGGTAACTAGTGGACGTTCTGATATCTCATTGATACTCGACATTATTTCAAACCCACCTTCTCAAGAAACTCCCTATAACCAACCCCAGACCTCAGCGATAGCGCCCTTACGCAATAGCTACTCACAATCAACAACACAGCCAAGTTTACTCCCCAGCCAACAAGGACATCAATCTCTAAGGAGCCCAAAGCTATCAACGACGCCATAACTAAAATCGCCATCACGATCAGCTTCACAACTCTGGGTTGCCATGTGGCACCAATCAAACGGTGCGCAACGATAAGCATCAACACTGTATAGAACACGTACATCGCCATGAACGCCACGCCGGCACCAGCAAGTCCAAACAACAGTCCAAAACCATAGACCGCTGCTACATGAACGCTGGCCCCTAGCAGTTCAGTGACAAAGTACAAACGACCTCTTCCTTTAGCCAGCATAACAAATCCCAACGGCCAGGACAAAACTCGTCCGAGAGCACCAAGCAAACACCAACGCAGAACCGGCACAGCCGCGGCAAAGGATTCGGCATAGAAAATCTGGATAATCAACGGGGCGAACACCATCATGGCTGCCAGCAGAGGTAAGGCCAGTAGAATTGAAATCTCCGACTGCTCGTTAACCATCCAGTGAACCTGGTCGTTATCATGGGCCACCGCCGTCAAACGCGGATAGTAGTCGGTACCCATAGCGTTGAGCACGAAGCCGACCAGGATGCCGGAAAGGATGAAGGCTGCCTGGTAAATGCCGACATCGTTAAGATCGAATTGACGTAGGAGAATGACCCTAATCAAGTACATGGACAGTACGGAAACCAACCCTGCCCCCATAATGCCTATTCCCAGCGCAAACATCTGGCGTGCTTCACCCACACTGGCACGCCATGGTACTTTGACATCCTTAACCGTCACGCGGCGAGCAAACCACCAAGAAGTAGTGAGTGAGGCAACAGCACAGAGAATCAGGCTAACTATGATGCCGTCTTGGCCCCACAAATAGAAGCACGGAATACTGATCAGAGTACCATTGGCTGCACCAATGACGCTAATTTTAGCAAGATCAGCGATCCTCCGGGTTCCCTGAAGAATGCACGCTTGCCCGGACGTGACGGCTGCAAGCAAAACAATGACACTCAGAAAGGTTATATGCAGGGCATAATCAGTACTATTAAAGGTCACCATGGAAAACGGCACACAGGCCAGAATCATCACCAGCATGCCAGCCGTACCTGTCAGCCAAACGGTGCGCCGCAGGGTTTTGACCGTGCACGCGATCCGCTCGTCGTCGCCAGTACCGACAGCCTCGGCCACCTGTCGGACACCGCTGGATGATAGCCCCATTCCCGAAACCGTGGTGACGAGAGATGTGATCTGCACCAGCATCCCCATCAAGCCAACCCCGGTCGGGCCAAGCAGAATGGCCACGAACTTGGTCTTGACCATGCCAATCAGGATGTTGATAAAGGAGGCCCCGCCGATCAGCGAAGTTGATTTGAGGATACTGCGATAACTGCCGGTATCCGGCTGTGCTTTATTTACGGTAGTGTCCTTCATCTAACCCTTATCAATCACCTTACAGGCTTGGGTGATTTGAGCGGAATCGAGATGAGGGCCCATCGGCAAACTCAGCACGCTTGTCGCCAATCTCTCTGCTAGTGGATAGGACGCAGCGACAAATTCCTGGGCATAGGCCTTGCTCGCATGCGGCGGGATAGGATAATGGATCAAGGTACCGATCCCAGCCTCTTGCAAACGCCGCTGCAGGTGGTCCCGCTCAGGATGCCGCACCACGAACAAGTGCCAGGCCGGGTCGGCCCATTCCGGGACAAACGGCAATGTGAGTTGATCAAATCCTGCCAGTGACTGCAAATATTCTCCTGCAACCGTCTGCCGCCGTGCGTTCCATTCATCAAGTTTTGTAAGCTTGACCCGCAGCAAGGCAGCCTGCAGTTCATCGAGGCGCGAGTTGAAGCCCTTGACCTCGTTCTTGTACTTCAGCTCTGACCCGTAGTTACGCAGCATACGGATGCGTTTGGCCAAGTCCTCATCATTGGTAGTCACGGCGCCACCGTCACCCAGAGCGCCGAGATTTTTTCCGGGGTAAAAGCTGAAACCGGCAGCATCGCCGAGGGCTCCTACACGCCGGCCTTTATAGCGGGCCCCGTGCGCCTGGGCGGCGTCTTCGATGACTTTCAAGTCGTGCTTTCGGGCAATGGCGTTGATCGCGTCCATATCGGCTGGTTGGCCGTAAAGATGTACGGCCAGGATCACCCTTGTCCGCTCGGTAATTGCCGCTTCGATCAGGCTAGGATCAATGTTGTATGTTCGTTTATCCGGTTCGACCGGTATCGGTGAAGCACCGGCGAAGGATACGCCCAACCAGGTAGCGATGTAGGTGTTGGAGGGAACAATCACTTCATCACCAGGGCCAATCTCCATGGCCCGAAGGATCAGGTGCAGGGCATCCAGACCATTGCCAACGCCGATGCAGTGTTTCGCTTCACAGTATTCTGCAAACTCGACCTCAAAGGCCTCCACTTCCTTTCCGAGAACATACCAACCCGATTCCATCACCCGGTGATAGGCCGCATCGAGCTCCTCCTTAAGTTCAAGGTAGGGCGATTTTAGCTCGAGAAAATGGGATATTCACTTGTCCACCATTCTCAGGTACTCATCATAATTACGGATATAATCATCCGGGTCGTAGACATCTGAAGCGAGAACCATCAATACCGCATCTGAAGAATACTTGTATTGAACACCCCAGACCATAGGTGGGATGTAAATGCCGCTACCGGGACTATCAAGTTGGTATTCTTCTCGAACGTGGCCATCGTCCACCATCACGGAACAAGAGCCTTTCACACAGACAAGGAATTGCTGAAGTTTTTTATGGGCATGTTCGCCGCGGACTTCACGACTTGGAACGTTGAATACCAGGAAATACCTTTTAGGCTCAAATGGAAGATGCTGACCAAATTCCGCAAAAGAAAGGCTGCCGCGCATATCCGGTACAACAGGAAGGTTATAGAACTGCACACCATTAATCTTTGATTTGAACGCCCTCCCTCTTTCTATTGTCTTAACATTTGAAACTTTATTGACCTGTGGCTGTCCAGAGGAGACATAGCCAGCAATACGAGCAGGATTTCCAGCAACAATTGCATTTGGTGGGACATCTTTAGTTACGACGGCTCCTGCACCAATCATGGCATTCCGGCCAATCGCTCTCCCGGCCAGAATTGTTGCATTTGCCCCAATTGAAGCCCCAGAGTGGATAATTGTTTGAACGAATTCTTCTGGATGCTTTTTACTACGAGGAAAAAGGTCATTGGTAAAGGTTACATTCGGGCCGACAAACACATTATTTTCAAGCCTGAGGCCATCCCATACCTGCACACCGTTTTTGATCGTCACCCGATCACCAATAACCACGTCATTCTCAATGAAACAGTGCGAGCAGATATTGCAGTCAACACCAATCTTTGCACCTGGCAACACCACAACGTACTGCCAAATACTCGTCCTCACACCAATATCTTTTGATTGGACGTCTGAAAGTGGATGTATTTTCATAGCAGATTACTTTCCGAATAGTTTAGAGTTTATGAAACAAAACATATCGATAAACATCAATCGCTCAAATTCGAAATTTTATTCACCTCACTACGTAAACTCTCAATCTCCTGCTGCAGGGACTCATACTCCACCAATTTCCTCTTAAGAAAACTCGTTGTAAGGGCCGCCTTCTGCTGCACACCATGAGGTGTAAGCAAGTAACGATATGCCATCTTGTTCGAACTGTTTTTAAAGTTCTTCGCTTTCACCCACCCCTTGTCAATCAACGCACGCAGGCAATAGTTGACCTTACCCAGGCTGACGCCGAGTTCCTTTGAAAGCTCACGTTGGGAGATCTCGGCATCCTGCTCGATAAGTTTGATGACTTTGTAGGTGATTTCTTCACTCATGAGAATACCGGGACGCGGAACGCGCTACGAGGAACGCGGAAAACTTATTTTGATGCTGCCATTTTTTATTTATAAGGAAAGAAAAAACGTTCACAATTTTAACCTGTTATATGCGTTCAACCGTTGAACACACTCGCATCTTATGTCGTAGAAGTGAGTTTTGTCAAATGTTAAACAAAAAAGGACAGGTTACATCAACCTGTCCTTGGTGTTTTTGTGCGATGGTCAAATCTGATAGATCAAAAAATAATTTACAGGGATGCAGGGGATCAAGGAGATAAAATACTAAACCAATTGTGTTTGTGTTTCTGTTCCTAAATTCATAAATTTTATCTTTAGATTCTACATCTTTTTCATCCCATTCATCCCTGTAAAAACATGTTTCGTTTGTATATAAATCCGCCTTTTCAGATTTGATCAGTGGCGATAAAGCCTTATCACGCCCGTTCGTTGCACTCACACGAGACGCAGAGAGCACAGAGTTAACCTTTTAGATCTTTAACCGGACAGAAGGGTTCAATCTTTCTCTGCGTACTCCGCGCCTCTGCGAGAAAAACTTTTATCCATTTTTCAGATAATCATCAAAATACTCGATCGTTTTCTGCAAACCATCCCTGAGCTTTATATTCGGTGCCCAACCATCAAGGGTCGCTTGTGCAAAAGAGATATCCGGCTGGCGCTGCTTCGGATCATCACTGGGTAGCGGCTTATAGATCAACTTCGACCCTGAACCAACCATCTCGATCACGATTTCAGCGAGCTGCTTGATTGTGAACTCGTCCGGGTTGCCGAGGTTCATCGGCCCGGTGACCTCATCCGAGGTATCCATGAGACGGATAAATCCTTCAACCAGGTCGTCGCAGTAGCAGAAAGATCGAGTCTGGGAACCGTCGCCATAGATGGTGATGTCTTGACCTTTCAAGGCCTGGACAATGAAGTTGGAGACCACCCGGCCATCGTTGATATGCATGCGCGGGCCGTAGGTGTTGAAAATGCGGGCGACCTTGATGGTGACGTTGTGTTGGCGACGATAGTCGAAGAAGAGTGTCTCTGCGCAGCGTTTGCCCTCGTCGTAGCAGGAGCGCAGGCCGATCGGGTTGACGTTGCCCCAGTAATCTTCTTTCTGAGGATGCACGGTCGGATCACCGTAGACCTCGCTGGTCGAGGCCTGGAAGATCTTCGCCTTGGTGCGCTTGGCCAGGCCGAGCATATTGATCGCCCCGTGCACACTCACCTTGGTCGTCGCCACCGGGTCGAACTGGTAGTGGATCGGCGCTGCCGGGCATGCCAGATTGTAGATCTCATCCACTTCAACGTATAACGGGAAGGTCACGTCATGCCGCATCACCTCGAAGTTCGCATGCTCGATCAGATGCGCGATGTTCGCCCGCCGGCCGGTATAGAAATTATCGACACAGAGTACGTCGTGACCGTCGTTGATCAATCGTTCGCAGAGGTGCGAACCGAGGAAACCTGCTCCGCCGGTGACGAGGACGCGCTTTATCGAATCATAATGTCTCATCAAAACTCCTTAGAACTGTATTTACAGGGATGAAGGGGATACATGGGATATTATTAAAATCATTGATAATGTAAAAACGATTTACAATCCATTATTGGTTCTCTATCCCGTTCATCACTTTTATCCCTGTGAATCAGACCTATAATACAACCATTCGATTATCGAAACGCCTATATTCCAATTTTGACCTGCCAAAGTTTATCAGCAGGGCGGTCTTAATTTTCGTTGCCCTTAAATAGTTCAACACTTGTGCGATATGCTCTGGTGCAATAGCTTTAACTACTTTCAATTCGATGATCAGTTCTTCTTCAGCAATAATATCCGCAAAAAATTCACCGACGTCCTGACCACGAAAAGAAACTTCTACAGGCACCTGACGATTCGTGCTCAAGCCTCTGTCCTGCAAAGCTATGACAAGGGCTTTTTCATAAACAGATTCAAGAAAACCAATACCAAGTTCATTACTCACCTCAAAACAGGCTCCAAGAACCTGTTCCGTCAATTTGTTGATTCGCATTGTCCCCCCCCAAGAATTGCATAACAATATTTACAAAGAATCTTAAATCATCAAATCCTTTATCTCATTCATCCCCTTCATCCCTGTAAATCAAAAAAGCCCGATTTGTTCTCCTTCCCCAGACTTAACTGTCTTCTCTATTTCTGGAGCTACCCCATCAAACTCCGCAAGTTTTTTTAAAAAAGGATTGTTCTCGAACTTATCCTGCACCAGGACATTCGTCAGCAGAGCGACTCTCATGCAGGTCGCTGGCAAGGGCGGTGTAAGCGCCGAGTTTGAGGAGTTCATAGGCGTTGCGTTGTACTTTTTGACCGTAGAAGCCGGTGAATGAGCCGAGGTTGGCGTGGTATAAAACACTTTCGGATTCATTTGAACGTAGGTTGTAACGGTTCGTGGTTCGTGGTTCGTGGTTCGTGGTTTTTGGACTCTTTTGAATATTTTTTTCAGAAAGCCTTCGATTGAGGTGCGAGATTCGTGAAGACGTGGTTGGTGTAAAATCTTTTCCACGTTCCCCGTTCCACGGAGCACGAGCCAATATTCGTTCAAAAAAATACGGGGTTCTTTCCGGATGCGCAACCAACGGCACGTAGCCTTTCTAAGCAATAATCTCCAACCCCTCCTGAACAAAACCAGGATGAGCCTGCGGCGGGGCTTCGCAGAGGACGAGTTTGGTGTTACCAAGCGGCAGAAGGTCTTCGGCGAACTCACGGAAATACTCGTCGAGCATGTATTCCATACCCGGCCAGAGTTCAAGCTGGACATCCTCGTTATCAAGGTCCGCCTGCAGCATCAACGTTGCCTCCCGAACCTGCTGCGGAGTAAGGTCGTAATAGCCTTTGATGCAGTGCGGCGTGCAGCAGACGGTTTTGTAACCGAACGCACGCCAATGATTTCGCCATGGCGATGGAATCGTCGACTGTTATGGCCCCGTCATCGAGGGCGGGGAGTATGTGGGTGTGGAAATCGATCATATTTTTTCGAAGAAAAAATATGCTCGGTTCGAGGTTCGTGGCGCGGGGTTCGTGGTTAAGTTATGTTTTCTGTAAAAAAGACCTTTTAGTCCGAATCAAGCTACCCAACTGGTTTGAGATGAGTTGCGTTTCTTCAATCCAATTTTTACCCATTGACTGGTCAACGTAGCCTATATCCAATCCGATGTAAATTTGCGTACGTAGTTCACTGCAAGACCCTTTTGCGATATTTAAAAATCGAATCGCCTCTTTAATCGATCCCCGATCATGTCCTTCAGCAATATTACTCGGGATTGATAATCCAGAGCGTGTAATTTGATCCCGAAAGTTATAATCTTTGAGGCTACTCGTCACCTTAAAAAGATCAGCACTTAATCTTGCCGATCTTCTCCATACATCTAAATCCTCAAACTTCATACTCCCTCCATTAAATAGCATAAGATTGTCCACAGACCACGAACCACGTACCTCGAACCAAAATGCTTATAGCCCTCTCGGTCTAGCCATTAATAAACCTCCAAACCTTCGCAATTACCCTCTTGAAAAACGGGGGTTTAGGTCCGTCAGTGGCGCGCCGGTAATACCCCTCATAATACCTGCTATTGTAATAATTGTAGCCGCCATAATATTTAGCCCCTTTTCCGGTTTTATCATTGATCACAACACCGGCAATTGCGGCTTCATGGTTGTTTAAAAGCTGTATGGCTCGCTTAAGTAATTTTTCCGGGATACGGCATGGTTCTAAAACTATAAGGCTCAAATCGACCAATGAGGAGAGGATCAAGGCATCGGTAACCGGTATCAACGGCGGAACATCGAGAATGACAAAATCATATTGCTGTTTGGCAGCGTCGAGGAATCGCTTCATTGCATCTGAACTGAGCAACTGCGTTGGATTGGGCGGCTCCGTCCCACCCGGAATGAAATCAAAACCCAGAGTATCCAGTCGTCGGAGCGCCGATTTAGATCCATTAGCTAGCATGTCGGACAAACCCGGAGTTTCGGGTTGGCCCAAAGCAGTATAAAGGGATGGTCGGCGCAGGTCGCATCCCACCAGAAGGATTTTGGCCCCGGTCTGCGCCATGGTCGCGGCCAGGTTCACCGCAACCGTTGACTTACCTTCATCGGGCAGACAGCTGGTCAGCATCAGCGTCTTGTGCTTCTGATTGGTCAGGATAAAGTGAATACTGGTGCGCAAGGCCAGGAAGGCTTCTGCTGGGATCGAGTGCGGTTCCAGGTGCGTTACCAGCTGACGTTTGTCACTGTCGATCGCATCAGAGATCTGCGGGATCGTGCCAAGGACCGTCAGGCCGAACTTGTCCTTGACCTCATCCTCATCCTTGATCGTCTGGTCAAGATATTCGAGCAGAAAGGTCAACCCGACACCGAGCAGAAGACCAACCAGTGCCCCGATGCCAAGGGCCTTCTTCTTGTTCGGCTTGATCGGTGATACGGGCAGAAGCGCCTCGTTGACGATCTCGACCTTGCTGGTAATCGACGCCTGGGCGATGCGCTCTTCCTGCTGGCGCTGCAACAGGTAGCTGTAGAGTTCAGCGTTGACGGAGCTGGACCTGCTCAACCTGGCCAGTTCGAGCTCCTCTTCGGGGACCTGTTCAAGCTTTTTACTGCTGATCGCCAGTTCAACATCAATAGCCGCGATTTCCTGGTCGAGTGACTTGATGGCAACCACTGCGGCTTTGGCGATCTCCTCTTTAAGCAGACCGATCTTGCCTTCGACCTCGATCACATCCGGATGCGATGGCGTATACTCACGCAGCAGCTCGCCCCTGATACCACGCAACTCCAGCAATCGGGTGAGCAGCTCCGGAACACCGGGGAGTGATTCGGCCATCGATGTTTCAAGGGCACTATAGCCAGGATTTTGGCTGAATTCCTCGATCTTCTGTTTCTGCGAAGCAGTTCTGTGCGCTGTTTTTCGAGGGCCACGGCGACATCGATCATGCTGGCGCC
>CAVRQQ010000016.1:0-124016 GCA_963723355.1 uncultured delta proteobacterium
CCCCCGCACAACCACCCGCTGCACAAACCGCCCAGCAATTTCAGCAAATGACTGAATCCGTTCCGGAGGATAAGAACCCGTATCCCTGGCTGTTTCACACAGCGCATGTTCCGGATGATACTGCTGTAGCGCCCAAAGCGGAGCACCAGCGATCAATTCACCGAGTCGGGCGATGACGTCTTCATCGACCCAGCCGGGGACACAGGTGGTTCTGTACTCCAGTTCGATGGGAGCGCCAACACAGGCACGCAGAGTCTCAAGCAGGTGCTCAGGGAATACGTTGCCAGGGTGGAGTTCACGGTAACGTTCAGGTGTGGTTTTCAGGTCAATGGCCAGGTAATCGACAAGGCCCTGGTCAATCAATCCGGAAATCACCTGCGGGGCCAGCCCGTTCGTGTCAAGCTTGACAACCAGGCCCAACATCTTGACGCCTTTGAGAAATGCAGGCAGCCGACTGTCCAGGGTCGGTTCACCACCCGAGACGACAACACCATCGATAAAGGCCTTGCGTTTATCAAGATCAGAGAGGATTTCAGCTGTGTCGAGATCCGGAAAAGTGTCCGGATTCAGCACCAGGGCGAGGATTATGACAAAAAGGGCAGGTCAGATTGCACCCGCCCCAGAAGACCAGGGAGGCAATCCGCCCGGGGAAATCGAGCAGACTTGTACCCTGGAACCCTTTTATACCCATAATTTGAACATCACTGCAATAGACCGACCCCCGAGCGGGGGCAGCCCCTTAGCCTCGACCTTCTTCGACCACGTATTCCTGACGATCCTTGAACTCCTCTTTCTTGCCCTTGTTCCATTGCTGAACAGGACGAAAAAAACCACAGACACGGGAATAGACTTCGGTTCTGGCATTACATTTGGTTGACATGCTGCTCCTCCTCCAATTTGTTACTCAACAAAAAAACTGTTCCAGTACGGAAGCAACTTATGCGGCCTGGCCTTCATGCGTATGCGGACAGGCAAAATGTTCACCCGGAATGTAGCCATGCTCCGGGCAGATCGTAAAAGTCGGGCTGATCGTGAAATATGGCAGGTGGAAATTCTCGGCGATCCGCCGCACCATAAGTCGGGCGCTCTGCCAGTCATCCAGCCTCTCACCGAGAAAACCGTGAAAAACGGTGCCGCCGGTGTAAAGGGTCTGCAGCGAGTCCTGATGCGTCAGAGCTTCGAAAATATCATCGGTGGTCCCGACCGGGAGTTGGGTCGAATTGGTGTAGTAAGGCTCGGAATCTCCCGCAGTGATGATATCTGCATAAAGTGCCCGGTCGGCTCGTGCCAGCCGGAAGCTGGTCCCCTCAGCCGGAGTCGCCTCGAGATTGAAAAGGTGGCCGGTTTCTTCCTGGTAAGCCTCGAGTTGGCTGCGCATGAACTGCAGGGTGCGCACCGCCATGCTTTTGCCTTCGGTGGTATCGATACCAGACCCGATCAGGTTGAGCATCGCCTCGTTCATACCGAGCAGGCCGATGGTGGAGAAATGGTTATCCCAGAAGCGGCCGCTGCGTTCGCGAATTCCTTGCAGATAGTAGCGGCTGTAAGGATACAGGCCTTCCTCGGTCAGCCTCTCCAGTTGCTTGCGCTTGATCTCGAGGGATTCATAGGCCATTCGCATCAGTTCGGAAATCCGGCTGAAAAAGCCTTCAACATCTTCCGCCAGATACGCGGCGCGAGGCAGGTTGAGGGTGACCACGCCGATCGAGCCGGTCAACGGGTTGGAGCCGAACAACCCCCCGCCCCTGCGACGCAGTTCGCGGTTGTCGAGTCGCAGACGGCAACACATGGAGCGGGCATCTTCCGGGTCCATATCGGAGTTGATGAAATTACTGAAGTAGGGGATCCCGTATTTGGCCGTCATTTCCCAGACCGGCCGGAAACGCGGGCTCTCCCAATCGAGTTCCTTGGTGATATTGACTGTCGGGATCGGGAAAGAGAAGATCCGCCCGGAAGCGTCACCGTCCATCATCACTTCGCAGAAGGCACGGTTGAAGAGATCCATCTCGTCCTGGAAGTCCCCGTAGGTGTTCTCCATCAGATTGCCGCCGATAATAACCGCCTCTTCGGCAAGGTCACGTGGCGGTGAAAGATCAAGCGTGATGTTGGTGAAGGGTGTCTGGAAGCCGACCCGGGTCGGCACGTTCATATTGAAAATGAACTCCTGCATCGACTGGCGGACCTCGTTGTATGAGAGCCCGTCGTAGCGGATAAAGGGAGCCAGCAGGGTATCGAAATTGGCAAAGGCCTGGGCGCCAGCCGCCTCGCCCTGCAGGGTATAGAAGAAGTTGACAATCTGCCCCAAGGCAGTACGGAAATGCTTTGGCGGAGCGCTCTGGATCTTGCCGTAGGCCCCGGTGAAACCCTTCAGCAGCAGATCCTTCAGGTCCCATCCACAGCAATAGACCGAGAGCATGCCGAGGTCATGGATGTGAAAATCGCCATCGCGGTGGGCGTCGGCGACGTAATGCGGATAGATCTTGTTCAGCCAGTAGTTGCTGGTGATGTTGGCAGCGATGTGGTTATTGAGACCCTGCAGAGAGTAACCCATGTTGGCGTTCTCGTTGACCCGCCAGTCTTCCTGGGTGAGGTAGGAATCCATCGACTCGATCGATTCCTTGATGAACGCCCTGGTTTCGCGCAACGCGGCGTGCTGCTGGCGATAGAGGATGAAGGCCTTGGCGGTTTTGGCGTGACCGTTCTCAATGAGGATTTTTTCGACCAGGTCCTGGACATTCTCAACGGTCGGGATTCGTCCGTCTTTGTAAATAACCTCCAGGATTCCGACAACCTGCCGACCGATTCCGGCGGCCTGCTCCATGTCGGTGCCACCGACCGCCTGGACTGATTTCTGTACAGCCGAGACGATTTTCTCTTCTTCAAAGGCTACAAGCCGCCCATCTCTCTTGCGAATAAATTCCAGCACCAGATCCTCCCCCAAATAGAAAACATTTTTGGAAATTATCACAGAACAACTGGATTACAAAGAGAAAAGCACAACATATAGACAAAAAACCCTATGTTTTACACAACATATTGTGCAAAAACTCGTGGACATCCTGTGGATGACATGGGGACATCCATCGCTAACCGGGCAAGATTCTTGACCGGTTAAAGCAGCCGTGCAAAAATTCGCAGAAAATATCACCCTGTGAGGACACCATGACCGAACTCGCACGCTTCGGCATATCCATCGACCAGCGCCTGCTGGACAGCTTTGATCAGATGATAACCGATAAAGGTTATGACAACCGCTCCGAGGCGATTCGCGACATGATTCGCAATGCCCTGGTGGAAACGCAGGTGAACCGCTGCGATGACACGCCAACGGTCGGTACCGTGACGTTGGTTTACGACCATCACACCAGGGATCTGTCCGACAAACTCACCGGGCATCAGCACTCGCACCACGACGCCATCGTTTCCACACTGCATGTCCACCTCGACGTCCATCACTGCCTGGAGGTTGTCGTAGTGCGTGGCACAGCGGCCCAGGTCAAGCGCCTTGCGGATGAACTGATTGGCACCAAGGGTGTCAAACATGGGAAGTTGGTGTTGACAACGGCGGAAACTGAAATGCGATAAATCATCGCCTGAAACAGAGGTGATACGGGCAACAGATTAACCCTCCCAACTTTACAAATCGCCACAAGACATTAAAAAAAAGCCCCACCGTCAGGAGGTAGTGACGGTGGGGCAAGCTTTTCTATTTTGAGGAGGTTTGGAAGAAGATTAGCTCTGACCCGCCTGCCACAGCAGGTCTTCGATGGTTGTTAAGATAACCGGTTTTTCAGGAAAAATATACGTGCTGTCTCGTAAAAACCGCGTCACTGATTAACGAAAACTGACTGTGCAAAGGCACACTACCGGGCATCTGGTTTATAGCGATCAATCAAACTCAGGTTTTCGTCTTGGCAGTGGTGATTTGCAAGGAGTAGACTTTTCAGTCTTCGACGAGACAACGGACAGCATCTTCTTCAGGTTTGATCTCAGCACCGGGAATGACCCAACAATCTGCTCATTCTGGTTACTTGGGCATCGATACCTGTTGGGAGTTAATGGTTGCTAAAGCAGAAGAGACTGCCTCAAGTTGTACATCACTTAAAAAATTAAGATCGTTCATAGAAGGGAATAACCTGATCGCTGAACGCAGACGACTAACACTCCTTCGGGGTTTGGTCGTCTGAGCGAAAGGCCTATGACAACTGGCACAATATTTTTCGTAAAGAGATATACCATTTGTGGCCGGCTGTGATTGAGAAGCCAGCTTGGATGCCGAGTTTACAGAACATGCCGCCAGGAATATCGAACAGCTGAAAACAACAAGGTATAAACGAGTCATTATCTCCTCGCAAAATCAAGAAAACAGAAGATTCTGGTAGCTTCACCAAGTGGACAAAAAATCTGGTCCTGCATGGCGAGTAATGAAAAGTTGAAAAACATAGCCCCTCAGAACAGCAAGAAAAGGGCCAAGACATGCCCGCACGCTACCGCTACAGCTCATAGCAATTTTCACCCTATAATCTTCTGGACAAATCGTTGCTTGAAAAGGAACCAAGGGGGGAGAACGGGTTCGGCAAGAACAGAGTTTTCCGTGCGTTCATGTTTAAAATGGCGCAGATGTGTAACAAGCTGCATTGACGACAGGCACACCCGACCCTACGATCTTGCAGCGGCAAGCCTCTGATTGGATTGTGACGCCATGGATATCAGGACCATCGAGCGCTAGGGGTTGTGCTACATGGCCTGCCTAAGGAGACAAACCATTCCCATATACCCCCTCCTGATTTTTTCGTCCTGTGAAATGGTCTTTTGAGAGAGGTCGCCATTTTTAGATTGAGTGGTTTATAGAAATCTTCTTGATTTGATGGAGAGACCTTTTACACCAGGCCAACCTGTCGGCTTTGCGCAAACCTGTGCTTTCCTCCGACATGATCAGCAAAGAATTCATCATTGCCTGTGACAGTTAACACATTCAGCAGGAACGTTCTTCGACTCATGACATACTTTACAGACTTTGTGAGCAAATAATTCATTCACCTTGCCACCAAAAACTTTTAATGCGCTGTGGCAATAGCCACAATCTTTTACGGCACTGACAGCATGCTTTTCATGGTTGAATGTGACAACACCATAACTATTGTCATACACTTTTTGGAATCTAAAGTCGCCTCTGATTTCCGCAAAACAATTGCCGGGGAACGCACAAAACAAGAATAGTATCAATATGCTTAGTTTATAGATCCTCATATCTCACCAATCATATCAGTTCAACAGGAACTGAATTTTAATCCTGCCCCCGGTCAGTAAAGAATATATAACAATCAGATATACACTTCAAAGTTTTTTAATTGCACCTTCAGTGATGTACAAAGGGGATACGGTGAGCCCTTCATATTAACCATACTGATTTGATTCGGAGTCGTCTGACCGGACACTTTGCGAAATTCTAACTGACCTGAAACCCGATTAACACTCGATTCATAGGCTAAGGGTCCCGATCAAAGTCAGCATTCCGTCACATCTCGTGACAAGCATCACAATCCTCGACCACGCTAAACGCAGTCGAATCATCATGGCAGGCGGGACAGTCCTTGCCGATTGACTCCATCTCCATATGAACGTAATGACTGAACTCCACCTTGCCTACCGAGTCGGTTTGCAGGTAGACTCTGTCTTTGATCCAGCGCCCATAGAGAACGGAAGGCAAGGCCACCAAAAGCAGAAGTGTAAATATCGTCCAGCGCCATGTCATAAATTGACCTCCATCCGCAAATTTGGCCACCATTGTACCGGTTTGGCCGGCCCGACCAACCCTTTTAATTTCCTCCCATATCGGGGAGGTATTGACGACAACCGTTGAACCGTCAATTCGGAAAGACGATCAAAACAACTCATGGACCATCGCCGCAAAGAGAATTTTTATATTATTGTCTCTCCCGGGCTCGAAAAAACCTGTGCAGCGGAGCTGACTGCCCTGGAGATAACTCCCCTGGAAATCGAGACGGGAGGCATCGCCTGCGCCGGTCGCCTGCGCGAACTCTATCTTGCCAGTCTGTGGCTCAGGACGGCGTCCCGCATCCTGGTCCGGTTCGCTGAATGTCGCAGCCGTGATTTTCCCGACCTGTATCGCAAAGCGCAGCGACTGCCCTGGGGCCGATTCATCCGTCCAGAGACCCCGGTCGCCTTCCGTGTGACCTGTCATGGCTCACGGCTCAACCACACCACGCGGGTTGCAGAGACCCTCGAATCGTCAGTCAACCAGGCTCTCGGTCGCACAACCAACCCGGTCGGCAGGGAGCCACAACTGGTCATGGTCAGAATCGTTGACGATTGCGTGACCATTTCGATCGACAGCTCCGGTGAACTGCTCCACCGCCGCGGATACCGTAAGTCGGTGACTTCGGCACCTCTGCGCGAAACCCTGGCGGCCGGGATCCTGATGCTGCTCGGCTGGGAAAGCCACGAACCCCTGGTCGACCCGATGTGTGGCTCGGGAAGCTTCCTTCTCGAGGGGGCTTTGCTCGCGCGACGGCAGGCCCCCGGACTCAATCGCCGGTTTGCCTTCATGGTATGGCCCGGCTACCGGCATGGCTTGTGGACACTGCTTTGTGATGAGGCGCAACGCCTGCAGATCGACTGCGAAGGATCGATCACCGGGTACGACGCCGACAGCGCCGCGGTTAAGGTCGCACAGGAAAACTGCGAACGCAGTGGTAACTCCGGTCAGGTGAGCATCATCCGACTCTCACTTGCCGACCAGCCGGTCCACGACGGCCATGGCCTGGTTGTCTGTAATCCACCCTATGGCAAGCGCCTGACCCTCGATAGTGACTCGAAAGCCTGTTACCGGGAAATCGGCAGCCATCTCAGTCGAGTCTACCCTGGCTGGCGAAAGGCGATGATTTGCCCCGACCCGGCACTGGTCAAAGCATCCGGACTGTCTTTGAAACAGGTTGCCAAACTGGATAATGGCGGCCTGTCGGTCGGTCTCTATGCCACAGATTCAATGATATGACAGCTCTTCCTGCAGATTCACGCTTGCACTGTAAAAAAAAATCCGTTATAGTCCGTACCCTTCCCTTCGGGGAATTATCTGTTCAGGAAAGCGAGGTGATTGCAGGTGGAGATCCATGTGGTCGACAATAATGTCGAGAAAGCCATCCGGGTTCTCAAGCGCAAGTTGCAGCAGGAAGGGCTCTTCCGTGAAATGAAGCAGCGCAAATTCTACGAAAAGCCCAGCGTCAAGCGCAAGCGTAAAGAGAAAGAAGCCCAACGGCGCCTGCGTAAAAAAATGCGCATGATGCGCAGAGACTAATCCTCGCTTTAGTCTATAGATAAAAGGCCGACCCCGATAACAGGAGTCGGCCTTTTGTTTTCTCTAGTGCCAAAGGCGGATTTATTTCTTCTCGGGGACTTAATCCCTATTTTAATACTCACGGCTCTCCCCCAGGCTGCAGTCGCTATGACCTCTTCATCAACATCTGACTTTCAGAAGGAACCGTTCTTTGCCAAAGAGCCGGCCACTTTTCGCCTGTGGACAAAAAGTATGGTTCATCTACCAAGAAAACAAGGCCGAATCGCCACCCGGCACACGCCACAAGTTTGACAAGGCTTCGGGCGTGAGCTAAAAATGGGACGAGTCTATCCTGGCTGATGCAATTTACGTTGGAACCATTCCGCCACAATTCAATTATGGAACCCGTAATAAAACATTTTACAAACCGGCCATAACCGATTGGTGACTGATGACTAAAACCACAGGTCAAATGATCTCACTCGGACTACTGCTGACACTTCTTCTGTCAGGGGGATGTGCCCCTTTGCCAAAAGATTATGAACGGTCAATCACCTACGCTTATCCAGACACGGACAATACAACTCTTGGCCAGGCCAGACATGATGAAAAGGCTGCGCATCCCGGTGAGTCGGGATTCAAACTTCTCGCAAATGGCCTGGATGCTTTTGTGGCCCGTGCTGTTTTGTCTGATTATGCAGAGCTGAGTATCGATGCACAGTACTTCATGATCCATAATGACTTGGTCGCAAAGCTGTTCATTGATCACCTTATGAAAGCGGCCGACCGTGGAGTACGGATTCGTTTACTGGTCGATGATATTGACATCGGCGGGCGTGACCTTGGTGCCGCCATTATGGACAGCCATCCGAATGTGGAGGTTCGGATATTCAATCCTTTCAGTCGCAGGGCAAGCCGACTCAGACAATTATTTACCCATTACGGCTCTGTAACACGTCGCATGCATAACAAGTCATTTATTGTTGACAATCAGGTCGCCATACTGGGTGGCCGAAATATAGGGAATGAGTATTTCCAGGCGAACCCGACGATTGCGTTCAGTGATCTGGATGTCGTCGCAATAGGCCCTGTAGTCAATGAGGCCTCAAGATCCTTCGACCTGTATTGGAATAACGAATTATCGTATCCGGTAATTGCTCTTAAAGGCGAGGAGCCGAATGCTGATCAAATAAAACGGGCGGCAATGAAACATGCTGAGTTTGTCACTTCGCAACAGAACTCCCCCTACCTGAGGGCTTTGCGCGATGCCAACCTGTCTGAAGAGATAAGACAGAAACGGGTGTCTTACTCATGGGGAAAGGCAGAAGTTATTTACGACCAGCCAGACAAGATTAAACATGATTTTGACAAGAAGGAACTTCATATAGCTCCTAAACTGCTCGCTCACGTTGATGAAACAAAGCAAGAGTTTATTGCCTTGACACCTTATTTCGTGCCACGAAAATCAGGCCTTGAGTATTTAAAAAAAATGAGCCGCAGGGGGGTCCTGGTAAGAATTCTCACCAACTCGCTGGCGTCAACCAATCATTCCTTTGTCCATGCAGGGTATGCCAAACATCGAAACGAACTGCTCAGGGCAGGAGTTGAGCTCTATGAAGTCAATCCGGCTGTCAAAAGTCGACAACACGGTGATGTGCAGAACGTTGATTACGGCGAGGAGACAACAGTGCTTCATGCCAAAACATTCATCTTGGATCGTGAAAAGATCTTTATTGGATCATTCAATCTCGACCCAAGATCAATCGATTACAATACCGAAATAGGGGTGGTCTTTTCATCGGAGGCTATAGCAAACAGAATAGCCGATTGGTTAGATCAAAATCTTGCCCACGTGGCGTTCAGACTCGAGCTGGTAACAGACGAGGCAGGTCACGAAAAAATAGTGTGGCACGGTTTTGAGGACGGCGAGGAGGTCTCCTATGAAAAAGACCCTTACACAGGTTTCTGGCTTCGCTTATATATCAATTTATTGACTCTTCTGCCAATTGATTCCCATCTGTAAATATCTCTGCCAACCCAGTTTTAATCATCCCGGCAAGAGATCAATGTGCCGGGGGTCAGCAAAGTGTAATGCACCGCGTCGCTGACAACTCCCGTCAATGGCTTCATGTTCGGCGATTTCCACTGTGTTGAGTTCCACCGACTCGCCTCAGTTACTGCAACACCCTTGCCGACAGTTGGTCATAGGTTAAAACCTTGGTGTTTAAGTGACAGAAACTTGCTTTTCGTGGATTGCGCCGTCATCGTTCGGGTCCCTCCTCACTGCCATCGCCAGCTTGACTGAACCACCCGTTATTTCTATATAACCTCCGGCATCACAACCTTCTCCGCATTTCCGCCAGGAGCCAAATCTCCTTTGATCAGGAGTCCAAGAAAATCGTCACGGGGGACATCGCGAGCCCCCATACTGGCCAGATGCGGGTTGTGGACCTGGCAGTCCAGCAGGATGAATTCCTCTCTGTCCAGGTAGCGGGCCAGTTGCAGCAAGGATGACCTTGGAGGCATTCGTCCGGCGGTGGAACATTGACTCACCGAAAAAGAACTTCCCCAGCGCAACACCATAAAGGCCGCCGACCAGCTCGTCACCTTCCCAGGCCTCCACAGAATGCGCAAAACCGAGTTCATGCAATTCCTGGTAGGCCTCCTGCATTTCCGCTATCAGCCAGGTCTGCTCCCCTTTCTGGGCGCGGACATCTGCACAGACGCTCACGACTCGGGTAAAGGCCTGATTACAGGTCAGACGAAAGCGGCGTTGTCCGATAACTCTTTCGAGACGGCGTGACACGTAAATGTCCTGCGGGAACAGCACACAGCGGGGGTTGGGCGACCACCAGAGGATCGGTTCATTTTCGCCATACCAGGGGAAGATGCCGGTCCGGTAGGCAAGGAGCAGGCGCTCGGGTGAAAGGTCGCCGCCCACAGCCAGCAGCCCTTCCCGCGTCGCCCACCTCGGGTCGGGGAAAATCAGCTCATCGGTGAGGCGGAAGACAGGCATGGGACACCGGGGTCGGGGGCTGGAGGCTGGGGGCTAGGGTTGGCAAGTAATTATTGCAAAAATAAGGACTGGCTCCCGCCACCAGAGAATGGCATCTAGGAAAACTTGAAATCAAGCTTTCCTGACTTGAAGCCGATGCGGACCTTGCCGCCACCGGTCAGGCAACCGAAGAGGATTTCGTCGGCCAGCAGGTTGCCGATTTCATTCTCGATCAGGCGACCCAGCGGGCGAGCGCCGAACACCGGATCATATCCGCGGCGAGCCAGGTCGCGGCGGGCGCCGTCGGTCAGGGTCAGGGTGACCTTGCGTTCCGACAATGAGCTCTTCAGTTGACGAATGAACTTGTCCACCACGCGGGTCATGACATCTTCGTCAAGCGCACGAAAAGCGATAATCGCATCGAGGCGATTACGGAATTCCGGCGAGAAGGTCTTTTCGACCTCATGGCGCGCTTCTCCGGGCAGGCGACCGCCGAAACCAATCGGTGCACTGCTCATCTCCCGGGCCCCGACATTGCTGGTCATGATCAGGATCACGTTGTGGAAATTGGCCTGGCGGCCATTATTGTCGGTCAGGCTGCCATGGTCCATGACCTGCAACAGGATGTTAAAGATATCCTGGTGGGCTTTTTCGATCTCGTCAAGCAGCAGCACCGCATAGGGGTTGCGGATCACGGCATCGGTCAGCAGGCCACCCTGCTCGAAACCGACATAGCCGGGAGGAGAACCGATCAGGCGGGAGACGGCGTGTTTCTCCATGTACTCGCTCATGTCGAAGCGCAGGAACTCCACGCCCATCTGCGCAGCAAGCTGTTTGGCGGCCTCGGTCTTGCCAACCCCGGTCGGTCCGGTAAAGAGGAACGAACCGGTCGGCTTCTCCGGCTGTCCCAATCCGGCGCGAGCCCGGCGGATCGCCTGGCAGAGCTGGTCGAGCGCCTGATCCTGACCGTAAACCTGACGTTTGAGGGACGTGTCAAGCTCCTTCAGCTTGCGCCGGTCTGACTGTGCCAGCTTGCGTGCCGGGATGCGCGCCATGCTGGCGATGACCGCTTCGACATCCGTAACACCGATGGTCGGGCGCTTGCGCGGATAAAGCCGCAGCCTGGCGCCGGCCTCATCGATAACATCGATCGCCTTGTCCGGCAGGCGGCGGAAGTTGACATGCCGGGCAGAGAGAATGGCGGCAGCTTCCAGGGCGGCAGGGGTGTACTTCACACCATGGTGCTCTTCGTAATAGCCTTTGAGTCCTTCAAGGATCTCGACGGTTTCATCGACACTCGGCTCCATGACATCGATCTTCTGGAAACGTCGCGACAGGGCGCGGTCTTTTTCAAAGAGGTTCTTGTATTCTTCGTAAGTCGTTGAGCCGATGCAGCGAAGCTCTCCGGTGCCGAGTACCGGCTTGAGGATGTTGGCTGCATCAAGCGAACTGCCGCTGGTCGCCCCGGCGCCGACAATCGTATGGATCTCGTCGATCGAGAGAATTGCCCGGGGACGTTTCGACAAGGCCTGGACCACGGCCTTGAGGCGTTCTTCGAAATCCCCGCGATACTTGGTCCCGGCCAGCAATGCTCCCATATCCAGGGCAAAAAGTTCGGCGTCCTGCAAAAGCTCCGGGACATCGTGATCGAGGATACGTAAAGCCAGGCCTTCGGCGATAGCGGTCTTGCCGACACCGGGCTCGCCGACCAGCACCGGGTTATTCTTGCGGCGGCGGCAGAGAATCTGAATGGTCCTTTCCAGCTCCGCCTGCCGGCCAACCAACGGATCGATCTTGCCTTTGGCCGCCCGTTCGAGAAGGTTGATCGTAAAGGCTTCGAGTGGATTGACCTTCTTGGTCTTCTTCTCTCCCGGCGCCTGCCTGGTCCGTTCATCAGGCTCCGGCTGTCCGGAAACGTCATCCTGCATCGGCACCCGGGTGATGCCGTGGGATACGTAGTTGAGAACATCGAGCCGGGACAGGCCTTCGCTCTGGAGGATCTGCGCAGCCAGGCAGTCCTCCTGTTCCATGATCGCAGCAAGGATGTCGCCGATGCCGATCTCTTCACGACCGGAGGACTGCATATGTGTCACGGTTCGCTGCAGCACGTTCTGCAGGCCAACGGTCTGCTCTGGCATATCCCCTTCGAGCTGATCGAGCGATTCGAGGTGCTGTTCAAAAAAAAGCTCCAGATCCGTACGCAAAGTTTCCACGTCACCACCACAAGCCTTGAGGATCTCGCACCCCTGGTCGTCAAACAGCATGGCATAGAGGACATGCTCGGTGGTCAGGAACTCATGATGCCGGCGCTGGGCCTCCCTGACTGCGAGGGAGAAAGTTATTTGTACTTCCTGGTTGAACATGGGTGTCTATTGCTCCATCCATGCTGCCGGGGTCATCCTCGAGCAGCAATCCTGGTTTCCTTTACGTCCGGATAATTGTAACAGATATCAAGCCTGTTCCAGAGAGCAGCGCAATGGGAAGCCCTCCCTGCGTGCCATATCGTGGACCTTTCTCAGCTTGGTTTCAGCAATTTCGTACGGAAAAGCGCCACAGACCCCTGCTCCCTTGAAATGGATGTGAAGCATGATCCGGTTCGCCTCAGTCGGCGATTTATGAAAAACCGCGATCAGTGCTTCGACGACAAACTCCATCGTCGTATAGTCGTCGTTATGCATCAGAACCGTGTACATCGGTGGCTGTCTGGTTCTGGTGCGCCGTTTCACATCGACACGGGTCTGATTGTCGGTCGTCGGTTTTGCCATAGCCCTGCCCGCAACAAAAGCTTTGATTGGTGGTCGGATACAAGCGTCATCTTAGCACAGAATATTGCGAGCTGTCACCGAGGCTCATGCCTGATTTGACAGGGCATCAAAAAACAATAGAATGTTAGAGTAGTCTGTTATTTATTTTCCGGGCTTATGATCTTTTCCGGTCTGGATTTTTGCTTGCAGGCATGTAGTAAATACAGGGGGTTTTATGCTCGGATTCAGTCCGGAAAACCGTCCCTTGCAGCTGTTGTGTCGCGGGTTCTTCACCGGGGCACTGGCGACCGGTGCGGTCATTCTTCTTCTCAACGGCCTCTATGGCCTGTCTTTGACCGTGCAACAGAGCTGGCTGCCGGTTTTGTTGGGCGGGCTTGCCGGCCTCCTCGCCGGACGCACTGCACTGCGGCTGCGCACCACGACCCGCCGACTCGAAGATGTCAAAAAACGCTCGCAGGAATTTTACCAGAGCACTCCTGCCTTACTGCATTCGATGGATAACCGGGGACGCCTCCTGCATGTCAGCCAGGCGTGGCTTGACATCCTCGGCTATGACCGCGCGGAGGTCATCGGCAAAGACTTTTTTGCATTCGTCGTTGGTGACAATCTCGAACAGATACGGGCCAAACATTTTCAAACCCTTGAAAAACTCGGGCAGATCAGGGATATCAACTATCAACTGCTCTGCGCAGACGACTCGATTATTGAAGTTGCCATTACAGAAGTCGCCCTCCGTGATGCCGAAGGCCACCTGACCGAAAGCCTCGCCGTCCTCAATGACCTGACCATCCACCGTGCCGCCGAAGAGCGCATCGAGCGTCTGGCCTACTTCGACACCCTCACCGGACTGCCGAACCGGGCCCTGATGAACGACCGCATTATCCAGGCGATCGCCCAGGCTCGCCGGGAAAACCGCCAGGTGGGGGTCTTTTTTCTCGACCTGGATCGCTTCAAACTGATCAACGATACGCAGGGGCATGCAGTCGGCGATCTGGTCCTGCGCTCCGTAGCGCAACGTCTGAAAAAAATCATCCGTCGAGGCGACACCTTTGCCCGCCTCAGTGGCGATGAGTTTGTCATCATCCAGGCCGACCCGAACCACGATCCAAACTTCACGATCATGGGACGACGCATCCTCGAAACCCTCGATCAGCCTTTTCAGATCGGCAGCCGGGAGTTTTTCACGACTGCCAGCGTCGGCATCGCAATCTATCCGATCGACGGCGATGACCCACAGACACTACTGAAGAGCGCCGACACGGCGATGTATGTCGCCAAAAGCCGCGGCCGCAACAACATGCAGTTCTTTTCCGAGGAGATGAATGCCGCAGCAATGGCCAAGACTGACCTGGAAAGCCGGTTGCGCAAGGCCCTTAGCGACGGAGAGCTACAGCAGCACTACCAACCCCAGGTCAATCTCATGACCGGTCGCATCACCGGAGTCGAAGCATTGCTGCGCTGGTATGACAGCGATGGTGCCCTGATCCCCTCCAGACAGATTATCGACATCGCAGAGGAGAGCGGGCTGGCATTTCTCCTTGGAGAGTGGGCCCTTAAAACTGCCTGCACCCAGGCCAGAGTCTGGCAAAACCAGGGGCAAGCGTCTTTGCACATGTCCGTCAACCTGTCCGGGCATCATATTCGCCAGCCGAATTTTACTGATTATCTCGAGCTGATTGTTAAAGAAACCGGCATCAAGCCCAACACTCTGGAGATAGAGCTTGCCGAGAACTCGGTCATGGACAATGTCGACGACAGTATCATGGCCTTGACCGATCTGAAAATTCGCGGGGTCAATCTGGCCATTGATGATTTCGGCACCGGTTATTCTTCACTACTGTATCTGAAACATTTCCCGATCCACCGCATCAAAATCGCCCAGGAATTAATCCGGGACATTATTCACAACCCAGATTACGCAGCGATCACCGAGGCCATTCTGGGTATGGCCAAAAGTCTCCAATTGTCAGTAACGGCGGTTGGCGTAGAAGATCCCATGCAACTTGAATTTTTACGTGAAAGGGGTTGTGTCGAGGTTCAGGGAGAGGTGTTCGGTGCAGCGATGAATGCCGAGCAGATGACGGAGTTCCTGAAAGAGTCCAACGGCCGGATCAAAAGATTATCCCCACCGGCAATCAGAGGGAACTGAATTTCGAGGGGCCTTCAACTGAGATTCATTAAGCCGGATACCGGTCAGATCTATTGAATCCCTAATGCACCTGGACCTGTTCTCCAGCGGCAAAAGCTCCCACCATATCCGGCTCAACAAGCAGAGCCAGCACGACAGAGGTCAATCTTCTGGGGCGATGGTCAAGCCCCGCATCCTCCAGGGCCGCTTTCAACCCCTGGTAGACCGCTTCGAAGAGATTCTTTTGAAACAGGTTCATCTCGATACTCGGCTGACCGTTGAGGGGCGCCATTGCAATAGCTTCACGACAGCTGGAAGAATTCGTCGAGGTGATGGCTCGGCAGAGCAACGGCCGGACCTTGTGAATCACGCACAGGCCTTTCTGATCAAGGAACGCACAAGGTTCGCGCAGAAACAGCCGCTCTTCATCATCGAGCCAACGGGTTTTGATCAGCAATTCATGCAACCGGGCCCGGACTTTTTCCAGTTGCTCTTCTCCGAGAACCTTTTGCAGATACCAGGAGATCGTTATCGCTTCTGGAAAGAGCACAGAGACGTTCAGCACGCAGCAGGCTCCGCAACCCGGGCCGCAGGCAACCCTGGTCATCTCAGACGGGACACCAAACCGCAACAGATCTCTCTCCGCCGCAACAGTCAGCAGGTGCGTGCGACCGGATATATCCGCAGCGTTTCCGCCGGAGCAAACCAGCGACCTGAATACTGTGCGAACCTGGCGAGCGTATGTGGTAGAGTCAAACGGTTCCGACATGTTATCTCCAGGTGAGGGATGGCATCCGATGTACAGTCAAGTCATAAATATACCCTATGATTCGCAAGCTGTCACATCTACGCGGTGGGTGACAGGTACGGTAGAATGTATTAGAGTTAAGAGTCTGCGAATGCAGCACGCCATGCAGATGACAGTTTGATCAGGCAAACCCTTTAAGGAGAGAAACATGTGGCGCACTACTGTTTGTGTTATCCTCGCGCTGGTCTTGTCCTCGCATGTTCAGGCAAAGCCGGATAAAGACAAACCACACAAAACAAACCGTCAATCAAGCATTGAGCAGGCCGACCTGAAGAGTGGCGTGACGTTCAGCCCGGCAGAACGCAACCTGATTCGCGCTCAGCTGCTCGAGGAGAAACGTACGATGAGGCAACAGCAGAAGCCGTTGCCACCCGGATTGCAGAAGAAAATAGCCCGTGGCAGGTCATTGCCACCAGGGTGGCAGAAAAAGGTCGAACCGGGTCATAGCCTTGATTACCAGGTCTATCGCCAGGGCGAGAGCCTGCCGGACATCCTTCTGAGGCGCCTGCCACCGCCTCCGGTCGGGTCAGAGATCATCCGGGTTGACGAAAAAATCATCCGCCTGGATTCAACGACCCGCACCATTCTCGACGTTTTTGATCTGGTGCCGGCGCGTTGACATGGGAACCCAGGAGATGCAGCAGAACACTCACACACCCCTTATCGGCTACCTCCTCTGGCTGTTCGGCTTTACCGGCGCGCACCGCTTCTACTATGGTCGGCCGGTGTCCGGGACAATCTACTTCTTTACCCTGGGACTCTTTCTGATCGGCTGGCTGGTCGATCTTTTCCTGATCCCCGGCATGGACCGCGACGCCGACCTGCGCTTCACCGCGGGGCCACTCGACTACAATGTCGCCTGGATATTGCTGACCTTCCTCGGCCTGTTCGGCGTGCACCGCATGTACATGGGCAAGTGGCTGACCGGCATCCTCTACCTTCTTACCGGCGGCCTGCTCGGTGTCGGCTACATCTATGATTACTGGACGCTCAACGACCAGTTGTCCGAACTCAATTGATCAACAGATTACGGAGCAGATAATGATTACGCATCTGGTTTTCTTCAAATTCAAGCCGGAGACGACTTCGGCCGAGATTCAACAGCTTGCCGACGGATTGGGCGGATTACCGCAAAAGATCGAGGAGATTCGGGAGTTCCGCTTCGGTCCCGATGTGATTCGTTCCGAACGGTCTTACGACTTCGGCCTGGTCTCCAGCTTCGACGACCTTGACGCCCTGCAACGCTACCAGGTCCATCCTGAGCACCAGAAGGTCGTGGCCCACGTCAAGGCGATTTCCTCGAGTGTCGTTGCCGTTGATTTCGCAGGCTGACCAACACATATGACGGCCGCAACCCGTGAAGGCGTCATCAAGTTTCAGCTCGACTTCGCAGAGGGGCCGGCACCAGCCGGAGAGCTGCTGGTCGAATTGAATGAATGGCGGGCCGTTTTCAGAGAACATGGCCTGCTCGGACAGGACCCGCAACGTTACGATGGTTACGGCTTCGGCAACCTGAGTCGACGCCTGCCAGGTCAGGACGGTGACGTATTCCTGATCAGCGGGACCCAGACCGGTCACCTGCAGGCCTTGCATCCGGAAGATTATGCAACCGTCCTCGAATGTGATCCTGTGACGAACCACCTGAAAGCAACCGGGCAGATCAAGCCATCCTCCGAAGCCCTCTCGCACGGGGTCCTTTACCAGTGTGCCCCGGACATTCTCTGGGTCATGCACCTGCACAGCCCGGACATATTCAGACAACGAACCAGGCTCAACCTGCCCTGCACTCACCCGGACGTTGACTATGGCACGCCGGAAATGGCGGCAGAGATTCTTAAACTGGCGCAATGCGGCAACAGGAATGGACCCGGACTGCTGGTTATGGCGGGACACCAGGATGGCATTCTGGCTTACGGCTGTTCAGCACAGACAACCGGCGAACGGGTTATCGAAACTCTTACCAGCGCCCTGCAGGCCCGTTAGCCATCCTGAATACACCTGTTTTTATGCCGTTTAACGGCAGATCTAGATTTTTCTTGCATTCCGGATTAAATATCTGTCATTATTAGCGTCCTTTAAGAGTAAAAACCAAAACTTAGGAGCTGATCATGACCCTGCAAATTCGCTACGAATGCCCGGAATGCCATCAGACCCTGCCCCTCAACTTCCAGGATTTTGCTCCCGGCAAGCGTCGGGTCTGCGCGACCTGCCAGACACCTGGACGCATAACCAAAACCGGCCTTGAACAATTCACCCAGGATTTGCGCCAGTACTTTCAGGCCTGACTCTTTCGCCACCGCTCCGCACACGACATTTCGATAATTCACGACACCCTTGGGTGTCGTGAATTATCCTGTCACAGCCCTCTTGCAGGCTCCTTGAGGGACTGCTATCTTTGTTTGTCACGTATCTATTGCTAACGGAGTCTGCCATGACCGCCTCACCTGACCTGATCTGGCTCGCTATCGCTCTGATCATCGGCTTTATCCTGGGATTCATTCCGGCCATCCTGCTGGCCAGGAGCCGTACCGAAGCAGCACGGCAGACAGGTCGCCAGGAGCTCGCCACGGACCTGGCTATCCTTGAAGAGCGCCTTGCCAGCCGCGATTCGCGCCTGCAGCAGTTTGAAACGGAACTCGAGGAGAAGGATGCCAAGCTTGATGAACTGACCCAGCTGCTCACCGGGCTCGAACGGGACAAGTCACGCCTGGCCGCCGAGCTTCAGGAGCAGGCAAAGAGTGCCGATGAAAAACTGCAGGTGCTCAACGATGCCAAAGCAGAGCTGCAGACCCAGTTCGAAAACCTGGCCAACCGGATCTTCGAGGCCAAAACAAAATCTTTCGCCGAACAGAGCCGGGCCAATCTCGACACGATTCTGACCCCTTTCAAAGAGAAAATCAGCGAATTTGAAAAACAGGTCAACCAGGCCTATGCCAGCGAGGGCAAGGAACGCCACTCACTGATCAAGGAAGTCCAGCGTCTCCAGGAGTTGAACCAGAAGCTCGGCGAGGACGCCGAGAACCTGACCAAGGCCCTGAAAGGTGATACCAAGACCCAGGGGACCTGGGGAGAGATTATCCTGGAAAGGATTCTCGAGGAGTCGGGCCTCCGCAAAGGGATCGAGTACGACTCCCAGGGGGGGTTCAGGGACGCCGATGGCAAACTCCTGAAACCGGACGTGATCGTCCACCTGCCGGAAGAAAAAGACATCATTATCGACTCCAAGGTCTCATTGGTCGCCTACGAAAAGTATGTCCGGGCTGAGAATGACGAGCAGCGCGACCGGGCGGTCAGAGAGCATCTGGTCTCGATCAACGCTCACCTCAAGGGTCTCGAGTCGAAGAAGTATGATGAATTACCCGGGGTGAAGAGCCTCGACTTCGTCCTGATGTTCATACCGGTCGAAAGCGCCTTCATGCTGGCGATCGAAAAGGACAACGAGATCTTCCGCAAGGCGTTCGACCAGAGCATCATGATCGTCAGCCCGTCGACCCTGCTGGTGACCCTGAGAACGATCCAGAATATCTGGCGCTACGAACACCAGAACAAGAATGCGCTGGAGATAGCAGACCGGGCAGGAGCCCTGTATGACAAGTTCGTCGGCTTCGTCGGCGATTTGGAGCGGGTCGGCGACCAGATCGAGAACACCCGCAAAGCCTATGACGGGGCCCATAACAAGCTGGTCAGCGGCAAGGGCAATCTTATCGGGCGGGCACAGTCCCTGATTGACCTCGGCGTGAAAAGCCGCAAGCAGCTGCCTGCCAGCGTCCTTCAGGAATCGGACCTGAACACGCCGCTGGTTGGGCATGACGGGCCAGACCAGGAAGATTGAACCGGCTGGCGGCAGCCTCACACCTGCCGGACCGGCTGATAGTAATCCTGGTTGAGATACTCTCCGCTACGCTCTCCCTGCAGCAGACCGTAAATCCGTGTTGCACGTAAATCCAGGCGCAGCATTTCCTCGGCAAGCTGCTGATAAGCTGACCTGTTGCGATAGAACTTGCGCAGCGTATTGGTGGCCCTGGCCGGGTCGGCGATGATCGGCAGTTTTTTTCGCCGGCGTGCCCGCGCCAGGATTTTTCGTCCTCTTTCCGAGCTACCCAAAAGACGCAGATAGAGTGGCCCGGTCTGCATAAATGCCTTCATTTCAACGGCCTTGACCTGCAGCAACACGTACATCAGGATTCTCTGGATACGGGTCAAAGTCCATTGCCTGGATTTGATCCCTGATACGAGCTCGTCAAAGCTGCCCGCTTTCAGGGCGGCGAGGTCCAATCGTCGGTCAATACCATCATCAACCAGGTATATCTCATTCAACGTCTCCGACTCCTGCAGCATTTGGGACTGCAGGGCAACAAACAGCCGCCCCGTGTCAAGGCTGCGCCCTGCCCGCAGTGCCTCATCCAGGACCTTCCGGCAAGGCTGTGGCAGCAGGGATTCTATCTCCTTCCCTGCTGCGATCATCCTGCGAATCCCGGTTGCGCTGGCAATCTGAGCCGTCACATCGGTGTCATGATAGCCGGCGCCCAGACGCTTGATCGTGGATGGTTCGATCCGGCTGTTGGTGCTGTACAGGGCCTTCAGGTACTCGATGCCGAGGATATTGTTGGGTGAATTCAGGATCTCTGCAGGAACTTCAGGCAAGAGTCCGACCAGCACTTCCGATCGGGCGACCGGGTAATTGACACCGTCACGCAGGCGGGCTGCGGTCAGGCTTTCGATCTCTTCCTGCCGCTCGACCAGAACCGTTGCGACCTTGTTCAGCTGGGCAAGATCGCCGGCTTCACTGCCAAAGCAGAGAGAGTCAACCACACCGAGAGCATCCAGGGTTTGAACCGCCCCCACGGCAAAATGCGGCGCGCTGTTGCAGGCGAACGCGAAGGGCAGTTCAAAGACCAGGTCGACACCGGCAGCGAGGGCCATCTCGGTACGCACCCACTTGTCGACCATGGCCGGTTCACCGCGCTGCAGGAAGTGGCCGCTCATGACGGCAACCGATGCCTCGGCACCGGTGACCCGCAGGCTTTCCCGCAGGTGATGCAGGTGCCCATTGTGGAACGGATTGTATTCGGTAACCAGCCCGACAGCCCGCATAATTAATCCCGGCCCGAAAAACGCGCATCAGTATGCAAAAAATATACATCGGTAATTTGCTGATTAGACTGATAAAATTCCATAAGACACTGATTCATAAGGTAAATTTGAAAAAATTAACATTAGAATTGTTTGCCATCCCGTATAATATATATATACTTCCTATTACAAAATGACGATAAAGCCATCCCTATCGTAAGGTAGGTGCGGAAAGCCAAGGGTCCGCCCCTCCTCCATAACCAGTACCGGACAGCCGGGTTGCCAAATATTTTGGCCCCGGCTTGTTTTATTTTCCGGGGACGGAAAGGAGCTTGGTCAAGCAAACCAGGTTAAACCCTTTACAACGGAGGAAAATATGGATGGGTTTCTTTTTATGGTCATTTTCGCTTTTCTGCTGTTCGCTGTGATCCTGCCGATCGCCGGTTTTGTCATTGGATTCTTCTGCTACTATGTCCTTCCTTATGCATTTGCCGCTGTGCTGGCCTCTTGCATTGCAGTTCTCGTCGGCGTCAACGTCGTATTCAGCTGGTGGATCTGGGTGGTCGGGCTTATCTGGGCCGCGGCAGTGCACATCATCAGAATGAAGTTCCGTGAGCTTGGCGAAGATGTCGAGCACCACCATGCGGCACATGCGACCTTGCTTGCCGGATGGCCTTTGCAGCGTCGCAGGAGTCAGCTGGCGGAATCCTGAACCGCTTCGTTTACTGAACCGGGCGCTCAACCGAAGGTACGGTTCTCCTGCTCCATGACCCGGATGAACGTCGTCCGCTTCGACAGCTCACGCAGCGCCGAGGCGCCGACATAAGTACAGGTAGAGCGCAACCCGCCAAGGATATCCTTGACCGTCTCGTCAATCGGGCCACGGTAGGGGACTTCGACGGTCTTCCCCTCCGAGGCGCGGTAATCGGCCACCATTCCGGCGTGTTTTTTCATGGCGGTATCCGAGCTCATGCCGTAGAAAAGCTTGTAGTGCTGGCCGTCACGCTGCACCAGCTGGCCGCCGCTTTCGTCGTGGCCGGCCAACATCCCCCCCAGCATGACAAAATCCGCCCCACCGCCAAACGCTTTCGCTACATCCCCGGCAGCGGCGCAACCGCCATCCGAGATGATTCGACCACCGAGACCGTGAGCGGCATCGGCACACTCGATGACGGCAGACAACTGCGGGTAGCCGACCCCGGTCTTGACCCGGGTGGTACAGACCGAACCCGGTCCAATCCCGACCTTGACGATATCCGCACCCGACAGAAGCAATTGCTCCACCATCTCGCCGGTGACAACGTTGCCAGCAATTATGGTCTTGTCAGGATAAGCCTGCCTTACCCTCTCAACGTATTCGGCGAACGATTCAGCGTAGCCGTTGGCGACATCGATACAGATGAAGTGCAATTCCGGATGCTGGGCCATGATCTGCGCCAGTTTTTCAAAATCCTCATCCATAACCCCGATGCTGACCATGATTCTGGCAAAGATATCATCCCCCTTCTGCCGCTCGACAAATGACTGCCACTCTTCCAGACTGTAGTGCTTGTGAATCGCACAGAGCATCCGATGCTCGGCGAGCGCTTCGGCGACCTCGAAAGTCCCGACCGTATCCATATTGGCGGCAATAATCGGCACACCGCTCCACCGCATCTTGCTGTGGAGGAAGACAAAGGTCCGGTCCAGTTCCACCAGGGCCCGGCTTTTCAGGGTCGAGCGTTTAGGGCGGATCAGCACATCCTTGAAACCCAGCTTCAGATCAGTTTCAACACGCATAAGAGTTTATCCTTTCAATGACAACGATTTGACCAAACCGATAACTTTTTTGCTACGACAGCAACAATGACGCATAGTGACACCGGAATTATAACAAAGCATCACAATAATAGTTTCAAGGACTTCCCCAGACAAGTCACATGACGATTTACGATCGTCCTATACACCATGACCTCTACACCGCGCCTGACTGCCTTTCTCAGCAGTCGGCCGTATTCAGAGTCAATGTGGTCGGCCGCAGCAAAGGCTTCTGCCTCACCACGCTGCACCAAAAAAAAGATTACCGCCCGCCAGCCATCGTCAATCGCGGCCATCAGGTCACGGAGATGTTTCTGGCCACGCGTGGTCACCGCATCAGGGAAACAGGCCAGTTCCTCTGCACAGCACAGGGTGACATTTTTGACTTCGAGCAAGACCTTTTCGCCGTGGCCTTCGAGCATGAAATCAATCCGGCTGTCGGCATACGAGAACTCCGGCCGCACGTTATAGCCATGCAAGCCATCAACCTGGTCGTTGCGCAAAGCCTCCTCGACGACCCGGTTAGCGCGATGGGTGTTGATATCAACCCAATGGCCATTCACCTCGACCAGCTCCCACGACCAGGCCAACTTGCGCTGCGGGTTGTCACTTCGCGACAGGAGAACCTTCTGACCGGGCACAGCACACTGCTGCATGCTGCCGGTATTCGGCGTGTGTGCCGTAACCTCGCTTCCATCGGCCAGCTCCACATCGGCGAGGAAGCGCTTGTAGCGCTTGATCAGTCGACCTTCAGTCAAAGGATGGGGTAGCTGCATTTCATCTCCAGGAAAAAGTTACTCCCGTAAAATATATATCAACTACCCCACAACCAAAACCATGATTAGCCACCAGGATCCGAAGAAAACATTGTCTGCCTGATTATTAAACCATCGGACTAAAGGTTATTATGTTTGGGTATCTGGAATCTACTGTTGAAAATGAAATTTCTAGGCTCAGGGAGTTCAACTGCAAAACCGGAAGATCGTGTTGAACCTCAGAAGTCAGAGACAGTAAAATTTTTGCATTCCGCCAATCTGGGCACACCAAAACAATCCAAATCGGACGATTTCGACACCGCAAAATTGCCGGAACAACTCCTCGGGCCCTTTGCCTTTGACGTTAAAACATAACCCGCTATAATTAACGATAGTTCCGATTAATTAGGGAAGAATACACAGGGTGGAGCCCTTACCGTTTTGACCCCACATAACTCTGAGACAGTCGACATTCTGAATATTGGAGACGATTGCCACATACAAACGTGAAGGCATTGAATGAATAGGGAGTAATTTATGACACGCGACGAAATAATGGCAATTGTCGAGGAAAAGAACGTCAATTTTTTCCGGTTACAGTTTGTTGATATTTTCGGGTTTATGAAGAATATCGCTATTCCCGGGAGTCAGATCAAAAAAGCTCTCGATGGTCAGATGATGTTCGACGGATCGTCTATTGACGGCTTCGTTCGCATCAACGAATCGGACATGTACCTGAAGCCTGACTATGACACATTTTTGGTTTTGCCCTGGAGAGTTCGCAACGGCGTGAATGCAGCGCGCATTATCTGTGACATTCACAAGGCGGACGGAACTCCTTTTAAAGGATGTCCCCGCGTTAACCTGAAAAGGGTTTTGGCCGAAGCCCGGGAACTCGGCTATACCATGAACGTCGGAACGGAATGTGAATTTTTCCTGTTCCAGAAAGACGAAAAGGGCCATTTGAAAACGGAAACAGGTGACGTTGCCGGCTATTTCGACGTCGATCCGGAGGATACAGGGATCAACTGTCGTCGTGAAATCATCGAGACACTGGAGTCGATGGGATTTGAGGTTGAGGCATCCCACCACGAGGTGGCAGAGGGGCAACACGAGATCAACTTCAAGTATGCGGACGCCCTGGCCGCTGCAGACAACACGGTCACATTCAAATGGGTTGTCCGCTCAATTGCCGCAAAGCATGGATTTCACGCCACCTTTATGCCGAAACCGGTTTTCGGCATAAACGGGTCCGGGATGCATACGAACCAGTCATTGTTCAATCTGGACGGGACAAATGCTTTCTTCGATGAGAACGGCCCCCTTAAACTAAGCGAAACAGCCTATCAATACATCGCCGGAATCATGAAAAATGCTCGTGGCTTTACAGCAGTAACAAACCCCCTGGTCAATTCGTACAAACGGCTCGTGCCCGGCTACGAGGCGCCGGTCTACGTTGCATGGTCAGCTTCCAACCGTTCTGCTTTGGTTCGTATCCCAGCTAATCGTGGGCTCAGCACAAGAACCGAGGTCCGGTGTCCTGACCCGGCCTGTAATCCTTACCTCGCTCTTGCGATGATGCTCAGCTCCGGACTTGATGGGGTGAAGAACAAACTTGACGCGCCAGCATCTGTCAATGTGGATATTTTCGAGATGACCCTGGCAGAAAAGGAGGCCGCCGGCATTGACAGTTTACCCGGGACCCTTGAAGAGGCGATTCTTGCACTTAAAGAAAGCCCCATTGCCAAAGAGGCGCTGGGTGAACATATCTTCGAAAAGTATATCGAAGGCAAAACACAGGAGTGGGATTCGTATCGAACCTGGGTTACGGACTGGGAAACCAAAACATATATAAAAAATTACTAGAAACTATGACTTGAAGAAAAAAGGCTATCTGGAAACGGGTGGCCTTTCCCTATTTGTCAGCGACAATTTCGTATTTCGGCCAAGATGAGCACTCAAAACGAGCAGCAGTCTTAATAAGACGCCACTTTTTCGACATCCCACGGTGATGATTAGCGGCGGGGCCAGTTTCATAGATTGCAGGGTTTGAGGAGTTGCAATGGTTGGCTTACTCTGGCCGCCTGAACTGTTTTTGGATAATTGCTGAACTCTACTCATCCACAATATTATTAAGGTAAGAAGTCAAGTTCACCTTACGATTGGTTATATCGAGTTTACGCCGAATACTTTCTCTATGCCGATTTACTGTAGCAGGGGATATCCCTCGAATTCTGGCGATTTCCTTTGTTGATAAGCCGTGCTTAATCATATTGCCGATCTGAATCTCGATCGGACTTAGCTTAGACATGATCATCTGACTCTTCTCAACAAAGGGAGAAATGATATTTTCAAGGTTTTTTTTCAGTAGTTCCAAGTATTCCAATTGGGTTGGACTCATCTCCGCTTGCAAAGCATAGAGTATTGGAATGACGATTTTATCGACCTTGGCCTGGATTGACACACCAACCTTCTTCTTTTCCCGCTGACTCTGGACCAAAGAATCGTGGAGTGCAGCATTGGCGTCTTGTAAGGCCTGGCGCTCTACCTGTAGTTGTCGTCGTGTGTTAATTCTCTCAGCAGCTTTTGCAATGCGATTACTGACAGCGTCGATCAGCAAACGCTCTTCTTTAAGAAACGGGCCCTCGTCCAGACGTGGACTTTTTTTCAAATAGTAAACTTCAACTACCCCTTCCTTAATGTCAGAGATGGCTATAGGAGCCTTTTGTTTCCATCGGGTCGTTTTGAAATTACTTGACTGGAAAGTCTGCTCTCTGTAGCGAATTCTTGCGCAGGTAATTTTAGGATATTGCCAGGACACCAGCAATAAGTTGATCGCTCCTTGCAGTATTTTATCGAGCGAATCCTCGTTTTTTTCAATCAATTTTGTCAGTTTATAGAGACAGTCTAATTCTTTGATCCGTTCCCTTAGTTGAAGTTCTCTCTGTTGATGCTCTTGCTGTAATGACAGAAGTTGAGCCCGCATTAACGACAGCTCCTCACAGCCTCCAGTAGAACATTCATTATTTTGTTTCATATTTAGCCTCTCAGTATATTTGACAAAATGCATATTATTGATAGGCACTTTATATGTAACATAATTGTATTTACGTTAATAGAGATTAAACATAAAATTGTTGAAACTGGTGTTTAGTTAAATAATTCAACCGTTTCTGTTGACCCACTTCTGATCGCGAGTGAAAGCAAGACAAAGGTCCAAGGCTTGAAAATATAACTTGTCAGCATCTGGCTTAATTGACGAACCTAATCCACGGGAGGCTCGAAACGAATGAGGACAGAAGAGTTGATCAATGTCTGTCAAGCGGTTAAACACGGAGATATGCGTCAAGTCACAAATTACAAATCAGGGAAAGAAGGAATTGTTGTCGATGTGACAGAAGACAAGCTAATCGTCCAGGTAGAAAATGCCTCCGAAGTCTGGGCTTACGAAGACTGCAAATAAAGTTATTACTTTCTCTCAAAGTTCAATCAAAGCACGAAATCAAAGCTTAAAGATTGTCGCATCCACCACGTCCCTGGAACATGAACTTTTGTGTTCTGACCACCAAAACATTTAGCACACATCCAGTTTAATAGTGGAGGAACAAATGGTCGCAATCATTTTTGAAGTGATCCCTAATGATGAAGAAAAACCAGAGTATTTAAGTATTGCCGCTATGCTGAAAGAAAGATTAATAAATACGCCAGGCTTTAAATCTATAGAATATTTTCAAAGTCTGACAGATCCCAAAAAGCTGCTTTCTCTTTCTTTCTGGGAAGATGAAGAATCTGTATCAAGATGGCGTAACCTTCAAGAGCACCGTCATGCGCAAGCTAGTGGCCGCGACGTCTTGTTTCATCACTCCCGTATCCGGGTAGGGCACATAGTGCGCGACCACTCTTTGTCTGATGGGTACCCGCACCATAGCCTCCAAGGCGTTTAGGATAGACATACTGGTAGAGGCATTTAGGGCAACAAAATAATGGCCACCTGAGGACGGGTGGCCATCCTTATTTATCCGGGGGGAGGTCAACTGGATTCAAACCAACGCCCCCCTGCCGCCTAAATCTGTGGGGCAGTCTATGTGGAGTGACTATACCTGCATTTGCATGGCAATAGTTTAATTGCTCAACCTTCGTGATCTGCGTAACAGTTTATCTGATAACTATTCACGGACATAAGTGGCTACATCTGATTCGTGAATGCGCGTTATCTGGTATTCATATTCCGACTCGATAATCGCAAAGTGCCGGGCGGCATCATCCGCTACCTCCATAAAGAGGTTCCGAACCACAGGGTCGACCACTTGTTGCGCGGCGCGGCGAAAACTCATCTCTATAGATTTCTCCTCCCGCATGGCCAGCTCCCGCGCCTTGCGGGCTTGGACTTTTTTATCTAAAGCCTTGCGCAGTTCCATTAGCATGACCGTTCCTGACTGTGGTGGCGTTGCCAGGAATTCGTCCAGACTACCGAGATCGTTATTCTGATAGTATTTAAAAAACTTGCCGATGTTTTCCCCAACTTCATCGCAAAGTCGCTGTAGCACCATTTTCCCTGCAGGACTTTCGGTAACTTCTGCAGCCTCACGGTAGAAGTCGTAAAGGTCTTTCTTGGCTTGGATGGCTTGTCGGAGGGCTTGTTGCATAGTGTATTCTTGGGGCATAATGACCTCCTCTCTCGGGTGGGCAGGCGACGTGGATAATTCAAGGGCTTGCTTTAATTATTGCCGAAATAACTGACATGTCAAAGTTGTAATATTTGTTGAGCCTCTTGAAAAAATTGTCATCCCAGAGTTAGATGTCAGGCGACAGTGACAGCTTCTTATTGATAGAGGTATTTAGGAGGCTATAGACAGCTCAGAAAAAGCTGTTACAAGTTTAACTATCACTCTGTCTTATGATCCCCTCATAAGACAAAGGCATTTGCCCCGCTCCCACCCCCTCCGGTGAGCGGGGCTTTTTTATATGTCAGGGTCAGCAAGAATTTTGCCGTTTGGTGGATACGAGACCTGCAAAAAAGTGTGAGAGGATAAATTAGCAAAGCCCCAACTGGGATGGCTGGTGCTAGTTGGTGTTTGTGTGTGCCTGGTCGCTAAGGCAGTAAGTTGCCTGAAATCAGTACAAGCCTTCCTGCAAATTCATAAGGGCAGTTAGTATCTGTCCACTTTTGTTACAGCTCTACCGGTAACCCGGAATCCTTCCAATCTGCAAAAAGAGATTGAGCAATGTTCTGGTAACCAAGCTTCATCAACTTTCTGTACGCACTGTAGCTCCGCCCGCCAGAGTTGCAGTAGACAACGACTTTTTTATTCTTGTCCAGAATTTCTGAAGACGCGGCAAAGGTTGATAACGGACAATTAATCGCTCCGGGTATATGCCCTTCAGCAAACTCCTCGGCGTCTCTGACATCGACAATTTGGAGTGTGTCAGGTTGCGAGTCAGCAAGTTCTTTTAATTCGCTCGGGGCGATCTTTGTCGTCTCTATGCGTTTTTCGTAGTCTCCGCTTTTGTAAAATGAATATCCGAGTTCTTCCCAGACGGGCATTCCCTCTGAAAAAATATGAATATTAGTATAGCCCAGCTTCTCCGCTTGATTTGCGGCCTTTTTACTTTTGCCGCATTTGATGCCGTTACAGTAGAAAATTAAATTCATGTTTTTGTCTGAAGGCAACAGACCGATAAAGTTTTGAAATTTCTTCTCGGGGATATTGATTGCACCTGGAATATGCGATTCCCTGTATTCCTCAGGGTTTCTTGCATCGACCAGCAGGAAGGTGTGGGAGTCGGAATCAACTAATTGCTTTAGCTCTGCATGTCCAATTACCTTGTAATCGCCGGCTAGGGATGTTGTTGAAAATGTGAGAAGAAAAGTCATAAGCAAGATACTGTAAAATCGAGTTTTGAGCATATCGGTTTCCTATATCAGTTGGTGTCGCAGTTGGTGTCGAATTGCTGTGAATCTGCGGCTCAGAAGATACCACGAATTACTGCAAACCATATATTTGTACCTTTTTTCAGTCAAGAAAAATAAGAAGAACCTAATCTTTCCCTGCCTCCGGGACAACCCAGAGAAGCCCCGTAACCAACGCCCTGTTCCCGAAACTTTTGATGCAACAAATATCTTTTCGAACACTTCTGTTGTTACGTTGTATTCAATGATTACCTGGCTGTCTTGACAACGCGTTAACCTCCTGTATATTTCATATTAACCATCTCTAATAGAAGCGCCCAAGGGGGAACAGGTGAAATATTTAGCAGCTTTTGTTACATCGATATTTCTTTTTAACTTTTTTATGGGCTGCGCAGTTTTACCCGCTCCGGATGGGGAATCCGCGGTTCTGGCTGTTGCCGTTGAAGACCCGCCGGAGCCATCTGAGAAGGAACCTGCCGCCGAGGCGGAAGACATTATGCACCAGATATTTGAGCCAGGCTCTTTTGAAGATCCCAAGACCTGCTCAACGTGTCATCGTGACATCTATAATGAATGGTCGAAGTCGATGCATGCCAATGCTTGGGAGAATAAGTGGTATCAACCCGACTATATTCTGGCGCATCAGCAAACCGACGGTGCCACGGACCTTTTGTGTGGCGCCTGTCATGCCCCTATTGCGGCACGGACCGGCTTGCTGCCTCCTGCCGATGGTAGCCAGTTCGATGCCACATCGCGGCAGGGAATCTCTTGCGATTTCTGTCACACAGTTTCCGGTGTCGGGGAGATGTTTAATATGGGACATATCTCGGCACCGGGCCCGGTAAAACGAGGTCCTCGTGGTGATGGCAGATCACTCTATCATGAGGTGAAATTTTCCGAGATTCATACCAAAGCAGACTTCTGTGGCTCCTGCCACATGGTCATTCATCCCGCGACCGGGACCCACATCATAGACACTTGGGATGACTGGGAGAACAACGAATATGGCAAACAGGGCATTCGCTGTCAGGATTGTCACATGACGCCTACACCTGGTGTCATCAAGAGACCTGGCCGTGCCGCACTAATGGGCAAAAGGCGTGAGAACCTTGCCTTCCATGGATTTATCGGTGGCAGTTCATATGTTCAGGATGAACTGGCGAATAAGGAACAAGCCGAAATGTCGCGCGAATTCCTGCGCGCCGCCGCGGAGGTTGAGCTTGCCAGTAACATCACAGATGACGGAACTCTTGAACTGACAGTCAATGTTCACAACGTTGGTGCTGGGCACAAGATTCCCACTGGTACCACCTATATTCGTATTATGTGGCTGCAGGTTGAAGTGGTCGATAGCGTTGGCAAGTTAGTCTACAGCTCGGGCCACGTCGACGACAAAAACCACGTCGACCCGGATGCTGTATTCTTCCGCGTTCTCTTTAAAGATGCCGAGGGTAATTTGACGAGCAAGAGCTGGCAGGCTCACGGCCTCGGTTACGATAGGCGCATCCCCGCCAAAGGTAAGGACAGTGAAACCTATCGCATCCCGCTGCCCGGTAATGGCGAATACCAGGTTACCTCGCGGCTCATGTACCGTTCCATGACGCAAAATTCTCTGGATAAAGTTTTCAAGCGAACTGGACAGCGTCTACCGCCGGTTGTCAGTGTCGAAATGGCGGCAGCACAAACCAACGTCAGTTACTAGTCGAATATGTTTGCACCAGTAGTCAGGGGGTGATACCGGCAAGGCACTCGACCCTCTATCTTTTGAACAGTTCTCAATCAGTAACAGATTATGTACAGAAGAATATAAGGAAAGAGTTCATCCGGGCAGGTCAAAAGGGAAGCTCAATGAAATGTATGCCCTTGTTTGCACGATCGCAACCAGCAATTTTTAGAGATATTTCCGGATCGCCTCCGCCAACTGTTCCGGGGTTTCCTCGTAGAGGAACCGGTAGCGGACTTTACCCTGTTTGTCGTGGAGAAAGACGGTGGTCGTGTGATTGATCGAGTACCAGTTGCTGGTTTGGCCCGGAATGATCATGTAATGAGCATGATAGGCTTTCACGACCTTGTCGATGTCCGCTTTGGTCCCGGTCAGGCCGATTGCATTGACGCCGAAATAGTCAACATATTCCTTTAATAATTTGGGGTTGTCCCGCTCGGGATCGACGGAAATGAACACCGTTCGCACCTGCTCAACTTCCTCCTTGCTCAGCAGATTGAATGCACGCTGAAGTTTGGCCAGCGTACTCGGACAAGCGTCAGGGCAGGAGGTGTAACCGAAAAACAGCAGGACGATGTTTCCTCTGAGATCCTCTAGTTGGAACGGTTCGCCGCTGGTTCCGGTGAGGGTGAAGTTGCCGTCAGGGTTGAAAAACTGTGAGGGATCGGGCTCTGTCATTTTCGGTGGATCAGTAAAAAAAGATCCCACGATAACAAGCAAGCAGATGCCGATCCCGGCCAACGTCAGTTTTATCAGCAGGTTTCTCTTCATTCATGGCCCTCCAGCACGCCCAAGCCGAATCAGTGGTGGGACATGGGGGGCATCGATCCCCATTTTTTGACGACAGCATCAACCACTACCGTTGCCCTGTCGGTAAAGTTCAACGAGAGCGGGATCGACTCTCCCTCTTTAATCGGCCTGACAAGGCCGATCAGCATAATATGATAGCCTTTCGGAGCGAGGATCGCCTGCCCGTTGGCAGGGATACGGAGTTCGCTCACCTCCTTCATTTTCATAATTTCGCCGACCTGTTCCATGGTGTGGATTTGGACGGTCTCTGCGACGTCACAGTCCGCTGATTTCAGGATGGCATCGTCAGATCCGGCATTGTGGATGGTCATAAAAGCGGCCGTGGTTGTTGCAGACGGGGGAATGCCGCGAATCCAGGCATCCTGGACGGTGATCCCCTGCGCCTCGGCGTTAGCAATAGACAGCAGCAAAAAGACTGTTAAAAAACAGAGGCTTCGAGAGAGTAATTGCACAGGAATTTCCTTTCAAAGAAATGTTGTTGCTGACTGACGCTCAATAATCGAGGGTCAGGATTCTCCCCTTGGTGAAATCGAAAAAGGCGTTCTTGTCAGCGATCTGTATCCCGTCGGCAACATCCTCGCTGGATTTCCCCGCCGCCTTGAGGCACCCCGGACAGACCATCAATGTCGCTCCCTGCTTGAGCAGCGCGCTGAACTGTGTCCGGGAGGACGGGAAGTGGGAGTAGCTAATGTCGGGAGAATCCTTGAGAACCGCATCCACGCCCTTGATGTCAATATATACAAGGACATCGTGATCGTCTGCCATGATTTTGGCCATGTTGAGGGCCATCAGCAGCCGGTGCGGATCGTCGCTACCATGGCTGATATGGATGAAAACACCATCCTTGACATTATCTCCCGCCTGGACCGGGGGTGCCAAGACTGCGGCTAAACAGAACACGCTGAACAAGACCAGAGCTCTTTTCATCGGCTCTCTCCTTTCCTTATCGCAAAAGACCTTTTGTGACATGGGTGGCGAGGTGACGTCGCCTGCCACCAGGTTCATTATGGGCTTAATTCCCCGGTGATCCACGTGGGATTATCAACAGGTATAGCAGCTCAGATAACACTGTCAATCGAGGAACAACCGGTTAGTTCAAAGAAGTGACAGGAATTTGTTTTTCGCGGTTTGCTCCGACACCCTTCGTGCGCAGGTTGGGAGAACTATCGAAGTCCTCCCAAAAGTTACCATTGCCGAGAAGAAAACGGGCTTCTTATTGATAGAGATAAATCATACGCCGACAACATAAAAAAATGGCCACCAAGGATCGGGCCCTGGTGGCCATTCATATTCATGAAGTACTCACCCGTATATCGTTTTTACTCTGATGTTTCGATTTCATGACGGGCTGGGTCTCTGAGTTGTGTTCGGCTCCTCGTCTGAGTTTGGTCTCCTTGCATCTTCCCATTTCCAGATCGTTCGGTGGAAGCACCATTCTCTTGACGGTCCTGATATTGGTTTTGGTGTTTGTATTGGTACTGATTTGTGTTCCCGATTTGTGACTTCCCGGTGCCAGCATTAGTACCAGGGCCTTTCCCGTTATGGGAGCCACCGCCTCCTCCACCACCCCTTGCAAAGGCGAGTTGGGCGCCTGAGACGGTCATCAGGATTGCTGCAATAATTCCAATGGTGGTGATCGTTCGACTTTTCATTTGATTCTCCTTTGAATGATTGATTTCATAAGTCCGGGTGATTGTTTTGCTGACTTAGACGAAGCAAACATTAAAGGGTTTACATTTTTATTGATTATACCGACAACACTTTGAATCTTTTTATAATTGTCACGACTGCCAGGAAACTTTCAGCGTTACTGGAATGCAGGACCAGTAAGAATCTTGCGTTTTTGCCAATCTGAGCACCCCGAAGCAATGTAAGAGTATAAAATAGGACTAACCCACAGAATGATGGCCTCCTGGAGATGAATGGCCTTTGATTATTTATCAATCAAATTGGCGACTCGGGATGATAGCTGCAATAGTTCCTCATTATTTTCAAGACCATCTATAAAGCGATTGGGGATACCATTTTGACCCACTTGTGCTCCTACCAACGCACCTGTCAACATTGCACGAGCCTGATTCTGCCCTCCGCCGTTGACGGCATGAAGCACGGCAGATTCAAAATCATTATGAAAACGGGCCGCCAAATAATATGCTGCCGGTAATTGATGGTAGATGGCGCAAGGCATACCATAGACGATGGAGACTTTCCAGGCGGGCTCTATGCGAATATCCTTATCTACAGCCGCCGTTGCCATGTATGACGGGGTCAGAAGGGCATCAGGAGAGGCGAAACGGCCGATACGCGGAGGGTCAGGATCTCCAGGCTTAGGTGGTTGTAAATTATCACTTGTAACGGCATGGAAAGGAAGCTGATTGGCCCTTACAAACTTCATGAGCTTTCCCGAAAGATTAGCGTCCAATTGATGCCCTTGCACCAACATCCCGAGAACAGCTCCGTAGGCAACCGTCATAGAGACCACAGTGTCATCGGTCTGAGTCAAAAGGGTATTACTCGTTATCGCTGCTGCCAGCTTATGAGGTTGTTGCGTGTAACACACTGCTATTGCTAACGTGCGTTCGATTGCCTCAGTGGTATCGGCATGACCACCGGTTTCGCTCCACGGTAATTCTTGCTCGACGCGACGGCGCCAGGCTTCACGGATCGACTGACTTGTATATCCTCCGGGACCTGAAATTGGGGTTCCATCAAGCATGGGAAACAGTTGAGAATCCATGCGAAGGCAGAAATCTTTCTCGTCATAATCGCCACACTCTGCTAATGACTGCATCACCATTTTCAGCAGATAGCCTGCCTGAGAGAGCTGACCGGCTTTTAAACCGGCATGATAGCGATTCGGCTGGGGATCTGTGTAGTCACTGATCCAATCTCCATAATCGCGTCTCAGCTCTTCGAGGTTGTAGTACCAATGAGGGCCCAAGGCAAGAGCGTCGCCGATGAAGGCTCCGAGCAGTGCACCTTTGGCTCGATTCTGAATGCTTAAATTTCTCTTGACCATTCCTTGATTCCTTCTAGGTTCTGTCCTTGAAAAATTACTGCGGACATTGATTTTGGCTTACATATCATAATAATACCCGACAATATTGTGATGGGTAAAAAACCGTTCCCCAATCGCATAAACCACCCGATCTCCGGATCGGGAGATTTACTAACATAGCAGTATTAGCAAGAATTTTTCATTTCTACCAAGTTGACAACCTGAAATCGATGCAGGAGGATTAATAACAATTTGCCTGACATGGGGTTCTCTAAATCCTACTAGGCATAATGAACCGGACAGATTTTATCTAAAACACCGGACAGTTTATTTCATAGTGACATGTTGCCTATCTGAATTTTTGCCTATCTGAACTTGAAACGGCTTAGCATCTTTGTTAGCTTTGTAGGCAAAATACAGCCCCGTCAATGAAGAAAGGAGGAATCGATGGGTTTATTCAGCAGAAAACCGAAGCACCCGGACCTTGATCCAAGCAACCCTGTCGCAAAACAGATTCAGGAAGTCGAAGTGCCATTAAAAGAGTTGATTCAGCAGGTCTCGGATACCCTCGAAGTGGTTCCGGCAGATGGCAATGCCTACGTTTTTCTAGGCAAACCACCAAAGAAGTTCGGCGTTGCGATGATTGAGGAAGGAGAGGTGAAAAGCTTTGTTTCCTTAGCAAAAGAAAAAGGCCTCAATCAGACGCAGATTCTGAAACTGAATGAAAAGTTTCGCGATGCCTACGAGAAGAATATGGATGCGGAACGTTTTCAGGCCAATGTTGCAGGGAAGGATATAGTTGTCACATCCTGTCAACCGTTGGCCCAGGATGTGGCTCAGATCGTCAGCAGTATCTGATATATGGTTTAGGGGCTGTAACCGGGATAGAGACCTCTCATCAAGATGTGTCTCTCCCGGTTTTTTTGTTTTCTTTATAATTGAAAGCCATTGGCCACCAGGGTTCGATCCTTGGTGGTCATTTTATTTTACATTTATTGGTTGACATACCTGACGAAATCAGTAAGATATTAACCATCGAAGGCTTGTTGTGGCAGACAGGTCTGAGACAACTTCTTCATAACCTCCAATAAACACACATTGCCCCACAGTCCACCTCCAGGCTGTGGGGCTTTTATTATTTATCAGGATCAGAAAAAACTTTGCATTTTGACCAAAATAAACACCCCGAAGCAATGCACTAGGATTTATAAGAAAAAGAGCGGCCCCAGGAAGGTCGCTCTCATGAAAAGCTAGTCGGGAGGACTGGATACGAACCAGCGGCCCTCAGTTCCAGTAGTAGTGATGTTCACTCCGCACCGCGTTCTAGGTTACGTACAGTGCCCGCGACGGGAAGTTCGGATCGCTAGTCAGGTTGACGCCAAGTCTCCGTAAACCTGTTTCATCTCCCGGTGTCGGGATATGGGTCAGGTGCACCTCACAGTTTTTTAGTTGCTTCAACTTAGTCATGGCCATCTGACTGGTCGGGTTGGTTGTGGTACTCACACTCAAGGCTATTAAGGTCTCTTCAAGGTCAAGACTGATGGCTTTGCTATTGAGGATGTCTTTTTTCAAGCTCCCTATCGATTCAATGATCCCCGGAGACAGCAAGTGAATATCATCAGGAATCCCGGCAAGGGTTTTGATGGCGTTAAGCACCAAGCTGGAGGCTGCATGCATCAAAGGAGTGTTTTTGCCTGTGATAATCGTTCCATCATGAAGTTCGACAGCCGCCCCACAGTAGATCCCATCATTCCCCTTGCCTTCCATTTCGCCATTCTCAATACATCCTCTGGCCGGCTCAACTATCCTGCGGTCTTCCGGTTTCAAGTCAAGCTCTTTCATAATCAACTCAGCCCTTTGGACAGTTGCCATATCAACATAGCCCAGAGCATACTCACAACGATAGCGGAAGAACCTGCGGATAATCTCCTGTTTCGCCGCCTCGCTGACTAGGTCGTCATCGATAATCCCGAAGCCCGCCATGTTGACACCCATGTCAGTCGGAGAATTATAGACCGCGTGACCCATAATCTTCTCCAAGATGCGCTTGAGGACAGGAAAGACCTCAACATCACGGTTATAATTAATCGCGACTTGATCGTATACCTCGAGATGATAAGGGTCGATCTGGTTAAAATCACCGATATCGGCCGTTGCTGATTCATAAGCCACGTTTACTGGATGCTTCAGAGGGATACTCCAGATGGGAAAGGTCTCAAATTTTGCGTAGCCTGAATTTACACCCTGTTTGTGCTCATGATACATCTGAGACAGGCAGGTCGCGAGTTTACCACTACCCGGACCGGGGCCGGTAACTATAACCAGGGGGTTTGTCGTTTCAATGTAGTCGTTGGCACCGTAGCCTGCATCGCTGACAATCATATCGACATCCGTAGGATACCCCTTGGTGAAACGGTGAGTGTAAACCTTGATATTGCGTCGTTCCAACTTGTTCTTGAAAATATTGACCGCTGGCTGGTCCTCAAAGCGGGTGATAACCACGGCAGTGACGTCAATTCCCCAACTACGCAGGTCATCGATCTGTCTCATGACATCAACGTCATAGGTGATTCCGAAGTCTGCTCTCATTTTTCGCCGTTCGATGTCGCCAGCATAGATACACAAGATAATATCTGCATTCCCTTTTAACTTTTGCAGCAATCTCATTTTAACATTGGGGGAGAACCCAGGCAGGACCCTGGCGGCGTGGTAATCGAACATGATCTTCCCGCCAAACTCCAGGTAAAGTTTGTTATCAAACTTCTGAACTCGCTCCAAGATCTTCTCGTGTTGCTCTTCAAGGTACTTTTCGTTGTCAAAACCAGTAGTCTTTATCATAGAAAATAATCCTCTTTAGTTGCATCAACTTGTAAAACAGATCGTGCATAGTACATCAATAGCAAGTTTCTTTAAAGTCCTTGCAGGGACGAGTTGCGTCCCACAAATCACCACTTAAAAAACACGAAAGCTCTCAATCTTCGGATCGGTTTAAGATACATTTTTCAAGATCGATCTGGAATTTCAACGAAGCCTCAAATACAACCATTTCAACAATAGACTCCAAATAGCCTTATGTTTCTATGGAAATCACTTTCTTTGTGCCTTCGAGTCTTCGTGGCACAAAAGGTCATCTTTCTGAGACCGCAACTCCAATTACATTGATATCACTGCTGCCGGCAAGCTTACACGGGAAAGAGTTTGACTCTGATGCGCCACTCCCCTAGACTGACGTCGTTTCACTCCAAGAGCCTGATATATTGGGAAATTTCACACCATGATGGAAGATTTACCGACTGTCGAGACATCACAGCCACTGCATCCGGATGCGGTGCGCATTCTGCCGTTGGGTGGACTCGGTGAAATCGGCCTGAACATGATGGTCATCGAGGCGGCAGGCGGCCTGCTGATCATCGACTGCGGTCTGATGTTCCCCGAGGCCTACATGCTCGGCATCGACCTGGTGATCCCGGATATTGCCGCGATCGCCGAACGCCGGGATGAGATCGCCGGCATCGTCCTGACCCACGGTCACGAAGATCACATCGGGGCCATCCCTTTTCTGGTTGAAGAGCTCGGCTTTCCGCCGATCTACGGATCACCATTGACACTGGGACTGCTCGCCAACAAACTCGAAGAACACCAGCTGAAAAGCAAGGTCGAATGCCGAAGCGTCAAGGTCCGCGAACCGATCACCATCGGCCCCTTCGAGGTTGAATTTTTCCGCGCCGCGCACTCGATCGTCGACGGCTGCGGTCTGGCAATCCGTACACCCGCCGGGCTGATCGTGCACACCGGAGACTTCAAGCTCGACCCGACGCCGGTGGACAACCAGCCCACCGACCTCGGCCGTCTGGCCGCCTACGGTGAAGAAGGCGTACTGCTATTGCTCGCCGACTCCACCAATGTCGAGAACAGCGGGCAGACTCTCTCCGAGCGCACCGTTGGCGACGCCTTCGATGAGCTCTTGCCGCAGTGCAGAGGCAAGGTGCTGGTCGCAACCTTCTCATCGAACATCCACCGCATCCAGCAGGTCGTCAATGCCGCACAAAAGGTCGATCGCAAGGTGGTCGTATCAGGGCGCAGCATGGTCAGCAACATCGCCATCGCCAGGCAACTCGGCTATCTCCATATCCCCGATGACATGCTCATCGAACTACGCCAGATGCGTGACCTGCGACCGGACAGGGTCCTGATCCTGACCACCGGCAGCCAGGGGGAGCCGCTCAGCTCCCTGTCGCGAATCGCCATGGACGATCACAAGAAGATCAGCATCGAGCCAGGCGATACGGTGATTCTTTCCTCGAAATTCATTCCCGGCAACGAGCGGGCGATCACCCATCTGATCAACCATCTGTATCGTCGCGGAGCGGAGGTCCACTACGAGACGACCAGCGAGATTCATGTCTCGGGTCACGCCAGCCAGGGGGAACTGAAGACCGTACTGAACCTGGTCAGGCCGGAATACTTCGTGCCGGTGCACGGTGAATACCGCCACCTGGTCAAGCACGCCCAGTTGGCCCGCAGTCTCGGCTGGAGCGAGGAGCGCGCCCTCGTCATCAGCAACGGCACTCCACTGACACTCTCCGCCAACGGCCACCGGTTCGAACCGAAGGTCGAGACCGGGCGGGTGTTCATCGACGGCAAAGGGGTCGGCGATGTCGGCGAAATGGAACTGCGCGACCGCCGTCATCTCGCCAATCATGGCCTGGTCATCGTCTTCCTGGCGCTCAACCAGGGCAGCGGGGCGATTGTCTCCGGGCCGGAGATCATCACCCGCGGATTTATTCCGGAAGATGACAGTGAAGAACTTTTGCAGGAGGCCAAACGGCTGGTCTGCGCAATGCTGGAAGAGCACAGCAGGGAGGCCATCAGCGACTGGGAGGAACTGCGCGTCGAAGTCCGCAAGACCCTGCGTCGCCTGTTCAACAAGACAATCGACCGGCGGCCGCTGATCCTGCCGGTCATCATGGAGCTTTAAAAAGGTAGCGCGTAGCGCAAATTCGGTTTTTATGTTATTACCAGTCTCCAGCCCCCAATCCCTGACAACCGGTTTTATATGAATTTTGTTGATGCGATATTGCTCGGCATCCTGCAGGGCGCCACAGAGTTCCTGCCCGTTTCGTCGAGCGGCCACCTGGTCCTTGCCCAGCACCTGATCGGTGACTTCGAACAACCGGGCGTACTCTTCGATGTCCTGCTGCACGTCGGCACCATGATTGCGGTGGCAATCTATTTCTGGCGTGACCTGGTCGGCCTGACCACTTCGCTCTGGCGCAGGGATGAACTGGCGAAAGACCAGCGCGTCATGGTTGCGCTGCTGATTGCCGGCTCCGTCCCGACCGCCGTGATCGGCCTGCTCTTCAAGGACTTTTTTGTCGGGCTGTTCGAGCGGCCCGATATCGTCTGCATGATGTTGCTGGTCACCGGCACCCTGCTCTGGGTTGCCGAACGCCTGCGACGCGCCGAAAGTTCCCGCAAGCAGATGACCTTCGTCGACGCACTGGTTGTCGGCACGGTGCAGGGTTGTGCGATCATTCCCGGCATCTCCCGCTCCGGCTCGACAATCGCAGCCCTGCTGATGCGCGGCATCGACGGCGAGACCGCGGCCAGGTTTTCTTTCCTGCTGGCCCTGCCGGCCGTCTTCGGCGCCGCCCTGCTCTCCCTGAAAGACCTTGACCATGTCGCCGGGATCACGCTGCTGCCCTATCTTGCCGGAACACTCGCGGCTCTTGTGACAGGGCTGTTCTGCATCCACCTGCTGATGGGTATTATCAGGCGGCGGCGACTGCACTGGTTTGCACTCTATTGCTGGCTGGCCGGTGGCGTGGGGCTGATCCTGTTTTTCTGATCGCAGCGGCCAAGCAACCTTTGACCTTTCCCCTTTCATTGCGCTAAGATGACCCGGATTATATCGAGGGCATATGAGCGAAAAACCACGTAAAACCTTTCTCCGTGAACATATCAAGAAAGAGATCGCCGGCCTGGTCTGGATGGCCGCCGGGATCTTTCTTCTGTTGAGCCTGGTTTCGTTCAACAACAACGACCCGTCCTTCAACAACAATCTTGATCCGGCATCGATTCATAACTTCTGCGGCAAGGTCGGCGCCTATGTTTCCGACCTCTTCTACCAGGTCATCGGCCTGCCGGCACTGATGATTCCCTTCGCCTGCCTGCTGTTTGCCTGGCGGCTGTTGAAATTCCGCGACCTGCATCCACGAGCGTACAAGGCCGCGGCGTTCATCGTCATGTTAATTTCGCTTGCCGGTCTGATCTCTTTGAAAGTTGAAAAAGTCGCCCTGTTCGGGCAGACCCTGAACCAGGCCGGCGGCTTCATCGGTTTCTTTCTCGCCAGCACCCTGAAAGGCTGGTTCAACCTGACCGGTGCAGCGCTCTTCCTGGTTGTCTTCTTCTCGGTATCCGCAATGCTCGTCGCCCGTTTCTCCATGGTGCTCTTTCTCGAAGGCATGCTGGCCCGATTGGCAGATTCCATGGAAAAACGCCGGGCGGCACGCCTGGCCCGTCGGGAGTTAAAAGAAAAGGACAAGCCAAGGAAAGAAAAGGCCCCGGTCATTCGTGAGCCCGAGCCGGCCTCGACAAAACCCGTCAGGGTCATAGAGAAGAAGATTGACAAGAAGAAGGCCCTGGCCAACCAGGAAGCCTTCGAGTTCCTGGAACCTTCCGGCACCTATCACCCGCCGTCGCTCAACCTGCTCGACCACGATGGCGAAGTGGCGAAACCGGTTGACAAGGACGCCCTGATGATGAACGCCAGGCTACTGGAGAAAAAGCTGCTCGACTTCAACGTCGAGGGTGATGTCTCCGAGGTCAAGCCGGGCCCGGTGGTCACCATGTACGAATTCGCCCCGGCGCCTGGCGTCAAGGTCAACAAAATAGCCGGGCTGTCAGACGACCTGAGCATGGCCCTCAAGGCCCTCTCGATCCGGATTGTCGCGCCGATTCCGGGCCGCGGCGTGGTCGGCATAGAGATTCCGAACCGGGACCGCGAGATGGTCTACCTCAAGGAAATCTTCGCCACCAACGAGTTCCAGAAAACCGGCGGCCGCCTGCCGCTCGCCCTGGGCAAGGACATCTTCGGCCATACGGTCGTCGCCGACCTCGCCAAGATGCCCCATCTGCTGGTAGCCGGTTCAACCGGTACCGGTAAATCTGTCTCGATCAATGCCATGATCCTCTCTCTACTCTATCGCGCTGACCCGCGCGATGTTCGCCTGATCATGGTCGACCCGAAAATGCTGGAACTCTCGATGTACGAGGGGATCCCGCATCTCCTGCTGCCGGTCGTTACCAATCCGAAAAAGGCGGCGCTGGCCCTGAACTGGGCGGTTCGGGAGATGGAACGCCGCTACAAGCTGATGGCCGACAAGGGCGTGCGCAACATCGACGGCTACAATCGCAAACTGGAGAAGGAAGAGAAGGAGAAAACCAGCAAACGCAAGCTGACTCCCGACAACGACGCCGTCATCGACATGATGGAAGAGGATCTGCCGGAAATCGAGCTGATCGAAGGTGAAGAGCTTGATCACGGACACCTCCCCTACGTGGTTGTCATCGTCGACGAACTGGCTGACCTGATGATGGTCTCCGGCCGCGATATCGAGGAGGCGATTGCCCGCCTGGCGCAAATGGCCCGCGCGGCAGGTATCCACCTGATTCTGGCCACCCAGAGGCCGAGCGTCGATGTCATCACCGGCCTGATCAAGGCCAACTTCCCGACCAGGATTTCCTTCAAGGTCTTCTCGCGCACCGACTCACGAACCATCCTCGACCAGATGGGCGCTGAAACCCTGCTCGGCAACGGCGACATGCTCTTCCTGCCACCCGGCACCGGTGCCGTGCAGCGTGTTCACGGCGCCTTCGTTTCGGAGATCGAAGTGCAGCGCGTGGTTGATTTCCTGAAGAAACAGGGGCAGCCGGATTACGACAAATCGATCCTCGAAACGCCGCCAGCCGCTGATAGCAGTGGCAACGGCGACGACGATTATGATGAAAAATGGGATGAAGCCCTGGCGATCATCGCCGACACCAAGCAGGCCTCGATCTCGATGCTGCAGCGCCGCTTGCGCCTCGGCTATAATCGCGCCGCGCGGATGATCGAAAAGATGGAAGCCGAAGGGATTGTCGGCCCCTCTGACGGCACCAGCCGCCCCCGCGAAGTTTTCATCAGCAAGATTGGTGGAGACGCATAAGGGGCCTCGCCTTTATTCGTGGCGCGACAGAAGAGGCACGACAACGATACGGAAAAGGGGCGGCCTCTTGCAGATTACTGAGCCATCCCGCACGTAATGCGTGGTTTGTTTTTTACCTGGCCGGTGGAGTTTGTATCGAAACTTGAGGCAACAGATGGGTAATCTGTTGCCCTTTTTTGTTGAACTCCATAATTCAAAAACAAAATCAAAATCCCGTGGGTTGCGCCCCCCGACTGCGCCTTACTCTTTTGCTGGCCCAAAAGAGTAAGCAGAAAAGGGCCTTCGCTGCGCTGGGCATGTCTGGCTCGTCAAGGCGGTAACCTCAACACAGTCAAGACTGTCGGACTAAATGTCTACATTTCCCCCGCAGGACCCGAGGCTCTTGAGAGCCTCTCCGCTTGTGGAGGATTGCAACAGTTGCTTTGTTTTTAAGTTTTTCCCCTGTAAGTCACACTGCAAGGGAGGCCCCCCTGTAACGGGCCGGCTTATTAAGCTGCGTGTCATTGGATTACTCAGAAAACTGGAAAAGGAGGTGCCCTCCGCAAGGAGTAAAGGCGTTTTTGCTTACTTTTGTCGCCGCATGGACAAAAGTAAGGCGTCCGGCAGTACGCGAACTGCCGACTTTAAGCTTTTGTTTTTCGTATTTCGCGGCAACATTTGCAAGCTTATGGTCTCTGGCGGTACCCGCCGTTTTTGTCTTTCAGAATAAACACAAGGACAATAGATTAACTATATCTCACCTGCCGAAGTCCAATCAGACCCCCGGCAATCATCCTCCGGTACCGGTCACATGACTTCATCAACCGGGCTCGCCTGAAAAAAAACAACCGGCAGATCAGGAACGATAGATTGCTCGCAGCTCAAATGTCCGATCGCAATATTACATCACTTGCCGCGAATTGTTTGAAAAACAGCCCGGGGATGCTAACATGTGAACTCCGGTGCAACAGGGAGACCAAACGATGGACATCAACGATTTAAAGCACTTACTGACGGCCGTGCAGAACAGGGACCTGACTGTTGAGGAAGGCCTGGAACGCCTCCGTGCCCTGCCTTACGAGGAGACCGACATCGCCAAGATCGATCATCACCGCGCCCTGCGCCAGGGCGTGCCAGAAGTGGTCCTTGGCGAGGCAAAGTCGGCGGAGCAGATTGCGACAATCGTAAAACACATGGCCGCCCACGGCGACAATGTTTTGGTGACCCGGGTTTCCGCAGAAAAGGCCGGATTACTGTCAAATGCCCACCCGCAATGGTGAATACGATCCGGTTGCCCGAACCTTCACGCTACAGCAAAAGCCCTTTGCCGATCACGGCCGGGGCAAAATCCTCGTCATCTGTGCCGGCACCTCCGACCTGCCGGTTGCCCGCGAAGCCGTTGTCACCGCACGGATGTTCAACAACCAGGTTGAGGAACTGGTCGACGTCGGCGTCGCCGGCATCCACAGACTGCTGGCTCACACCAGTGAACTCTGCGAGGCAACCGTGATCATCGTCGTCGCGGGCATGGAGGGGGCCCTCCCCTCGGTGGTCGGTGGGCTGGTCGATGTCCCTGTGATTGCCGTTCCCACTTCTGTCGGCTACGGGGCATCCTTCAACGGCGTCGCCGCCCTGCTCGGCATGCTCAATTCTTGCGCCGGGGGGATCAGCGTGGTCAACATCGATAACGGCTTCGGTGCGGCCTTTGCCGCAACCCGCATCAACCGAAAACGGGAAACATGACAACCCTGTACCTCGACACTTTTTCCGGGATATCTGGCGACATGACTCTTGGCCTGCTGGTCGACCTGGGTATCGCCCTGGACAGCCTCCAGGCAGAACTTGGCAAGCTGCCGGTGAACGGCTACCGGCTTGAGCAGAGGCAGGAAAAACGCCACGGCATCGCTGGCACGCGGGTCGAGGTCGTCTGTGATGGCGGACAACCGTCACGGACCTGGTCCGAGATTGACAGCATGATTGGCGAAAGCGCATTGACCGTACCGGTGAAAGACACGGCGCGCCGCATCTTCCGCTGTCTCGGCGAAGCTGAGGCACATGTTCACAGGGTCGGCCTGGATGAGGTTCACTTTCACGAAGTCGGCGCCGTCGATGCAATTGTCGACATTGTCGGCAGCGCCATAGGCCTGCACCTGCTCGAAATTCAGGAGGTTATCTGTGCTCCGCTACCACTGTCCCGCGGCATGACGCAGGGCAGTCACGGCAGCATCCCCCTGCCGGCCCCGGCCACCCTGCAGATTCTTTCCGGCCAGCCGGTCCGCAATGCCGGCAGTGATCGGGAACTGGTGACGCCGACAGGTGCAGCCATTGCTGCGTCTGTTGCCCGGTTCGGGCCGATGCCGGAGATGGCCATTGCCCGGATCGGTTACGGTGTCGGTGGCTGGGACCTGGAAGAACGGCCCAACCTGTTGCGCGGCATCGTTGGCCGCCAGGCTCTCGCTTCCGGCCTTGAACATGATCTTGTCACCGTCATCGAATCCCATATTGACGACTCGTCTCCGGAATGGCTCGGCTCGCTGATCGACAGGCTGATGGACGAGGGCGCCCTGGATGCCGCGCTCGCCCCTCTGCAGATGAAAAAGAATCGCCCGGGATCACGTCTGACGGTGGTTGCAAAACCTCATCATGCCGCCAGCCTGGCCCGGACGATTTTACTGGAAAGCAGCGCCATCGGAGTACGCATGCACGAGACCCGACGCATCAAGCTGAGACGACAATCAGCAACGGTTCGGACTCGTCTCGGTGACGCTGAAGTCAAGTTGATCTACGAGGCAGAGCGACTGCTGCGCATCACCCCGGAGCATGCCAGCTGCCAGCAGCTGGCAAAGGCCAGTGGACGCCCGCTACCGGACGTCTTCCGCATCGTCACAGCAACAGCAAACCGCCAATTCGGACTGGAGGAGTAAGTGCGCAAGCTAACCCTTTTCCTCGCCAGCAACGCCGGCCTCGGTTATGCCCCGTTTGCGTCCGGGACGTTCGGCACCCTGGCCGGCATTCCGGTCTTCTACCTGACCGGAGCGTGGCCATGGTGGCTTTACATGATCACCATGACCGCCCTGCTCTTCCTCAGCTTCTGGGTCGCCGATGCCGCCGGACAGATCTACGGCGTTGCCGACGACGGCCGGATTGTCATCGATGAGCTGATGGGCTACCTCGTTACTGTTGCCTTCCTGCCCTGGAGCTGGAGCGCGGCGCTGATCGGCTTCTTCTGGTTTCGCCTGTTCGACATCCTCAAACCGCCGCCGGCAGGATGGCTTGACAAGAATTTCAAACACGGTGTCGGCGTCGTCCTCGATGACTTTGCGGCAGGCATTTACGCAGCCATCGCCTTGCGCCTGACCTTGTGGGCCTTCAACCTGGGCGGATAGAGACAGAGACCTGTCAAAACCGGACAGATCGGGAACCGGTACCGATGAAAATCGCAATCCTTGACCATAGGCGATGAGCTGCTCAACGGCGACCTGGCTGACACCAATACCGCGGCCATTGCCGGGATGTTGATCAATCATTCGCTGCCGGTGCATGAGGCGGCCACAACAGGTGACCGGGAAGCAGACATCGCTGCGGCACTGCAACGCCTGGCGGCAACCCACGACGCGGTCGTCGTGACCGGTGGACTTGGCCCGACTGGAGACGACCGGACCGCCAAGGCTGCAGCCACCGCCTTCAGCAGGCCTCTCAGCCTGAACGACAAGGCGCTGCAACAAATCCGGGCGCGTTTTCGCATCATGCAGCGCAGCATGCACCCTGCCAACGAAAAGCAGGCCATGCTCCCCGGCAGAAGCACGGTGATTGCCAACCACAACGGCACAGCGCCGGGCTTCCATCTGCAGCATCACGCGACGGAGCTTTATTTCCTGCCGGGCGTGCCCCGGGAAATGCTCGTGATGCTAGACGAATACGTTATCCCATCGCTACTGGAGCGCTTTCCCGACCCGCCCCTGTTTTGCCAGCAAACGGTCACCGTTTTGGGCTTGCCGGAACCCGAAGTCGAATCCCGGATATCCACTACTCCCCTGCCGGAAGGGATCGAGTTGGCGTTCAATGTCGAACTCCCGGCGGTCCAGGTCAAACTGCGCGCCAGGGGTAAAGATGCACGGAAACTGGTTGACCGCGCCGAGGTGGTCGTCAGGAAAGCCCTCGGAGAATATGTTGTCGGCTTTGGCAACGAGACTCTGGCGGAGCACAGCGAAACACCTCATCTCGGCGGGTCTGACGTTGTCACTCGCCGAATCATGTACGGGCGGGTTGATCGCCAAGCTGCTCACCGACCAGGCCGGAGCGTCAGCCTTTCTCGAGCGCAGTATCGTGACTTACGCCAATTCGGCAAAGATCGATTGTCTGCAAGTACCGTCGGACATTCTCGAAAAGCACGGCGCTGTCAGTCAAGACTGCGCGGTGGCTATGGCCCGTGGAGTGAAGACTGCATCGCGAACCGATATCGGCCTTGCCGTGACCGGCATTGCCGGACCGGATGGTGGCACCGAAGACAAACCGGTCGGCACGGTGTTCATGGCCATGACTGGTCCTCATGGCGAGCGTGTCGAAAGGTTCCATTTCCACGGCAACCGCGAACAGGTACGTATGCGTACTGCCTGTACCGCTCTCGATTGGCTTCGACGCCAGGCCTTGCACCAGATTTCCGACGTGCCGCAGGAGGACTGATCATGCCTGTCGTCATCAGCGTGTTGGTCGGAGTCGCATTTCTCATCATTGCAGCCTGGGCAATATCCTGCCGAAAAAAAGCCGACACCCTGCAAACCCGCCTGTCGGAAATGGCAAAAGAGAAGGTCTTGCAGGAAGAGCTTCTCGAGCATCTTCGCAACCGGGACCGGCTCTTCTTTCAGGACGCCGGGGAAGCAACCTTCATGTTCGACCAGGAGAGCGGTGCCCTGCTCGAGGTCAACCAGGTGGCGAAACAGCTTTTGGGGTACGCGCCGTCGGAAACCATTCTCCTGAGCTTCAAGTCCCTCTTCTCCCGGGAGCAGCGACAGCGACTGCTGCGAACCATCAGCCAAGCCCGCAAAACTGGTCACGCAGAGGCCCCTGCGGTGAAAATCCGCCGCAAGGACGGCTCACTGTTTGTCGGCGAAGTGAAGTTCAGGTCAGGCCACATCGATGACAAAGAGATCATCTACGGGACCTTTCGCGACACAACCCAGGTCACCAACCTGCAGATCGAACTGCGCCGGCACAATCGCCACCTGACGCTTCTGAATCAGATCTCCCACCGGGTCGCCGAGGGTCACGACCTGGCCCAGACTCTGGAGATCATTCTCGACGAGGTTGTCAGGAGCTTCTCCATCTCCGGTGGCGGGATCTTTCTCCTTGAGCATCGCGGAACAGAGATGAAGCTGGCCCTGCATCATAACATCCCGGACAATGTGGTTGAGGAGCTCGGGCGGATCCAGCCCGGCATGGGGCTGGCCGGAAAAGTCGTGGAAACCGGTCGGCCGCGCATGTCGACCAACCTGCAAAAGGACCATCGGCGCATTTCCAGTGCGGTCTTTGCCGACAACTGGCGGGCCTTCCTGGCCGTACCATTCATAGCCGAGGAAGAGACGCTCGGCGTCCTCTTCATCTTTGATCGCGGCCAGCGGGTTTTCAACAGGGAAGATGTCCGGCTGATTCAGGCGATCGGCCGGCAAGTCGGGCCGATCCTGAAAAATGCCGAACTTTTCGATGAGCTGAAATGGCAGCACCGACTCAATTTTGCCAGCATGCGGGAGCTCGAGAGGTCACGTTCCGCTCTACGCAGCCACCTGGATCAACTCGAACAGAATCACCGCGCCCTGCAAAGTCTCAACCAGATGAAGAGCACGTTCCTCTCGTTGGCCTCGCATGAGCTGCGCACCCCCCTGACCACGATCATGTCCGGAGCGGAATTTCTACAAGACGCGGCCGGGGTGAGGCTGGGAGAAAACGAACAAAGAGCCATGGATGTTATCATCCGCGGCAGCGAGCGACTGAATCATATTGTCGACAACCTGCTGGAGGCCGCCAGGCTCGAAGCAAAAGTACTCTACATGGCACGTGAGGCCTTCAATCCACTGTTGATCATCAGGGAACTGGTCGACGAATATCAGTCCGACTGCATAAATCGCAAGCTTCGCCTTGAAATTCTCGAATTCCCCGAGCATCCGGTGGTCAGGGGTGATGTCCATCATTTGAAACGGGCCTTTGACAGGCTTCTGGAAAATGCTGTGAAGTTCACTCCAGAGGGAGGCTGGATTCATGTCAGCGGCCGTGAAATCAGCGGAGAGGATGTCGCGTCCCGCACTGACATGCTCAAGCCATTCTCGGAGAATTTCTTCAGCGGTCGCTTAAAAGACAAGTACCTGGAGGTTGCCATCACTGATAGCGGGATCGGACTGGCCGGGGACGACCAACTGAAGATTTTCGACAAGTTTCACGAAGTCGGCGACATCTCCAGTCATTCGTCATCCCGGGAGAGTTTCGGCGGCAAAGGAGTCGGGCTTGGGTTGACTCTGGTCAAGGGGATTATCGAGACCCATGACGGGTTGGTCTGGGTTGAGAGCGCCGGGGCCGACCAGGGTAGTTGCTTCTCGGCTCTGCTACCCTTGAGCAGCCCTGATGAGGGGAAACATGTCCTCGGTTAGGGTATTTCTGGGCGTGCCACTCACAGAGGAACTGCAGAACGCAATCCGCTCGTTACAGGGGGATCTCAAGTCCCGGATTCGCGATATCCGCTGGAGCCGACCGGAAAACCTGCATCTAACCTTGCACTTCTTCGGTGAAACCGAGCAGGAAAACCTTGAAAAGATCAGGGTTTCTATGCTATCCGTTAAGCGCTGTCATCGGCCTTTCCTGGTCGATGTAATCGGCTTGGGAGCCTTTCCCAGTCTGCGACGCCCCAGGGTCATCTGGCTCGGCCTGAATCCGCAGAACCAGCTCGGGCAACTGCACCGAGATTGTCGTCGTGCATTGCATGCAGCCGGCTTGGTCACAGATTCCAGGCCATATTCTCCGCATTTGACGATCGGCAGGGCAAAGAAGAAGACAAATGAGCTGACCACCCTGGGCAGTGACCTCGGGCAACAACTGGTCGGACATCTCCCGGTCGACAGGCTGGTCTCTGTATGAAAGCCGTTTACAGCCCGGCGGCGCAGAACATATTCCATTATTTACGATAGGGCTTGACAATGAGATTGATGACTTCCGGTAACAACCAGAAAATTCAATGTGGATATTCACCTTGTAAGGAGGGAAAGTAATGGCAGAGAGCGACCGCAACAGAGCTATCGAACTGGCCATGGGCCAGATTGAAAAACAATTCGGCAAAGGCAGCATCATGCGCCTCGGCGAGGATGCCGTCCTGCCGGATGTCAAATCGATTTCAACCGGTGCCCTGAGTCTGAACATCGCCCTGGGTATCGGCGGTGTCCCACGAGGCCGGATCGTTGAGATCTACGGCCCCGAATCTTCCGGCAAGACCACCCTTGCCCTGCACATTGCCGCTGAGGCCCAGAAGGTCGGAGGGGTCGCGGCCTTCATCGATGCCGAACATGCCCTGGACGTGCACTACGCCAAGAAACTCGGCGTCAACACCGACGAACTGCTGATCTCCCAGCCCGACACCGGCGAACAGGCCCTTGAAATAGTCGAAGTCCTGGTCCGCAGCGGTGCGGTCGACGTCCTGGTTATCGACTCGGTCGCGGCCCTGGTGCCGAGGGCGGAAATCGAGGGTGAAATGGGCGATTCGCACATGGGTCTGCAGGCCCGGCTGATGTCACAGGCCCTGCGCAAGCTGACCGCGACAATCAGCAAGTCGCACACCTGCGTGATTTTCATCAACCAGATCCGCATGAAGATCGGTGTCATGTTCGGCAACCCCGAAACCACCACCGGCGGCAACGCCCTGAAGTTTTACGCGTCCGTGCGCATGGACATCCGCAGGATCGCTTCCCTCAAGCAGGGGCAGGATGCGATCGGCAACCGCACCAGGGTCAAGGTTGTCAAGAACAAGATTGCACCACCTTTCAAGGAGGCCGAATTTGACATCATGTACGGCACCGGAATATCTCGTGAGGGGGATCTGGTCGACCTGGGTGTCGAATGCAACATCGTCGAGAAAAGCGGTTCCTGGTTCTCCTATGGCGAGGAGCGGATAGGACAGGGACGCGAGAATGCCAAGCAGTTTCTGGTGGAACACCCGGAAACTGCCGCGGACATCGAAGCCCGGGTTCTCGAACATTACGGCCTTAAACCTGCAGGCAACAGGCCTGAAGGAGAATAATTCATGGATCTCAATGAAATCCTGTCGGTCGGGCTGAAGTCCGGAGCCTCCGACATTCATCTCAAGGTCGGGTTGCCGCCGATCTATCGAATTGACGGCACTCTTCGTCCGCTGCCAAAAGCTCCACGGATTTCACCCGAGCAGACCGAGCAGATTATCGAAGACATCATGAATGATCTGCAGAAGGAGCGCTTTGAGAAAGCCTGCGAGGTCGACCTGGCTTACGGGGTCCCCGGCCTGGGCCGTTTCCGTGTCAACGCATTTACTCAGCGCGGCTCGGTTTCACTGGTATTCCGTGCCATCCCGTTTGATATCAAGGGACTTGAAGACCTGCTCCTGCCGCCGGTCATCAAGAAGATGGCGATGGCCAACCGCGGCCTGATTCTCGTCACCGGCGCCACAGGCTCCGGCAAATCGACAACTCTCGCAGCGATCATCGATTACATCAACGCCAACCGCAAATCACATATTGTGACGATTGAGGACCCGATCGAATTTCTGCATCGAGACAAGAAAAGCATCATCAACCAGCGCGAAGTCGGCTCCGACACCGAAGGTTTTCAGACGGCCATGAAATCTGCCCTGCGTCAGGACCCGGACGTCATCCTGGTCGGCGAGATGCGTGACCACGAAACGATCGAAACGGCCTTGACCGCAGCGGAGACGGGACATCTGGTTCTTTCGACCCTGCATACGATTGACGCAACAGAAACCGTCAACCGGATCATTTCGGTCTTCCCGCCATACCAGCAGCGACAGATGCGCATCCAGCTGGCCGCCGTTCTGCGTGGAGTTATCTCCATGCGCCTGGTGCCGAGACTCGATGGCAAGGGTCGTGTCCCGGCGGTCGAGGTCATGATTGCCTCGGCCCGCGTCCGCCAGATGATTGACGACAAGGACCTGACCAAACAGCTGCCGGATGCAATCCAGCAGGGCTACGAGTCCTACGGTATGCAGACTTTCGATCAGTCGTTGATGGGCCTGCTCAAACAAAAGCTCATCAGCTTCGAGGAAGCCCTGCGCCAGTGCTCCAACCCGGATGACTTCAAGCTCAAGGTGTCCGGTGTCTCGTCAACTTCAGACCTTTCCTGGGATGCCTTCGGTGGCAGCGATGAAGAAGGTGAGAAAAAAGACTGAGCCGAGAGCTGACTGTGACAGCCCTTGGCCAGCGGCCCTGCGGATATTGACCCGCCGTGACCACAGCCAGGCCGAGCTGCGGAAAAAACTGACCGACAAGGGTTTTGATTCGGAACTGGTTCACACAACCCTGCAGCGGTGCGTCGAACTCGGCTACCTCGACGATGCGCGCTACGCCCTGACCCGGGCGACCAGCCTGATGAACCAGGGCCGCGCAGTCGGCCATCGGATTCTGGCAGACCTCAGGCAACGCGGCATCAGCGAGGAACTTGCCGAGCAGGCACTGGCTGCCGCCCGCGAGGCTTGTGACGAAGACGCTCTTCTGGCAGACCTGCTGGCCAGGAGGTTTCCTGATTTCAACGACAATACGGCACCGGCAAAAGAAAAGCGCCGGGTCGTGAATTTTCTCCAGCGCCGCGGTTTCGCAATCGGCCGCATCCTGGATCAACTGACACGGAAAGGTATTGCAACAGACAATGAAGACCGGTAGTGAAATACGTCAACTGTTTCTGAAATATTTTGAAGACCGCGGCCACACGGTTGTCGGCTCTTCTTCCCTCGTTCCGCACAACGACCCGACCCTGCTCTTTACCAACGCCGGGATGAACCAGTTCAAGGACTGCTTCCTCGGTGCGGAAAAACGCGATTACGTCCGGGCCGCCACCTCGCAGAAGTGCGTTCGTGCCGGCGGCAAGCACAACGACCTGGAAAATGTCGGTCGTACCGCCAGGCACCACACCTTTTTCGAAATGCTCGGCAACTTCTCTTTCGGCGACTACTTCAAAAAAGAGGCGATCGCCTACGCATGGGAGTTCCTGACCGCTGAACTCGGCATCGACAAGTCCCGACTCTACGTCTCGGTCTACACCGATGACGATGAAGCCGCGGATATCTGGCACGAGCAGGAGGGCGTCCCCCGCGACCGGATTTTTCGTTTCGAAGAAGACAACTTCTGGGCCATGGGTGATACCGGCCCCTGCGGGCCCTGTTCGGAGATCTTCTACGACAACGGCGAGGAAATCGGCTGCGACTCACCGGACTGCACGATCGGTTGCGACTGCGACCGCTACATGGAAGTCTGGAACAACGTCTTCATGCAGTTTAACCGTCAGGCGGACGGCGAGCTGATCCCCCTGCCCAAACCCGCAGTCGACACCGGCATGGGCCTGGAGCGGCTGGCCACGGTCATGCAGAAGGTACAGTCCAACTATGATACCGACCTGCTGCGCGACATCATCGGCTACATCGAAAAGCTCGCCGGGAAAGCTTATGGCGACAATGAGGAAGATGACGTTTCGATGCGCGTTATGGCCGACCACAGTCGTGCCACGGCCTACCTGATCGCCGACGGCGTGCTCCCTTCCAACGAGGGGCGTGGCTACGTGTTGCGGCGGATCATGCGTCGGGCGATGCGTCACGCCAAGATGCTCGGCTTTGAAGATCCGGTGCTGTTCAAGACGGCCGGCTTCGTCCTTGAGTTCATGGCCAGCGCCTACCCGACCGAAGCGGAGCGCAAGGACTTTGTCGCCAAGGTTGTGCAGAACGAGGAAGAACGTTTCATCGCCACCCTCGGCAATGGCCTGCGCATTCTGCAGGACGAAGTCGCCCAGCTCAAAAAAGCCGGACAGACCGTTATTCCCGGAAAAACCGTCTTCAAACTTTATGACACCTACGGTTTTCCTGTCGACCTGACCGCTGACATCGTTGAAAAAGACGGCTACAGCCTTGATGAGGCGGGCTTTGAAGTCTGTATGGAAGCGCAACGCACCAAGGCCCGTGAACACTGGAAGGGCTCCGGCGAGGAGGCCGTCTCGGCGATTTACAAACAACTGGTCGATCAGGGCGTCACGTCAACCTTCAGCGGTTATCAGAAGACCGAAGATACCGGCACAGTCCTGTCGCTGATCAAGGGTGGCGAGTTGGTCGAAGACGCCGTCTGTGGTGAAACCGTCGAAGTAATCACCTCCACCACCCCCTGCTACGGAGAATCGGGCGGCCAGGTTGGCGATACCGGTGAGATATCGACTCCAGAGGCCAACCTGCGTATCATCAACACCAGGAAGCCGCTTGAGAACCTGCTTGTCCACGTTTGCGAGGTTGTCACGGGTGCGATCAGAAAAGGCGCCTCAGCAACCATCAAGGTTGATGCTGAGCGGCGGCAAAGGATCGTTCTTAACCACACCGCGACCCACCTTCTCCAGGCGGCCATGCAAAAAATCCTTGGCAACCACATCAAGCAGGCAGGTTCGCTGGTCGAGCCGGAACGTCTGCGTTTCGATTTCACCCATTTCTCTCCTGTCACCACCGAAGAGATCATCAAGATCGAGGAAGAGGTCAACGCACAAATCCGCGTCAACGCCGGAGTGACATCGCAAGTCATGGCAGCTGACGAAGCCCAGGCGGCCGGCGCCATGGCGCTGTTCGGAGAAAAGTACGGCGACCAGGTTCGGGTTATCCGCGTAGGAGACTACAGCATGGAACTGTGCGGCGGCACCCATGCCAATGCCGCAGGGGATATCGGCCTGTTCCGGATTCTCTCTGAAGGTGGCATCGCTGCCGGAGTTCGAAGGATTGAAGCGGTCACCGGCGATGGCGCACTGGCCCAGGTCCATCAGCAGGAGCGGACTCTGCAGAGGCTCGCCGAGTTGGTTAAAAGCGACCCTCAGCAACTGGAAACCCGCCTGGTCAAGATGGTCGAACGCCAGAAAGACATGGAGCGAGAGCTGGCGACGCTTGAAAGCCGCCTGAAAGCCGGCCAGGCTGACGACATCATGAACAGTGTCCAGGATATCGACGGCGTCCGGCTGCTGGTTGCCGAGGTGGATCCGGCTGATGGTAAGGGTCTCAGGGACATGGCCGACAAGCTACGCGACAAACTCGGATCGGGGGTCGTTGCCATCGGCTGCCCATTTGAAGGCAAGGTCAACCTGCTCGTCGCCGTCACCAGGGATTTGACGGACAAGCTGCATGCCGGTAAGCTGGTAGGGGCCATGGCTGCAGAAGTCGGTGGCAAGGGCGGTGGCCGTCCGGACCTGGCGCAGGCCGGTGGCAGCCAGCCGGAGAAACTATCCGCAGCCCTGGAACTCGCGAGCACTCTGGTTCGCAGTGCACTGGGCAACTAAGGTTAAGTCGAAAAAAAGCATAACTTTTGCAAGGGATACGATGCGACTCGAAACACGCGAAGAGCCACAGCTTCTGCAGGAAGGAGAGAAGTCGACGATCCTCGTCGTTGACGACGAGGAGATCATCCGCGACCTCTGCTCCCGTGCGTTGAAGGACTACCGCGTCCTCGAAGCCGATAATGGCAGAGATGCTTTGCAGATTCTCAACCACGAGCATGTCGACCTTCTCCTGGTCGATGTCATGATGCCGATTATGAACGGCCTTGACCTCCTTCAGCAGGTCAAGGACAAGGACGCCGAGCAACTGGTCATCGTCATGACCGGTTACGCCGACAAGGACATTATCCTGCGCGCCCTCAAGGCCCGCGCTGACGACTTCATTCAGAAGCCGATCAACCTCCTCCAGTTGAAGACATCCATAGCACAGGCCCTGGAGAAAAAGGCCCTGCGCCGTGAGCTAATGCAACTGAAACAACTGGACCGCCTCAAATCAGACTTCCTCGGCCTGGTCTCTCACAAGCTGCGAACACCGACAACATCGATCTCACTTTTCATCCAGAACCTCGCCAGCGGCACTATCAGCAAGGATGATCAGGGCTTTGCCTCAGCAGTCGATGAAATCCGCAAAGAGTCAGAGTACCTTGCCTACCTGATCCAGGACCTGCTCTACTACAGCGATATCATTCTGCAGGACAGCCAGAGCAAAACCTCACGTGAGGACCTTAAAGAGATCATAAACACACTCGCTATCGCGAAACGACAGACGCTCGGGCAAAACAAGCAGATATTGCGCACCGAACTGACGGGCGACTGGCCGGTCTTCAGTGTTGACCGGCGGCGAATCGAACTTGCCCTGGGCGCAATCCTGGACAATGCGATCAAGTTCACCCAACCGGGCGGAGAGATAAGCTTGTCGGGAGCGCTAAGCGACCGGGAACTTTCTCTGACCATTTCCGACAACGGTCCAGGTATCGCCCCGGAAGAGAGGGGCAAGATTTTCGAAAAATTTTACCAGGTCGACCCGAACAACACCGGGCAGATCCGCGGCTTCGGACTCGGACTCTTTTACGCCCGCCAGTTCGTCATGGATCATGGCGGCGACATCAGCCTCGACAGCACTCTCGGCAAAGGGACGACCGTTACCATCCGGCTGCCTCGCCTTTCGATTTCGGCAAGCTGATCAACTGCCTGACAAAGGCACTGTTTTCCAGCTCACCTGCATTCTCCTGCCTGCGAAACCTGCCAGATCTGACAAGACATCGGGAATTTCAGCAGACAGATCCAGCAAACTACCAACTTTTACTGTAAAATTAGGGCCTTGACATCTTTACCGGCTACGGGCATTTTGTTTTGCCTGCCCGGACTGTTATGTTATATTTGCAATATTTTTCGCTGAATTACGGGACTTTGCAAAGCGAGGTCATAATGTTCAAAGGAACAACAATTCTCTGCGTACGTCGCGGCACCGAAGTGGCCATGGCCGGTGACGGTCAGGTCAGCCTTGGCAATACTGTCATGAAACACACCGCCAGGAAGCTGCGTCGGATGTACGATGACCAGGTTATCGCCGGGTTTGCCGGCAGCACCGCCGATGCATTTACCCTGTTTGAGAAGTTTGACGCCAAACTTCAGGAATACCGCGGCAACCTGCAGAGAGCGGCCGTCGAACTGGCCAAGGACTGGCGGACTGACCGCATCCTGCGCCACCTTGAAGCACTGCTTATCGTGGCAGATCGCGAGACGACCCTGGTGCTTTCCGGGGTTGGTGACGTCATCGAACCGGAGCACGGCATCGCAGCGATCGGTTCCGGCGGCGCGTTTGCCCAGGCAGCAGCCCGGGCCCTGGTTGAGTACACCGAGATGCCGATGGCCGAAGTGGCCGAACAGGCCCTGAAGATCGCTGCCGAGATCTGTGTTTTCACCAACGACCAGATCATCGTGGAGACCCTGACGTGAACAATTTCACCCCACGGGAGATCGTTTCCGAGCTCGACCGCTTTATCGTCGGCCAGAACAGTGCCAAGCGTGCGGTTGCCGTTGCCTTGCGTAACCGTTGGCGGCGACAGCAGGTCGAGCCGGATTTGCGCGAGGAGATCGCGCCGAAAAATATCATCATGATCGGTCCGACCGGGGTCGGCAAGACCGAGATCGCGCGGCGGCTGGCCAAACTGGCCCAGGCTCCTTTCGTCAAGGTCGAAGCCAGCAAGTTCACCGAGGTCGGCTACGTTGGCCGCGATGTCGAAAGCATGGTGCGTGACCTGGTTGAACTGGCGATCCTGATGGTTAAAAGTGAAGAAGCGAAGAGCCAGAGGCTCAAGGCGGAGGACCTGGCCGAAGAACGCCTGCTTGACCTGCTGCTGCCCGGCGAGAAGAACCTCGCCGATGACAAGGACAGCTCAACGCGTGACAAGCTGCGTCGCCTGTTGCGCATGGGTGAACTCAACGAACGCGTGGTTGAAGTCGAGACCCAGGACACCCAGATGCCGAACATGCAGGTTTTCGGGCCACAGGGCACCGAGGAGATGGGTCTTAACATCAAGGAGATGTTCGGCAATATTTTCCCGAAGCAGACCAAGCGCCGCAAAATGAAGGTGTCCGAAGCCCGGGAGCTGCTGATTGAGACGGAAGCGGAGAAGCTGGTCGATATGGACAAGGTCCAGACCCTGGCCAGGGAACGTACCGAGCAGAACGGCATCATCTTCATCGACGAAATCGACAAGATCGCCAGTCGTGAAGGCGGCCATGGTCCTGAAGTGTCCCGCGAGGGCGTGCAGCGCGACATTCTGCCGATCGTCGAGGGGAGTACGGTCAACACCAAGTACGGCCCGGTCAAGACCGACCACATCCTCTTTATCGCTGCCGGGGCGTTCCATGTCGCCAAGCCGTCCGACCTGATCCCCGAACTGCAGGGGCGCTTTCCGATCCGGGTTGAACTGGACAGCCTCGAGGAAGCCGATTTTGTCCGCATCCTGACCGAGCCGAACAATGCGCTGATCCGCCAGTACCAGGCCCTTATGGCAACCGAAGGAATCAGGCTCGATTTCAGCGACGATGCGGTCATGGAAATAGCCAGGACTGCGGCCAGGGTCAACGAGCGCATGGAGAATATCGGTGCCCGGCGCCTGCATACGATCATGGAAACCCTGCTCGAAGAGCTTTCTTTCAACGCTCCGGAACGGCAGGAGAAGAAACTGCACATAGACGGGGTCTTTGTCCGCGAACGGCTCAGCAAAATTGCCGACAACGAGGATCTTTCACGATATATTCTGTAAATCACCCGGGAGGGTTTCTGATATGCAAGAGTTGATTAACAAAGCCAACGTCCTGGTTGAAGCCCTGCCCTGGATCCGGCAGTTTTACGGCAAGACCATCGTCATCAAATACGGCGGCAACGCCATGGTCGAAGAGCACCTCAAGGAAGGCTTCGCCCGTGACGTCATCCTGATGAAGTACATCGGCCTCAACCCCGTCGTCGTGCATGGCGGCGGGCCACAGATCGGCAAGGTCCTCGAGGCGATGGGCATAGAAACCCGCTTTGAGCAGGGTATGCGGGTGACCGACGCAAGGACCATGGACGTGGTCGAGATGGTGCTCGGCGGCAAGGTCAACAAGGAGATCGTCTCCAACATCAACAGGCACGGCGGTCGGGCGGTCGGCCTGACCGGCAAGGACGGCAACCTGATTACGGCCCGCAAACTGGAGATGAAAGCGATCAACCCCGACACCCTGACACCGGAGATCATCGATATCGGCATGGTCGGCGAAGTGGCCGGCATCAACCCGGCCATCATCATTTCCCTGGAGCAAGCGAACTTCATCCCGGTGATTGCCCCTGTCGGAGTTGACGAATCGGGCCGGACCTATAACATCAATGCCGACCTGGTCGCCGGCAAGGTCGCCGGAGCCCTGCAGGCTGAAAAGCTGATCCTGTTGACAGACGTTGAAGGGGTAAAAGACAAATCCGGCAAGTTGCTCAATACCATTGATATCGCTGATGTCCAGGGCCTGATCGACGACGGCACCATCGTCGGCGGCATGATCCCGAAAGTGACCTGTTGCCTTGACGCGGTTGCCGCAGGGGTGAAGAAGACCCATATCATCGACGGCCGGATGGAGCACGCCTGTCTCCTGGAGGTCTTCACCGATCAGGGAGTTGGCACAGCAGTCGCTAAATTTCGCTGAGCGAAATTCATGGAGACTGCGAGTCGCGAGGCGCGAAATGCGAAAATATCAGAACCTTTTACTTTTAACTTTTCACCAATAACGGCAAAGCCAATGAGTCTCACACAAAACTGGATCGAAAGAGCCGACCAGAGCGTCATGAAAACCTATGGTCGTTACCCGATCGTCGCCGACCGCGGCGAAGGCTGCCGCCTGTGGGATGTGGATGGCAAGGTCTATCTCGACTTCCTCGCCGGAGTGGCTGTCAACAATCTCGGCCACTGTCACCCTAAGGTGGTGGCCGCTCTGCAGGAGCAGGCCGGTCGCCTGCTGCATTGCTCGAACTTTTACCACATCCCCCAGCAGGTGGAATTGGCCGAATGGCTTTGCCGGAATTCCTTTGCCGAGCGGGTCTTCTTCTGCAACTCGGGCGCCGAAGCCAATGAAGCAGCGATGAAACTGGCGCGCAAGCAGAGCCGGGAGAAGTACGGCGAAAACCGTTTCGAGATCATTACCGCGCTGGCGTCTTTCCACGGCCGCACCATTGGCGCAATCAGCGCCACCGGCCAGGAGAAGGTCCGGACCGGCTTCGATCCGATGGTTCCCGGGATTCAGGTATGTCCCCTTCGCCGACACGGACGCTTTGCGCAAAGCGGTAACACCCCGGGTTTGCGCCATCATGCTCGAACCGGTCCAGGGTGAGGGAGGGGTCAACGTACCGCCGACCGGCTATCTCAAGGCCGTACGGGAGATCTGCAATGAGAACCATCTACTGCTGATCTACGATGAAGTCCAGGTCGGCTGTGGCCGGACCGGCAGCCTCTGGGCTTATCAACAGGAGGGTGTTGTTCCAGACATCATGACGCTGGCCAAGGCCCTTGCCGGAGGGCCGCCAATCGGCGCCATGCTGACCACAGAGGACCTGGCCAGCCACCTTGGCCCGGGCACACACGGGTCCACCTTCGGTGGCAACCCCCTGGTCTGTTCTGCCGCCCTCGCCGCCATGCGAACCATTGCCGACGATGGCGTGCTTGACAACTGCCGGACCACGGGCGCGTACCTGACGCAACAGCTTGTGCAGCTGCAGGCCAAATATGATTTCATCAAGGAAGTCCGCGGCCGCGGTCTGATCATCGGCATGGAGCTGGCAATCGAGGGTGGCGACCTGGTCAAAGCCGCCATGGAACGCGGGCTGCTGATCAATTGTACGGTCGGTAACGTTTTGCGTTTTGTCCCGCCACTGATTGTGACCAAAGATGAAGTTGATCAGGCGGTTGCCATTCTCGACGGCGTCCTGGCTGGCGTTGCTCCGGCCGGGGAGACCAAATAGATTTTTCGATACTGTAAGGAGAGATAACCGTGAAGAAAGACTTTCTCTGCCTGAGTGACTGGAGTCTTGAAGAGCTGGAGAAGATCTTTGCCTTGGCCAAGGATCTGAAGGCCAAACAAAAAGCCGGGCAACAGCATCACCTTCTGGCAGGCAAGACTCTCGGTATGCTCTTTGAAAAGAGTTCGACCCGCACCCGGGTCTCCTTTGAAGTCGGCATGTATCAACTGGGCGGTCACGCCCTCTTCCTGGCTTCCGGGAACACTCAGATGGGCCGCGGTGAACCGATCAAGGATACCGCCCGCTGCATGGCCCGCTACGTCGACGGCGTCATGATTCGCACATACTCGCAGGATGCGGTCGAGGAGTTTGCCGTGGCCAGTGACGTCCCGGTGATCAATGGTCTGACCGACATGTTCCACCCCTGCCAGATCATGGCCGACCTGATGACGGTTATCGAGCACAAGGGCAACTACCGCGACCTGGTTTACTGCTGGATCGGCGATGGCAACAACATGGCCAACAGCTGGATCAATGCTGCATCCGTGTTCGGCTTCGAACTGCGTGTGGCGACACCGGCAGGCTACGAACCCGATGCCATGGTCAAAGAGCGTGCTGCTGAAGCCGGAGCCAACATCATCTACACCAACGACCCTGATCAGGCGGCCAGGGGCGCCGACGTCCTGAACACCGACGTCTGGGCCAGCATGGGCCAGGAGACCGAGCAGCAAGAGCGGAAAAAAGCTTTCACCGGCTACCAGATCAACATGGAACTGGTCGCACTGGCCAAGCCGGATTGTGTCGTCATGCACTGCCTGCCGGCCCATCGTGATGAAGAGATTACCGACGAGGTCATGGAGAGCCGTCATTCCATCATCTTCGATGAAGCCGAAAATCGTCTGCATGTACAGAAAGCCATCATGGCGACGTTGATGAGTTAGAACTCCGAGGCGCGAAGCGAGAAACGCGAAAAGGCTTTAGAAGAGTAATGAACATCACATGTCCAGAATGTAATTTTTCCAAATCTGTTGACCCGGCCAAGCTTCCGGACCGTCCGATCAAGGTGAACTGTCCGAAATGCGCTGCGTCATTCAGCTTCGAAAAATCAACAAGAACAGGCAAGACGACCGGAACGACCCAGCCTGAACAGGTCACCTGTCCGGCTTGCGGACTGGTCCAGGAAAAGGATGAGAACTGCAGTGGCTGCGGTGTCAACTATGCCAAATACCTTGCCCGACAGGCCGAGAATGAACAGGCGTGGCAGGGTGCTGATAGATCAGATGGCAAGCTTGCAAAGCTGAACGGCATTGCAAATCATCACTCTCCGGAACTCCAGCCGAAAGCGGGCTTCTGGATCCGCGTGGTCGCCACGATACTCGATTCGTTCCTGCTGTGCATTGTGCAGTTTGTCCTCACCCTGATGATTTCGCTGCTGGTCGGCTTTATGGGCATCGCAGCCGGTGAAAACCCGGCAGTCAGCCTGGTTATCTGGCTTTTTGGTACGACGATAAGTCTCGGCTACGCAGTTTTCTTTACCGGCTACTGCGGTCAGACCCCGGGCAAGATGGCCTTGCGCATCAAGGTTGTACGAACGGACGGCAGCCAGCTCACTTATGGCCGTGCGGCAAAACGTGAAGTCCTTGGTAAATTCGTCTCGAGCATCCTGCTGGGCATTGGCTACCTGATGGTCGCTTTCGATCAACAAAAACAGGGACTGCACGATAAAATTGCAGATACGTACGTAGTAAAACTCTGAGGTGAGAGACGGGAAGCGGGAAAGGCGAAGATTTTTCGCCCCTCGCATCTCGCACCTCGCGCTTCATATATAAACTTAAGGAGATCCTCTCAAATGAGTAAAAAAGGAACCGTCAAAAAAGCTGTGCTCGCCTATTCCGGCGGGCTTGATACATCGATCATTCTCAAGTGGCTGATCGAGGAATATGATTGTGAAGTGGTCGCCTATTCAGCCGACCTCGGCCAGGGTGAAGAACTCGATGGCATCCCCGAAAAAGCCAAGAACACCGGTGCCAGCGCGTGCCACATCCTCGACTTGCGCGAGGAGTTCGTCCGTGACTTCGTTTTCCCGATGTTCCGCGCCAACGCTATTTATGAGGGTCGTTATTTCCTCGGCACTTCGATTGCCCGGCCGTTGATTGCCAAGGCCCAGATGGATGTGGTCAAACTGGAAGGAGCCGACGCGGTCTCCCACGGCGCAACCGGCAAAGGCAATGACCAGGTACGCTTCGAACTCGCTTATTACCACTTCGACCCTTCGGTCACGGTCATCGCCCCCTGGCGTGAGTGGAGCCTGAACAGCCGAACCGCACTGGAAGAGTATGCCAGGAAACATGGCATCCCGGTGCCAACCAGCAAGAAATTCCCCTGGAGCTCGGATCGCAACCTCCTGCACATCTCCTTTGAAGGTGATGTATTGGAAAACCCGTGGGCCGAAGCCCCGGAAGAGATGTACGTACTCACGGTGCGACCGGAAGATGCCCCGGACCAACCGGAATACGTTGAGGTCGAATTCGAGATGGGCAACGCCGTGGCGGTCAACGGCGAACGGCTCTCGCCGGCCAATCTTCTGGCCAAGCTCAATGAACTGGGCGGTAAACATGGCATAGGTCGTGTCGACCTGATGGAAAACCGCTTCGTCGGCATGAAGAGCCGCGGTGTCTATGAAACTCCGGGGGGCACGATCCTCGAGGAAGCACACCGTGCCGTCGAATCGATTACCATGGACCGCGAGGTGATGCACCTGCGGGACTCCCTGGTGCCGCGCTACGCCAGCATGATTTACAACGGCTTCTGGTTCGCGCCCGAACGCCTTGCCCTGCAGGCGCTGATTGACCATACCCAGCAAACCGTCAACGGCAAAGCCCGGGTCAAGCTTTACAAGGGGCACTGCCGCGTGGTCGGTCGTGATTCGAGCACCGACAGCCTGTTCAATGTTGACTTCGCCACCTTCGAGGCTGACGAAGTTTACAACCAGGCCGACGCCGAAGGGTTCATCAAGCTCAACGCCCTGCGGTTGAGGATTGCTGCGCTGCAGAGGGAAGCGAAAAAATAATGGTACAGGAACGAGGCGCGAGGCGAGAGGAAAGATTTTCTTCCACGTACCCCGTGCCACGTGCCCCGTCCCGGATTAATATGGACTTTAAAAAACAATCGATCAAAACCTCGGTCGTTGCCTGCATCATCGATGACCAGCAGCGCGTCCTGTTAACCCGACGTTGCATAGAACCTTTTTGTGGTCAGTGGGTGATGCCCGGAGGCAAGATTGACCATGGCGAGCGACTGCTCGAAGCGGTGCATCGTGAGGTTCGTGAAGAGGTTGGCCTGGAAATTCTCGTCGATGGCCTGCTCGATGTCTATGAGCATGTCGGGGTCGGCGCGGCAGAAGATCATTACGTGATTCTTTATTACCGCGCCCACCCGCTCAGCGGAACTCTTGAACACAACCCCGGAGAAGTGACCGAAGCGGCCTGGGTAGCCGGCGAGGATTTGCATCGCTATGACATGACTCCCGGAACCCGGCACATCCTCGCCCAGGTCTTGCCGGGCCAGGTGAATGACCCCGGCGAACCGGAAGATGAATTGTCGAATCGGCTACAGGTGGGCGGTGACGCCCCGGAATCTTGAGAAAAAGCCATGTTTCAGATTGTAGAAAAACCTGTCAATCTCGAATTCCCGCGAGGCCACCACCTGCATGCTCTGGTCTGCCAAATCGGCAACCATCTTCAGAAGCAGGATTATATCTGTGTGATCAGCGACCCGGAGGAGCAATGGCAGCAGCTCTGTTCGATTTTCGAGCTGGTCGCCGATAATGGCAGCAACCTCAGCCGGCTGCATTTCCTGGTGCTCCCGGAAGGCACCGTGCCCTATGCTCGCTTCGACGACCTGCTGACCCTGATCGATCGCCACCGTAAAGCCAACTCTGTGACCATATTCGGCATCGAGCATATCGACCTGGCCACCTACCGGGATCTGCTTGAACGCTATGCGGATGACAATAGTGAAGCCTTGGAGTGTGTCCGCGAGGATTTTGCTGCCGCCGACATTGCCGGGGTCCCGGTTAACTGCTGCGTCACAGCGGTCAAGGAGTCAGACGATCGATTGCGGGTCTTTATCCAGGCCAAGAGCCATCCGTTTTTCGGTGAGGAAACTATCGATCTGGGCCATGATCTCTATCGTGGCAAGGTCTTCCCGCTGCTGCGTTGCACCCCCAACGGCTTTAACTTCATGACCATGATCTGTCTCGACTACATCTACCGCGATCTCTACCAGTCGAACATCAGCGTCCTGATCGATAAAGCCAACGAGCTGTTTTACCAGACCCGTCAACGTCTCGACCTGCTCTGCGTGCTGGAGTGTAATCCAAAGCCCGAACACAAGGCATTCCGTGACGTGGTCAACGGTTTTTACGGCGAGTACCTCGCCTACACCCCGGGTGTGCGCGACACCATCACGGTTTTCTGCAACAGTTCCGAACAGACCACCGGCTTCGGCAAGAACCCGGACTGCAGTTTCGGTCGTTCTATGGTCATCATGCACCAGAGTCACAAAATAGCTCCGGCAGAAACCCCCGAATACGTCAGCGATAATTTCGACGGTCTGCCGGTCTGTCGTATGCGTTTCGGCACAGCGAGCCGGCTCTATTACTTCAACCTGCCGCTGTTCCACGAACTCGACCCACGCACCACCCGCTTCCCGATGAAGATTCATTCCATCTACAAGCCAACAACTGGCGGTTGGGAACGCTGCGGCGACCTTGACCAGACACAGACTGACAGCCACCATGACTATGTCGCGGCGCGCAAGATCGACGCCGCAGATTCTGCAGAGAGGAAGACAGACCAATCATGAGCGAAAAACTCTGGGCCGGACGATTTACCCAACCGACCGATGCATTCGTCGAAGAATTTACCGCTTCAATCAACTTTGACCGGCGCATGTACCGTTACGATATCCTCGGTTCGGTCACCCACGCCAGGATGTTGGCCCGGCAGGGGATCATCTCCGAAGACGAGGCGGAAACAATCGTTCAGGGGCTCGAAGGAATCCTTGCGGAAATCGAGGCGGGAGACTTTGAATTTACGGTTGCCCGCGAAGACATTCACATGAACATCGAAGCCCGGCTGATCGAGAAGATTGGCGCGGTCGGCGGCAAACTGCACACTGCGCGGTCCCGCAATGACCAGGTGGCGCTCGATGTTCGTCTTTACCTGCGCGACGAAATCGACGCGATCGCACAGGCCCTGGGCACATTACAGGCGGCTCTGCTCGACCAGGCCGAAAAAAACCTTGATGTCATCATGCCTGGTTACACCCATTTGCAGACCGCCCAGCCGGTTCTGTTTGCCCATCATCTGCTGGCTTATTTTGAAATGCTGGCCCGCGACACCGGACGGCTGCATGATCTGCGCAGTCGCCTCAACTTCCTGCCGCTCGGTGCCGGCGCGCTGGCAGGCACAACCTTTGCCATCGATCGCGAATGGGTCGCCGAACAACTCGGTTTTGCCGGCGTCACACGCAACAGCCTGGACACTGTATCCGACCGTGATTTCGCCCTCGAGTTCTGCAGCTTTGCCTCGATCCTGATGATGCACCTGTCACGCCTCTCCGAGGAGCTGATCCTCTGGTCGAGCGCCGACTTTGCCTTTATCGAACTCTCGGATGCCTTCTGCACCGGCAGTTCAATCATGCCGCAGAAGAAGAACCCGGACGTTCCGGAACTGGTGCGGGGGAAAACCGGCAGGACCTACGGCAACCTGATCAGCCTCCTGACGCTGATGAAGTCGCTGCCGCTGGCCTACAACAAGGATATGCAGGAGGACAAGGAGCCGCTTTTCGATACGATCGACACGGTACGCGGCTCCCTCAAGGTGTTTGCCGGAATGATCGCAGAAATGCGAGTCAATCCGGAGCAGATGCGCATCGCCGCAGGGCGCGGCTTCTCCACCGCGACCGACATCGCCGACTACCTGGTGCGCAAGGGGCTGCCGTTCCGCAACGCCCACGAAGTGGTCGGCAAGACGGTCCGGTTCTGTGTTGAGAACGAAAAGGCTATCCCGGAGCTGACCCTTGAGGAATTCCGCCAGTTCTCTGCTGACATCGATGGCGACATCTTCGACTATGTCACCCTTGAGGCCTCGGTAAACGCCCGCAAGGCGACCGGTGGCACAGCCCGCGAAGCCGTCGAAAAGGAAATTATCCTGGCCCGCCAGGCCCTGAAAGAAAGCTCACCATGATGATTTCAGATCTTGCAAAGTTTTCCGCGCTTCGCGCTTCGCGCCTTGCGCTTCTCATGATTATCAGCCTGGCCCTGATAATGATGACCGGCTGCGGCAAAAAAGGTCCGGTCCGGCCGAAGCTCGACACGGTTCCGGAACCACCTCAGGAAGTCACCGTGCAACAACAGGGCATGCTGTTCGTCCTCGGCTGGACAATCCCCGAGAGACACCAGGACGGCACCAAGGTAGAAGACCTGACCGGGTTCCGGATCAAGCGTCTGACCTACGACGCTGCGCAAGGCTGCCCCACGTGCCGTGATCCGCAGACCGAAGTGGCAGAGATCGAGCTGAAATACCCCGAGCCGGCACAACGCATCGGCAAACGCCTCTACTGGCGCGACCTCGATATCCGCACCGGCACAGGATACCGCTACGCGATCGTGCCATTGACCATCGGCGGCCATGAAACTCCGGCGACGATGGTCCATCTTGTTGCGGTGCAGCCACCGCCCGGACCGACCAACCTCATTGCCGAAGCCGGCGATGCCCGGGTCTCACTGCAATGGGACGCCCCCGAACTGCCGGACGACATGGAGCTGATTGGCTACAATCTCTATCGCCGTCACGCCAAACGTGCGTTTCCGATCATTCCCGTCAACAAGGAACCATTGCAGGAGACTCAACTACTTGACCGCGGTCTCGACAATGGCAAGGCTTACGAGTACCGTGTCAGCGCACTGGTCAAGACTGGTGATCAGGTGCTCGAGAGCATGGCGAGCCCCGGGGCTTTGATCACCCCGCAGTAGAGTCGGTGATAGGCTCTTTACATGAGACTTGGGCTATGTTAGGTACTTTCTTTACGAACACAAACCAGAGGTAATTCTCTGATATTCAGGCAAGGAGAGCATCATGTTCAGTGGATCCATGGTCGCCATCGTCACCCCGTTTGACAACCAGGGGAAGTTCGCCGAGGAGACCTATCGCCAGTTGATTGATTTCCAGATCGAAAACGGCACCGACGTGATCGTCCCCTGCGGAACGACCGGAGAGTCGGCAACCCTGGATTTTGACGAGCACGAATACGTCATCAAGGTCTGCATCGACCAGGTCAACAAGCGGGTGCCGGTGATCGCCGGGACCGGCGCCAACAATACCGCTGAGGCGATTCACCTGTCGAAAAACGCCAAGGCCATGGGTGCCGACGGACTGCTGCTGGTTTGCCCCTACTACAACAAACCCTCCCAGGAGGGAATCTACCAGCATTACAAGACGCTGGCCACAGAGGTCGCACTCCCCCAGGTGCTCTACAATGTGCCGGGGCGCACCGGAGTCAACATGACGGCGGATACCACCGTCCGCCTGGCCGAATTCGACAACATCGTCGCCATCAAGGAGGCCTCCGGCGAGCCTGACCCAGGTCAGTGAAATTCTGGCCAGGGCCGGCGACAAGATCGATGTCATCTCCGGTGACGACTTCCTGACCTTCCCGATGATGTGCTGCGGTGCCAAAGGGGTTATCTCGGTCTCCGCAAACGCCATCCCCAAGCTGGTCAAGGAGATGGTCGAAGCGGTGTTGAACGCGATTACATGATGGCTCGCAGGCGCACCTGGAGCTCCTCGAATTCCACACCGCCATGTTCATCGAATCGAACCCGGTCCCGGTCAAGACCACCCTGGAGCTGATGGGCAAGATGCAGGCGAAGGTCCGCCTGCCTCTGGTCGGCATGGCTGACGATACGCTGGAGAAGTTGAAAGTGGTCCTGAGGAAGTACGAACTGATTTAATTTCTGCCACAAAGACACCAAGACACCAAGCAGGCGATGTAAACTTCGTGTCTTTGTGCCTTAGAGGCTCAAGGGCATTGACTATGATTAAAGTTGCAGTGACCGGAGCCGCCGGCAGAATGGGCGGCCGTATTATTACTCTGGTGAGCGAAGCCGAAGGGCTCGAAGTAACCGGCGCTGTCGAAATGGCCGGCCACCCCAGAATCGGTGAAGATGCCGGATATGTCGCCGGCTGTGGCAATCTCGGCGTAAAAATAACCGACTCCCTGGAACAGGCCATGACCGACGCCGATGTACTGATCGACTTCACCTGGCCGGAAGTAACCCTGGCGAACGCCCGGGTCTGCGCAGAACTCGGCAAGGCGATGGTGGTGGGGACCACCGGTCTCAATCCTGAACAGCGTGCAGAGATTGCCCGGGTCGCCGAAAAGGTTCCCGTGGTGTTTGCGCCGAACATGAGCGTCGGCGTCAATGTCTGTTTCAAGCTGCTCAAGGACATGGCCAGAACCCTTGGCGATGGCTTCGATGTCGAAATCGTCGAATTGCACCACAACAAGAAGAAGGATTCTCCTTCCGGGACTGCTGTACGGATGGGTGAAATCGTTGCCGACGCGCTCGATCGCAACTATCCCGAGGTTGCCAACTATCATCGTGAAGGGATGTGCGGTGAGCGCACCGTCGAGGAAATCGGTATGCAGACCGTGCGCGGCGGCGACATCGTCGGCGAGCACACCGTCTACTTCATCGGCATGGGTGAACGCATCGAGCTGACCCATCGCGCCATGAGTCGCGACATGTTTGCCCGCGGCGCGGTGCGGGCTGCCGGCTGGCTGGGCGGTAAAGCCGCCGGGCTGTATGATATGCAGGATGTTCTTGGCCTCAAATAAAACCAGTGACGCGGAACGCGGAACGCGGGACGAGGTGAAATCTTTTTTCGCGTCCCGCGTTCCGCATTCCCGCGTCCCGATCAACAATTCAATCACTGGAGGCACAAAATAAGATGGCAAGAATCAACGACAGTTACCTGAAACTCCAAGCCGGCTACCTGTTCCCCGAAATCGGTCGCCGGGTGAAAGCTTTTACCGATGCCAACCCGGAGGCCAAAGTAATCCGTCTCGGCATCGGCGATGTGACCCGCCCCCTGGCTCCGGCAGTCCTCAAGGCTTTCCACGAGGGCGTGGACGACCTGGCCAGGAGTGAAACTTTTCATGGCTACGGCCCTGAACAGGGCTACGACTGGCTGTCACAGATCATTATCGACAAGTCATACAAGCCCCTCGGCGTTGACCTGAGGACCTCGGAAGTATTCATCTCCGACGGCTCCAAGTGTGACTGCGCAAACATCCTTGACATCTTCGATCTCGGCAACAAGGTCGCCATCTGCGATCCGGTCTACCCGGTCTACAACGACACCAACGTCATGGTCGGCCGTACCGGTGCCGCCAACCAGCAAGGATACTACGAAGGCATCCACTACATGCCCTGCACCGGTGCCAACGACTTCACCCCGGCGATCCCGGAGGAAAAGGTCGACGTCATCTACCTCTGCTATCCCAATAACCCGACCGGGACAGTGGCCACCAGGGAGGTCCTGAAGCAATGGGTCGATTACGCTCGCGCCAATGATGCGGTCATTCTGTTCGACGCCGCCTACGAGGCATTCATCACCGAACCGGGCATCCCCCATTCGATTTACGAGGTAGAGGGTGCCAGGGAATGTGCCATCGAATTCCGCTCCTTCTCCAAGACCGCCGGCTTTACCGGTGTCCGCTGCGGCCTCGTGATCGTACCGGAGGAGTTAACGGGCACAACCGCCGACGGCAAGAGCTACAGCTTCAACAAGCTCTGGAACCGTCGTCAGACCACCAAGTTCAACGGCGTCTCCTACCCGGTCCAGAAGGCTGCCGCTGCGGTTTACTCAGACGAAGGCTGGCCGCAGATCAGGGAAACGATCGACTACTACATGGCAAATGCCCGCATCATCCGGGAAGGTCTCACTGCCGCCGGGATCACTTGCTATGGTGGCGTAAACGCACCCTACATCTGGCTCGAAACCCCGGAGGGGATGTCCAGTTGGGATTTCTTCGACAAACTGCTCAACGAGTGCCACGTGGTCGGCACACCCGGCAGCGGCTTCGGCCCCTCCGGCGAAGGTTATTTCAGACTCTCTGCCTTCGGTGACAAGAAGAATGTTGAAACAGCGGTGCAGAGAATCAGGGACAAGTGGGGGAAATGAGCAGTTTATTCTTACTCAAAGGGCGGCCAGACTGGTCGCCCTTTTTTAATTTTTCCGGGCGACGCAGTTAACTTAAACAGGGGCCAGATGTAGCGTGTCTGGTCTTCAGGGCGAGACAACGGCTTCTTGTTTTCAGAGCCATTTAGGATGACAAAATGATGGCCACCTGGTCCGACCCCTGGTGGCCATTCATGTCGTTGGCGTTGATTGTTCCGAGTCTTGTGCCGGAAAAAACGATCTACCTGCTTTCGGTAAGAGGCGTACAGGACCACCCCTCCTGACCCTTTTCTAGAATCAGCAAACGTTCGGCGGGGATACCCTGCTGTAGCAGGTAGTCATAGGTGCGTTTAGCACCACCAGCGCCACGCGGACAGACAACCACCACGGGATCATTATTGCCCTTGATTTGTTCGATAGTCATATCCAGCTTGGAGCGGTCAGCATCGCTTTTAACTGGGTAAGCGTAGGTCGGTGTGGCTCCCTTGATATGATGTTGAGTAAACTCTTCTTCAACCTGGATGTCGACGATATTGGTCGGCAGTTTTGCGGTCAGGCGGGTCTCAAGGTCTGCGGCACTTATATAGTTATATTTGCCGTTGCTAGCCAATGAGATACCAGGGATAATCAATATGACTAACAATAAAAAGAAACCATAACGGGATAAAGACATAATGCATTCCTCCAGGAGTTTGTTTTGGAACCATTCATACCAGCTTTGGAAAATACACTTCATATAAAAAAGATGCAAATTGATAATCTCAATATCGTTGATGACCATTACCGAGACGAAAAAAGGCCGCCTGGAAACAGGGAGAGATCGCTGTCTTATTGAACACTATCAATCGGGCACTCGGTAGCTAAGAATCATCCAAAATGACCATTTTCAGGTCAGCAAAAGTTGCAGGCAGACCTTTTAGGACAGCCCGACTTTTGACGTTTCTGCCCATTTGTTGTAAATTGCCGAGTGTGTCAATTACTTGGTGAATGAGACTTTAGGAGGAATATGAACGATAACTACAGGCCATCCGTACAACTACGGGTCGCCTGTTTTTTATTAATGGAGATTGTTACATGGAAGATGTAATCGGCGTCATAGTTGTCCTGGTTGCACTATTTGTACTGGCTTTTTTCATTTTACGAGGGAGATAACCAAAAAGTGATACTCTCGATAAAATTACCCCTGAGAAGGATAGTGCGAAACTAGGGGCTCATAAATCACGACTGCCAGGAAGCTTTCAGCGCTACCGGAACACAGAGTCAGTAAGAATTTGACTATTCTGCAAATCTGAGCAATGCCAAATGATGCGAGGACAAATACTAATCTTTACTTGCTTGAATAGTTCGAGCTCGACTCTCATCGGAACTCTTCGGTGAAATCCCGGCGCTGGGGTTCGCTCCCCAACATCACCAACTCACAATCCGGTTCAAGGACCATTGAGGCCGTCGCCGGGATGACTTCGCCATCGGATAGACGCAGTGCTAACACATTGAGACCAGTCCGCGCACGGATATGGCTAGACGCCAGGACCTCTCCAGCCAGACTTGCAGGCACGGGCACATAAAAAAGGTCGAACCCCTCACCCAGGATCACTGACTCTCGATGCTGTAACAGTGACATAATCGTCTCGGCCCCAAGGGATGCGTAACTCAGCACGAAGTCAGCGCCAGCCCGGTGGATCGCTTCAATGTTACGCTCGTGAGTAATGCGGCTGATCACCCGAAGCTCCGGATTCAACCGACGGCAGTACACCGCCAGATAGATGTTCATGGCATCATCATTCGTAGTGAGCAGCACGCTGGGGGCGTCGGCCAACCCCGCACCCATGAGCAGTTCCAGATCAGCCGCGTCGCCAATGAACAACTGGTCGGCGACACCCTCCAGAGAGCTCCTTAGAGCCTCCTCGCGTTCGATCATGTGAACGGTCACACCACGACTCCGGAGAGTTCGGGTGGTGACGCAGCCCACCTCACCACCACCGATCACGAGCACCGGGTTGAAATTGGTGTTGTAAATCACCAGATAAGTGTCGAGCGTGGTGATCTGTTCGTTGGTCCCCATCACCACCGGAAAGCTTCCGTCAGCAAGGATCGTATCTGGCGTAACCGGGACCAGGCGTCCCCGCTCCCACACTGCCACTACGTTCAGGCCGAAGGTCTCTCTAATCTGTATCTCCCGCAGAGAACGACCGGCCAGCGGGGTGTTGTGCACCGGGAACTCCGCGATCAGGAGCTTTCCCAACCGCCCAACCACGTGGCAGTGGAGATGCCCGGCGCTGACACGGTTGGCGAGATGCTCCCCTAGCCGGAGTTTGAGGGGCAGAACGTGATTACTGCCACTCAGCTCCAGCAAGTCGATGGACTGCTCGTGCTCCGCCACCGCAGCGATGGGCACTTGCGGGGAGATGTCCCGGATCGTCAGGGTTACGTTGGTGTTGGTCGTGTCGGCACAGTTGGCAACAACCATCCGGGCTTTCGTCACCTCCAATGCCTCGTAGGTGGCCCGGTTCTCTACTCCCCCGGTCACCACTGGCACGCCGTCAATGTGCAGTTGCACGGCTTTGACCGGGTCCGGTTCGATCACAAAGTGGGTGATGCCATGCAGTCGCAACCGCGCCAGCAACGACGTAGCCAGGCTGTCGAGGCAGCACAAAATGACATGGCCTTGAGTTCCGGGAGATACGGCCCTGGGCGCATGAAACCGCATTCGGGACTCCATCCACGGTGCGTAGAAAAACCGGATGAATACGAACGGCAGAACGATCAGGAGCAGCACAACGCCGGTCAGGAGAACCACGATACTGAACAGGCGACCCAAGTCGCTGTGGAAGGTGATGTCGCCAAACCCGAGGGTGGTCATGACCGTGAGAGCCCAGTAAATTCCCGTAACCCAGGAGTGTTCCTGCCCCTCGACGTGGTACATGATCAGGTGGAAGCCGGCGGCAAAAAGCACCACGGTCACTATCAGCAAGAGAGAATAGCTTAGCAGGGCCCTGATATTGGGGCGAGAGCGTACCGGGAGAAGAAGAGACAACAACTGGCTGGTGAGAAACTTCATAGAGCATCCTTGCAAACATGAGTTGTTCTTGAGAAACGGATTTATCGCTTTCGACTATGTTATATACTCAGAAAACTATATATCTGTTATTAAGCCGCCGCCTCCCGGGTCATTCTCACCACAATCTCTGGCAGGAAAAATCCCCCAAAGGCCTACCGTAAGCTGAAGATACCATAGTTGAAACTATCGTCTGTGAAGAATTTAATGACGGCAGGGAAATGGTAGCCCGGTCGTCACATTATGAGGAGTTTAATCTTAGTAAAAATGGCCACCTGGCAATGGGTGGTCTTTTTCTTTGATAAGCAATCGAGCATTTTCTCAAATCAGCTATATACTATGCTGAAAGAAACAGAGTCTCTTTGAAAGGAGTAAGCGTATGGACACATTTGATGCCATCTATCAACGTAGAGCGATTAAACAATTTGATCCCGCTCACCGTTTTACCAAAGAGGAGGAGAGCAAGCTTTTACAGGCGACTATTCAAGCTCCCACAAGCTTCAACATCCAACACTGGAGGTTTGTCATTGTCCGAGACCCTGACTTACGCCAAAGAATCCGCAAAGAGTATGGGAATGATCAGGCTCAAATGACTGATGCCTCTCTTCTGATAATTATGACGGCTGATGTCAAGGCGTGGACTAAGGATCCTCAACGTTATTGGAAAAATGCACCAAAAGAGGTGGCTGACCTTCTTGTTAACTGGATGGGGCCATTTCATGAAGGTCGTGATTGGTTGCAACGAGACGAGGCTCAGAGATCAATAGGAATAGCGATGCAAACTATGATGCTTGCAGCCAAGGCTATGGGTTATGACTCGTGCCCAATGATTGGTTTCGATATAGAAAAGGTCAGTGAGCTTATCAATCTGCCTGACGATCATGTGATGGGTGCGATGGTGGCTGTAGGTAAAAAAACAAAGGATTCTTGGCCTAAGCCAGGCCAATTACCACTTAACGAAGTGGTCATCGAAAATTCATTCTAGTTGTATTTCTCTAAACTATATTCAAATAAAGATTGGCCTCCTGGAAACGGGCGGCCTTTTCTTATTTATCAGCCATATCAGGGTTTATAGGATAAAAGAGCCCCATCCTCTGATGGCTGGGGCTCAAACTCCCAGTTCACCTTCCGATCACTATAGATTTTTTCCGAGTCAAATATAAAAATTGAAATTGGCCATGAACCCGGTAGGTTTTTCCTTCACATCCATAATGAGATCCGGCTTTGCGGTCATATTCTCCTCAAGCTGCGGGTCCCCCCTGAAGTAGAGCTGGGTAACCAACTCGTCACCGTCGGGACTGCTGGCGATGACGTGGATATGACGGGGGCGTACCCGGGTTGGCGATAATCTGAAGTAGCCTGGAAGTATCGTTGAGAAGGAGTAACGGCCGTCCGTCGCACATTTAATCTTGCCCCGCAGCAGACCGCTTTCCAGCGCTCCACTGGAGTAAAACTCAAGTCCATAATAGTGGCCGTTTGCGTTTGCGTGCCAGATGTCGAGGATCGCACCTCCCAGGGGCTTGCACCCGCTTGCCGAGAAAACGCGGCCGCTTACGGTGAGAGGATGGCCATATTCCGATGCACTGTTCAGTTTGTTTATAAAGGGGGCTCCGGGTACGTAGAGCGGACCCTGAGGGTTGTCACCCGTCGCGAAACATGAGGCAAGGTTAGGATTTGGTGAGGCTATGAGTCCCATCAGTGTTAATCCTGTCATGCGTAACAGCGAGCGGCGGTCCATATGTCCTACTCCTTACTTGTTGGATTCCTGGTGATACCGTTTGATACTTAAACACAGGCCCTGCAAACGACCTGACTGGCCAATCGATCGGTATTCTGTCACCGAACAGAAATTCTAACTGACCCGTCGCCGATTTTCAAATGCGTTTACAAAGCTATATTTGCAGAAACAATTTCATTGGGTTTGCATGCCACACGGAGGCCCGTCCGCTCTGGAGGCACCATTTTTATATTGCTGGGTTAGTAAGAACTATACATTTTTGTAAGTTTGACCGTACCAAAACAATATGAGAGGATTTCTGAGTATTTTTGAGTGTACTAGCATCTAGGTCTTCGAGGCAGTTACTTTTCACATTGATTTATAGTGCGGTTGGAGGAATAGATATCTTCTCTGAACCAATATAGAATCTTCGATAGTCATTTCCATGACGGCACTCAGGACAACCTCGACACGGAGCCGACCAATCCAATTTTCAGTGGCTCAGGTGGTTCAGAAGGGACTAAGGTACCAATCATGGACGGCTGGTGGTTGCTTTTGGCTGCACTTTTCGGGGTAGGCCTTATGCGAAGAAGGAAAGAATAGAAAGCAAAAAATGGCTCCGCGGCAACTGTGAGCCCTTTCTTATTTGTCACCACAAACTGTATTTCAGATAAGTTGAATGGTGGCTTCCAAATATAGCTTTCATTACAGGGAATCTTGCCGATGTTTTTGTTAATTATCTACATTGTCATTGCTTTAGGCTTTTCTTTTCTTTGCTCAATCGCTGAGGCTGTGTTGCTCAGCGTGACAGAACCATACATCGCTTTACTGGCGTCACAAAGTAAGCCGTCTGCCGGACTGCTTCGCCGACTGAAGGAAGATATCAACAAACCATTGGCCGCAATTCTGACACTTAACACCATTGCACACACAGTTGGCGCAGCGGGAGCCGGAGCTCAGGCAACGAGTATTTTTGGAAGTGCTTATCTTGGCATCGCTTCAGCAATTCTGACCTTGCTGATTCTCGTGTTTTCAGAGATTATTCCCAAGACCCTCGGTGCGCATTATTGGCGTCAACTGGCGCCGCCAACAGCCTATGTTCTCAAGCTGCTAGTCTGGATGCTTTATCCTTTCGTCATGTTAACTGAGTTGCTGACTCGCAGCCTGACGGATGGCCCAACCTTGAGGGGTATCAACCGTAAGGAGTTGATAGCCTTGGCTGAACTTAGTGGGCAGGAGGGGGTTTTGGCTGTCAAAGAATCATTGATTATGCAGAATCTACTCCGCATGCACGAAACCTCGGTTAAGGAGGCCATGACGCCGCGTACCGTTGTCTTTTCCATCCCTGAAATGTTAACAGTTGGAAGCCATTTTAAGCAATTCGAGAGTAAATCATTCTCTCGAATACCCGTTTATCGTAATGACCCTGAGAATGTTACGGGCTTCGTATTGCGCAGTGACTTGCTTCTCGCCCAGGCGCGTAATGAGGTAGAGAGGCCAGTCACCGATTTTCTTCGCACGATTCCAAAGATCTTTGAACAGGCAGAACTCTCTCATGCCTTTGACCGGTTCCTCAAAGAACGCGTACACATTATGCAAGTCCTTGACGAATATGGAGGGTTTGCCGGCATTCTGACCTTCGAGGATGTTCTGGAAACCATGATCGGCTTGGAAATCATCGATGAGTTCGATGATGCCGAAGATATGCAACTCTTAGCACGCAAACAATGGAAGCATAGAGCCAAAAAGTTAGGATTGGATATCGATGATTTCTGACTGATTTCAAATGAAAATCTCACATCACGATGAGGCTTTTCGTAAATTGCAGGACTAATAATATAACTCTGGCCCTCCAAATAGGAGGGCCAGAGTTGCTTGGGATGTGGCAGCATAACGACAAGTTGTATTTCAAGCGACTCTTTTAACGACACCGCTCGAAATTAACTCTTTGAGATTGCTTAACAGTGCACGTTCTTCAGGGTATTCATGGCCATCCGCAGCCGCCTGGGCCAAAATTTGATGATATTCCTGACTCGTGACGACACCGTCTTCAATCGCCTTTTTGATCAATTCAAACAGCTTATCAGATTCTCTGGACATGATCGTTCCCTTTCGCTTGATGGACTTTTGCTTGTTTTTACAGTCAACTCGCCTTAAACAGAACCGGTATGAGCATCTATTCATGGCCAGCTCTCGCAAGCACCTCCAACCGTGAAATGCGCTCTTCCGTCGGAGGATGTGTTGAAAACCATTTTACGAAAGATTTACCGGAAAATGGATTGACGATAAACATATGGGCTGTAGCTGGTTGAGCCCCTTGTAGTGGCATTTTCTGTGACGCTACATGCAGTTTCCGGAGAGCATTGGCCAAGGCCATCGGCCGGCCGCAGATCCTTGCCCCGGTTTCATCGGCCAAATACTCACGGGACCGTGAGACCGACATCTGAATCAATAAAGCGGCCAATGGGGCAACCATGGCCATGACAAGTGAACCGATAACACTGCCAGCCCCTTCACCATCCTCATCTCTCCCCATACCGAGGATTGCACCCCATTGCAGCATATTTCCAAGCATTGTAATGGCTCCTGCAAAGGTGGCGGCAATCGAGCCGACAAGGATGTCGCGATTCTTCACATGCGCCAGTTCATGGGCCATGACTCCCTCCAACTCCTCAGGGGAGAGTATGCGCAAAATCCCGTTTGTGGCAGCGACCGCCGCATGGTCAGGATTTCGCCCGGTTGCAAAAGCGTTCGGACTTTCAGATGGGATGATGTAAACACGCGGCATTGGCAGACCAGCACGAATGGCGAGCCTGCGGATCATACTGTAGAAGGCCGGGTTGTCATTTTCTCCGATCTCTTTGGCACCATACATTTTTAGGACAATTTTGTCCGAATACCAGTAGGAGAAGAAGTTCATGCCTAGTGCAATGAGAAAGGCGATGACCATTCCGGACTGGCCACCAATGACGTTGCCCATTAGAACCATCAACACGGTGAGAAGTGATAATAGTAGGGTCGTTTTAAGTTTGTTAATCATGATTACCTCCGTTGTGTTTTATTGCTCCGGAGGTAATGAAAAAAGACCTTTACCCCCGGCATGTTTGCCTGAGATAAAGGTCTTGTTGGCAGGTTTCTGCCCCGGTTCCGGGTCTTGCGACCGTACTGACGAAACCGGGTCGGCCATTTCTCCGACCGATAACTACTCCCCTTTTGGTAAATAATCTAAGTACTCACCTGGAAGAAGTCAAGGGAAACCGATCGTGTCGATATCGTTTTTTACCTTATCAGTTATCGTTTACAACTTTTACTTTATACGGCTATCTTCCTATATCAGTCCAAAAATTAGCCGCAACAATAGCCATATACTTAGATGTGATATTTCTATTTGTCACCATTCACAGTAAAGACTGGTCCATCTCCTAGCGGTATTCTCCTTAATGCTGTTGCAGCAAATTCCCTGGATACCCTAGGTATTTTTAGTATGCCATTAGCTGGTTTAATTATTGAATTCTTGGGGACGAGTGAGTAAGGTGCGAACCTAATCATCACTATATCGAGTCTGAAGTGACGTTAAATGCTTACCCCAGTAATTTTTATTGTTATAATGTCGCCTGAAGTGGGTAAAGCAACGGGCACTCATCATGAAAAAGATATTGCTCATTGATGACGATCAACTCTTCCTGAACTTTCTTACAGATTATGTAAGTGAGCGCTACCCCAATCTTGAAATTCTGGCCTTCGACAACGCCCTGCAGGGTCTGGCGCACATCAACACCGACCTCGACCTCCTGCTGCTCGATCTGGAGATGCCGGATATGGACGGCGGCAAACTCCTCGCCTATGCGACCGGGAAGGGGCTGGATTGCCGACGTATTATCATTTTGTCCGGCCGTGACGCCGACTACCTGCACAAACGCTTCCCAATGGGAAAATGCCTGGCCGTGCTGAATAAACATGAGGTTCGCCAGCAAGCCGTACTTGACATGATTTTTCAAGCGTTGCACAAAAAAGCAGAGTGTTGACCAACAATTATGGCAGTGATGTCCGCAATGGGCTTCATTGCTGGAACCCCGGGAGATATATTTGAAAACACTACTATCACTACTCGTATTTATGGTCTGTGCAATGCCTCTGTATGCAGACCAGGCACTGGTCTTGACCGAGATCGAACAGATTCAGGAAAAGATCTGGTATCTGCAGAGAGACCTTGCCGCGCAGAAATCTGCCATTGAGAAGCAGCAGGAACAGTACACGCGTCATTCTGCAGGCACCAACAAGAGACAACTTGATGTGGAGACGCAGTTGACAGCGGTGACTCAGGAAGTTGCCCGCCAGCAGGAGAAGTTGCAAGGGATTGAAGACAGTCTGCAGAGTCTGAAAGAAACGGTCACGGCGCTGGACGGCGAGGTCAACCAGCAGAACCGCGCCCAGTTGCAGCAGGCAGAGAAATCGGGCACCCAGGAAGGGCTGCTTCGTACCATGCGTGAAGAACTTGCCGCAAACCGCAGGCTGACCGAGCAGGCTCTGGCTGAAACGCAAAAACAGCTTGCCGAAACCCGTACGGAGCTTGCGGCACTAAAAACGAATGCAAGTGGTCAATTTAATCAGCTGATTCTGTGGGGTGGCGGGATAGCCCTTGGACTGTCGATTTTGTTAACCATTATCCTCGCCTTTCGGAGCGGAGGATCCAGGAAATCTGCTGATAAGCGTGAATTTCCGACCAAACATGAGCTGTAAAGGAGACGACCCTGCTACAGACAAGCAAAAAAAAGGCAGCCTTCTGGCTGCCTTTTTAATTCTTATGCCGCGAACCTGTCAGATGGAACAACTCATATCCTCGCCGCAGCACATCGGCGACTTGATCTTGCCGTGGCCGTTAGGACACTTGGATATCTGAACGTTCCTGCCATCGGGCAGTTCCAGGTTGTCGTTTTCAAGCGGAGCATCACACTTGGCGCATGTTGCGTTCACGCCCATGCCACATTTTGCACAGCTATAAGTTGCCATCAGTCTCTCCTTGTTGTCTGGCTGTTACGCGTTGATATTGACTTTGAATAAACCGTTACTGAATTTTTACAACAGCGTGCGGGTTCTGTCAAAGGACCGGCTCATTTTTTGAGTCGAATACCTTCGTCGGTCAGTTTGATCAGACCAGCCTTGTAGAGCCCCCCGACTCCCTTCTTAAACAATTTTTTGCTCAACCCGAGAGCCTCCTGAATCTGCTCAGGCGGACTTTTGTCATGCAGGGGCAAAAACCCCTGGTTATCGTTGAGCGCTTTCATGATCGTCACTTTGGCATCATCAAGATCATTACGGGTGCCGAGGCTCAGGGCACAGTCAATCTTGCCGTCGGCACGAATCTGTCGGATATAACCTGTCAGTTCTTCACCATAACTGAGGCGGTCGCCGATTTCGTCTCGGTAAAGCAAGCCGCTGAACCGGTGATTGATGATCACCTTGGCCCCTAATGGTGTGAACTGGTAAACGATCAGATCAACCTTCTGCCCATCCGCGATCGTCTCGTCGGGAGAGGAAAGACTTTTATCGATACGAGCCGTACCGATTGGTCGGTTCTGGCGATCAAGGCGCACCTTGACCAGGTAACGCCGCCCCGGCTTCATCTGTTCCGGCTGTTCTTTGGGCGGCACGAGGAGATCCTTGGCCAACCCCCAGTCCATGAAGGCCCCGTGACTGTTGACCTGGCTGGCCCGCATCAGGGCAAACTCGCCGAACTCCGCCAAAGGTTGTCGGAGAGTCGCAACCATTTTGCCCTCGAGGTCGGCATAAACGAAGGCGGTCAGCTGGTCTCCCGGGGCCATTTCGCAGGTGACTTCAGATTTAGGTAGCAGGGCTCTTTCCTTGTTGGCCTGCAGCCAGGCCCCTTTATCATCTATCGCATGCACTGTAAGCAGGTTCATGCGGCCAGCTTCAAGCATTTTCAGACTCCCTTTAAAACCATCAGCAACAGATGGCCAGTTTAGCACTTAGAAGATCAGTAAAACATTTAAAATCAGGGTTTCCCATAAAAATCCCATTTTGCTTTTCATCACAGTAAGGCTCTGCCATAATCCTCCCCTGAATTCCGGAAAGCAATCACATGGCACTGATCAACCTGCGCAATATAAGCCTGGCCTTCGGCGGCCCCCCTCTGCTCGAGGATATCTCACTACGCATAGATAAAGGTGAGCGGATCTGTCTTCTGGGTCGCAACGGATCGGGGAAATCCACACTCCTCAAGGTCATTGCCGGCGAGATCCAAGTTGATGGTGGCCTCATCGACCGTCAGCAGGGCTTGCGGGTCGCCCGCCTCGAGCAGGACGTCCCCCGCAACCTGCAGGGGACCATCTACGAGGCGACGGCACAAGGTCTGGCTGAAACGGGTGACCTGCTGGTTCGTTATCACGACCTCACCCGGCGCGCAGACAATGGTGAAGCGGGGCTGGACAGCCAGCTTGCTGAGATTCACCAGAAACTGGAGAGCTGCGACGGCTGGGCACATCAGCAGCGTATCGAACAGGCCCTCTCCCGGCTGAAACTCCCTGCCGACCTGCCGGTCTCAAGCCTGTCCGGAGGAATTCTGCGGCGGGTGCTTCTGGCCCGCGCCCTGGCAGTCGACCCCGACATCCTGCTGCTCGATGAGCCGACCAATCATCTCGACATCGAATCGATCACCTGGCTCGAAGACTTTCTCCAGCGTCAGAATTTGGCCCTGGTTTTCGTCACCCACGACCGCGCTTTCCTGCGCAGCCTCGCGACCCGCATCATCGAAATAGATCGAGGCCGCCTGTTTGATTTTGCCTGCGACTACGACACCTTCCTGCAGCGCAAGGATGAGCTGCTGTATGCCGAAGCCCAGGAACACGCACGGTTCGACAAGAAGCTGGCCGAGGAGGAGGTCTGGATCCGCAAGGGGATCAAGGCCCGACGGACGCGAAACGAAGGACGGGTCCGCGCCTTGAAAAAAATGCGCGAAGAGTTTCGCCAGCGCCGCGAACGCACCGGTACGGCCCGGCTCAACCTGCACGAGGCAGAACGCAGCGGCAAGCTGGTCGCCGAGGTAAAGGGACTGTCATTTGCATTTGGGAAGACGCCTCTGGTCAGTGATTTCTCGACCACGGTCCTGCGTGGCGACCGGATCGGCATTATCGGGCCAAACGGGATCGGCAAAACGACCCTGCTGAAACTTATATTGGGTGAGCTCGAGCCACAACAGGGTGAAGTTCGACTCGGCACCAACCTTCACATCCTTTATTTTGACCAGATGCGCGAGCAACTCGACCCCGACCTGACCGTTCAGCAAAACCTCGCGGGAGATCAGGATTCGGTGGTGATTGATGGCAGGGCGCGCCATGTCATCGGCTATCTTCAGGATTTCCTGTTCACCCCTGACCGGGCCCGCAGCCCGGTTCGCATCCTTTCCGGCGGGGAACGAAACCGGCTCCTGCTGGCCCGCCTCTTTACCCGCGAAGCCAACGTCCTGGTCCTCGACGAGCCGACCAATGATCTCGACCTGGAGACGCTGGACCTGCTCGAGGAGTTGCTGGCTGATTTCAAGGGCACGCTGTTTCTGGTCAGCCACGATAGGGCGTTTCTCAACCGGGTCGTCACCAGCACCATCGCTTTTGAAGGGGACGGTCAGGTCCGGGAATATGTCGGTGGTTATGATGACTGGCTGCAGCAACGGCAAGCGACCGTCATCGAACCTGTCAAGGAAAAGCCTGTTAACCGTGGAAAGCCGAAAAAAGATCGGCCACGCAAATTGACCTTCAAGGAAAAAAACGAACTCAACGGCCTGCCTCTGCGGATCGAAACCCTCGAAACCGAAGTTGCCGAGCTGCACGAAAAAATCGCCGATCCTGAGTTCTACCGGACAGCAGGGCCGGTGGTCGCAGGTGTCAACGCAAGACTCGAGGAAATCGAACGGGAGCTCGCCACGACCTACAGCCGTTGGGAGGAACTGGATGCATTGAGCGATTAACGCATCAGTGACGTAAACCATGGACGGGAACAGATCAGCGCCAAACCAGAGACCACGCAACCAGAGCACCCTGCCATGGCGGGACGGCGAAACTCCGCTGATGCTGGCACCGATGCAGGGGCTGACCAACCGTGCGATGCGAGCCCTTTTTATCGATTGGGTCCGTCCTGACGTCGTGTTTACCGAGTTCATGCGGGTCAGCAACGTCAGCCGCAAACGCCTGATTCGCAATGACCTGATCGAAGCCGGAAGTGCAACAGGAGGAATCCCACTGGTGGCGCAATTGGTCGGCAATGACGCACGGGCGCTGGTCGCTGCGGCCCGCAACGCAGAAGCTGTCGGAGCGCAACATATCAACCTCAACATGGGCTGCCCCTACGGACGCATGACCACCAGTGCAACCGGCGGGGCCATGCTGCAGCACCCGACACAACTCTCAGCAATTATTCCTGCCCTGCGTCAGGCAATATCGGGCAGCTTCTCCATCAAAATGCGGGCCGGCTACAGTAATCCCGAACAGATTTTCACCCTAATATCGCTGTTTGAGGACAGCTGCGTCGATTTCCTGGTCCTGCATCCGCGAACCGTCCTGCAAAAATATGCCGGCTCAGCCAACCACTCCATTACGGCACGCCTGGTCAAACAGACATCCATCCCGGTAATTGCCAACGGCGACATACGCAGTGCACAACAAGGGCTTCGGGTGCTCGAGAAAACCGGGGCCGCCGGCCTGATGCTCGGTCGCGGTGCAATCGCCGACCCGCTGCTCTTCGAACGCATCAGAAACCACAACGTGTCAGAACCGACGCCAGCCGAAACGGCAATCATGATTCGCCAATACATGGGAGGGGTCCTGGAACGCTACCAGGAGCTTTTCTGTGGTGAGAAGCAGATCCTCGACAAGGCCAAGAATGTCCTGGCCTTTCTCGATCAGCCGGAATTTGCCCGACCCATCGGTAAGCTGAAAAGGGCAAGAACGTTTACAGCCTTTACCGACCTGCTCGCAAGGATCGAGCCGTCATGAGCGAAGATCTCGATTCCGGTCACAAGGAACTTGTTGATCTGGCACAGGCCCGCATGCCGTTCGGCAAATACCAGGGCAGGCGGCTCATTGACCTGCCGGAAAATTACCTGGTCTGGTTCGCCAATCAGGGGTTTCCGGAAGGACAACTGGGGAGAAGACTGCAGGCGGTCTACGAGATCAAGCTGAACGGTCTCGAATCCCTGTTTGATCCGCTGCGCTAATTCAAGAGAGTGTTTGGACTCTGGTGTTGAAGAATCGAGTATGAGGCAAAACCGGATTCTTGTTGATAGAGACTTTCAGGATGACGCAAAATGATGGTCACCTCGACTGACTCCTGGTAGCCATTTTTTTGTCACTTCTTGTATGAGGCGAAAAAATGGGGGACCGGGGGATCTTGGGTATCATCATAAGCTTCAAAGCTCTCTTGACTTAGACCGCATCGCACAAAGCCATCGATCTCCTCCCTGTCAAGAGGGAGGGGGATATCATCTTCTTGTTCTCCTCTTAGGCGACTTCTGCATGAGACAAGCAGATATCCATGCGGTGCCAGAAGTGAGATCATGGCATCGCGTGCCTTTAATCGGTACTTGCCGGGTAACACCTGGATGGTGTTGCACTCATAAACCAGGTCAAAAAGTTCCGCCCATCCCGGTGGGTAGTCAAAAAGATCTGCGACAAGATAGTTGACCCTGGTGTCTGGATAACGTTTTTTACAAAGGCGAATTGCTTCAGGAGAAATATCAAAAGCTGTGACCTCATATCCTGCTTCATCCAAGGCCTCCGCATCATCACCAACCCCACATCCAATCACGATAGCTTTGCGCTCTGCATGCTTAAAAGAACAGTTTTTCAACCATTTTAAAAGGTAAGGATTCGGTTCAAGGTCTGCCCAGAAAACAGCGCTATGATCCCCTTCAGCATCCGTGTAGATACTATCAAACCAGCCAGTAGGGTCGTCTCTGTCCTGGTAAGATTTGACCTTTTTTTTGTATGCAATGGGATCAAACTCTTTCATGCCATGTCACCTCTGGATTCTGATGTATTAATTTAACACAGTTTCCTGGACGTTCCAGACTTTGTTAAAACTCACGACTGGTGAGACTGAAATTCGCTCCTTGTTGATAGAAACATTCAGGATCACAAAAGGATGGTCACCTGGATCAATTTGGGCAGCTATTCCTTTTGGTCAGGGCTGCCGAAATTGCCGGATCAAAAAACTCTGATAACATGAAAGAGCCTTTGAAACACCGCTGGTGCAGAACTTAAGGTTTCACAAAAACCCAACGCAAAGGAGTCCGTGATGGCAGCCAAAAAAATCCTCATGCTGGTAGGCGATTTCGTCGAAGACTATGAAGTAATGGTGCCTTTCCAAGCACTTCAAATGGTTGGCCATACGGTTCACGCCGTCTGTCCAGGCAAGAAATCAGGAGATTCGGTACGTACAGCAATACACGATTTTGAGGGTGATCAGACTTACAGTGAAAAGCCTGGCCATAACTTTGCTTTAAATGCCTCATTTGACGAGACTAAAGCCGAAGATTATGACGCTCTGGTTATCCCTGGTGGACGTGCGCCAGAGTACATTCGCCTCAACGAAACCGTATTGAAGATCGTGCAGCATTTTGCCTCGAGCAACAAACCGATCGCGGCTGTTTGTCATGGTGCTCAGGTGTTAGCGGCGGCCGGAGCTCTTAAGGGCAGGTCCTGTTCCTGTTATCCTGCAGTCGGGCCGGACGTCACGATCGCCGGAGGGAAATTCATGGATATTCCCGTTGACCAAGCTCACGTTGATGGGAACCTGGTCACTGCACCAGCCTGGCCTGCCCATCCGGACTGGCTCTCCAAGTTCTTAAAGGTTCTAGGTACGAAGGTCGAGCCCTGATTTCGCAGCAAGAGATAGAGTCGCCGTCATACCTGAAACGGGAATAATCAACTTTCTACAATATGCAAGGCTCAGATTCTCAAAGCTAGAGTAGAGTGTTGTATTAATGAGTAAATGAAAACATCATAATTATACAATATACAGGGCCGAAGAATTCCCCCCTTCGGCCTTGTATACTGAGTATTTGATTTGTTATTTGGCTGCGGCCTCCGCTTCAGCTATCCAGCCGTCGAAAATCTTCTGGTTGGCTTTTATCCAGCTATTAACGTGCCCTTCAATAGCCTTTGCCGATTTCTCACCATCACGCATACGCAGATTCTGTGCCGAGATATCGTTATTTGACAACTTCATAATGCTAAACAGTTTAGCAGCGGCAGGGTTTGCTTTGGTAAATTCCAAGTTGGCAATGATTCTCTGGTTGTTGAACTGGAAACCATAATTAGTGCCGTCAGGCAATGCGTATCCACGTCTTTGCGATCACCCGGCAAGGAGGAAAAGGGCACTTGCAGCCAAGAGACATCTTTCCCCGGGACCAGAACGCCGCTGACCCAGTAGGGTGTCCACGTGTAGTAGAGAACCGGTTCACCCTGCTTGTAGCGAGTGATTGTGTCGGCGATGATTGCCGCATAAGATCCCTGTTGTGAGTGACCGTGTCGCGCAGATCAAAGGCGTCAAGCTGGTGTTCTATAACCTTTTCGCAGCCCCAACCGGGATTGCAGCCGGCAAGATCAGCCTTGCCGTCACCATTGGCGTCAAAAATCTTGGCAATTTCGGGGTCTTTCAATTGTCGATATTCGTAATGCCATATTTATCTGCCGTAGGCTTGTCAATGAGATATCCCTGTAAAGCATTGCCGGAATAAATACCCTCACGGTAAAGTTTATCGGCGCCTCCGGCATTGATGAAAAAGTCGACGTGCAGCGGATCCCAATGTGTCGCCAAAAAGGTGGCATCACCGTTGGCGATAGCAATATGACCAGCGGCGTATTCGATTTCTTTGAATGGTTGCACATCATAGCCAAGTTTTTCCAAAGCTCGCATCACAAGAAGTGTTTGAAAGGATTCTTCGGCTATAGAGCTTCTCAAAGGCAGAACAGTGATGCCTTTTCCAGGGAGATCGGCTGCGGAAACCTGTGATGCGATGCCCACGAAAGCGAACATCATCGCGGCGGCTAAGATACGGGATAGTTTGTTTCTCATAAATTCTCCTTATCGATGAAGGTTAATCTTACTGGCCTCGCATTAAACGGTGACCAGTGGCCTTTTTAAATTCTAACTTCTTGCTTTTTGGGTGTTTTCACCCAGCTGCTGTGTTATCCGGTCAAGAATGATTGCCAAAAGCACGATTCCTAAGCCACCGACCGTGGCAAGGCCCATATCAAGACGACCAATGCCCCTGAGAACCATCTGGCCCAGGCCACCAACAGCAATCATCGAAGCAATAACGACCATAGACAGGGCGGACATCAACGTCTTCATTACCCGGCCATAATGGTAGGAAGTGCCAAGGGCAACCTTACTTTTAGCATTACCTGCCTTGGACTACCGCCAAATGCTAAGGCAGCTTCAAATGGGTTCCTCCGGGACCTGCCGAATTCCAAGATTGGTCAATCTGATCAGCGGTGGTAATGCGAAGATGATAGTGACTACAACCCCTGGGACATTACCAATGCCAAATAACATGACGATTGGGACAAGGTAAACGAAAGCGGGGGTCGTTTGCATGGCATCAAGTATCGGGCGTACCGTCTGTAGCGCCCGGTCACTTTGCGACAACCAGATTCCCAGCGGCAACCCCAGGAGGAGGCAGAAGAAAACCGCGGTTAAAACCAGCGATAGGGTGACCATGGCTTCAGCCCAGGCCCCGATGAAACCTATGACCAACAGGGAAACAAGTGTTCCGATCGACAGAGACCATCCAGAAACGACTCTGGCAAGTAAAGTCAGAACAAAAATAATGAGCACATCGGGCAGAAAGGTAAGCAAAGATTCCATCGCAACAAGGATGGTGTCGATGGGTACACGTATTGCTTGAAATAATGGACGGAAATTATCGACGACCCAACTGAGGGAGTCATTAACCCAGCTATCTAAGGGCACCAAGGCGTCCTGGAAGGGATGCATCCAATCAACCCCCTTGTCTGCAGTCACGGTCGAAGACTTGTCGTCGAGCCAGCTTGTCTCTTTGTCGCTATCTGACTGCTTACTCCAAGCATTGGCAGGCGTTGTTTCTTTACCGCTATCGGGTTGTGTGCCCCAAGGATTGCTAGAAGCTGCCTCTTCACTGCTATTAGGCTGAGTGCTCCAGGGATTGGTAGAAGGTGGTGTCTCGGCAGTAGATTCGTCTGACATACACCAACCGGCAGTAGCAAACAGTAGAAGTAGAACAAAAAGCGGTATCATGAAATATTGACTTGGGTTCCAACGATCCTGCGGCATCTTTTACCTGACTTAGATAATGTTTTCCCACTCGGATTCAACTCGTAAGGGCAACGGGCGATTTGCTGAAAAATTCCTCGTTAGGTGTTTTATAACCTAGGCACTTGGTTGGTGTCTTCGGGTCAGTCTCGTGCACCTATAAAAGATCGATATCGTCGATCTGCAGTTCTTCCTTAAAACCCAACAAATGCATCACTGCGCCACTGCATCAGTTATGGTTTCAGACGCCTCTGCTTCGCTGTCGCCCTGTTCTTCTGCCTGGCTGCGGTGCAACGTACGCAGGAACAGGTTCTTGGAGATCGCTCCGAGGTAACAGCCGTTGTCATCGAGAATCGGCAGCGGCCAGCTGTAGCCGGCCACGTGTGGCAGAATGTCCTGCATCGAGTCGGCGGCATTGGCGGTCACGGCATCCTGGATATAGGCATCCTTGATCAAGACCTCGCCATGCGTCCCCCAGCAGTTCGCGCAGCGATTCGGTCGAAACAATGCCTAGAAATTTATCATCATTGTCAATGACGTAACCGTATTCGCGGTCATGTTTGATCAGGCGCTGCAGTGCCGCCCGGGGGATTCTTGCCTTCAGTGACGCGGATGGTCACCTGGGTATCGGTGGCAACATCTTCCGCCGAAAGGATGTTGGTCGGGTCAACACCACGGAAGAACGCCCGTACATAGTCATCCACCGGGTTCTGCAGAATCTCCTCGGGCGTACCGACCTGGACGACACGCCCTCCTTCCATGATTGCAATCCGGTCGCCGATCCGCATAGCTTCATCAAGATCGTGCGAAATGAAAACAATCGTTCGTTTCGATTTAGACTGCAGTTTGAGCAGTTCATCCTGCATTTCTGTTCGGATGAGGGGATCGAGGGCAGAGAAGGCTTCGTCCATCAGCAAGATGTCCGGGTCGACTGCCAGACCACGGGCCAGGCCGACCCGTTGTTGCATGCCACCGGATAATTCGCTCGGTTTGCTGTCGGCCCAGGCATCCAGACCGACCTGTGCCAAAGCCTCCAATGCACGTTTGTTACGGGTGTCCTTGTCGACACCATCCATTTCAAGCCCGAAGGCTGCATTCTGAAGTACCGTCATGTGCGGCATCAGGGCAAATGACTGGAAAACCATGCTCAGCTTGGCGCGGCGCAGTTTTAGCAGGGCCTCGTCTGGCAGGGTCAAAATGTCCTCGCCATCAATCAGAACCTGACCTTCCGTCGGTTCAATCAGTCGATTGAGCATCCGCACCATGGTCGATTTACCTGAACCGGAGAGGCCCATGATGACAAAAATTTCACCTTTGTATATGTCAAAGCTCGCGTTCTGCACTCCAACCGTGGTTTCGGTCTTTTCAAATATCGCGTCTTTGTCGTGACCTTCATCCAGCAGTTTCATGGCCTTTTTCGGATGAGGGCCAAAAATCTTGTAGAGATTTTTGACTTCCAGTTTTACTTCTTTTTGCATCACAACTCCTTGCGGCAAAGATGCCTGTAACAGATATGCCGGTCTGCCGAAGTCTGGACAGACTGCGGCAAAAAAATAATCGAAGGGACACAGCCGGCAGCAGTGCTTTATGAGCAACGCGTTGCGAAACCCATTGCGTCGGCATCCCTGATGTATATATTTTTTTTACGGGACAGAACAACCCGCGACTGTGTTGTGCTGGACCAGCGACAACCAGCGCTGTTCTGATGAGTTAGGAAATCATCGAGCCTTCACACGGGGTGAATTTCTATACGATCTCCTTACGGGATAAGGTCGGAACACCCTGGCAGGGTGCCGCCTTAATTTGCAGACTTCTAAGCTTACACGTTAATGAGACAGGGGTCAAATCGACAAGGTTTATAATTTGAAAAGTGATTTATGTGTCTGACAAACCACTAAAGATAAAACACGAAGCCCCCGATCGTAAGATTGAGGGCTTTTCTTACATTACAGGGATATTAAGAATTTTGCATTTGGGACAAGATAAGCACCCGGAAGCAATGTAAGAGCATAAATTAGACAACCCACAGAATTATGCCCCACTTGGCAGATCCAAGTGGCCATTTTCTTATAGGTCAAGGTTTCTACAAAATCACAATTTCAGGCTATTTTTTAACTGATTATCATGAGCGGGAGACTAAAAAAGTCCCATACTCTTACCATTAACAATCTCAAGGCTCCCAATAGATAAAATTTTCGCACTAAATTAAATGCTTAATCAAAATATTCCTAATCTATAAAGTACCCCACATTGGCTAAGAAGAGTTGTTTTCCCGGCTGCCAGGGAGTTCTTGTTTACGGTCTCGTTCAAAGCTTCCTCTTGAAGATTTCTTTGTATTTCTGGATCATCTCCGTATACGTACCGTTTTGTTGCAGAGCGTCCAGTCCTTTGTCAAAAGTCTGCAACAACCTCGGTCCGATAGGGTTGTCTTTATTTACAACAAGATGTGCACCATGGGTTTCTTTGGAATTGCGCAACTCGTAAAATTGGGACAAGGAATATGGAAATAGCTGCGACAGGGTGTGCCAACCGATCAATTCATTTTCAATGACCAGATCGACCTTGCCCAGATAAAGTTTCTGAAAATTCACATACGGCTTGGCTGTATAGATGATATTTGCATTCTTGAGCAGATCTTCATAGTAATAACCGCGCGTCCCACCGATGACCAGGCCGGAAAATGCCTTTTGGTCTGCAAACAGGTTGGTGTCAGGAATACGCTCCGCTGTATCTCGCAGGCAAAATACGGCTGTAGTCAACTCGATAATGGGGTGTTTCGAGAAAAGCATAGTCGTCCGGCGTGCCTCGGTCGACGTATAGGGTACGGAAGCATCGATCACAGCACTCTTAAGGGCGGCTGTGCAGTCAGCCCAGTTGTCGAACACGACGAAGTCGACAACCAAATCCTGTTGAAGAAAAGCAAGTTGTACGATCTCCGGAATGAGGCCGAAAGCTATGTGCTCTTTTTCAACGTAAGGGGGCCAATCGGCAATGCCTATTTTTATGGTCTGCGCCTTAACAGTGGTCGTTGAAATCCCATCAACCAATAAGAAAACGACGCAAAGGAGCAAGGATAAACGTTTCATTTCGCGATTCCTGGTCTGAAATTTTCACATCCATTTCATCGTTAATAATGCCATGTTCAGTGAGAAGTGAAGTATTATAGTTAGCGATAGCCGACAAAGCCGTAGCGGGATCTCTGGGTGGAACTGATAGGCTTGGATATTGTCGCCGATACGATACCCCTGAATTTGACTGTGCTGGTTCGTATGGGTCAAGCACACGTTCGGTTCCTGAAGAAATATCGGATCGATTTCCTCGTAGTGGAACTGGAATACGTAAGCATCGTCAACCGTTTCGAGGCAACGAACCTTTTTATAACCGAACTCCAGGCCGTTTAGAGCGACTATGTTCATGCACTTTCCGGCCCAAGCATTGGCAATAACCTGCGACCCCAGGCAGATCCCGAGCAGAAAGACTTCGCCTTGGCTGGCCGCACGGCACAGTTCCGCAATTTGGCCAATTGCTCGTTGCATCCAGGGAGTTACAGAACTGGCTGGGGTACTGCCGCCAGTCAGCAGAAAAACGTCATATTTAGTCAGTGGCAACCCACCGGCAGTCAGGTCGAGGACATCATGACCGATTCCTTGTTGCGTTAGAATCTGCGATAGATAGTGGTCGTAACTGATCCCCGCTTCGATATATCCATCCGCTTTCAGAATCGCTGTCTTCATTTACATTCCATTACTTTACAAAAAGATTTTCCCAAGCATCTACGGCGGACATCTTTAGGAAATCGAACGCGCGGACCAACATGGTGGCGTCGTAAATAACGCTTATCAGCGTTGACACCGTAATGAGAAATAGGAATGTGTTAATTATTTTGCCCCTCTTTTTCCCGCTCCTTATGCCATTCCTTGATCTGCAGTTCGAGCTGATTTATCAAAAAGTCGGCCCGGTTGAGTAGCTGAGAGACTCGCCAAGTGGCAAGAAGTCCGTCCCGCAAGACCAGCATTTCATGGGTGTATGTGAAAGTCGGGCTGACGAATTCATGATACATGATGCTGATTTCATTTTTTGCGGAATAGATTTCCAAGTCCCCTTTGAACTGCCGGTCGATTATTTTCCGCTGCACGAAATGGCAAGTCAAAACCAGGTCTCGGTAGAGGCCACTGGTATATTCAAGTAAGGGCAGGACTTGGAGCGTTCGCTGTAGCATTGAATTGGGGCAGAGGATAAGGGAAAAGCCATATCCGAGAAAAATGAACTCCTGCGGATGGGGGGACATGCTCTCTATAGTTGCGTTGTTCTCGGGATATAGGATTGGCCGGAATGATTTGCTCAGTTGGGCCCTGTCAATTTCATCCTTCAGCTGTCCGGAGGTCAGAACATGGAAGTAGGGGAAGGACAGTTGCGTTTGCGGCGGCTGTAGACATATGAGATGGTCGACCAGAATGTTGCGCAAGTTGGTGCAGAAAGAGTCTCGTATGGTTGGGAATGTCTGTAGGAAAATATCCCAACGGCAATTTAACTCTAATAGGCAACTGGAAATAATGATGTTGCTTTTCATCCCCACTAGATGCCAGTCGATAACCTTCAGTTTGACAGCAATACCGAAATAGGCATCGGCTTTGGCTGAAAGCTCATCAGCTTCTGAATGATGGATGGCCTCTTTTCCGACAGCCTTCCACGCCAGCGAGGCTGGTTTGCATGAATCAAACACCGCTGACCCTTTTATAAGGTCGTCGTATTCTCCAGCAGAAGCAACCTGCCAGATATCATCAGGAAAATTGCTCGGCGATATCTGAACCGGCTTAGACGTATCTATTTCGTTAAAAGAACATGGAGTTAGAAAAGTCAGGATAATTTTGTCATCTAGTTGGCGAGGGGCAATTTCCTGAGCCATAGGGCTATTCTCTTTGGTATTTATTCGGACGGTTTACTAGTTTCGAATAACATCCTCACCAATTGTCTAACATAAATTGTTCATATGCAAGTATTTAGAATTACTTTATTTGTTCTAATGCTACCTTTTTTGCTTGACGACCTTTGTAGACAAGTCGTCAATGTTCCAAAGCGGGCTGTTGGTGAAATCATACAATATGTCCCTTTAATTGGTAAAGTGACAGAGAGCAAAATAGGTACTTTGGCAAGTATAGTGGATCTCGTACTATTTTGAACACAACATCTCATGGTTATCAGAATTAAGGTAACCTCGTTTGATTAACATATAGTATTTTTTCTTTTATGACGACTTCTGGACGAAAACTGGCGTGCTATTAACGGAGACATTTAAACGCACCTGAATTAACAAAACAATGGCCACTTGGAATTGATCCAGGTGGCCATTTTTTGACCAGGATTGCAGATAGTAATTATTCGTTCAGGGTTATGAACAAGGATACATGAAAATATTTTTGTTTGTATTTGTATATCTCATCTGATAAAAAGTCTCTTTTTCTGCGCACGGGGAAGAGATGAATCGCCTTTATATCTTAATTATCATTCTATTTTTCGGCCTGGCAATATCAGCCTCATCCTTCGCTGATGAGACTAAGCATATCAGTGGTCAATCTGAACAGATCGAAAAGGGCATATCCCTTTATGAGGAGTTCTGTGCCAATTGCCATAAAAGTTTTGCCAAAACGACCAAGCCGCAACGTAGTTTGAGTCGCCTCCGTTCAGCAATAGAATATATTCCGGCGAAGAAATTTCTCGATTTTTTAAGCGATGAACAACTCGAGTCAATCGCCTCGGCTTTAAGAACTGTCCCCCTCAAAGAAGCTTCCCACAAAAGATAACCATCGTTGCAAATACATTCCATCCCCTGTTGGACCGGGAGCATCAACCTGATTACTATACGTCACGGCTGCCAAGATAAAAACGGGCATGTTACTGATAGAGATATTCAGGCCGTGCATTAATCGACAAATTTATGGCCACCTGGAAGCGGGCGGCTTTTAACTATTTGTTAGTGGTGTGAAACGACCCTGGCCATGCTACTGGCTCACGAGCCGATTTCTTTGGCGCACGTTATAAGATGATTGTCATGGCAATCCACAGGCTTATTTTTGCGGTGCAGCTCATCTTTCTCCTCTGTGACTGTATAAAAGCTCAAATCCTCAGCAAGTAGGAGTATAATGGTAACAGGCTTTCACCAAGCAAGGGAGTAAACCCTTGCGCGTTACCAGGACCTACGATTGGGGGAAACAATGCAACTCCGAGCCGGATACGAGCTGATTTATAGCTTTCCACAGCCGACACCGATGATACTCGTCGTGAATATCCACCATTCGCGTGGCGCCGACCTGGTCGTCCCCGATCGCCTTATTACCGAGCCGCCGATATCGATTACCGGTTATCATGACGCCTTTGGCAACTGGTGTAACCGCGCGCTGGCTCCTGCGGGGCGACTCCGCCTGACAACTGATGCTATTGTCAGAGATAACAATCATCCCGACGAAATTTTTCCTGACGCCAGACAGGACTCCGTGCAGCATCTGCCTGAAGAAACCCTGGTGTATCTGCTGGGCAGCCGCTATTGCGAGACTGATTTGTTGTCTCAGGCGGCCTGGCAACTCTTCGGCGGCACGACTCCGGGATATCCGCGCGTGCAATCTATCTGCGATTTCGTTCATAACCATATTGCCTTTAACTACCAGAACGCCAGTGTAACCCGCAGTGCGATAGAGGCCTTTAACCAACGGACCGGAGTCTGCCGCGACTACGTACATCTCGCTATGACCTTCTGCCGTTGCCTGAATATCCCGGCGCGATACTGCACCGGCTACCTGAGCGATATAGGGACCCCTCTACCGTACGGCGTAGGCGATTTTGCAGCGTGGTTCGAGGCCTGGATAGGCGGTCGCTGGCACACCTTCGACCCGCGCAACAATGAGCCCCGCCGGGGCCGTATCCTGATGGCGCGCGGCAGAGATGCCTGCGACGTCGCTATCACGACGACGTTTGGCCCTAACACGCTGGAGAGCTTCCGGGTCTGGACCGATGAGATGCCGGATAGCGAGAGTCCGGGAACAGCCCACTAATGTCTTTTCTTACCGTAAATCACACCACAGTCTACCGTTACCGCGAGCCCGTCATCCTCGGCGAACACCGCATGATGTTTCGGCCACGCGAGAGTCACGACCTGCGGTTAATCGGCATCAACCTCGCGATCACGCCGCAACCCGTGCACGTGCGCTGGCTGCACGATCCCTTCGATAACTCCGTCACCATCGCCAATTTTGAGGGCACCACGTCCGAACTCCGCTTTGATAGCATCGTAACGCTCGAGCATTTTGAGGCCACCCTGCCGGAGTATCCGCTTGAGGATTATGCCCGTAAGTATCCCTTCCGCTATGCCGATGAGGACTTCCCCAATCTGATCCGCGCTCTGAATCGCGACTCCCCGAGCGAACGAGTCGCCAATTGGGCGTTGCAGTTTCTCGATCCAGCGGAGACCACCGACACGATGAAGCTGCTGCGCGCGATGACTTTCGGCATCAGTGAGCAGATCCCCTACAACCGTCGCGTTGAAAAAGGGGTGCAGACGGCTGAGGAGACGTTACTGATCGGTCGCGGCAGTTGCCGGGATTTTGCCGTACTGATGATCGACGCTGTCAGATCACTCGGCATCGCCGCACGGTTTGTCAGTGGTTATATCTTCGCCCCCGACAGCTCCGGCCTCGCCGGAGGTGGAGCCACCCATGCCTGGATGCAAGCCTATCTGCCCGGCGCCGGTTGGATCGACTTCGACCCCACCAACAGCATCATTGGCAACCGCAATCTCATTCGTGTCGGCGTTGCCTGGGCTCCCGAGCATGTGCTTCCCTTGTGGGGGACCTATTCAGGCTCCGTGCGTGCCTTCCTCGGCATGGAGGTCACCGTCACCGTTGCAGAAACGACCGGATAAAGCTTCCGTGGTGGCGTCTTGAATCCTTCACCCCAAAGGCTCCCGAAATGCATTTTCCTGCAAGTGCGGTACAATTTCCCTGAGTTGACTTGGTTGACTGATGCCAAGTATCTTTTAATCAGAATCAAGGCTTCAGCGTGGTGTCGCTTGTGAGAAAAAATCCGCTGCACCGCAGAACGATTTCTTCGAGCACGCCATGGGATCCCCTATCGTTGACAGGCTGATATCGCATGTTTATCAAAGACACTCTCTTCATGTATTCGAAAAAGATATTGTTGGTCGATGACGACAAACGTCAACTGGCTGTCGCCGAGGACTGTTTCAGGCGTGAACAGGTCGAAATCATCACGGCCGAAGATGGGTTGCAAGCGGTGAACGCGACCCGTATGGAGAAGCCCGACCTGGTCTTTATGGATCTTTACATGCCGGATGGTGACGGCGACCTCGCCTGCAGGGAGATCAAGCATGACTCCCGCTTGAAGCTCATCCCCGTCGTCATGATGACGGAAGGTGCCGCACCGGAAGACGAGGAGCGCTGTGTTGCGGCCGGTTGCGACGACGTCATCCATAAGCCGCTGACCAGGACCGCCTTGCTGGATGTCAGCAAAAGGCTTGTCAAGTTCCCAGGGTGGTCGGGGAAGAGGGCGCCGATCAAGGCTCCCGTCAAGCCGACCGGCAAAACGCTTCGCTCCTCGGCGATGACCCTGGCCGACATTTCCGTCGGCGGGGTCTTCATGGAGACCGACGACCTGCTGCCGGTGGGAGCCGAACTGAACTTTCAGTTCCACTTGAACCCGGAACGCCAGCTCTCCTGCAGGGGCAGGGTTGCCTGGGTCAAGCGGGGAGATGAGCAGCGCAAGGCCTCTGTCTCGACAGGCATGGGTGTTGAATTTATCGATATCAAGAAGCTGGACATTCTTTCCATCCAGGCGTGGGTGGCCAGGAGCCTGTAAGACCCCGCCGTGTCCCGCCTACGCCGAGCCGGTCCGACTTCCCAATCCTCTCGCCGCCTTTGATTAACACAGATGTATCGGTTGATGCCTGTTTCGGCCCCGAAGCAACTTGAACGATATCAATCGGACACTCGGTAGTGCGTCATTACACAGTTCATTTTCGTGTGATGTAGATTCAATCTTTACGAGACACCACGTATATTTATCTTGAACAATCCTTTATCTTGATAACCATCGAAGACTTGCTGTGGCAGGCGGGTCAGAGATAATCTTCTTCAAAACCTCCTAAAAATAGAAAAGCTCGCCCCACAGTCTCTACCTCCTGACTGTGGGGCCTTTTTTTATTTATCAGAGTCAGTAGGACGGTGACGTTCCCGTTAACTTTCCTGGCTTGCAACGAGCCAAAATTATAGGATTTTTAATTGCTGTCTCAGCCCAGGAAAAGGTCGTAGGCGCATTTCACCATCAGCAGCGCCAGAACAAAACGGAAGATCGGCACCACCACGCGGTCGGCATTGTTAATGACCAGTCCGCTCCCGAGCCAGTTGCCGGAGATTGATCCTGCTATCGCCACCAGGGCAATCGGCCAGTAGATGTGCCCTTGGACAAGAAAGTAAAGGAAGGCTGAGACGTTCGAGGCGTAGTTGACGATACGGGCGTTGGCACTGGCCTCACGGAGATTCATTTGCAAAAACATCATGAAGGCGAACAGCAGGAACGTCCCGGTTCCGGGGCCAAAAATCCCGTCATACCCTCCGATGAAAAAACCTGACAGAATCGCCCGCCACACGATCTGACGTTTGCTCAACTCGGTTTTGAGCCCCGGAGACTGCATGTGCCGGGACTGCAGGTAGAACAGGACCGGAATCACCAGTAACAGCATGATAAAGATGATATTACGCGACAGATAGGTGGACAGAGCTGCGCCTATAGCTGAGCCGACCAAGGCTGCTGCAATGGCATAGATAACTGTTTTCCAGAGAATGGTGCGGTTATGGATATATCGGAATACCGCAATAGTCGTTCCCGAAGAGCTGACACATTTGTTGGTGCCGAGAATCAAGTCCGCAGGCAACCCAAGGGCCAGGTAGGTCGGGACTGAAATCAGCCCGCCACCGCCGGCAATGGAGTCAATGAAGCCTGAAAAGCCGATCAGCAGAAATACGACAGCATATTGCCAGAGGGCAATGTCCATAAAAGGACTCCGTCTCGGTGGGAAATCAAGCAGGGCAAGCGATGTTAGGATGGCATGGCTTGCGAGATGAAGCAACAAGGTCACCTATCTCAAAGTGTCTTGACTGCGTATTTAAACAACTAAATTCCCAAATGTCACGACTTGTGAGAGGAAAAACGCTTCTTGTTGATAGAGGTATTCAGTAAACTCTTTAATACACAAAATTATGGCCACCAGGGTTTGATCCTTGGTGACCTTTCTTTGTGATGCAAGAGTTATTCGATTTCATATCACAGCACATGCTGTTTTATATGTTAGAATTGACCAATGATGCGATTTGATCAGGAGGATGAGTATGATAATCAGATCAGGCTTAATTGAGGAGGCTCCTGTGATAAAAAAAAAGATTTTGGTTGTTGAAGACGAAGAATCACTATTGAAGCTACAAAGCATACTGTTGACCATAAAGGGTTACAAAGTCGAAGGGGTGATGGATGGTCAGGCAGCATTGGAGGTAGTGGAAACGATGAAGCCTGATCTGATTCTTCTCGACATTATGCTTCCTAAGATTGATGGCTTTCAGGTTTGCCGGCAGGTAAAGGCTAACGAGTTAACCCGACATATTCCGGTGATCATGCTTACGGCGAAAAAGAGCATGGAAGACCGTGTCATGGGTAAGCGTGCTGGAGCCGACATGTACATAACAAAACCTTACAAGTCATCGATGGTCATTGAAACCATTCAGAGGCTACTCTCTTGAATCTCGGCCCCTGAGGATTGTTCCCAGGGGTCGTTTCTTATTTGTCACGACTTATAGAATGAATAATGGCCACCTGAAAGCGGGTGGCCTTTTCAGATGTATTGTATACAATTTGACACATCGTTTATTGATGGTAGCCTGCAATTATCTTCTTCATTTTCTTCCTCCGTGAAGATAATGAACCTGAGCCCTGCGGGTTGTCCGCAGGGCTCTTGTATATCACCATTTGTAAAACGCAAAAGCCCTTGATCTTCCGACCAGGGGCTTTTCTTATATTGCAGGACAAATAAGAAGTCGGATGACTGGGACAAGCTAGCACATCTCTTGAAATGACTATCTAGCTAATTGCAACGACAAGGGATAATACTAACATTGTCATTGCGGGTAATGACTTTTGTAATGGATCTTTAACTTTGACATGCATTGATACAGCTCCAATCATCAGAAAAGCCATTGCAATTGCTGCTGGTTTGACTAATAAAGGAATCCATATTCCAATAATTAGACTGGTGGCCAAAAGGATTTTTGCTGCTCCTATCAAGATTATAAATCCACCAGGCAATCCATAAGCTGCAAATTCTTCTTTCATATTTTTAGCTTCGCCGCCACGCCAGTTGGTTTCTTTGCCATAGCGTATAATCCATACATTGAATATGCCGAGCGCAATGACAAGCTGACATAGAATGGCAAGACTCTGCATTTTGAAAACCTTTCTGAAAATTTAACAACTTGTAAGAGAAGTGATCACCCTTTAACCAAAGGCCGGATAGAACTGAATCCGCCATCGACTGACAGTATCTGCCCAGTAACCCAATCTGCTTCACCGGATAGCAACCAGCAGATTGCATTTGCTTCATCATCAACAGAACCGAATCGACCGAGTGGATATTGCGCGGCAAGTTGGGCCTCTGCCTTGTCTCCTGTAAAAAAACCTTTGGTAGAGTTGCTTGGAAATAAGCCCGGGGCAATACCGTTTATGCGAATCCCCCGACTGGCATAATCCGCCGCAGCACTTCGAACCAATCCTTCAATACCAGCTTTTGCGGCTGCAACGGCAGTATGATTGGATATGCCGATTCGTCCGGCAACTGAACTGACTAGTACCGCTGAACCAGGCAGTTTATGATCAAGCAAAACTTGAACGAATTTCTGTAACGTAAAAAATGCCGTGTCTAAGTTGTTTCGCAAACAATTGTGATACTGTTCCTGAGTAATACGATTCATCGGCCGAACCATCACGCTTCCGGCACAATGTGCAAGTAGAGAGGGAGGTTCGCCGTATTGCTCAAGGATAGCAAGGTAAAGTTGCTCAACATTCTCGGGGTTAGAAAGGTCTGCGGCAAACTTTAACACATCTTTGAGCGGGCTAGCATCCAGCTTGTCTTGGCTTCTCCCTGCAAGAACAACACGACAATCTTTTTTGATAAACCGTTCTGCAACGTTTGTTCCCAGTGTGCCTCCGCCACCTGTGACCAATGCAATATCTGTCATATTGGCCCCTTAATTCATCGGCAATGCCCTTCAAGGTTTATGTTGTCTGCACCGTCACCGAACCATTCAATTTCGGGTAACTGGACAGGATCGCAGACATTACCAGGAAAGTTGGCTTTAATACCACAATTACCGCATTTATATTCGGCGCGTCCGGTAAGGCACTTGACCATTTCCTTGCGGCCCTCTGCACTGAGAGTGCAAAGATGAACATGGTGACTTTCAATGTCTTTGCAGAAGTTTTTAGTTTCATCAGCCATAAAAAATCCTTTCTCTATATTGTGAAATTCAACCTTAACACAAGAACTCAATTCAGCAATGGTGACCAAGGTTTTACATAAATAGTCGAGTTATCTGTACCACATCGGTCAGTGACGCTAAAAATGAACTTTCTTGTCGAAAGAAACCGTGCGCTAAAAGTTAGTGATGTCACAATGAGGCAAGGATTTCCTTCTTGATTTTCAAAAGTCACCATTTCCAAAAAAATTAAGCCCCATCCGGTTGTTCTGGATTGGGGCGTTGCTATTAGGATTGTTGAATTGAATGACTACATCGCCTCAGACTCACAGGACACTATTTTCAACACTGATCGGTGATGATTAGTGAGCTGGTCCAGGGTCATTATCAACAGTAAACCCCAAAGACCTTTGCAAAATTCCTGCCCCTCATTCTGCCACCACGTTAAAGTCGTAGCGTCCGATACCCTGTACCAGTAGATACCTGGCTTCACGCGTAGTTAAGTTGACAACCCTGTGCAACCTTTTGACAGCCACATCGCAGTGCTGACCATTGACAAGCTCTATGCGCTGGTCGGGATTCCGGTATTCAACGGCAACAGGCCCGTCCAGGCAAAACATCCTGTCGGTGATCTCGGTATGATAATGCCATTCCGTTGCCTGGCCGCTTTCGAGCGTCATGATGCGCACACGAACGTCCTGCGTTTCAATGAGAATTTCAGGTTTTATCATCTCAGGCTCCTCCATGGGAACCGGAAGAGGTTGGACTCTCAGAGGCCGGCCTGGTGGGCTGGCATGATCGCGCCTTCCGGGCTCACGTAACGTACTTCGCAGCAGAGGTCAAACCCGATTCGACTGTCAACCACTTGCCGAACATGGGCGATCAAAGCCAGAACATCTGCCGACAAAGCGTTGCCGTGATTGACGATGAAGTTGGCATGCTGATGCGAAACCTCGGCATCGCCAACCCGAACGCCCTTCAGGCCCGCCTCCTCGATAATTTTCCCGGGCGGGCCGACACTTGCGTGCATTTCGCTGGTACTTAAAAAGACCGAGCCGCAGTTCGGCTCCTTGCGGGGAAACTTGCGTCGCCGCTCGCGCAGGTCATCGAGCATCATGCGACGGATTTGCCGCGGATCCTGACGCTCGCATTCCAGTTCGACTCTCACCACCACGACTCCGGTACCCTGCAGGGCGCTCCGCCGGTAGGAAAAAGCACACTCTTCCCGGCTCAACTCAAGCAACTCCCCTTCCCGGCTGACGACCTCCACCCGGCGCACATTCTCACCGATTCCCTTGCGTTGGCTGCCACCGTTCATCAGCACCAGCCCGCCAATCGTACCGGGGATGCCGATCGTGTGCTCGAGCCCGGCCAGGCCGGCCTGCATCGCCTTACGCGCGAGGCCAGGCACCCAGGCACCGGCCTCGGCGGTGATGCGATTATCTTCGATTGTGATTGCGGAAAAATTATTGCCCAGCTTCAGCACGATGCCGCGCAGTCCGGCATCGTCAAAGAGCAGGTTGGTCCCCTGGCCGATGACGACCAGTGGAATCCCGAATTGACTGGCAAAGCGGATCACCGCGGCCACCTGGTCTGCGCTGTCGGGCTCAACCAGCAGATCGGCCGGACCGCCGATCTGCCAGCTGTTGTGGCCGGAAAGAGGGACGTCAAAAGTGTATTGCCCGACATCCTGTGTGACCAGTCTGTCGAGCAACTCACGGCGCGCTTGACGAGAACTCAACGTCATCTTCTCCCGTCAGGACTACTTGGCCTGCTTCAGGTACTTGTAGTAGTCCGAGTCGGTGGAGATCACCAGTTTGCCGTTCTCCCTGATCGACTTTTTGTAAGATTCGAGAGTCCTCAGGAAAGCGTAGAACTCCTTGTCCTGATTGTATGCCTCGGCGTAAATCGCGGCAGCCTCGGCGTCGGCGCCGCCACGAACCTCGAGGACCTTGCGGTAAGCTTCGGAACTGATCTCCTTGAGTTCACGTTCCATCTGTCCAAGAATATCGGCTTTCTCGCCCTCACCTTCCGAGCGGTACTGAGCAGCAACCTTCTTGCGCTCGTTGATCATGCGCTCGTAGACCCGGGTTCGCACCTGCTCGACATAGTTGATGCGCTTGATCTGTACATCAAGCAGTTCGATGCCGTAATCAGGAGTATTGGCGCGTGCTTTATCAAGAATCCCGGCCATGATCTCCTCGCGACCGACCAGGTTCTCCTTGGCGATCACCACCCCTTCCACTTCAAAACGCTCTTCGCCACCACCCTCCTGGGCCTCATAATCGCTACCCCTGACCAGTTCCACCAGCAGGCGACCGGAGACAGCGTCACGCACCACCGAGTCGATAATGTCGTCGAGGCGACTCATGGCGCCACGCTCGGTTGCAACCGTGGTGTAAAAAAGAAGTGGGTCCTTGATTCGCCAGCGCGCCGTGGTATCGATCCAGATGAAGCGCTTGTCCTTGGTTGGAATCTGGTTCGGGTCACCGTCCCACTTCAGGATACGTTTTTCAAAACGGGTGACTTTCTGCACGAAAGGGATTTTCAGGTGCAGTCCGGAACCGATGACATCACCAACCGGCTTGCCGAACTGGGTGACGATCGCCTGCTCCGCCTCGTTAACCACGTAGAGGCCATCGATGCCGACGAAGATCAGGGCGATGACAACAAAAAAGATCACAGGTGCTTTCATTATTTGGCCCCCCCTTCCATCGATTTGCGCAAGGGCAGCAACGGCAGCAACCCTCCGGTTTTGTCATCCATCACGTAGATTTCCTCGAGTCTTGGCAACACCTCTTCGAGCGTTTCCAGATAAATCCGACTACGAGTTACCGAAGGGGCCTTGCGATATTCGGTGAGCAACGCCAGGAACCGGTTGGTTTCGCCCCGAGCCTTGTTGACCCTCTCGACGGCGTAGCCTTCTGCTTCCTGTAAAACCTTCTTCGCCTCACCTCGGGCCCGTGGGACTTCGCGATTGAACTGCTCGCGTGCCTGGAAGATCAGGCTCTCCCTCTGCTGCTCGGACTCGTTGACCTCGTTGTAGGCGGCCTTGACCGGATCGGGCGGCGTCACGTCCTGGAACTTGACCGTAACGATACGCACACCGATGTCATACTGGTTGAGAGTCGATTGCAGATCCCGCTGGATTTCACTGGCCAACTGGGCGCGCTCGGTCGTCAGGACCTCGGTGACGTTGGCGTTGCCGATCGCCTTGCGCACCATCGCTTCAGAGATGTCGCGAATGGTGCCAACCGGGTCCTTGATGCGGAACATGAATTTGAAAGGGTCCGCCACCTGGAACTGCACGATCCACTCAACATCACTGACGTTGAGATCGCCGGTCAGGGTCAGCGACTCTTCTTCCAATCCACGCTTGGTGAAAGTCGAGCGGACATCCGGCGTGACCGTGCGGAAGCCGAACTCTTCTTTGAGGACACGACCGGTCGGCACCAGATACACCCGGTCAATACCGAGCGGCAATTTGAAATGCAGCCCCGGGTCAGCGAAGCCGGAGAACTTGCCGAAACGCAGAACCACACCGGTCTCTTCAGTGTCGACTTCGTACATGCTGGTGTAGGCGCCGATAACAATCAGGACAACGACCACCAGTACCGGCAGTAAGCCCTTTTGCGGGTTGAACTTGTTCTTAATATAGTCCCTGATCTCGATAACCTTTTTTTCCAGGTCGTCATTCGAGGGACCACTACCCCAATCCTGCATGTTTGCCTCCCATTCATCGGTTCATATGATTAATTTACTTCAGGTCTATTCTAACGCATTTTGACGCCCCCTGCAGGCACAGTAGTTATAGCAGGTTTAACGTCGTAAACAAAGCACAGTCAGGAGGCACCTATTTCCTTGCAGCTTTGAGACCCGCAAGGTAGCCGGTCGACCAGCAGACCTGCAGATTGAAACCGCCGGTGGGGCCGTCCAGGTCAACCATCTCACCGGCAAAGAACAGGTTTGAGATTTTCTTCGAGCGCATGCTGCGCATGTCGATATCTTTCAGCGACACACCACCGGCCGTGATGATGGCGCGCCGGAAGCCCTCGCAACCGGTCACCTCGAGCGCCATCTCCTTGAAAAGCTTCAGCAGGCGCTGCCGTTCCGCACGGGTCACCGAATGACACTTCTTAGCCGGAGCAATCCCTGCCAGCCTGACAAAGATCGGGATCATGTCTCGTGGCAGAAGCTTGCCGAGGGCGTTAGCGAAATCCAGGTTACTGTGCTCGGCCAGTTCCCGCTGCAAGCGCTTGTCAAACAACTCCGTGGCAACGGCCGGTTTGAAATCGAGTAACAACTCTACCTTACCCTGTTTCAGTGCGTCACGGACGCGACTGCCCAGATCAAGGACGATCGGGCCGCCGATTCCGGAACGGGTAAAGAAGGCTTCGCCGAATCGTTCATCGACCTTCTTGCCATCAACACACAGGGTGATCCGGACATTCTTGAGGTTGAACCGACTGACTTCCGAGGTCCAGCGTTCTTTGAGCTTGACCGGCATCAGGGCCGGCTCGGGTTTGACCAGGTGATGGCCGCAATCTTTTGCCCAGACATACCCGTCTCCGGTGCAGCCGGTTTCCGGGTAAGACAGCCCGCCTGTAGCAAGGATGATATTGTCCGCGAAGAAGTTTCCCGCGCTTGTCTCGACTTCGCGGACCCGTAATTCGTCGAGCAGAAGACCCTTGACTTCGCACCCGGTGCGAATCTCAACCCCCTCATCACGGGCAAAGTCAACCAGAGCTTTCTGTACGTCTTCGGCGAGTCCGCTCTCTGGAAAAATCCGCCCGCCACGCTCAACCTTGAGCGGCACACCATGATCGGCAAAGAACTCCAGTGTCTCCGCAACACCGAACGCATAGAGCGCGGTCAGCAATGCACGACCATTGCGACCGAAGTGTTCCGCAAACTTGCGCGCGTCCTGCTCATCGTGCGTGACGTTGCAACGCCCCTTGCCGGTGATCAGAACCTTTGCACCACATTGACGGTTCTTCTCCAGCAGCAGGACCAGGGCACCCTGCCGGGCGGCAAAGCCGGCAGCGAAGAGTCCCGCGGGGCCGCCGCCGATCACAATCACATCATACTGTTTCATGAACTCATTCCGTTCAATAGCTCTGCCATGGGACAAGGCTGACGTAGACAGTGACAGTTTACCCATAAATCTTCATCTTATGCCATGACAGGGATAATAAACATGCCTATAATGGTCCACATCAAATCATTTAGAGAGGCAACCGATGAGTGACGAGACCCTTGAAGACCAGGATATGAACGAGGAAGGCAGCTTTGCCGAAATGCTGGAGCAAAGCATGCTTGGCAAAACCCAGCTGGATCCGGGCCAAAAGATAGACGCCACGGTGCTGCAGATCGGTGAAGAGTGGATCTTCCTTGATGTCGGCCAGAAAGGTGAAGGTGTTCTCGACCGTAAGGAACTGCTCGACAATGAAGGAGCATTGACGGTTGCCGTCGGTGACAAGGTCAACGCTTATTTCATGTCCCGCCAAGGCGGCGAGCTACGGTTCACCACCCGCCTTGGCGGCGGCTCTTCAGGAACGGCGCAACTCGAGGAAGCATGGCGCAGCGAAATCCCCGTGGAGGGCCGCATCGAGAAAGAGATCAAGGGCGGTTACGAGATCAAGCTGCCGGGCAACGTGCGTGCCTTCTGCCCCTTCTCCCAGCTCGGCCTGCGCCGGCAGGACAACGCGGAAGAAGAGATCGGCAGCACCCGTGACTTCCGCATTACCCAGTTCGGGGACCAGGGCCGCAACATCGTCGTCTCCCACCGGGTCATTCTCGAGGAGGAACGTCGCCAGCAGCGCGCGCAACTGAAGACCAGCCTTAAAGAGGGGATGGTGGTTTCGGGAACGGTTACCAACATCCGTGACTTCGGCGCATTCGTTGATATCGGCGGACTGGAAGGTCTGCTGCCGATCTCTGAAATCTCCTACAGCCGCATCGAGAATATCGAAGACGTCCTGCAGGTCGGCCAGCAGCTTGATCTGGCCGTGAAAAAATGCGATTGGGAAAATGACCGGTTCTCCTTCAGCCTCCGGGACACTCTGGCAGACCCCTGGAGCATGGTAAAGAGCAGCTATCCGGTTGGATCGACACATAACGGGATCGTCTCCAGGCTGGCGAAGTTCGGCGCTTTCATCACCCTGGAAGGCGGTATCGACGGGCTGGTACACATCTCAAAAATCGCTGGCGACCAACGCATCAAACACCCCCAAGATGTCCTGACCATCGGCCAGGCGCTACAGGTTACAATTGAAAAGGTCGACCTCGATGAAAAGCGTATCTCGCTGGTCCCGGTCCGTGACACATCCGAAGAATCGACAGAGACCTCTTACGAAGAGAAAGCTGACGCAGGGATGGGGACTTTTGCCGACCTGTTCAAGAAAGCGCAAGAGAAGATTTGATCTCAAAGAAACAACCTGAACCATGGAAAAGAAAATCTTATTAATCGATGACAGCAGATTCAGGAGAGAAGGCGATCGATCTTCTCAGGGCGTCAGATTGCAATACACCCGGCGATTCTGAGCCCTTTGTTCTGATTGTAACGGACCTTATGATGCCGGGATTAAGCGGATATGACGCTGCTCAATGCGTCAAAGGGGAAAACCGGAGAAACAGGGTCACTCCAGTCATTATGGTTTCAGCAGTAGAGCTGACCAAGGAAGAGACCAGACGTCATGGTTGCGCAACCTACATTCCAAAGGAAGACCTGAATAAGATTGTGTCTATGGCCCGAATCATTTTGCTGAGGTGAGGACCGTCGGGCTCAACAACTATTTAAACGTGTATATTTTTCAGCATCATCCGCTTCTGAAGTGATGATAAAATATTTATCCTGATAAATAATAGGGAACAGACCTATTGGTCAGCAAAAGCGACAGTGGAAAGAATAACCTCAGGGGCTGTCGGTGCTACTTTCAACGGGGTGGATAATTAGACGATCGCCGGGATGAAGCGGGCTATTGAGGTTGAGGCGGTTCCATATCAGGATAGCGGCCAAGGGTACGCGAAATTGTTCAGCAATGGTCGAGAGATTGTCTCCCGACTGAACGATATAGATCTGTTCCTTCCTCTGTTGACTCCATTCCTTGTGGATCTTGTCGAAACGCTTTTGAAACCCAGATGGCGTGTTTTCGGGGACGGCTAACGTATAGGTTCCCGCCTCAAGATAGTGACCGCGCAACTCCGGGTTTAAATCCTTGATCCGTTTGAAATCGGTCTGCGCCGCCTGCGCCACCACCGTCAGACTGGTCTCCTCATAGCAGGTCAATTCGACGGTGGCAGCCCTGATGGGAGGATAATAATCCTCGGCCTGCAAGTGAAATCCGTAACGCTCAGGCTGCGTCAGAATTAGTTTGGCCGAAAGAATCCGGAACAAGTACCGCTGAGTTTCCAGCGGTAAGTAGAGACGGTAAAAGTTCCTGACACTCTGGGCCAGAATTTCCGCCTGCAGTCCCTCCTCTCCCATGTTGAATGCCGCTGTCGCCAGACTCCAGGACCCAAATTTTTCGTAAAGTTTTGAGAAATAAGTAACTGCAGCCTTGGTTGATGCGGTCAGGCTTCTTCGCTGATCGATTAACTCATTGATGGTCAAGCCGTAAAGACGACCTGTCTCTGGCATAAATTGCCAAAAGCCGATAGCGCCCTTGGGTGAACCGACATGCGGCCGTAAAGCACTTTCAGCGAGTGCGACATATTTCAGATCATCGGGTAGCCCGGCCCGGGAAAGCATGGCCTCTATAACAGGAAGATACCGTGTGGATCGCTTCAGCCATAAAATGGCCTGATCCCGATCCCAGAGAGACAGCAGGAGTTCCTTTTCCATACGCTCTCGCACTTCGGGATCTGCCAGGGGGACAACCTCACCGCAAAAGGACAGGGTTTGCTCCAGACGGAGGCCTACCAGCAATGGTGGAATCGGCCCTTCCATGTCTGAGGCAAGCGTGGGCCCGCAGAAAAACAGACTAGTAGTCAGCCAACCCATAACCAATAAACGAAAGAACATGATTCTCCTTCATACCAGCAGTTCAGAAATAAAAAGAGGTCTTGTCATGACACATTTGTGGCGCTGTAGATCCTAAAGACTGTTATTGAATTGGGTCATAAATAAGGCATTGCCAATTATACCCAGTCAGGAGTTTAGGTCAAAGAGGTGGTTTTCCTGTTGATCCTCTCACATTGTTTCGGAGTCTTCAGATTGGCAGAAATGCCAGATTCTAATTGCCCCTGATAAATAAAAAAAGGCCCCACAATCAGGAGGTAGGGACTGTGGGGCGAGCTTTTCTATTTTTAGGAGGTTTTGAAGAAGATTATCTCTGACCTGCCTGCCACAGCAAGCCTTCGATGGTTGTTAAGATAATGGATTGTTCAAGAAAAATATACGTGGTGTCTCGTAAAAGTTGAATCTACATCACACGAAAATGAACTGTGTAATGACACACTATCGAGTGTCCGATTGATAGCGTTCAATAAGACGGCTGTTTTGTCTCGGTCGTTGTGATACGTCAGAATGGAAAGCGGGCCGTTGAGGCAGATAGAATTTAAACAAATATCACTATGCCAGATTACGACCAGAGGTGGATATGGTCTTCTTCATTGGTCTAGTTTGTTTGTATCAGAAAGTGCGCTGGCATAATTTCTATGATTAGATATCATTCGAGCCCGGTTTAGCACGAAGGCGACGACTCCTTCTTCTTTCAAACAACTGAGCAAAGCCTTGCCATCGATTTTTCCCAAATGTTCTGAGAGGGCGTATCCCCCTGGTTCTTCGACAATTAAATTGCCAAGCCATGCATCAATTTGCCATAGTTGATGAGGGAGAAGCTCATAAAGCTTGACTTGTTTCGACTTGTTGATCTTGTTAAAACTGTGCCCATGCATGCTACCGCCCTTCCATGGTTTACCAAAAAAAGAAGGCGCTAAAAGATTTTCAAACCATGTAATGCCAAGAAATTCTGCCACTTCATGCATTACGTTTTGAGGTGACGAAACAAGGTCTTCGTAGCGCACTCGGAGGATCTGACTCGGGGTAGCGCTTTTCGCGGAACGGTAAGCCATGATTGATCGTTCCCAGTCCCTCAGAAAAGTGGCTGAGGGCTTTATCGCTATGGATTTTTTTTTCCAGTTCGAGGGACTCCCGCCCCGCCTTAAGTGCTCCCTTTTATTTTTTTTGATGGTTCTGGAGAGAATGACGTCATGAGGGTTACGGATCATGTAAATGATCTTTGCGTTTGGAAAATCCTTAATAATTTGTTGCCAATATAACTCATAACGTGGGTTTTTTATTACTCCGCGAACTTGCTGGTCTATGCCGGTAACCCGAGAAAAACCAGATAACAATGCAATGAGTGCTAGTGCCGGAACATAACTTGTGCACGTCACGCTCTCTCTGTTGAAAAGCCGCTGGAAATGCTCATCTACTTCATTTTCAAAGCCGTTATAATCAAAACCATTATAGTCCCTTCCCTCTTCATGCATACCGTCAAGAAAGCTGTCTTTACCTTGTAACCGTAACAGCACCTTTTCCTTGAACATGGCTTTTAAAACTGGCAGGTTTTGTAGATTGAGATCATGTTGTGGCTCACAGTACAAATACTCTTCAGGGAACACAGTTAAATCAGGGTGTCCGTCTAGTAACGCTGTCATAAGTGTTGTGCCGGACCGGGGAGATCCTGAGATAAAGATTGGATTTTCTGCGATACTCATAACTTGGCCACATTCATCATTATTGGTGGATCGTCCGAAAATTTTTAGATACTTTGATATAACAACCGCCAGTCAGCATATGCCAACGACAGTGGTTTAGTTAGTTGTTTTTGAAGGTTTACCTGTCTGCAGATTGTTCTCATTCCCCATTGAGCACAGCAAAAAAGACGACGCCAATTTAACTCAATATCGTGTTTTGATCAAAGATGATTTTCTTATAATTCCCTCTACATTACATTGGAGCGTTCAGAGGGAAATGTTTGCGCAATTCTCACAACTACCCCTGTCATATAAGAAAAGCCCACCCGGCAAACTGGTTGGACTTTAAATGTTCAAAAGGGAGCGCTTTGGGAGCCTACGCGCTCAACACCGAGATCACTCCATCCGATTTACAAGAAGCAATCCACTGGTTTGAGGTTTATCCAGATTGTCCTTCTATGACTTGCCCCAAAGTAAAAAAGAAGCAACTACCAGTGCCTATCCCGTTTGATTCGACCCATAGGCGTCCACCATGAGCTTCGATAATGCTTTTGGTGATTGCCAGTCCGACACCATCTCCATCAACCGTCTTGACTTTGCGTTTGAACAACTCAAAAATGCCGGAGAAATCTTGCGGGGCAATACCAATACCGTTGTCTTTGACATAAAAAATAGTTTCAGGTCCTTGCAAATGATAGCTAATGGTAATCTTGTTCGGTTCTTCCCCTATATATCGGATGGCGTTTTCAAGTAGATTCTCGATGACTTCCTGCAACCGCATTGAATCACCCACCACTTTAGGGAAGCTTTTAGATACCTCGACTTCGATATGCGCATCTTCCAATTTCCTTGCTACCATTTGCAATGTTTCCTCAATAATGCTCTGGAGGTCAACCTCCTCTGATGGTTCTATTAATCTGCCGATCTTGGCAAGCCTCAGGATTTCATCCAGCCTGCGCTCCATGCGACAGGTGTTTTTTACAATCTGGTCTGTACAAAACTGGGCCTGATCCAGTTTCCCCTGATCCAATTGTTTGCCAAGGAACTCCGCAAATCCACCGATGGCGGTTAGCGGAGTTTTCAGGTCATGAGATATCGTGTGAGAAAAATTTTCGAGCTGGTCGGCTTTTGCATGAACCTCATCAAGCAGTGCCAGATCCTGCCTGGCGAGCACTTGGCTTATGGTGCGTGAGATTTGCAATGAGACTTCGTCGAGCAGTAATCTTTCCTCAATTAAAAATGGGCCCTCTGATGCCGACGGCCGTTCCTCGCTGTAATAGATTTCAATAATGCCGGTTTTTTCCCCGCGGACAATAATGTCGCTGGCAAGCCTCCACGGAGAGACGGCAAAGGATTCGGTTTTTAAGATTTTGTCCTCGTAGATGATGCGTGCGGAAGTTGCCTCCGGGTATTGCCAGGATTCAGGCAGCAGTTCGACGGCTTCCTGGAGAAAAGACTCCAAGTCGAGATTCGGCTGATTGGACAATATAGAGAGCTTGTACAGACAACTCAGCTCCTTGACCCTTTCGCGCAGATTATGTTCAGTTCGCCGTGTCAAAGTCACGTCCACCCCAACGCCCCAATTTGCCCAGCCGTCGATAGGGTAGTATTTAGCGATGTTGGAAAACATGATGGTCTTGATACTGCCATCCTTTGCAGTCAGTTGCCACTCCCAGTTGCGGTAGTCATCTCCCCGCTTTTTGTAGGCGTCCTGCATCATATGGCGATAATGTGGATCTGGACAAAGGAGCGTCATTGCCTTCGGGTTACCGACCATCTCACTGGCCAGATATCCGCAAATACGCTCTGCCTCATGGTTCCACTTGCATAAGAGCCCTTGGCGGTCGAAAGCGAACAACATCACTGGCATATGTGCAAGAATCGTACGGGTACGTGCGTTGCTTTTCTCCAGTTCAACGGCAGTTTTTTTGAATTTATCAATATCAGAAATTGTGCCGATGTAACCTTCGACGTTTCTATCCTTGCTCAGTTTTGCTGTTGCATGGCCGACAACCCATGTGATTTTCCCCTGTGGAGTGCAAAACCGGTATTCCGCATGAAAAGGCAGGTTGTTTTTTGCCGACTCGTACCAGAGAGTAGCTACCCGCTCATGATCATCATCATGAATCGCGTCAACCCATCCCCTTCCTCTCGCTTGCTCTGGAGACATCCCGGCAATCTCGCACCAAGTCTTGTTCACCTGTAGATAATTCCCATCAGCATCGGTAAAAAAAATCCCAATGGGTGAATTCTCCATCAATTCTGCGTACCAACTGAGAGTAATTGCCGTGTGTCCTTGCGCTGATCCAGAAATCACAAATCCACCTTTGCATCCAGAGTACAAATTGATAATCATCAAATTTTGCAGTACAATCTCCAAATAATATAGAGATTCTCAATTTTAACACTCCCTTGAGAACAATCAGCAAAAAAATGCTTTCTCATAAACCATACTCCTGATTTTCAGTGAAGATCAAATGGCTATTGGAATATGCCTTAGAAGTGCTGACCGATAAGAAAGGCCACCCGTTTCCGGGTGGCCATTTTGTGTCTTAAAGATGATAACTTTGTTTGGTTTGTTAGTTTGTTGAATCAGGACAACTTTTCCAGCAGGGCCTTGGCCACGGGTTCAGACGACGCGGGGTTTTGCCCAGTGATCAGCAGACCATCAGTCACGACGTGTGGCTGCCAATCCTCCAGTTTGGAATAACTGGCACCGTTCTGTTTGAGCATGTCCTCGACCAGAAAGGGGACGACATCGGTCAGTCCAACTGCCGCCTCTTCGGTATTAGTGAAACCAGTTACAGCCTTGCCCTTTACAACTGATGTACCATCGAGTGCTTTTGGATGGCGCAATACACCAGGGGCATGACAAACGGCGGCGACTGGTTTCTTTGCTTGAAGCATCGCTTCGATCAGAGCGATGGACGCAGTATCTTCGGCTAAGTCCCACAGGGGGCCATGTCCGCCTGGGTAAAACACAGCGTCAAAATTATCTGCGGAGACATCTGCTAGCTTGAGCGTGCTTGCCAGAACTGCATGTGCAGCAGGATCTGACTTGAAGCGATGGGTGGATTCGGTCTGAAAACCAGGCGCATCACTTTTTGGATCGAGCGGTGGTTGCCCTCCGAGGGGTGAAGCTAAGGTGATTTCCACGCCAGCGTCTTTAAAAATATAGTAGGGGGTGGCAAATTCTTCCAGCCAGAAACCGGTTTTGTCGCCCGTATCTCCGAGTTTGTCATGTGAAGTCAGTACGATCAGTATTTTCATTTTAACTCCTTGATTTGCGCAATGCTTAGTTATTCGTGATGTGGACCGCTAGTTCTCTAAGGATTCTCAGAGACCTATATAGATACACCGTTATCAACTATAGTCGTGAATGGGTTGTGGTCAACGGGGTGATTTTCTTGTTTATCATCCTGCATCGTATGGAAGGTGTGTAATTGATCGAAATGACAGGGAGCATATTTTGCGTAAGTTCAGAATGGTAGCTTGAACTCAAGGGAAAAACGTATTTCGCCACTATCTTGCTCAGAAGTTTTACTATTCTGGTTGTCTAGCAAGGAAGACGTGTCGTTGAATCGGTAGCCAAGGTTTATCTGCGTCTGCTTATCAACACTGAGACCCACTCCGGTCTCCAAGTGGTAATTTTCGAATGGATTGTAACTCTTATTATCGAGACGGGGAGAAACGTCCTCAGGGGCGTCCGCTTGTTTATTTACAGCGCCAAGGTAGGGAGAGATGAGCGTTTGGGTTTCAACACTTAAATTGGTCTGATCTCCTTTTGATTCTATTTTCAGCGGAGAAGGAGTTGATGAATCAGGCGCCATTGGTGCTTGATATAGAACCTGATCGTCACCGTACCCATCTTCTCGTGGATCAGGGATGGGTTGTCCTTTTACTACTGGGGTAAAAACCAAAAAGATAAGCGCCCCAGCTATCAGCAAGATCGTCAGAAAAAACCGTTGAGAGGTTAGTTTGTTCATATCCAAATAATATCAGTTTAGTTGAACAAATATCTAGTTTGTGTTTTTGCTGCCTATTTCTCTCTGTAGAGACGAGAGTGTCTGGCATACAAGAGAAAGCCGCCCGTTTCCAGGTGGCCATTCTTTTGCGGATTAAAGTCTCTCCGAAATACCTTTATCAATAAGAAGCTGTTTTTCCTCTTAGAAGTCGTGAGTTTTAGGAAAAAACCTGCCCGCTTACCGAGGGCTTTAACGTTTTTTAGTTGGTGATGTACAGGCCTCTGGTTCAAGGGGAGAGTCTGCATCTTTGCCAACAACGGTAGTCCACGAACGTACCCGATAATTCGTAACAAGACCATTCTTTACATATGCATCATTAGCGGCGAACCGTTCTGCAACATCAGGTGAGGTACACTGGAACAAGAGTACAGCATCATCCTCAGGTTCAGCTAATGCCCCACCAAGAATAAGTTCGCCACGAGCATGTGACTCCCAAGCAAGCTTGAGGTGTTCACGTCTGAACTCTCCTCTGCGACCAAGATAATCAGGTGAGTAGTCATAAAACATTAAACAGTGGATAAAAACTCCACAAAAAATTAACAGATTTAGTGATTGCTTAGGCTAGAAGTTCAATATTCAATATGGTTGGAAGAGCCACTTTCGCGCACTGTCTTCGTTGTTGAATACCCCAAGATTGAATCCACGGTTGACCGCTACAGTCTCTGCAAACTTTACATCTTGGAAAGATGCTTGATCCAAGGTTACAAAAGCAATCTTCCAGACTCTTTGAACTCCACATTCGGCTAAACTGGAATTGATTAGAAACGCATCCAATGCCGGATATTTCCCGGTTGCACGGGAAAGGACCAGAAGTTTTACCAACTTCTTTTCACGAGACACTCCCGCTATCTCACGCCAAGCTTCTTTTGCGCTTTGGATGAGTTCTTTTTTCTCTCTTTCACCAGATATTTCGACCAGTAGCACCTCGTCTTCATCTTGAAAGTTCAACTTGTACGCCACAATCATCTCCTAGTTGAAAAGCCTACAATATTAAGACATCTCAAATATAAGACAAATAGTCCGGGTCGTCAAAAATCTATGGCCTTGAAAGTTAATTTTGAAATCTTTGATGGGAAATCGAGTAATTCTTTGAATGTACTGAATTGCATGATATTTAAGAATGGAATTGATCGAGAAGTGTTTAATGATTGATGCAGTGACAGATTTACCATCCTACTGCATTGCTTCGGTGTGTACAGCTTGTCTGAAATACGAGATGCTTACTACCCCTGCAATCCAGTAACACTGAAAGCTTCCTTGCCGACGTGACATTTAAATGTTCAGGGTGTAAGACTTGTATGTTCCGGGGCGAGGTTTTGTCTTCGGGGCATCTCTGGGGCGGTTTGAGTTTATCGCTTGACCTGTGTCTTTGCACAGTCAATTTTCGTGGATTTTTAGAAAAATTTTTACGGGTTGACGCGTATACTTACTTTTCATTCTCCGATACCCTGGGAACCATCAAAGAGTTGTTGTGGCAGACAACTCTGAGAACAAACAAAAACTTCTTCAAACCTACTAAAACCGATTTGCCCCATGGCTTTCTACCTTAGCTGTGGGGTTCTTTTTGTGACCTCAAACAGGCTTAAAGTTAAGCCTGTTTTCAGGCCTGATGAAAAACTGTCCAAATATGGAGTAACACAATGGAAACTAAACTGGCAGAAGTAATCGTTGAAGCTTGCGTACAGAATGGTGTTAAAGCTGAGATCAAAGATAATTTTTCAGCTTCTTGGATGCGTGGGAGAAACACTACTGGCGTTGTGATACTAGACGGAGATTTAGCCCAATTTTTAACAGCCATAATTGCAAATGCTCACCTCTTTGTCGATGGGCAATTACCCAAGTTCTCTATCAAAGAGAAATTATCCCTTAGTCCTTTTAAGCTTAGCTTGATCCTTTACTAAGTTTACGGCATTACAAGAAAGGCCACCAAGGATCGAACCCCGGTGGCCATAGTTTTGTGTATTAAAGAGCTTCCTGAACACCTCTATCAATAACACGCCCGTCTTCGTCTTAGAAGTGGGATTTGTCCCATAATGGTTGTTACTAAAATGGGGAGGTTTACATGTTTTCAGTTTGTCTGTTTTATGAGGAAGCTGATGATTATTGATGTGATACCGGTCATCAAGTGATTTGTAATTCCCAGGACGAACCCGTTCCAGTATGAATCTAGCTTGATTACCTTAACTATTTTCTTATATGAGGTCTAACGTGAATATGTGGGGTCAGTTTGATGTCGATAGTCGCGTGTTTAATATAGAATTCTCTTCGACCTTTTTCGTAACGAGGTGGATTGTTAAGATCTACCTCTAAAGTTAGTACACATTTTGAGTTCGAGAAGATACTAGTATCTATATCACTGTATACCGATTTATCTTTTAGAAAGTCACTAAATAGGTGGACGTATGCATCCGTAGGAATGTCATATACAGGGTCTTCGACTAAATGAATCAATCCAATGTTAGGACCTATGTTATCCACAGCATATGAGCTTTCGTTAGTGTAGAAGTCCTTTTTTGAAGGAAAAGTTAAGTTTGCTATACAATAATCAGATTCATCTTCCAAAATCTCGCAATTATAGCTTGGTATATATAAAGAATTTTTCACTGACAGGTTTACCCATACGTTTTTCGACTTTGGTAAAACATTTAATATATTGTTTTCCCTTAATAGATTTTCAAGGTAACCGAACTTTTCTGAGTTTTCTGAGCCCATAAAATCCTCACATAAAATTAATTATCACCCAGCTTGGAAAATACATGGAAATCTCCCCACAAAATGAACCGTTAAAACAAGACAAACCACCCGCTTCTTTTCGGATGGCTTGTGTTCATGATTCATAGTACCCCATGTCCCCAAACTCATCAATTCTTACGAACCCTGATTTCTAAGATTCCACAGTACGTTCCATTTTTGGAGTTATATTCCAGGGGCCATAAACTTCATTTATTAACAGTAGATTCCAAATACCCGCATCTATTTTTCACTGGTCCAGTCTTCAATGACCTTCCGCAGTCGCTCGCGATAGGCAACCCCTCCGGCAATCAATCCATTGTTGTGGTCGGCTCCGTCAATCCAGTAAAGCTGTTTCCGGTCTGCAGCTCGGGCATAAAGCTGCTCGGCCATAGCTGGTGGGCAGATGGTATCGTTTCTGCCGTGGATCAACAATACGGGGCTTTTCAAATCGCCGATTTTGTCCAGGTTGTCGTAATCCGCATCGATCATCCAGCCAAGCAGAAAGTTGAGCAGCGGGTAATGGTAGCGGCCCATGGCGGGGATCGAGGTGAAGGCCGCCTCGATGATCAGCCCTGCCGGCGAAGTCCGCAGAGCGGTTTCCATGCCGACCGCGGCGCCAAGCGAACGGCCGAAAATAATCACCCGGTCGGCTGACCAGCCACGCTCATGCAGAAACCCCATGGCTCCGGCGGCGTCATGGTAGAGCCCTGACTCGCTGGCTTTGCTCTTGCTCAAACCGTAGCCCCGGTAATCGAAGATAAAGGTTGCGACGCCCAGATCGTGCAGCAGCTGCAATGTCTCCAGGCGATGTGAGATGTTGCCGGCGTTGCCCATGCAGAAGAGCACCACCGGGGCGCCGTCCTGGCCGGGGATCAGCCAGCCGACCAGCTGGGTCCCGTCGGTGGCCCGAAAATCGACCTCGTCATAAACCAGGCCGATGCTGGCCGGGGTCGCCTCGTGGCGGGTAGTCGGAAAGTAAAGAAAATGATGTTCAAGAGCGGTGCGTAGCGGCATGATCAGAACCAGTGCGACAACCAGGTAAAGAAGGAGCCGGTAACGCAGCTTTTTAAAGATCGCAGCTCTGCTTTTGACAGACATACGCAGATCATTTGCGCCAGAAGCTCGGGAAGACCAGCACCAGCACGGTAAAGAGTTCCAGTCGGCCCAGCAGCATGCAGAAAGCGAGTACGAGCTTGCCGAAAGCCGGGACATGGGCGAAATTGTCAACCGGTCCGACCGAGCCGAGACCCGGGCCGATGTTGCCCAGGGTGGCAACCACCGAGGCGGCCGCAGAAGTCAGGTCCATGCCAAGCCCGGCCATGATGAAGGATGCAGCAACAAAGACGCCCAGGTACACCGCGAAGAAGCCGAGAATCGACTGCATGACCTCTTTGTCGACCGGTCGGTGGCCAAGTTTCACCAGGCGTACGGCGCGGGGATGAATCAGGCGGTAGACCTGGACATGGGCATGCTTGAACAGGAGCAGAATCCTTGCGACCTTCATGCCACCCCCGGTTGAACCGGCGCAGCCGCCGATGAACATGGCAAACACCAGGAGGTACTGACAGAGCACCGGCCAGAGTTCGTAATCGGCGGTGCCGAAACCGGTCGTGGTCATAATCGAAACCACCTGGAAAGCGCTGAAGCGCAGGTTGTCAAAAAAATCCGGATAGGTCGCGCCCATGTTGAGCAAAGTAATCAGGATTGTGCCGAGTGCTGTCAGGCTGGCATAGAAAAGGAACTCCTCGTTGCGAATGAAGTCGCCGAGTTTGCCACGCAGAGCCAGGTAGTGCAGGGAGAAGTTGACCCCGGCCAGGAACATGAAGAGGGTGATGACCCAGTCGATAAAGGCGCTGTCATAGGCGGCGACGGAGGCATTGCGGGTGGAAAAACCGCCTGTGGCCATGGTAGTGAAGGCGTGGTTGAGGCCATCGAAAAAACCCATGCCGCCGGCCATCAGGAGGATGACTTCAACACCGGTCAAGAGGACGTAAACTCCCCAGAGGAGCTTGGCGGTATCCTGAATACGCGGCTTCAAACGGTCGGCGGTCGGACCCGGCACCTCAGCCTTGAACAACTGCATACCGCCGACGCCGAGCATTGGCAGGATCGCCAGCGAAAGGACGATGATTCCCATGCCGCCGAGCCACTGGGTCAGGGAACGCCATAGCAGCAGGCTGGGGGGCATCGCCTCAATGTCGGTCAGGATCGTCGAGCCGGTGGTTGTGAAGCCGCTCATCGTCTCGAAGAACGCGTTGAGATAGGAAGGGATTGCCCCGGAAAAGACAAAAGGCAGAGCTCCGAACAGGGCAAAGAAGGTCCAGCCGAACGTCACAACGGCAAACCCTTCGCGCACCGACAGGTCGGTTTCCGAACGGAATTGGCTATAGAGCAATCCGCCACAACCTGCCGAGATAATTGCCGAGAGGATAAATGCCCCGGCCGCACCATCGCCGTAAAACCAGGAGAACGGCACCGGAAAGAGCAAAGCTATGGCCAGAAACAGCAGCAATGCTCCGAGTATGCGCAGAGTCAGGGTGATGTTCATCTATTCGAAGAACCTTTCCACCTTGGCGAGCGCTTCGGGCAGAGCGAAGACCAACACCCGGTCACCGACTTTCAGACAGTTTTCACCATCCGGGATCTCATAACTTTTCCCATGGACTATGGCGCCAATGATCGCCCCGCGCGGAAAGTGCAGTTCCTTGAGCGGTGTGTTGACGATCGGACTGCCTTCCTTGACCTCGATTTCGAGGACCTCGGAGTTGCTCCCCTCGATCGTGGCGAGGGAGATGACGTTGCCCCTGCGGACGAACTTCAGGATCGCTCCGGCAGCGGCGAGTCTTGGTGAGACGCAGGCGTCGACGCCCAGTGAGGGCGCCAGGTCGAGAAACTCCGGCCGGTTGACCAGGCTCAGGGTGCGATGGGTGCCGTGGCGCTTGCAGAGCAGCGAGCAAAGGATATTGGTCTCGTCATTTTCCGTTGCGGCGATGAAGACGTCGGCATCGGCGACACCTTCGTCGAGCAAAACGCGAATGTCGGTGCCTTCCGCATGGATAACCATGGTCTTTTTCAGCTTCGCCGAGAGCTTTTCACAGCGCCGCAGGTCACGCTCGATGAGGCGGACGTGGAAATTACGCTCCTCGAGGTTGCGGGCGACGCGCAGGCCAATTCGACCGCCACCGAGGACGAAGGCTTTTTGCGCGCCGCGCCGGGTTTCCTCCTGAATCTGCAGCATGTACTGGATAGCCGGCAGTTCTTCCTTGTGGGCAAAGATAAAGATGCTGTCGCCGACCTGGATGGTGTCATCCCCGCGCGGGATAATGGTATGGCCATGCCGCGTGATGGCGACGACTACGAAGCGGTAGATGCCGCGTATTTCGCCTAGTTCCTTGAGGGTCAGGTCACAGAGGGGGCTTTCCTGGGTGATCCGATAACCGAGGAACTGGATCTGCCCGCCGACGAATTCGGCCACGTCGAAGGTCCCGGCGCGTCCGGCGAGATTGGCAAGTTCGTCGGCCACGGCGTCGTCCGGGTTGATCATCAGGTCAATGCCGAGCTTGTCCTTGGAAAGCACCGCTCCCCGACTCAGGTAATCGATGCTTTTGACGCGGGCGATCCGCTTGCCGACGCCGTATTCCCTGGCCAGCAAGCAGGCCAGGATGTTGACTTCGTCGAGGTCGGTGACGGCCATGACGATGTCCGCAGACTTGATGCCGGCCTGTTCCATGGTCTCGGCGCTGGCGCCATTGCCGTGGATGCCAAGCACGTTGAGTCGGTCCTGGGCGGCATTGAGGTTATCCTGATCGCGGTCGATCAGGGTGACCTCGTGTCCTTCCAGTGAAAGCCGTTCGCAGAGAAAGTAGCCGACCTGGCCGGCCCCGACGATGAGTATGTTCATCTAATGGTCCTTGGATAAATGCAGTAGACGTCGAGTATCAAGGATACAGAAGGAAGAATACAGTATAAAGTCATCAACGATGAAAGCCGGAATAACAGCTTCGACTTGGTCATCCAGTGACTGAAGGATCATTGATTTTCTGCTGTATTCTGAATACTGAATTCTGTATTCTTTTTGTCATGTCCTTCTTCTACGATGTCCCAGAGGAGCAACTGCGCCGCGAGCGGCAGAAAGCCCGCGATCTGCGCCGTACTCAGTGGTGGCGCAACCGGATCGCTACCGGCATGTGTCACTATTGCGGCAACCGACATACCCCTGCCGAGTTGACCCTCGATCATGTCGTGCCGCTGGTCCGGGGTGGACGCAGCACCCGTGGCAACTGCGTACCTGCCTGCAAGGATTGCAACACGCGCAAACGCGACCTGCTGCCAACCGAGTGGCAGGAGTATCTAGACTCCCTGTCCGGCTCTTAAGCCTGCTCCCGGTTAAAGTTCCTCGTCCAGGTCCGGCTCGTCATCGATGATGAAATCATCCGTCTCGTCATCGTCAAGATCATCGAAATCTTCATCCATGAAACGCTCCAGAAACCGCTGGTTGCTGCGCAGCCGACGCTGGATCTTCTCCTCCAGTTCAAGGAGTTCGGGAAAGCGTTCCGGCTTGGCTTCCGCTCCCGTTTCCTCACAGACCTCCGGTTCCGGGGTCATGGCGTTGTCCTGCTGATCGTTCATCGTGATTCCCTCGTGCACATCCGGTAGAGATTGACATAATCGCCGGCGGCCTGCTGCCAGGACATGTCTTGGTTCATCCCCTGCAGCATGATTGTCCGCCACGCGTCAGTTTTTGTATAAGTCTCGAGCGCCCGGGCCAGGCACTCCAGAAGACTGCCGTGCCGGTACTCATGAAAGACGAAGCCGTTCGCCGGGCGCGGGTCGAGCGGATCAGTGATCGTGTCAGCCAGGCCACCGGTCGCGTGGACTACGGGAACAGAGCCGTAGCTCAGCGCAATCAGCTGCCCCAAGCCGCATGGTTCGTAACGGCTCGGCATCAGGAACATGTCGCTGCCGGCGTAGATCCGCCGTGACAGGGCATCGTCAAATTGAAGTATGACCGCGGCCTTGCCGGGATAGTAGCTGGCGGCCTCGGCAAGGCGGTGTTCAAAGTCGGTGTTGCCGGTGCCGAGGATCACCAGTTGCAGGTCGAGCCGCATCAGCCTATCCCAGTTTTCCAGAACGAGCTCGATCCCTTTCTGGGAATCGAGTCGCGTGACCATGGCGACGATCGGGGTCGTCGGTGCGAGCTTCAGCCCCAGCTCCTTCTGCAGCTGCTTTTTGCATTCTTTCTTGCCCGACAGTTTTTTCGCCGAATAGTTGCTTGCCAGCGCCTCGTCATTGACCGGTGACCAGAGGTTTCCATCCAAGCCGTTAAGGAGCCCGTGCAGATGATCGCCCCGCGAGCGTAGCAGGCCATCGAGTCCCATCCCCTGCTGCGGAGTCTGGATTTCCCTGCAATAGGTCGGAGAGACCGTATTGACGT
>CAVRQQ010000017.1:0-31389 GCA_963723355.1 uncultured delta proteobacterium
AAGGGAAGGCCATTTTGTATCTTATAGTTGGTGAAACTTAGGAAGCGCGAAAAGACGACGATCCTACTGAGCCCTCGGTTATAAAACTCCATAGGCTGGTACGCGCGTTTTCATCTAAATTGACAAATTTTACGCCGATCCGATAAAGTTCTGCATCAGACTCCTCCGTCAATCTCCTGACCCAAACGACCTTTGCAAGAGCAGAGATCGGTTCGTGAAATTTAGGTAATGTCATTTGCAGGTTAAGCATTGCCTTGGGCCTCGGCAGGTTATCAACCGTCTCACATTCAATAGAGGCTCCTCCCGTGCTGATATCAATCAATTTCACTTTGCTTTTATTACGGTCAGAATCCATTTGCAAATATAATTCACGAGTCATTTTTAGCCGAAAATGGCTTCTTGCCCCCTCCAATAACTCATGAAGAGTCAAACAGAACTGGTCGAAACTCTGACTCGTCTTTTCTGATACGGTCTTATCATTCGCCATCATCGTTCGTTCTGTCTCAACTTCTCTCAACAGTTTCTCGTAACGAGAGATCCGATTATTGAGGTCTTCGCGATGAATGGTGAATCCACTGGTCGCTACAAATACATTTTCAACGGTCACAACCTCCTGGCATTGACCACACTTGATAGATCTTAACTCGTTGAGATAAGGCGACTCAATAACGCCTTTGCATTTTGGGCAGTTTGTCTGCAGCATAACTATTATCCAGTTTTAATCGTCCCTATTTCCCTGGGCACTTTTGCGGCATAAAAAAACGCCGGTCAGCAGAAAGCCAACAGCGGCGGTTCGTATCTCCCATAAGATTGTCCTGCAAATCTTTTGTTCATTTCCATCCCCCATGGAACAAACCAAATAAGCAGGGACCAATCTACCGCAGCGGATAAAACGGGTAAAGGTTTTTTCTGATTTGTATTCCTGGATCGCCCGGGGGGAGGAGTCCTGGCACTCAACACGTAATTACTAGCGGCGCTGATATCCAGGGAGATCCTCTTCGTCATGGTTTTAATCCAAAACCGGGTGATCGGTCCGTACTGGTAGCGTGTCTTTGCGTTTATCTTGTTGTAGAGCGACCTAAAAATACTGGATCAGGGTGTACAACAGGGGCAGGCTGGCGAAGGCGAGGATGATGCCGAGCCCGGCCAGGGCAATCGACAATTCGACTCCGAGTCCGGCCGCGGCGGCCAGGGCGCTGGCAGTGACCATCGGCGGCATGCCGGCTTCGAAGATGGCGATGTCGGCGGCGAGACCGTTGAAACCGAGCAGGCGGCAGCCGAGCAGGGCGACCAGGGGAGCGACCAAAAGCTTGATGGCGAGTCCGGTGCTCAGTGGACTCAGGGTGGTCCGTCGCAGGCGCAGGGTCATCTGGTAGCCGATCGCCGTCATGACCAGCGGGGTCAGGGCCCCGGCCAGGCTTTCCAGTGCGGTGGTCAGAGCCTGCGGATAAGGCCAGCCACGCAGCATCAGGCCAGCCAACAGGGCGGTGGTCGGCGGGAAGAGCAGGGCGCGCAGCGCAATGGTCTTGATCCTGGTGCTTTCACCGGTATAGATCGACAGGATGATCGAGCCGTAGGTGGCGAAGATCAGCATGGTGCCGATCTGGTCGTAGAGGATCAGGTGCGGGATACCGGCTTCGCCGAAAAAGGCGTTGACCATCGGCACGCCCATGAACGAGGTGTTGCCGATCGGCACGATCAGCATCAGGGCTCCCGTGGCTTGACGCGACCAGCCGCACGGTTTCGCCAGCAACTGGATGATGACGGCCGAAAGCAGCAGCATGCACCATGGCACCACCGCGGCGATGGCGTTCTGGCTGGTCAGGGTGAGTGTTGGGACCTTGAGCAGAATAACCGCCGGCAGCGAGACGTAGAGCGCGAACATGTTCAGCACCTGTGCCGTCTCGGCGGGGAATGCCTTGAGACGCCGGAACAGGATGCCGAGGAGCACGAAGGTGCCGATCATGATGAAGTTTGCCAAGAGTCTGCTCCAGGAGTTTGTGTGACCGGGTGAAAGTAACTTAAGCGGCGCGGCAACTCCAGCATAAAAGCTGTCGATGTGTTTCGACACCCTGTTCAGTCGAGCCTGTTTAGCCCCAGTCGTTTGGCAATCGCGCGGGCTTCGTGCAGCTCATTGCGGTTCGGGCGCCGATCAAGCCCCGGAAATCGGCTCGCCTGAAAACAGGGACGGTACTGGTCCATCAGGTTGAGGTAGGTGTCGCGCGAAACCTGTTCGGCGATGAAGGTGAGCGTCTGTTCCGTGCCGGCGAGGCCTTCCGGCAGGATCAGGTGGCGGATCAGCAGACCGCGCCGCGCGACATTCGTCTCATCAAGCGCCAGGTCGCCGACCTGCCTGTGCATTTCCAGCACGGCGCTGCGGTTGATTTCGGCATAATCGCTGACGCCGAGATAGGGTGCGGCAAGCTGTGAGTCTGCGAATTTCATGTCGGGCATGTAGATGTCGATCACGCCATCCATGAGAGCGAGACCTTCGGGGCTGTCGTAGCCGCCGCTGTTGTAGACCAGGGGGAGCTTCAGCCCCTGCTCTGCGGCGATGACCAGCGCCGACAGGATCTGCGGGATGACATGACTCGGCGAGACGAAGTTGATATTGTGGCAGCCGGCTGCCTGCAGTGAGAGCATGCGCTCTGCCAGGATCTTGCAGTCCATTTTCCGCCCTTCACCCTGATGGCTGATCTGCCAGTTCTGGCAGAAGACGCAGCCGAGGTTGCACCAGCCGAAAAAGATCGTGCCGGAGCCACGGCGACCGGTGAGCGGACGCTCCTCGCCGTGGTGCGGGCCGATGCTGCAAACCACGGCGTACTCGCCGGTCCGGCAACGGGCCCGATCGGGGTCTGTGAACCGGTCTGCCAGGCAGTGATTGGCGCAGAGATCGCATTTGGCCAGCCTGCGCCGGGCGTCAATGGCCCGGTTCTGTAACTCCCCGCTGCGATGCAGGGTCAGATAGGCGGCTTCAAAGCTAGCCATAAGTCAACGGTGCCCTTTGTTTCTTCCGGAATATTCGTCTTGCCATCTGTTGGAAATAATACAATATTAAGGCCTTGCTGTTTGCGGATAAAGCATCCAGCATGTAAAACTTGAATCAGATTGCTGATCCGTTGTTTTCGACCATGGAGGCATGCCCGTGAACGATCTGCTGATTGAACGAACTGCATCAGCCTATACTTATCCCCTGCTGATCAAGAACCTCCTCGTTTACCCGGTGGTCGACAACCCCGACCACGAGATTGTCTACCGGGACTTGTTGCGCTACGACTACCGCACCCTGCGCGAACGGATCTGCCGCCTGGCCAATATGCTCACCGGGCTCGGGGTCAAGCCGGGTGATACCGTGGCGGTCATGGACTGGGACAGCCACCGTTACCTCGAGTGCTTCTTCGCCGTACCGATGATCGGCGCGGTGCTGCACACGATCAACGTGCGCCTTTCACCGGATCAGATCCTCTACACGATTGATCACGCCGAGGATGACGTGATCCTGGTCCACCAGGATTTCCTGCCGATCCTCGAAGCGATCAAGGGGCGCGTCGACACGGTCGATGACTACGTACTGCTGACCGACGGCGGTGAGCCTGCCGTGACGTCGATACGGCTGACAGGCGAATACGAAGCCATGCTTGCCACAGCCGGCAAGGAGTTCGATTTCCCCGATCTTGATGAACACACCCGGGCCACGACTTTTTACACCACGGGGACGACCGGAATGCCGAAAGGGGTCTATTTCAGCCACCGTCAATTGGTGCTGCACACCCTTGGCGCCCTGGCCGCGGTCGGCACCCCTGCCACCCAGGGGCGGGTGCATCAACAGGACGTTTACATGCCGATCACGCCGATGTTCCATGTCCACGCCTGGGGCATGCCATATGTCGCCACCGCGCTCGGCATCAAGCAGGTCTACCCCGGCCGCTATGCTCCTGAGATGCTGCTCAGGCTGATTGACAAGGAACATGTGACCTTTTCGCACTGCGTGCCGACCATCCTGCATATGCTGCTCAGCAACCCGGATATCGGCAAGATCGACCTGAGCAACTGGAAAGTGATTGTCGGCGGGGCCGCCATGCCGCAGGCGCTTTGCCTGGCGGCGCTCAAGCTCGGCATCGATATTTTCACCGGCTACGGTATGTCTGAAACCTGCCCGGTAGTTGCCCTGGCGCATGTGCCTGAAGACCTGCTCGACCTGCCGGTTGAGGATCAGGTCGAGGTCCGCTGCAAGACCGGCCGGCCGATGCCCCTGGTCGGCATGAAGCTGGTCGACGAGGAAATGAACGAGATTCCTGCTGATGGCGAGAGCACCGGGGAGATCGTTTTGCGGGCGCCGTGGTTGACACAGGGCTACTTAAAGGACCATCATAATTCTGAGAACCTCTGGCGCGGTGGTTTCCTGCACACCGGTGATGTCGCCAATCTCGACGAAACCGGTTATTTCAAGATCACCGACCGGGCCAAGGACGTCATCAAGATCGCCGGCGAGTGGGTCTCCTCACTTGAAGTCGAAGACATCCTCGTGCAGCATGACTCGGTGAGTGAAGCGGCCGTGATTGGCATGTCTGATGACAAGTGGGGGGAGCGACCCCTGGCGCTGGTGGTCGCGGGCGAATCGCCGCCGGTGGAAAAGGAGTTGGTCGCTTTCGTCAAGGGGTTCGTCGATTCCGGTCGCCTGACCCGTCACGCCCTGATGCTGAAGGTGCTCGTGGTCGATGAAATTGCCAAAACCAGCGTCGGCAAGATCGACAAGAAGCTGCTACGCCAGAAACACCTGTAAAATTTATGTTCTGATCAACTGGAGACTGCCACGAAGACTCCAGGACACAAAGCAAAGGCCGCATCCCTGGAGGCCGATTGCAGTATGTGAAAAACGAAGGTCTTAGTGGCTTTGTGGCATAGATAGTTTAGACACCAATAATCCGGAGGTGCTGTGTTAGCTGCCCAGAGTATTACATCCCTTGAATCGGTCCTTGACCTGGCCGTATGGCTGGAAAAACATGGCAAGACTTTTTATGAAAAGGCCGAACAGACGGCAACCGACGCCGGTATCAAGGAACTGTTCGGAATCCTGGCCGCGGAAGAGGGAAAACACTGCGCCATCTACACCGACCTCTATGAATTCTATACCGGCAAGTCTGCAGAAGGCGAGGAGCTGCTCGGCGAATACGGCAAGTTCATCCAGCTGCTGATCAAGGAGATCGCCGGTGCGCTGGATTTTGCAGGGGTCCTGACCCAGGAGGAACTGATCGCCCGGGCACTGCAGTTTGAAAAGAACACCCTGCTGTTCTTTAACGAAGTCAAACCCCTGTTCCGGGGCAAGGCCGGAGCGGTTATCGAGGCCGTCTGTCGCGAGGAAAAAAAACATATCCAGCAGTTGATGGAGCAGCGTCAGCTCCTGCTGGAGCAGAAATAGAGCAACGATCAAGCAACTATTGTCTGGAGTTGCCGAAACCTTTAAGGCGAAAGGAAGCCGCCATGCGGAAAAGATATTATCCCGTTTATATGATTTTGTTGTTGATGGCGTCCTCGGTACAAGTTCCACCGTTTTTGCCGATGCGGTGCCGAGGATGACCGTGGATGAACTGAAGTCGCGGCTCGGCACAGCAGACGTCGTGGTCCTGGATGTCAGGTCGGGCCGGGACTGGAACGCTGCGGACACCAAGATAACCGGTGCTGTGCGGGCCAACCCTGGTGAAGTCAGTCAATGGGCGGAGGATTTTCCCAAGGGCAAGACGATCGTCCTGTATTGCGCCTGACCGGACGAATATACCAGCGCCAGTGTGGCGCGGACATTGATGCAGGCCGGATACACGAACGTCTTTGCCTTGAAGGGTGGCTGGCACGAATGGCAGGCCCGGGGGTACCCGACGGGAGACGAAATAGTTATCGTCCAGTTCGGCACAGATGAAGAGGGGGCCCGTATGGGGCCCCCTTTGGATTGTTGACAAGCCCCGAACTTGATGCAGGTTTTGTTTTTTTGCCTGGCAGATGGGGGTTATATAAAGTTAGGGCAACAGAGGGTTCATCTGTTGCCCTTTTCCTTTGAATTCTGGATTCAAAGACAAAGCAAAACCGGCGGGGTCGCCCGACAGCAACTTTTTTCCAGGCGGCGACAAAAAAGTAAGCAAAAAAAGCCTGGGCTGCGCTGGCAGTCTTGCGGAAGTGGCACTCAATCCTCTGCCTGATCGTCTGAGTCAGCAATACGACGACAGTGCTCTAGAAGCCGGCTCCGTTGCAGGGTTGCAGCGATAGTCATGCTTTCAGGCTTTTCCCTTGTAAATCACACTGAATAGGGAGGCCCCCCTGTAACGGTGTGGCTTATAAGCTCCGTCTTATTGGAAGTCTCAGAAACAGGCAAAGACGATGCCCTCCGCAAAAGGAGAGGCTACTCAAGAGCCTCGTCAGCTACGGGGGAGATGTAGGAACTTAATCAGATAGATTTATCTGAATCGAGGTCGCCACCTTTACGAGCCAGACTGCCCAGCCTGCAACATAAACATTACTATTTAAGTATGAGTTGTTCTGTGTTAAAAGAAACAGAATGATTCCTGATGCTTACTCAGGATTTGACATCCGGTGAGCATAGCTCATACTTACACTTTACCCGGTGGATTCCGCAGTGACTGGAAAACCTGCAGCCGATAACGTTCAAACGACCGATATCAGGAAGATTTCATGAACACAAAAACCTTGTATGACAAACTCTGGGACCGGCACGTTGTTCGTTGTGCCGAGGACGGCACCTGTCTGCTCTATATCGATCGGCAGCTGGTCCACGAGGTCACATCACCCCAGGCTTTTGAGGGTTTACGGCTCGCCGGACGCCGGCCCTGGCGGACCGGTGCCAACCTGGCGGTGCCTGACCATAACGTACCGACAACCGACCGCAGCGAAGGGATCTCCGACCCGCTCTCGAAGTTGCAGGTGGACACTCTCGATGCAAACTGCGCCGATTTCGGCATCACTGAATTTGCGATGAACGACATCCGCCAGGGGATCGTGCATATTATCGGTCCCGAGCAGGGGATCACCCTGCCCGGCATGACGATTGTCTGCGGCGACTCGCATACCTCGACCCACGGTGCGCTGGGCTCTCTGGCGTTCGGTATCGGTACCTCCGAGGTCGAACACGCCCTGGCCACCCAGTGCCTCAACCAGAAAAAGGCCAAAAACATGCTGGTCAGTGTCGATGGCCAGGTCGGTGCCGGCATCACAGCCAAGGACATCATGCTGGCGATTATCGGCGAGATCGGAACGGCCGGTGGCACCGGGTATGTGATCGAATATGGTGGCGATGCGATCCGCGACCTGACTATGGAAGGGCGCATGACGGTCTGCAACATGTCGATCGAGGCCGGTGCCCGAGCCGGCCTGGTCGCGGTCGATGAGAAGACCATCGAATATGTCAAGGGCCGTCCCTTCGCACCGAAAGGCGACCTCTGGGAGCATGCGGTGGCTGTATGGCAGACCCTGCACAGTGACCCGGATGCGCACTATGACCGTGAAGTGCATCTCGACGCGGCCAAAATCCAGCCTCAGGTCACCTGGGGGACTTCACCGGAGATGGTGGTGCCGATCGGTGGCCGCGTTCCCGACCCGGCCGGCGAGCCGGATCCGGTCAAGCGCAAGGGGATGCAGGACGCACTGAACTATATGGGCCTCGAGGCAGGCACCCCGATGACCGAAATCTACCCGGATACGGTGTTTATCGGCTCCTGCACCAATGCCCGGATCGGCGACCTGCGCGCTGCTGCGGCAATTGTCAAGGGTCACAAGATCGCTGACAACATCAAGCGCGCCCTGGTGGTTCCCGGTTCGGGTCTGGTCAGGAAACAGGCCGAAGAAGAGGGCCTAGACGAAATCTTCATACAGGCCGGGTTCGAATGGCGGCAGCCTGGCTGCTCCATGTGTCTCGGCATGAACGACGACCGCCTGTCCCCCAAAGAACGCTGCGCGTCGACATCCAACCGGAACTTCGAAGGCCGGCAGGGCCCGGGCGGCCGGACTCACCTGGTCAGCCCGGCGATGGCCGCTGCTGCCGCGATTACCGGTCACTTTGTCGATGTCCGTACCCTGGAGGGTTGAGAAATGGAAGCCTTTACCAAACTGAACGGCCTGGTTGCACCGCTCGATCGCTCCAACGTCGATACCGATGCAATTATCCCCAAGCAGTTTCTCAAATCGATCAAGCGCACCGGCTTCGGTCCGAACCTGTTTGACGAGTGGCGCTACCTCGATTACGGCGAGCCGGGCAAGGATTGCAGCGGGCGGCCTTTGAATGCCGATTTCGTGCTCAACCAGCCTCGCTACCAGGGGGCGCAGATCCTGCTGGCCCGGGAGAACTTCGGTTGCGGCTCGTCCCGCGAGCATGCGCCGTGGGCTCTGCTCGATTTCGGCTTCCGGGCCGTCGTCGCGCCGAGCTTCGCGGATATTTTTGCCAATAACTGCAGCAAAAACGGTATCCTGCCGGTGGTGCTCGATGTCGATGTCGTCGAACGGCTGTTCGGTGAAGTGGCTGCGACGCCCGGCTACATGCTGGATGTTGACCTGGAACAGCAGCAGGTCACGACACCGGGCGGTGAGACCTTTAGCTTCGAGATCGATGAGTTCCAAAAGCAGTGCCTGTTGCAGGGCCTCGATGAAATCAGCCTGACTCTGCAGCATGCCGACGAGATCAAGGTCTTCGAAGAGCGGCGTAGAAAGAGGAACCCTGGCTGTTCTGACCGGGACTGTCCCCGAACGGGGACGGTTCTTCGCAAGTTTCAATGATCAAGACATCAACAAGAGGCAGTCTCCGTTCGGGGATAGTCTCCGAGAGAGGGATGAAGCAGATATGAAAGGTACTGAACTGGTCTTACGTGCGCTCCGCGACCGGGGCGTGCAATACATCTTCGGTTATACCGGCGGCGCGATCATGCCGGTGTTCGACGAGATGGAAAAGCAGCAGGGGTTCAAGTTTGTCATGCCCAGGCATGAGCAGGGCGCGACCTTCATGGCCCAGGGGCTGTCCCGCGCCTCGCTCTCCACGGACACGCCGCAGATCGGCGTGTGCATGGCAACTTCGGGACCCGGTGCCATGAACCTGGTCACCGGCGTCGCCGATGCCCACATGGATTCGATCCCGATCGTGGCGATCACCGGACAGGTGGCGACCGGGGTGATCGCGACCGACGCTTTTCAGGAGAGTGACGTGGTCGGCGTCATGATGCCGATCTGCAAGCAGACCTACATGCCGCTGACCGCCGAGGAGATCGAAAAAACCATCCACGAAGCTTTCTACGTCGCGACCACCGGGCGGTGCCGGCCCGGTCGTAATCGATATCCCCAAGGACATCCAGTTTGCCGAGACCGGGAAAAACTATGCTTTCGATCCGAAGAAGTTCCGGCCGAAGCTGCCCGGTTTCTATTATCACCCGACACCGCAGCGTGATGTCGTGCACAAGGCTGTCGAGATGCTCAATCGCAGTGAGCGCCCGGTCATGTTCTGCGGCCATGGCGTGATCGCCAGCAACGCCGGTGCGCTGCTGCAGGAGTTTGCCGAGAAGAGCAACATCCCGGTCGCGTTCACCCTGCACGGCCTGTCGGCCATGCCGCTCGACCACCCCTTAAGCCTCGGCATGATGGGGATGCACGGCACTGTCGAGGCGAACCGGGCGGTCATGAACGCCGATCTGATCTTAAGCTTCGGCATGCGCTTCGATGACCGGGTGACCGGTAAACTCAACGAGTATGCGGCGAATGCCGACGTTATCCACGTCGAAATCGATCCTTCGGAGCTCGACAAGAACGTCGCAACCACGGTTGCCATCAACGCCGATGTTTACCGCACCCTGCATGTCATGTTGAGCGACCCCGAGCTGATCCACAAGCCGCGCCGTCGCTGGCTGAAGGAGATCGACGACAACCGCAAGGAGACCGCCGGAGTCGAAGAGGAGATCGCCAGGGGGGTCGGCGATGGCGGCCAGCTGCTGATGAAGACGATCGTGCGTCGCCTGTCTGAGATTACCGAAGGCAAAGACATTATCGTCCCTGATGTCGGCCAGCACCAGATGATGGCGGCCCGCTTCTACAACTACCAGACCAACAACAGCTGGTTTGCCTCAGGCGGCGCCGGGACCATGGGCTGCTCCCTGCCGATGGCGATCGGTGCCAAGCTGGCGCGGCCAGATGAGCGGGTCTGGTCGATCAGCGGTGACGGCGGCTTCCAGATGAATATCCAGGAGCTGGGGACGATCATGGAGCAGGGCACCGACGTCAAGATCATGATCCTGAATAACGGCTACCTGGGCATGGTCCGACAATGGCAGACCCTGTTCTTCGATGGCCGGTACGCCGGTACGCCGATGCAGAGCCCCGATTTCGGTCTGATCGCCAGCGCCTACGGCATCCCGTACCAGAAGGTCACCGAACTTGACCAGGTCGATGCGGCCATCAAGGCCGCCATCGAGCATGATGGCGCTTACATGCTTGAATTCATCTGCGACCCCTCCGAGGTGATTCTGCCGATGATTCCGGCCGGTGGTGGTTTCGGCGACATGATCGTATCGAGACCAAAAGCTTGAAAGATAACGCGAAACTGACTTTATTTTAATGGGATAAGCATATGACACCGAAAAAAATGAAAAGACGGGGCATCCTGGCATTTGTACAGGACAAACCGGGGACGCTTAACAAGATATCCTCGATGATTCGGCGCAAGATGTACAATGTCGACACCCTGACGGTCTGCAAGGCCAAGGCTCCGGGCGTCAGCCGCATGACGATTACCCTGCGTGAAGACGACGAGGCCAAGGTGACCCAGATCATTCGCCAGCTGGAAAAATTTACCGAGGTGATTCGCGCCAAGGAGCTCGATCGTGACGAAAGCTACTGGCGTGAGGTGGCGATCGTCAAGTTCGAGCTGGAGGAGAAGGAATATGCCAAGCTGAAGAAGAAATACCAGCTGGAAATTCTCGACAGCCAGCCCCACGACATCCATATCGTCCAGATCGCCGGCCCCACGGAGCGTATCGATAGCTTCCTGGACGATGTCGGTACGGACCATTTTATCGAAATTGCTCGGACCGGCGTTATGGCGATGGACAAGTAATATATGTCCCGGGACAAGGGATAGTCTTATTTAACGCAAAGACGCAAAGAACGCAAAGAACGCAAAGAACGCCAACTACCATGTCGTTTAACAGTTTCAATCGGCATGGTTATCTTGGCATTGAAAAATCTCAATGTCTCCCGGTGAAATATTAGAAAAAGATTCGGATTTTATATCGGTTGAAGATTTCTTGCCTTTGCGCTCTTTGCGTCTTGAGTGAGCAGGGCGAACGGGCGTTAAAAACGCTTTCAAGTTAAAGTTAAGGGGCCACCATGAAACGTCGCAGTGAAGAAATTACCGGACACAAGGGATCGAAAGATTGGGTTGAGCGTACTGCTGCGCGGACCATGCTGCGCGCCGTGCGTTTTACCGATGAGGATTTCGACAAGCCGATCATCGCCCTGGCGATCCCCTACACCAATGGCACCCCGTGCAATGACCATGTCAAGGATCTGGGAGAGTTGGTGCAGCTGGAAATTGAACGGGCCGGAGGCAAGGCGATCGTGTTCGGCACCCCCGTGGTCTCCGACGGTATTTCCATGGGGACCGAGGCGATGAAGTACTCCCTGGTCAGCCGCGACGTGATCGCCGACAGCATCGAGCTGATGACCGAAGGCTACCGGGTCGATGCGGTGATCACCCTCTCCGGCTGTGACAAGACGATTCCCGGGGCGCTGATGCCGATCGCCCGCAACAACCTGGTCGGGCTGACCCTCTACGGTGGCAGCATCCTGCCCGGCGATTATCAGGGCAAGGCGCTCAATATCGTCAGTGCCTTCGAGGCGATCGGCGCCCACTGTGCCGGCAAGCTTGACGCCGAGGAGCTGCATGCCATCGAGTGTCGCGCCTGCCCCGGTGCCGGATCCTGTGCCGGAATGTACACCGCCAACACCATGGCTTCGGCGATCGAGGCGCTCGGCATGAGTCTGCCGGGGGCGTCTTCTAATCTTGCCGTTGATTACCAAAACGTGATTTCCAGGGATAAGCAGGAGGACTGTGTGCGTTCGGCGCAGGCGGTTATAACGCTGCTGAAGTCCGGCCTCACCAGTCGCGATATCATGACCCGCAAGGCCTTTGAGAACGCCCTGACTGTGGCCTGGGCCCTGGGAGGATCGACCAATGCGGTGCTGCACATGCTCGCCCTGGCCCACGAAGCCGATATCGATCTGACCCTGGATGAGATTGGCGAGATCACTTCGCGGGTGCCGCTGCTCGGCAATTTTAAGCCGTTCGGCCAATACGTGATGAACGACCTGCACGAAATCGGCGGTCTGCCGATGGTGATGAAGACCCTGCTGGATAATGGCTACCTGCATGGTGATTGCATTACGGTGACCGGTAAAACCGTGGCGGAGAACCTGGCCGATGCCCCTGCATGGCCTGAGGGCCAGGATGTTTTCCATCACCCTGACAATCCATTCGCCCCGGCCGGTCAGCACATCCGGGTTCTGCACGGCAACCTCGCTGAAGAGGGCTGCGTGATCAAGTTCAGCGGCAAGGAGATGACCCGTTTCTCCGGCCCGGCGCGGGTGTTCAACCGGGAAGAGGAGGCCCTCGAGGCGATCCTCGGCGGCACGATCCAGGCAGGTGATGTCATGGTCATCCGTTACGAGGGGCCGAAAGGCGGCCCCGGTATGCGGGAAATGCTCTCTCCCTCAGCGGCCCTGATGGGTGCCGGCCTCGGCAAGGATGTCGCGCTGGTGACCGACGGGCGTTTTTCCGGCGGGACCCACGGCATCATGATCGGCCATGTCGCCCCGGAGGCCCAGGTCGGCGGCATGATCGCCCTGGTTGAGGAAGGTGATGAGGTTGAGATTGATCTTGCCGGTGGTGTGTTGAACCTGAAGGTTGATGAGCAGGAAATCGCGGCACGTCGATCGCGGTGGCAGGCTCCGGAGCTGCGCTACCCGCGTGGGGTGCTGGCGAAATATGCCAGGTTGGTTTCTTCGGCCTCGAAGGGGGCGGTGACCAGTTAGTTGTCAAGGCACTTAAGTGACATTTAGCGGGACACTGCAAAGCGGTGTCCCGCCGGTTTTGCATTAAGCTCTTGAATTTATAACTCAACTCACTAATTCTGAAGATCAACAAAAAAAATCAATTATTTATCAGACAAAAGGTCATATTTCTCTCCCTTAATTCTGGTCAACCGTCAAATATCAGGTAAATTCTAATAGTGGCTTTTTTCACAAAACCACACACGTAAATAATTCCTGTTTTCCCTTTCTAGATAAGAGGAGTTGCAGTAATGGCAACGGATCTACAAAAATCAGCCAACGATCTGCTGGACATCGAAAATTCCGAGTGGCGTGAATCGCTCGATTACGTTTTGCAGACCCAGGGCGAGGAGCGGGTCCGCGAGCTGCTTCGCCTGTTGCAGGTCAGGGCCCAGGAACAGGGGGTGAGTATCCCTTTTACCGCCAACACGCCCTACATCAATACGATCCCCAGAGACAAACAGCCGGTTTATCCCGGCAACCGCGAGATCGAACGACGCATCAAGTCGATTATCCGCTGGAACGCCATGGCCATGGTCGTGCGTGCCAACCGGGAGAAATCCGGGATCGGCGGTCATATTTCGACCTACGCCTCGGTCGGCAACTCTCTGGGAGGTCGGCTTCAACCACTTCTGGCGTGGCCGGACCGACGATTTCCTCGGCGACATGGTCTATTTCCAGGGCCACGCCGCTCCGGGGGTTTACGCCCGTGCTTTTCTCGAAGGGCGGCTGACAAAAGAAGACCTGGAGCGGTTCCGTAACGAGCTGGCACCCGAAGGCGGGCTCTCTTCCTATCCCCACCCCTTCCTGATGCCCGAGTTCTGGGAGTTCCCCACGGTCTCCATGGGCCTGACGGCCCTCTCTGCGATCTACCAGGCGCGCTTCAACCACTACCTGGTTGATCGGGGGCTGCGCAAGTCGAGCGGCCGCAAGGTCTGGGCGATGCTCGGTGACGGCGAGATGGACGAGCCGGAGTCTCTCGGCGCGATCACCCTGGCTTCCCGGGAGAAACTGGACAACCTGATCTTCGTCGTCAACTGCAACCTGCAGCGCCTCGATGGACCGGTGCGTGGTAACGGCAAGATCATCCAGGAACTGGAAGCGGCTTTCCGCGGCGCCGGCTGGAACGTTATCAAGGTCATCTGGGGCGACGACTGGGACCAGCTGCTGGAGAAGGACGACACCGGCTTGCTGGTCAAGCGCATGGACGAGGTCCTCGACGGCGAGATGCAGCACTTCACGTTGAAGAACGGCGACTACGTCCGCGAGCATTTTTTCGGCAAATATCCGCCATTGCTGAAGCTGGTTGAAAATTACAGCGACGAGCAGCTCGGCCGCCTGACCCGCGGCGGCCACGATCCGGACAAGGTCTACGCCGCTTACAGCAATGCGATTTCCCAGACAGGGATGCCAACGGTGATTCTGGCCCATACGATCAAGGGCTACGGTCTGGGCGAAGCCGGTGAAGGGAAGAACATCACCCACTCGCAGAAAAAGCTCAACGAGGACGAACTGAAGGAATTCCGTACCCGCTTCAATATCCCGGTCAGCGACGACGAGATCGCCGAGGCCCCCTTCTACCGTCCGGCAGAAGACAGCCCGGAGATGCAGTATCTTAAGGAGCGCCGTGCGGCGCTTGGCGGCTCCCTGCCCAAGCGCTTTCCAGGCAAGGAACCGATGGCCTGCCAGACCGATGGCCTGATTCGCGAGTACCTGCGATGGCTCGGGCGATCGTGAACTGGCCACGACCATGGCCTACGTCCACATGCTGGCCAAGCTGCTGCGTGACCCGGAACTCGGCAAGCTGATCGTGCCGATCGTCCCGGACGAGGCCCGCACCTTCGGCATGGAAGCGCTGTTCCGCCAGGCCGGCATCTACAGCCACGTCGGTCAGCTCTACGAGCCGGTCGACAAGGGCAGCCTGCTGTACTACAACGAGAAGAAGACCGGCGCGATCCTCGAGGAGGGCCTGAGCGAGGCCGGCTCGATGGCCAGCTTCATCGCCGCCGGCACCGCTTATTCCAACAACGGCGTTCAGACCATCCCCTTCTACACCTTCTACTCGATGTTCGGCTTCCAGCGGGTCGGGCGACCTGATCTGGCAGGCCTGCGACAGCCGCGCCCGGGGTTTCCTGATCGGCGCCACCTCCGGTCGGACCACCCTGGCCGGCGAAGGGCTGCAGCACCAGGACGGCCACAGCCATGTGCTGGCCCTGACATCGACCAGGATCAAGGCCTATGACCCGGCGTTTGCCTACGAGATGGCGGTGATCGTCCACGACGGCCTGACGCGCATGTACTGCCACCAGGAAGACTTGATCTACTACCTCACGGTGATGAACGAGACCTACCTGATGCCGCCGATGCCGAAGGGCAAGGATGTCCGCGAAGGCATCGTCAAGGGAATGTACCGGTTCCGCCCGGCGAGCCTGAAAAAAAGCAAGGCCAAGGCTCACCTGCTGGGCAGCGGCGCGATCCTCAACGAGGCGCTCAAGGCCCAGGAGCTGCTGGAGAAAAATTACGAGGTAGCCGACCGACGTCTGGAGCGTGACCAGCTACAAGGAACTCTACACACGATGCCATTGAATGCGAGCGCTGGAACCTGCTGAACTCGGGCAAGAAAGCCAAGGTCCCTTACTGTGCAGCAGCTGCTGGCCAAGGAGCAGGGCGTGTTCGTCGCCGCCATCGGACTACATGAAGGTTCTGCCGGCCATCGGTGGCACAGTGGTTCCCCGGGCCGCTGCACTGCCTGGGCACCGACGGCTTCGGTCGCAGCGACGGCCGGGATGAGCTGCGCGATTTCTTCGAGGTCGATGCCCGCTACATCGCAATTGCCGCCTTAAAGCAGCTGGCCGCGTCCGGCGAGGTTGAGCCCGACACAGTGACCCGTGCAATCAAGGAACTCAACATCAACTCCGGGAAGCTGAATCCCCACAACGACTAGGGAATCACATGAAACACGAGATCAAAGTCCCCGAAGTGTCTGAAGGCGTGACCGAGGGCACGGTCGTCGCATCTCCGTTGCCGTCGGCGACGCCGTCGAAGTCGATCAGACCCTGCTGGAGATGGAAACCGACAAGGCGGTGATTGCCATCCTTCGCCGCTGCGAAGGCAAGGTCGCCGAGATCAAGGTGGCAGAGGGCGACAGCGTAGCGATCGGCGCGGTGATCATGCTGCTCGAATCGGCCGCATCGCCGGCCGACGAGGCCCCGGTCCCCGAGCAGCAGGCGGATCAGGAACAACCGGAGGAAGCAGAAAAACCATCACCACCTATAGCGGCGGTGAAGAAAGCCGAGCCACTCAAAGAGGTTGCTCAGGATGAACCGTCTGCCGCTGCAGAACAGATTGACCTTGCCACGGTCCGGCGTGGTGACCGGGTCGCTCCGGCCGCTCCCTCGGTGCGCCGCCTGGCGCGCGACCTCGGCGTTGATATCTACCAGGTCCAGGGCACCGGCCCGGGCGGCCGAATCAGTGAAGAGGACGTTCGCGGCTTTGTCCGGGTGACCATGCAGCGGATTACCGGCGGTGGCTCTGTGCCTGCCGTGCATGGCGAATTCCCCGGTCTGCATGCCCAGCGGCCCGCTGCCCGATTTCAGCAAGTGGGGAGAGGTCACGCGCGAGCCGCTGTCCCGGGTGCGGGAGCTGACGGCCGACGCCATGGGCTATGCCTGGTCGACGATCCCGATGGTCACCCAGTACGACCAGGCCCAGGTCACTGAAATCGAAGCCTTCCGCCAGGAATACAACCGCCGGGCGATCAGCGAGAACCGCCTGACGATGACGGCTATCCTGGTCAAGGTCTGTGCGGCGGCCTTGAAGGCCTTCCCGCGATTCAACAGCAGCCTGGACCTGGCCAGCAAGGAGCTGGTCCTCAAGCAGTACATTCACATCGGGGTTGCCGTCGATACCCCGGCCGGCCTGCTGGTCCCGGTGATCCGTGATGCCGACCGGAAAGGCATCGAGACGCTGGCCCTCGAACTGAACGAGATCGCCGAAAAGACCCGCGAGCGCAAGATCGGTCCCGACGTCATGGAGGGCGGCACCTTCACGATCAGCAACCTCGGCGGTGTCGGCGGGACCTCCTTCACCCCGATCGTCTACGCGCCCCAGGTTGCCATCCTGGGCGTTTCAACGGCGACGCTGCAGCCGGAGTGGGACGGCGAGCAGTTCGTGCCCCGCCTGATCATGCCTCTTTCCCTGACCTACGATCACCGCGTCATCGACGGCGCCGACGGCGCCCGCTTCCTGCGCTGGATCTGCGAAGCCCTCGACAACCCCCTGCAACTTGTGATGAAAGGATAACCATGAGCCAGAGCAGCGAGATCCCAGAAAAGGCCCAGCTGGTTATCATCGGCGCCGGTCCGGGCGGCTACGCAGCCGCGTTCAGGGCTGTCGAACTGGGCCAGGATGTGACGCTGATCGATCCGGAGGCCAATCCCGGCGGTGTCTGCCTGCACCGGGGTTGCATCCCGTCCAAGGCGTTGCTGCATGTGGCCAAGCTGGTCAGCGAAGCCGAGGAATCAAAAGAGATCGGTGTGACGTTCGCCAGGCCGGAGATTGACCTGGACCGGGTGCGCACCTGGAAGGACGAGGTCGTCGGCAAGCTGACCGGGGGCCTCGGCAGCAAAGTGGGGAAAATGAAGATCACCTACGTGCGCGGCATGGCGAAGTTCAAGGATGCCCGCACCCTGACGGTCAAGACGACCGACGGGACCGTTGGCGAGATGGTTTTCGAACAGGCCATCCTGGCCACCGGTTCGCGGCCGATCATGCTGCCCGGCGTGGCTGCGGAGAGTGAACGCATCATCGACTCCACCGGTGCACTGGAAATCGCCGAGGTGCCCGCATCGCTGCTGGTTGTCGGCGGCGGCTATATCGGCCTGGAACTCGGTTCGGTCTACGCCGCGCTGGGAAGTAAAGTCTCAGTTGTTGAAATGACCGACGGCCTTTTGCCCGGCTGTGATCGTGACCTGGTCTCGGTGCTGAAAAGACGCCTCGACAAGAAGTTCGAATCGATCATGCTGAACACCCGGGTCGAGGAGATCAAGGAGCAGAAGAACGGGGTCATGGTCAGCATGGCCGACAACAAAAAAGAAACGACGAAAAAGCGTTTTGATAAAGTCCTGATCGCCATCGGCCGCAAGCCCAATACGGAAAACCTGGGACTCGACAAGACCTCGATCAAGCTCGACAAAAAAGGTTTTGTCGAAGTTGACGGCCAGATGCGCACCGCCGAAGCTCACATCTTTGCCATCGGCGATATTGCCGGCGAGCCGATGCTGGCACACAAGGCCTACGGTGAAGCCAATGTTGCCGCCGAAGCCGCTGCCGGCAGGAAAGCGGTGTTCGATCCACGAGCGATTCCGGCGGTGGTCTTTACCGATCCCGAAATCGCCTGGTGCGGACTGACCGAGACCGAGGCCCGCGAGCGCAAGATCAAGGTCAAAACCGCCAAGCTGCCCTGGCGCGGCAACGGCCGTACCCTGACGCTCGGCCGTGACGACGGTATGACCAAGCTGATCGTCGATCCCGAGACGGACCGTGTCCTCGGTGTCGCCGTCGCCGGTCCCGGCGCTGGCGAACTGATCGCCGAAGGGGTCCTGGCGATGGAGATGGCCGTCGTCAGCGAGGACCTGCGCAAATCGATCCACCCGCATCCGACCCTGTCCGAAACGATCTATGATGCGGCGGAGATGTTGTTTAAGGGGTGATTTGATCGTCAACCATCTTCTCCGGCATTCAACCTTCAGTAAAGGATTCTGGTAAACAGAGCAACAATCATAGGCCTTCGTCCCGCCGACCTTTCAAGCAGGCTTTTTGTGCATCGCTTGACCGAACCTGCCGTCTTTCAGCTTGATTCGCTCTGCTCTTCAAGCTATCGTCTGGTTCTTCCAAATTAAATTCCAGGGAGGCTGGCAAGCAATGAAACTTGCTAAATCCATTTTAAAAAAGTTCACACCATTTTTTCAGAACAGCTCATTCTTCCTGCAGGGGCAGATGGACATCAACCCCAAGTCTCGCTGGAACAACGCCTCGCTCCGTAGTGAAACAGGTGGCTTCTACCCAAAAGGAGATGAATCAAAGCGACAGATCAAAAATCTGGAGCCTTGGGACAATACGCGCAGAGACATGATCACACTCATGTTGCGGACTTTAGTCGAAAAAAAGATTGCAGGGGCTTTTGCAGAGCTTGGGGTTTACAAGGGGAATACAGCGAGACTGATTCATCATTACGCGCCGGAACGGCCATTGCATTTGTTCGACACCTTTGAAGGGTTCACCGATCGGAGCGTCAGCGCGGAGAAAGGCCATACAGACTTCGACACCAAGGGGAGCAAATTTTCAGACACTTCAATCCCCCAGGTTAAAAAGTACATCTCGCCACAAAATGACAATATCACCTTTCACCAGGGCTATTTTCCTGACAGTCTTCCCGATGACTTTCCCGAGCAGAAGTTTGCCTTTGTCCACCTCGATGCCGACCTCTATGAACCGACCCTGGAGGGACTCAAATATTTTTATTCGCGAATGAGTACCAAGGGCATCATCCTGGTTCATGATTACAATGCCTGGATCGGAGCGCGCAAGGCAGTGGACGATTTCTTCGCCGACAAACAGGAAATGCCCGTTCCCATGCCCGACAAAAGCGGTTCCGTACTAATCATCAAGCAATAAAGGGTAGCTGTAACAACCGCCTATTCTTTAGCTTTGCTGATGGTGCGCTTTACTATCTTTCGCCAAAGGAGCTTGGCTTCTCGGTCCAGTCGTTTACGTCCGAGATAGAGCAGAAAAAAACGCAGGCGATCTGTCCGGCTCCAACCTTTGGCATGTCGATTGAGAGCATAAAGGTCCCGGAAGCTTGCATGACGGCGAAACATTTTTACCTTGGCTTTTTCCAGGTCAATGATACGGATACTGAGTTCAGTCTCGCTGAGGCGTACAAAGATATGCTTCGGGTAAAAACAATTGTGCTGAATTTTATGGTCGTGCATTTTAGCCATAACGGAGGCCAACTCTCTGCATCAGACGTTGACGATTTTTCCTGTCCGGCCACCCTTCTTTTAACCAACGCTCGACCAGGCTCTCCAGCGGGTCATAACCGTCCAGAGCTTCGGTACAAAGAATAGCGCGCAGATCTCCTTCAACCTTGCGAACAGCGAAGTAAACCGGCTCAAGCGCTGGAATAGCCGCCTTTTTAAAACGCAGAATATTTTGTATTTCCCGTATAAAGGTCGACATCCCGAAAGGATGAAACAGAGTTCGGGTTATATGGTTCTCCTGGCGTTTGATGAAAACACCTATCTTGCCACCTTCGGGTAAATCCAAATCACAACGCGACACACCGCTCCAACCACCACGCCGCTGATTGGGTTCTTCAAACCAATCAAGCTTCAAATCCCACAGTTTGTCGAAGCTGTCCAGATTGTTGTGGTGTAAAATTTCTCGCCATTGATTCGGGAAATAGTCCTCCATTATGTCTCCTGCACTTCCGATATTAGTAAAATCGACAAACGCTCGTAGAGATTCAAAGCACTGCAGCCTTATCAACAGAAGAAATCATTAGTTGACTGCTGCCAACTTCTACTGCAGACCCTGAGTCGTGTCAAACAAAACCCTTAACTCCGGTCGATTGAAAGAGAAGCAAATCTCAATAAGATTGTAGGTTGCCGGGGTCCCGGGTTTGACATGGTTTTGAGCATTGGGTAGAAGTGAGATACGGTCAATTTGAGGCGCATGTCGCTTGAGAAGGGCTTTTTACGGCCAGATCATGCACCTGCAAAAAGCAACTCCTATCACTAACTTTTTGATCAAAGTCATTTCCCTGCCCTGCAGATATGTGTATCCTCTGCACCTATGAAAAATATCTTCAGTTGTAAACAACCAAACCACTTGCGACAGCTGATCCAGTGGCTTTTCTTCGGCTGGTGCCTGTTCCTCGGTGTCCAGTTCGGACTGTTCGTGCGTCATTTCGAGTCGAAGGGAATGTCCGGATATTATCCGCGACCGCCGGGTGTTGAGGGCTTTCTGCCGATCGGCTCGCTGATGAGTCTCAAGACCTGGTTGCTCACCGGACATTTTGATACGGTCCATCCGGCGGCGCTGGTGCTTTTCCTTACCTTTCTGGTCATGGCGCTTCTGACAAAGAAATCTTTCTGCTCCTTTATCTGCCCGGTGGGGACCTTCTCGGAAGGGACCTGGAAGCTTGGGCGTAAATTGTTCGGCCGGAATTTTCGCATCTGGAGGGGGCTTGATCTTGTCCTGCAGTTCATCAAGTACGCGCTCCTGTTGTTTTTCGTCAAACTGATCCTGATTGACATGCCGGCCGTTGCCCTCAAGGAGTATCTCGCTGCACCTTACTGGGCGATTGCCGATGTCAAGATGCTGCACTTCTTTACCCGGATGTCGACCACCAGTATGCTTGTCATAGGCGTCCTGTCCTTGTTGTCGGTTGTTTACAGGAATTTCTGGTGTCGCTACCTCTGCCCCTATGGCGCCCTGCTCGGACTGCTCAGTATGCTCAGCCCTTTCAAGGTCTCCCGCTACGAGAAGACGTGCATCGATTGCGGGGCCTGCAGCCGCGCCTGTCCCCAGCTGATCGATGTGCAGCACAAGGCCCGGGTGTCTTCACCGGAATGTACCGGCTGCCTGACCTGCGTCAGCAGCTGCCCGGAAAAAGGTGCGCTTGCCATGTCTTTGTGGAAAAGACCAGTTCGCGGATTGGTCTTCGTCGCGATCGTGATGATGATTGTTTGGCGGTGGAGTGCTGACCGGGATGCTCAGTGACCACTGGCAGACCAGTCTGACGTATGCCGACTACCAGCGCTTGATCCCTCTAGCAGAGCGTTTGGGACATTAATTCGGCACCAATACCAGGTTAAACATCCCTTCTCCGGCGTTTTCGGCGGGGTAGTGTTGGGTGATGAGAGTTTTGTAGCCATCACTTGAGACCTTGATATGGATGTGTGGCCGCCCGGTTCCGTAGTTCGGCGGGGCATGACTGACGGAAATAGTAGCGGCCGTTCCCGGCACTGAACAGTGTCGCCCGCCAATCGTCGCCATAATGACCTTGCGGACCAACCATCCAGATTTCGATTCTGGCATTGGCGATCGGTTAGCAGTCGGCTGCGGACTTGACGGTTCCCATCAGCAGGTAGCCGCTGCCGACCTGATTGCGTTCCGGAGCTCCCTGAACGTATAAAGGCCCCATTTCATCTTCCTGCGGTTGGTTCGCAGGCGTAGATCGGGCTCTCTGCACCGATGGCGCCCGGGGTTGCGCAAAGGCTTGACAGCAGAAACAGCAATGTAAAGAGAGACCGGATCATTTTTTTCGTCTTCAGGGCAGCGGAATCAATTCTGTTTCGCCCGGAACCCTGGGAAACACCCCTTCCTGCCAGTCCCGCTTTGCCTGCTCGATCAACTCCTTGCGGCTGGAGACCAGGTTCCACCAGACCGTGCGCTTGCCAAGCGGTGCTCCGCCAATGATGACCAGCCTGCTGTCTTCCTTGGCCACCAGTTCAATCCCCGGAGAGTTGTCAAAGATCACCATCGCGTGCCGTGGCAGTGCAGTTTCCCCGCTTTGCAGCACGCCTGATACCAGGTAGACGGCTTTCTCCTCGACATTCTCCGGCAGGGTAATGTTCGTTCCGGCCTTGAGATTGACTTCGACATATAGGGTCTGGGACCAGGTCCTGACCGGCGAGGTGAGGCCGAAGGCTTCACCGACCATGACCCTGACCGATTTCTGCGCATCCGCGGATTCCGGCAACTCTGCTTCGTCATAATGAAAAAATGCCGGGTCGGTTTCCTCGTCTTCTGCCGGCAGGGCGACCCAGAGCTGCAGGGCATGCAGCGTGTGGCCCGCCGAACGCACTTCCGGCGGGGTGCGTTCGGAGTGCGCAATGCCGCGGCCCGCGGTCATCCAGTTGATGGCTTTGGGCCGGATCGGCTGGACGGAGCCGAGGCTGTCCCGATGCAGAATCTCACCCTCGAAGAGGTAGGTAATGGTCGCCAGGCCGATGTGCGGATGGGGACGGACATCGATCCCCTTGCCGGGCTCAAACCAGGCCGGTCCGAGGTGGTCAAAAAACACGAAGGGGCCGACCGCCCTGACGTCCGTGGCTGGTAAAAGGCGCCTCACCGAGAAGCCGCCAAGGTCTTTCTCTACCGGCTGCAGAATGTATCGGATCGAAGAGCGTGGGGCCTTGGTGCAGGCGCAGTCGTCCGAATGGTCCAACAGGTCGCTCATTGCAAACTCCTTGGATAATAGCCTTCACTGAGATCCAGTCTAGGCGTTCCAACCGCCATCGACGTTGATGGTTGCCCCGGTGATGTAGCTGGCGTCCGGGCCGGCCAGGAAGGCAACCAGGGCAGCGACCTCATCCGGCTGACCGTACCTGCCCAGCGCCGTGTTGCTGCGCATGTGATCGGCGTTGGGACCGTCCGCCGGGTTCATGACGGTGTCGATCGGCCCGGGTTGCACATCGTTGACCAGGATGTTCCTGGGACCGAGGTCCTTGGCCCAGCTGCGGGTCAGCCCGGCCAGGGCGAACTTCGATGCGTTGTAAGTGCTGATGCCCGCCGTGCTGGCCCGTTCACCGAGGACGCTGCCGATGTTGATGATCCGGCCGCCGTCAGGCATGACTTTCAGGACCGCCTGGGTCATGGTAAAGACGGCATCGACGTTGATGGTCATAACGCGACTGTATTCGGCCTCGTCAATCGTGCCGATCATGCCGACGGAAAAAGTCCCGGCGTTATTGACCAGGATGTCGATGCCACCGAGGTCGGCCGCGATCTGTTCGACGACTTGCGGCAGAGACTGGGGCTCTGCGGCGTCGGCATGGTAGGCCCGGGCTTTGACTCCGAGGGCTTCGAGCTCCTTGACCAGTTCCGCGGCGGCGTCAGCCGAAGCACTGTAAGTTATGGCGATATTGGCCCCGGCAGAGGCCAGGTGACGGGCCGAAGCGGCTCCGATCCCCCGTGACCCGCCGGTCACCAGGGCAATTTTCCTTTAAGAGTTTTCATCAGTTCTTCTCCTTCTATGGTTTGTTTTAAAACCCCTCGCTGAAGTCTAAACCTGTTCGGCAACAGTTCAACTTAAAAACCTGCATAAGGAGACTGATTGGCAATTTATCCCGATCCGGAAAGCCTGGCCGCATCGACTGCTGTTGCACGCGTCAACGGCTACCTCGGTTGCAACGGTCAGCCCGAGGAGCTTGAGAAGGAATTGACCAAGCTGGGACTGTCCCGACAGATGCAGGAACTCCTGGTGGAGCATATGACGACAAGTTGTGACCGCTTTACCGGGCTGACCTGTCCGGCGCCGGAATCTTCACAGTAAGCATTCCGCGTTTCGCCCGCCGTAACGAACTGAGCCGTGGCACTTATTTCCCTTTCTTTCGCTTCACCGTGATGGTTTCGCCGCCGACGCCATAGTTGTCGGTGTCGACTTCATCAATCACGACCACGGTTGTTGCCGGGCCGCGGTTGATGACATCCACCAAAAGGTCGGTAACGCCTTTGATAAGTGCTGCTTTCTGCTCTGCTGTGACGGGCTCCTGCTCTCGTGTGATCCTGATGTTGACGTAAGGCATCTTATTTCTCCTTGTCCGGTTATTGGTCAGCCTGTTCTTTCAATATAGAAACAATATCCACTTCGCTGTGCAGTGTTTTGTGCACCGGACAGCGTTCGGCAATCTCCAGAAGCCGCTGTCGTTGTGCTTCATCAAGCTCGCCGATCAATTCGATTTCCCGCTCCATGCGGTCGATTTTGCCGTCGGTTGCCTCGCAATGCCCGCAGTCTTCGGCATGAATCTTCTTATGCGTTAGTCGGACCACGGCCTTGTCGAGGGGCAGCTTTTTGTGCCGGGCATACATCTGCACCGTCATGCTGGTGCAGGCGCCGAGTGCGGCAAGCAGGTAATCGTAAGGTGTCGGCCCGCGATCCGTGCCACCGTATTGCAACGGCTCGTCGGCGATCATGGCGTGGCCCTTGGCAAAAAGTTCGGTGAAGAAGCCTGCATGTTCGGTGCTGGTCGTTACGCGGTTGTCGAGGACAACATCGACGGTTTCCCGGTCCTCCGGGGTATCAATATAGCGGCGTCCCCAGGCGGCGATCATCATGCCGACGTAGAGCGAGTCCTGCTCTTTCAGGAGCAGGTGATCGGCATCATCGAGAGAGATAAAACTTTTCGGGTGCTTTGCCGCCTGGTAGATTTTTGCTGCATTGTCGATCGCCACGGTCGTGTCCCGGGGCGAATGCATGACCAGCAGAGCTGCTTTGAGGGCCTTGATGTGTGAATCGAGCTGCTGCATTTCCAGATCATCAAGGAATTGTTTCTTGATCGTGAAGGTGCGCCCGGCGAGATCGACTTCGGCTGATCCCTTTTGCTCGATCTGTTCACGCGTCATATCGAAATGGCGGGCCACATGACCGGGATCATGTGGCGCACCTATCGTCACGACCGCTTTTAATGACGGAATGGCCTGGGCTGCCTGCAGGACCGCTGCACCACCCAGTGAGTGACCGATAATAATCTGCGGGGCCTGGTATTGGCTGGCCATGAATCCCGCTGCGGCAACCAGGTCAGCGACGTTGGTGGTGAAATTGGTGTCGGCAAAATCGCCTTCGCTTTGCCCCAGGCCGGTAAAGTCGAAACGGAGCACCGCAATCCGCTCGCGGTTCAGTGCCGCAGCGATGTTGACGGCGGCTTTGATATTCTTGGTGCAGGTGAAGCAGTGGGCGAACAGGGCGTAAGCGATCGGCACCTCATCCCCGGGCAGGTCGAGCCGGGCTGCAAGATTTTCACCGCGACTGTTAGGGAAAGTGATCCGCTCTGATTTCATTTACAACTCCTTGCATTGAGATCTGGACGCTGTCGATGTGATCCTCAAGGTTTTGGCAGTGACCAGTCGTAATGAATCGCCAGCAGGCGGACTAGAATGACCGTGCCGGCTGAGAGCAGGGCGGCAGCGGCCGGGGCAACCCCGGACTCTCCCAGTATAACCAATAGTGTCCCTCCGGCAACGCAGGCCGAAGCGTAGATCTCCCGGCGCAGGATCAGCGGGACCTGATTGGCAAGCAGGTCGCGCATGACACCGCCTGCGGTGCCGGTCATGACACCCATCAGGACCGCACCGAGGGCACCGAGTTGAAAATCAATCGCCTTGGTCGTGCCGATCACCACGAAAGTGCCAAGGCCGATTGCGTCAAAATAAAGCAAGGGTTTTTCAAAAAGTTCGAAACGCTTGCGGTTGGCAAACACCACCAACGAGACGACGATGGCGATATAGATGTAGGCTTCGTCCTTGAGCGAAAAAGGCGGGATGTCTCCCAAAAGCAGGTCGCGAAGCGTGCCTCCGCCTACGGCCGTGACGGTGCCGAGGACCAGCACGCCGAACAGGTCCATGTGTTTGCGAACCCCGACCCAGGCGCCGGAAGCGGCAAAGGCAGCGGTCCCGATCAGGTCAAGAATGTAAATGATATCCATGGTTTCCTCTGTATTTAAGGATAACGGCTGGTTGCAAATAGACAACTGGTAAAATACAGGGAAAGGGGTAAGGGGAAAGTGGCAGGTGCATGTGTGTGCAAGGTTGGGATTGATGCCTGGGTACGTTTCAAGTACACTCCACGGAATGACTTGAATTGTTCGATGGCCTGAAGCTGTCGGGCGAGTTGTGAATACAAATGTTGGAGTGAGTGAATGATTATAGGTTTTGCTGGTAAAGCGGCGACAGGAAAGACTACGGCGGCTCATCACCTGGCACCGCTGATGGACAAGGAGTGCAGGATCATCCCGATGGCGATGGTCCTGCGCGACGAGGTGGAAGCCTTCCTGCGTGCGGTTGGCGCTGATGAATCGGTGCCGCTGGTCTATGGTGACCAGGACGACAAGGTGCGGGTCTTCTACGTCGATGAACAAAAAGCACTGCAGCACTGTCCGAAGTGGGCGGATTTTGTTGCCGATCACAGTGAGATACAGGATCGGGAAGGGCAGACGGCTGTAACCGTGCGTCGCATTCTGCAGTGGTGGGGGACAGAATATCGCCGGACCGAGGATGCGGATTACTGGACCAAGGCCTGGAGCCGCAAGGTCGAGCAGCTCGACCTCGAGCAGCTTCATGTCCTGATCGACGACGTGCGCTTCATGAATGAATTAAATGCCATCAAGGGGCACGGTGGCCTGATCATCAAAATTGAACGTCCCGGCTTCGATGGCGCGAACAATCATGCCAGCGAGACTTCGCTGGATGATTATGCTGCCTGGGATGGAACGATCGTCAACGACGGGACCCTCGAGGAATTCAGGGCCAAGGTCGGGCAGTTCGCTGCTGCGCTTAGGCGATAGAAAAGTTACATCGCAGGATACTTGATTACTGCAGGGGACGGGCGCATGCCCGTCCCCTGCTTGTTTAAAACGTTATCCATCCTGACGAACAAAGGGAATTGAGCCGGCTCCCGTGGTTGCCGTAGCTCTGAAGAGTGATAGTATGACCTTAGAGGTTTCTTATGGTCGATTCAGGGTTCCCGGGGTGCATGATTCAGGATGGCCTTCTCGAAAAATTGGCGGCAGTCGTTGCCAAAGATCGGGTGGTCTGGTCTCCGCGCTTGGGAGAGGACGGCAGTTGGACGGCTCCAGGTCGTCGAGAGGGATTTCTTTGCCCGGGCGATGACCACACGTCTCCCGATTAAAAAGCTGCTGTTCCCTCATGGTGACGCGCTCTGGAGCTATCATGACGGTCAGTACCGTGAAGTTGTCGAGCCATCATGTCTGGCAATAACCGGTCTCCCGCTCTGCGATCTGCAGGCGCTCTGGTACCTTGACCGGGTTTTTGCTGAAGACGCCATCTATCTGCAGAGGCGCGCCGGTGTTTTCGTGGTCGGTATGCATTGTGATGCCGGAGTGGAGTGTCGCTGTGATAGAGACCCTTATGCCGATTGCCGGGGATCTTTTCATCGGTAATGATCGGGTCTGGGCTCTTTCCGATGCCGGGTTGGCTTTGCTGAAGGCTGCAGGCGGCTGCGTAAATGGGAAGACCGATTTGCCATGGCCGGAAAGTCCGGCTGAAAAACGTCGCCAGGTTACAGCAGAACAATTGATTGTGCATCTGAATGCCGGGATCTGGAGCGCCGAAGGTGAGCGATGCCTGTCATGCGGGGCCTGCTCCGCTGTCTGCCCGACCTGCTACTGTTTCGATCTGGTCGATGTGGCTGGCACAGATGGCTCTGTAAGCAGAAAAAGGGTCTGGGACAACTGCTTCTTTGCCGAACATGGCCGGGTGGCCGGGGGCTTCGATTTCCGGGCCGGTCGCGCCGCACGGTTGCGTTTCCGGATGGAGCACAAACGTCTGGGCTTCGGCGATCTGCGCGGCCAGGATTCCTGCGTCGGATGTGGCCGTTGTCGAACCGTCTGCCCGGTTGATATCGATCTTGACCGGATTGCCGAACAGCTCGTGACGGAGGTGCCTGATGCCGGATAGCCTGCAGCCTGTGCCAGCCGTGCTGGAGAGAATCCACCCGATGGTCGAGGACAATCACGTCTTCACCTTCGTACCGGACCTGCCATTCAATGTGGCCCCCGGGCAGTTTTACGAAGTCAGCCTGCCCGGGGTCGGCAGCTTTCCGGTTTCGACCTGTCACCCGGTGGTGAACGGGCGGATTGAATCGTGTATCCGGCGCGTGGGTCGGGTTACGGACGCCCTCTACCGCATGGCGCCCGGTGCCCGGTTGGGATTGCGTGGCGCGTTTGGCAACGGTTTTGACCTGGAACTGTTTGCCGAACGGGATGTCCTGATGATTGCCGGTGGCCTCGGTATGGCGCCTTTGCGTGCACTGTTGATGGCCCTGCTTGTCGATGAGCAACGAAGCGGCAGGATTGTCCTGCTCTACGGTTCACGTGAGCCAAAGGCCCTGCTGTTTCGCGAAGAGCTGGTCGAACTGGCCCGAACGAAAAGGATCGAACTCAGGTTCTCGGTTGATTTTGCTGCTGACCTGCAGGGGCCTTTCAGTGGTGTCGCCTGCCGGATCGGCCTGGTGAATGAACTACTGGATGACCTGAAGTTCGAGCCGCAGCAGACCGTCGCTGCCGTATGCGGTCCTCCGGCGCTGTATGGCTGCATCCTGGATGAACTGTCCGCAACCGGCATTCCGGAAAACCGGATTCTGGTCACGCTTGAGAGGCGAATGCGCTGCGGTATCGGCGAATGCTGCCATTGTGTGGCCGGTGGCCGTTACATCTGCCGGGACGGGCCGGTCTTCTCGCTCGCCGAGTTGCGCTTGATGCCGGGGGCCATATGAAACTGCGGCCGCCGATTCAAATTGCCTTCACCCGCTTCACCTCCTGCAGTGGCTGCCAGTTGATGTTGCTGAATTGCGAGGAACATCTGGCAGCGCTCTCCGCTCATATTGCTGTCCAGGAATTCCCGCTGGCCTCCTCATCGCGCGACTTGCCCGGGCCGATCGATCTGGCCCTGGTTGAAGGCTCCATATCAACTCCTGCCGAACTGGAACGCCTCCTGGATTTGCGTCGCCGGGTCAATCTGCTGGTTGCGGTCGGCAGTTGTGCCATAAGTGGAGGGGTCAACTGCCTGGTATCCGGAGAGCGTGCCCATGCTGTCGACGAGGTTTACGGCCAGGCACAGGCCGGCATGCATACCTTCCCTCCCCAACCGGTGCATCGGTTCGTGACGGTCGATTGCCAGGTTCACGGGTGTCCTCCCGAGCGGCACGATCTGCTCGAGGCCCTGGCTTCACTGGAGTGTGGCGGATGGCCGGGACGACAGCTCATGCCGGTCTGTATGGAGTGCCGGATTCTCGAGAACCGCTGCCTGTTGCTCGAGGCCGGACAGCCCTGTTTGGGGCCGGTCACATTTGCCGGATGTCACGCCCGCTGTCCCAGCCTCGGAGTCGGTTGCGAAGGGTGCCGTGGTGACGTGGCCGAGGCCAATCAAGAAGAAATGTTCCGGTTGCTGCTCGAGACGGGCCTGTCGGAGCGGGAAGCCCAAAGGCGCCTTTCGCGCTTTGATAGGGGCAGCCTATGAACAAGATAATTATCGATCCATTGACCCGTGTCGAGGGCCATGGCCGGATTGAGCTGATTCTCAAAGACGGCAGGCTGGATGACGTGCGGGTTCGTATGCTGGAATCCCCACGCCTGTTTGAAAAGATAGTGGTCGGCCGCAAATATGATGAAGTCGCTGACCTGGTCTGCCGGATCTGTGCGATTTGTTCGGCAGTGCACAAGCTGACGTCTCTCGAAGCTCTCGAGCAGGCCATGGGGATCGAGGTGCCGCCCCTTGCCAAAGCCGTGCGGGAGCTGCTGCTCCTTGGCGGGCATATCCAGAGTCATGCTCTGCACCTGTTCTGTCTGGTCCTGCCGGATTTCAGTGGTGCTGTAAGTATTGTTGAGCTGCTTAAAGCAGGCAACCCGCTCGCCGCTGCCGGCCTGGAATTGAAGGCTTTTGGCAACCAGATTCAGGAACTGGTCGGTGGCCGGGTCATCCACCCGGTCAACCCGGTTGTCGGTGGGGTGATGTATCGACCGCAGAGCCAGCTGCTGCAGGGCCTGGCTGCGAATCTCGAAGTCTGGCAGCGGAAATGGCCAGCATATGCCGGGGATTTTATTTCATCCGCCAGATTCCCCGTTGCAAGAGCCGTCCGTGGGACTCCCCTGGCGACAGGCCAGACCGACAGCTTCTCCCTTTGTGGAGACAGTCTCTGGACAGACAAGGGCCAGGCGTTTCCGGCATCAAGTTATCGGCAGATCCTTGAGGAACAGCCAAATGATGAGTCTTATGCCAAATCCTCCTGCGGGGATTCTGGCCCCTTCATCGTCGGGGCCCTGGCAAGGGCCAGGTTGGCCGCTGCAAGGGGCTGCGCGCAAATCTCTTTACCGACGACAAACGATATCTATGCCAATAATATCGCACAGGTCAATGAAATCGGCTGGGCCCTTGAGCATGCCCGAAAATTGACAGAGACAATATTGAATGCCGGGGATGACGCCTCCTTGCTTGTGGAGTCAATTCAACCACGAGGGGGTGTCGGTACAGCCGTAAAGGAAGCGCCGCGTGGCTTGCTGGTACATCATTATGTTGTCGATGAGTGGGGATATGTCGCTGCCGCTGATGTTGTCACGCCTACCGCGATCAACCAGCTCACGATGAAACAGCAGATCCTGGATGACCTCGCCGGGGTAGGGGATGTGGAACAGATGCGCATGGTTACGGAACAGATCGTGAGGGCTTTCGATCCTTGCATCTCCTGTGCGGTGCATCTGCTGGAGGTTTGATTCCTGCGGA
>CAVRQQ010000018.1:0-27101 GCA_963723355.1 uncultured delta proteobacterium
GGCTTTCTTTTTGGCGCTCTTCTTTGCTGCGGGCTTTTTGGCCTGTGCTTTCTGCTCCGGCTCAACCAGGGTGACCTGGTAGTCGCACTCTTCCTGCGGACACTTCTGAACAGTCCCGTAACGTTTGGTGGTCTTCACTACGGTCAGTGGAAAAGCGCATTTCGGACAGGGTTCCTCTTGCGGTTCGTCCCAGAGGGCGTATTTGCATTTCGGGTAACGATTGCAGGAGTAGAAGATCTTGCCGTAGCGGCTCTTCTTCTCCATGATTTCACCCTCTTTGCAGGACGGGCAACTGATGCCAAGTGATTTCGGTTTGACCAGGGGTTGGTTGTTCTTGCAGTCGGGATAGGCAGAACAGGCAAGGTACTTGCCGTAGCGGCCTTCCTTGAACTGCATCAGCGCCCCGCACTTCTCACACTTCTCGTCAGAGAAAACCGGTTCGTCATGCCGCTCGCCGTTTATCGGGCGGGTGTATTTACACTCCGGGTAGCCGTTACAGGCGATAAAGTAACCGTTGCGGCCAAACTTTTTGGAAAGCTGTTCCTGGCACTCCGGGCACTTTTCGTCAAGCGGTTCACCGACAAACCGAATCTCTTTGACACCCTCGACCTCTTGCTTGAACGGAACCCAGAATTCTTTCAGGAAAGTCTTCCAGTCACCTTTGCCGAGGGATATGGCATCGAGGTCATCTTCCATATTGGCGGTGAACTGGTAGTCAACGTACTTGTCGAAACACTGCATCAGGAAGCGAATCACTTCGCGGCCGAGATCTTGCGGGTAAAAGACCCGCTTGATCAGTTGGACATAATTGCGCTCCACCAGGGTGTTCATGGTGGCCGCGTAAGTAGAGGGCCGGCCGATACCATATTCTTCAAGAATCTTGACCAGTGATGCTTCTGTGTAGCGCGGGGGTGGTTGTGTCGTGTGCTCCTCACCGAGCAGTTTCTCAAAGCTGAGCGTCTCTTTCTCGTTCAGGCTAGGCAAAAGACCTTCGACTTCTTCGCTCTCGGTGTCCTTGCCTTCGATATAGACCTTCATAAAACCGGGGAACCGGACCACCTGGCCTGAAGATCGGAACTGGAACTTCTCTCCGGCGAGGATGTCAACCGTGGTCGCATCGAGAATGGCGTCGGCCATCTGGGAGGCAATCGTCCGTTCCCAGATCAGCTTGTAAAGACGGAGTTCATCTCGATCCAGGACCGTGTTGAGTTTTTCCGGGTGGCGAGCCAGGCCGGTGGGGCGGATCGCCTCATGAGCCTCCTGGGCGTTCTTGGCTTTGCTCTTGTAGACGCGCGGCTTGGCGGGGACGTATTGCTTGCCGAAGCGCTGGTCAATAACCTGCCTGGCTTCATCGATAGCCACGTTGGAGAGGGTAACCGAGTCGGTTCGCATGTAAGTGATCAGGCCAACGGGGCCGTCACCTGTATCGACACCTTCGTAGAGCCTCTGGGCCAACGACATGGTTTTGCGAGCTGAGAAGCCGAGCTTGCGGTTGGCCTCCTGCTGCAGGGTGCTGGTCGTAAAGGGCGCCGCCGGGCGACGTTTCTTCTCTGTGCGGGTGACTGCGGAGACATGTACAGGCAGGGGCCTGATTTCTTCAACCAGCTGCTCGGCCGCCTGCTGGTCGGCAATAACCTGGTAAGTCGATGATTCGAGATGTTTGGCGCTGGCAGCCATCTTCTGGCCGTCGATCGCATGCAATCTTGCCGCGAAGGTGGTTTTCCCCGCGCTGGCCATGGTGGCTTCGATGGTCCAGTACTCCTGGGCCTTGAACGCTTCGATCTCTGCCTCGCGCTCACAGATCAGCCGCAGGGCAACCGACTGTACCCGGCCGGCCGAGCGGCTGCCTGGAATCTTGCGCCAGAGCACCGGGGAGAGGTTGAAGCCGACCAGGTAGTCGAGGATGCGTCTTGCCTGCTGCGCATCGACCAGCTCCGTCGATATCTTGCGTGGTTTGGCCATGGCTTCGGCAATCGCGGCCTTGGTGATCTCGTGGAACACGACCCTGCTGACCTTGGGAGAATCTCCCTTTTCGTCAACTCCGAGCGCCTCCAGGAGGTGCCAGGCAATCGCTTCGCCCTCACGGTCGGGGTCGGTTGCGAGGACCAGTTCGTCGGCGTCTTTCAAGGCTTTCTTCAAAAGGGCCAGCTGCTTTTTCGCTTTTGCCGAGACGATGTACTTGGGCAGGAAATCGTTTTCGACATCGACCGAGCCATCCTTGCTCGGCAGGTCGCGAACGTGTCCGTAGGAGGCAAGGACATGGTACCCCTTGCCGAGAAACTTTTCGATGGTTTTGGCCTTGGCAGGCGATTCTACGATAACCAGGGAATTAGCCATAAGTCCAGTTCAAGTCATTTTGTGAGAAAAGAAAAAGGCCGCAGGGTTTCCCGCAGCCTGTTCACGTCAGTTCAGCAACCGCGGCCAGTCATCTTCCAGCAGGCAATCGTACTCGCGGCGCCATTCATTGTGAGAATTGGCAAACATCGCCAGGACCGTAATCGTTTTGATCTCTTTCAGAGAGACTTCGTCGTCCGCAACCTGCATTGCCTTGGAGATGACTTCCTCCTGTACATCGGCATCGAGTATGCCCATGCCTCGCAGGCGGGTCAGAAAACCGCGTGCTTCACCAGAAAGAATCCGGCTTTCCTCGGCAGAGAAGACCCTGTGGCTGACGGGTGGATTGCCCAGCGTGACGCTCCCTCCGGCTGGAGAACAGATCGTCTGGCTCTCCATCCAGCAGAAGGCTGCGTCAATCTCTTCGGCTTCAAAACCGACCGCCAGCAACTCTTCAACGAGATCACTTTCTGTCATCATGTCTTGGTCGTCGAGGAAGTATTGAGCGATGAAACTGACAATCGCCAGGACTCGTTCTCTCAAGAAGTCTCCGTTGCTTGATTGGGGTTAAAGTACCCGGCGACCGCGGACATACCGTCCACCTGGCAACTTTTCTGCGTACCCTTGCAGTTCTAGGTGCAGTAAAATAACGGAAAGCTCCATAGCTGTCAACCCACTTTCCAAGGTGAGTTCATCGCTGTGGCGGGGGGTTAGGTCGAGAGCAGCCAGAACCCTTCCGGCCGGTTCAGGCAGATCAACGTCGCTGCTTGCCTGACCGGTTTTCCTGCTGCTGTGGGCAGTCGACAGGCCGAGAATCTCGAGGATTTCACTTGCCTCAGTGATCGGGTGAGCGCCCTGCTTGATCAGGAGATTCGGGCCGTAGCTGGTTTTGCGGTCGACACTGCCGGGGACCGCCATGACTTCACGCCCCTGTTCGAGGGCAAACTCGGCGGTAATCAATGATCCGCTGTTACGGCAGGCTTCGACCACCAGGGTGCCCAGGCTGAGTGCGCTGATAATGCGGTTGCGTCCGGGAAAATGTCCTGGCAGAGGGTCGCTGCCCGGGGGGTATTCGGATAACAGCGTACCATTGCTGATGATTTGCATATAAAGCCCGACATTCTCCGGTGGGTAGATGCGATCGATGCCGCAGCCGAGGACCGCCACGGTCTTGCCGCCTCCATCGAGCGCGCCACGGTGCGCCGCGGAATCTATCCCGCGGGCCATGCCGCTGACAATAACGATGCCGGCGGAAGCAATTTCTCTGGCCAGTTTTTCTGTAAACATCCTGCCGAAGTCGGTCGGCTGACGGCTGCCGACGATCGCGACCGCCGGCTCTGCCGGTAGCTCACCACAACAGTATAGAAGCGCCGGCGGATCATCTATTTGCCTGAGCCTTTGCGGGTAGTCCGCGTCCCAGATGGTGAGCAGGCGCCCGTTCATCTCGTTCAGTAGCTCGCAGGCTCTTCGGATTTTGCCGTCTGTCGCTGCAGGGATGGCCCGCGCGAGGCCGTTGCGCAACCCGGCCAATGACCAGCCCCGGTCGGCGTTGTCGATTGCATTTTCAGGGGTTTTGAAGTGTTCGATCAGGCGCATCAGGCCGACGCGGCCCAGGCCCGGGGTGAACTGCAGGCGCAGCCATGGCAACAGGTGTTGCATCGTGTCCCTCCATCAAAAGCTGTTCATTACATAAAAAGGGATGGGCTGATATCAGCCCATCCCGAAAAATACGTTCGGGAGATTCTCCCCGGGTTCTACCTGGTTTTTGTTCTGATCTGGTCGCCGCGGTAGATCGGCAGGTTGGTTGTCCGGGTGATCAGCGCTTCGGCAAAGCCCCTGCGAACCTCGAGAACGATAGCATCTCCGAGGTCGATATCCGGCAGGATCAGCACCTTGTCCTTGTCAGCCTGCTCGGTCGCTTCACGTTTGCGATAGATGTCCAGTTCGTGACCGACCATCAGGCCACTGTCCTCTCCCACGTCGATGAGGATAACCTCCCATTGACCCATAGCAACGTTGCCGACGTCGTTGGCCAGGATATAGCCCTCGAGCACATTGTCAGAGAACAGGCGCTGGATCCGGCTGGGGATTTCTTTATAGGGGCGCAACTTTGCGCCGCGTTCGATTTCCCGCAGCGCGTTGGTAATGGTTGCTACGGCGACGGTCGGAGTGACTTCAGTGATTTCGACGGTGCCGAGCTGAATCGTCTGGTAGCCGAGGATTGCACTCTCTCTCTGGTGCCCCCATTTGCCTTCGGCAAGGGGATGTATGATTGGCGGTCCCATCTCAATCAATTCATAGATATCGCCGGGGTTGGTTGCGGCAAGGTCGTTCATTTCGAGGAAAATCGTATCTCCGGTAGTCACCATGACACGATTGTCGACGGTGTCGACCAGGGTCCCCAGGGTTTTTACCTCTTCATCGCTGATGAAGCTCTGGGCTCCGCCGAAAGTGGGGATCAAGAGGATTTCGTCCTCGGTCATGAATGCCGCACCGATCTCGCCGGTCCCTTCACCGACCGGGATGATCTCGATGCGCCCGTCATAGATGCGCAGTTTCTGTCCCGGGTAGATCAGGTGGGGATTGCCGATCGCCGGGTTGTTGGACCACAGGTTAGGCCAGTAGTAGGGGTCTTTTATGAAGCGTTGGGAGATGTCCCATAGGGTGTCGCCCTGTTTGACCGTGTAGATGATCGGCTCTTCCTTGGCGATGGCAATGCCAGGCCAGACCATAAACAATAAACAGGCAGTCAGGATAGTACGTTTGAGATTCATGTCTCCCCCTTGATGCAACCGGTCAGGGTATCACCAGTTCCTGGGCCTTTTGGGTTGCAGTGCTTTTCGGATAACGTTGATTCAATGTATCAATCGCCTGGCGGGCTTCATCGCTTGCCCCCAGTTGCAGCTGAGCGATGGCAATCTTGTAAAGGGCGTCCGGGTTTTTCGGCGCGCCCGAATATTCGTTGAGGACTCGCTCGAATTCACGTATTGCCACGAGGTATTGCTGTTGGTTGAAATAGCAGTCCGCAAGCCAGAATTGCGCATTGCTGGCATAGCTGTTATTCGGGAAGCGCTGCAGGAAGGTTTCAAAGCCTTGTACTGCAGATTGGTAGCGGCCGGAGGCATAATCGCCGAAAGCCTGGAGATAAACAGCGGTTGGTGAGCCATCGTCCTGGCCCTGCACGGTCGTGGTGTCAGGGGTGCGTGGCAGTGACCCCGGCTGGTAAGTTCCTGCTGGCGTCAGCGACCCCCGCCGCAGTTGGTCGATCTCCTGGGCCTGTTTCTGCTGTTGGTCCTGCAACTCGGCGAGTTGTCGGGACACACTCTGAAGCTCCTGTCCCTGCTTGTCGAGCATCGTCAGCAGGTGGCGCATATCCTGGGTCAGGTTGCCGGATTGCTTGGTTGTCGGCGGCGGGGCGCACGACGCCAGCAGACCGAGCAGGAGCAAAGCGGTTACAAGCCTGTATGTCATATGTCTAAGGGAGATTGTCATGTCGTCAGATTCAGTCGTCTCCGGAATTGAAATTTCCTAAAAATTATAGGCTTTTTCACGCCTTGTCAAGCATCATGGCCGGTCGTGTGATAATCTGGCCTTGCATGAAATATGCCTCGTTGTGATAGAGTAAACGGCAATCTTCGCGCACAAAGGTTATCCGATGACCCCCGAACTCCTGGCTCCTGCCGGAAACATGGAAAAGCTGGAAACCGCCCTGCGTTACGGAGCGGATGCGGTTTACTGTGGTGTAGAGCGATTCAGCTTGCGTGCGTTGGCCGGTAATCTCACCATGCCGGAACTGTCCCGGGGCTGTGAACTGGCCCATTCTCTGGGTAAACGCCTTTACCTGACATTAAATGCCTACCTGCGTCCAAACGAGGAACAGGCTGCCCGCCAACTGCTGCGGGAACTTCTTCAGGTCCCGGTCGATGCCTATATCATTGCAGACCCGGGAATGTTGTCGCTGGTCAGGCAGATTGACCCTCTGAAAGAAGTGCATCTTTCCACCCAGGCCAATACGACGAGCGCAGCGGCGGCTCATTTTTGGCAGTCGCAGGGCGTCAAACGGCTGAACCTGGCCCGCGAGCTGAGCCTGGGCGAAATTGCCGAAATCAGGGCAAACTCAGACGTTGAACTGGAAGTCTTCGTGCACGGTGCGATGTGCATGGCTTATTCAGGGCGTTGCCTGCTCTCTGCGGGACTATCAGGACGCAGTGCCAATCGTGGCACATGCAGTCATCCCTGCCGGTGGAAATACTCGCTTCAGGAGGAGGCCCGGCCGGGTGAATACCTGCCGATCGAGGAGGATGACCGGGGCACCTATATCTTCAATAGCCGTGACCTCTGCCTGATCGATCATCTGCCGGCTCTGATCGGTGCAGGAGTCAACAGCCTGAAGATTGAAGGTCGGATGAAAAGCCTTTATTATGTCGCTGCCGTAACCAGAGTTTATCGCGCAGCCCTGGATGCCTGGCGTGATAATCCGGATACCGTCCAGGTTGACCCAGGGTGGCGCAGGGAGCTTGAAGCGGTTAGTCACCGGCCTTACGGGACAGGTTTTCTCTTCGACCATGACCACGCCTTCGTGCATGCCGAAGACAGCCTGTATAGTCGTGATTGTGATTTCGTAGGGATCGTCAGGGAAGCCTTGCCTGAAGGGGGCTGGCTGGTGGAAGGCCGCAACCGTATCCAGAGCGGTGACAGCCTGGAGATTATCGGGCCTGCAATGCGCCAGGCCGAACTGGTTTTTGCCGGGGCCTGCGATGCCCAGGGCGGCAAAGTCGAGACCGTTCAGCCAAATGCCATGGTACAGATGACCCTGCCGGTTGGAACCATGCCCGGCGACCTGTTGCGCCGCTGGCACGACCCGGTCGGGTAATCGTTGGTCAAGCCTGCCAGATCCGCAGTGACATCACATCACAACAGGTCAGCCGGCGGCCGTAAACGCAGCCGGTATCCACGCCTATCCGGCGCTCACCAAGCAGGGGCTCTTTGAGCGGAGTGTGGCCATAGACCACGGGTTTGCCCCAGTCGAAGTCCGATTCGAGGAACTCGTGGCGAATCCAGAGCATGTCGAAGTCCTTTTGCTCCGCCAAAGGGATTTCCGGCCGCAGACCGGCGTGGACAAAGATATGCCGGTCTGATTCGAAATAATGCCGTAACGAGTCAAGGAAGTGGCGATGGGCTGAGGGGACAGGCCACATCCGGCAATCGCGGTAGCTGTCCAGGGTTTGCTGTCCACCGTTGATGAGAAATATGGCCGGATCAAGCCCGTCGAGGTAATCGATGAACATCTGCTCATGATTGCCGCGCAAAAAGACTGTTGTCAGGAAAGGTCGCGGCAAATCGTATCAGGTAATCGATCACCCCGGCGCTGGCCGGTCCGCGGTCGACATAGTCGCCAAGGAACACGATCCTGTCGGCAGAATTCGGCTTGACCCGTTCCATGAGTTCGGTTAACTGGGTCAGGCAACCGTGGATGTCGCCTATCGCAAGCCATCTGCCCTCCGGTGGTTTTGTCTGTATCGGCTTCATCTCTTCATTCTACCCGCTTCTGCCGTCCTGTGAAGGCCAGGAAAGGGTTGTTTGTGCGCCGCGTTCACGGCATACTGATGCGGTTTCCAGGAATGCTGCTATGTTCGGAGCGAGAATGCGGATCAAGTTGATAGCCAATCCGGTCAGTGGCGGTGATGCCCGGCCGCGTATCCAGGCGGCCCTGGGGACTTTGCGAAACCTGGGGGCCGAAGTCGACCTCTGCATGACCGCAGCCAGGGGCGACGCCAGGCAGGCCGCATCGCAGGCAGTTTCGGAAGGCTATGACCGGGTTGTCGTCGCCGGTGGAGATGGCACCCTCAACGAGGTGGTCAACGGCGTCGCCTCACCGGATCTGCCGATTGGCTTCCTGCCACTTGGCACGGTGAACGTTTTTGCTCTCGAAGCCGGGATTCCGTTGCAGATCGAAAAAGCCTGTGCTGTCGCCATGCAGGGGGCCCCGCGTGTGATAACGCTCGGCAAAATCAATGGTGAGCTGTTTCTGCTCATGGCCAGCGCTGGCTGGGACGCCGCGGCGGTTGCGCATGTGCGGCCTGGATTGAAGAAGCTGCTTGGCCGTATGGCCTATGCGGTCAGTGCGGTCGAAACCCTCCTGTTCAGGCCTCCATCAGCACTGCAGCTGCAGCTGCCGGATGGCCGTTGTCTCAAAGGGTTCGGCGTGGTCGTCAGCAACTGCCGTTTCTATGGTGGCCGCTATGTGGTGACCCCTGCAGCCTCGATGTTCAAAGATGACCTGGAGGTTTGCCTGCTCTGTCAGGGCAGTCGTGCTGCGCTCCTGAGATTCGCTTTGTCTCTGGCCTTGAAGCGCCCATTGCGCGCACCGCTTGCAGAGTTTCTGACCGTGGATGAAGTCAGCTTAAAAGGTGACGGTGTCGCCATTCAGGTTGATGGTGATGATTTCGGAACCCTGCCGGTTCTGATCGAGGTGGTTCCGCGGGCCGTTACCATGATGTTGCCTGGGGACTCATTTACTGAAAGGGCTGTTGATGTCGACTCTCAAATCACGCGATAATGTGTTTGCCGGCAGGGTTCTCGATGTTGGCGTCGAGACGCATGAAATGCCCGATGGCCGGTGCTCGGCGTTTGAGATAATTCGCCATCCCGGAGGGGCTGCAATCCTGCCGGTCCTCGCTGATGGCAGAGTGCTTCTGATCCGGCAGTTCCGACCGGCAATCGGCGAGATGGTCTATGAGATCCCGGCCGGGCGCCTGGAGCCGGGGGAGTCTGCCCGGGGTTGTGCTGCGCGTGAATTGATCGAAGAGGCCGGTTATGCGGCCGCAAAAATCCTGCCGCTTGGCAGCTTCTGGAGCACCGTGGGTTTTTGTGATGAACGGATTTACCTGTTTCTCGGCAAGGAGCTCTCCGAAGTTGAACAGCAGCTCGAACCGGACGAGGTGATCGATCTCTGCCCCGTGTCACTGGATGAGGCCCTGAACAAAATCAGTAGCGGAGAGATCCTTGACAGCAAGACACAGCTGGCCCTGTTGCACTACCAGCGCCTCTGCGAAGGGAATGGTGTGTGAGCGCCCTGCCTGATGCATATGCTTCACCTCTCCACCTGCCCTTTAACCGGGCCTGTCTGGACGCGCAGTTCATCTTGGAAAGTCCGCAACCGGACCCGGGTGGCCAGGGTTATGGCGTGTTGTTGCGCGGCAGCAAAATGCTTGTGGTGAGAGCGCAGGACAGGTTCGAACTGCCCTTTGGAGAGTGGCCCGATGCGCCATCCCTTTACCTGGGGCACTGGCAAGGGAAACCTTGTCGCCTGGTTGACTTTGGCGATGGTGACAGGGTGCCGGAGACTCTTGAAATGCTCGGTCTCCTGGACGAACAGCCGCTGCTGCCGATTGACCTGCTGAGCCTCGGCGGCATGGGCCGCATGATCCTGCACTGGCAGGACCGCAGCCGTTACTGCGGCTACTGCGGTGAGCCGACCGTCTGGCTGGCCGGGGAGTGGGGGAGAGGTTGCCCGTCGTGCGAGGCCCATGCCTATCCGGCCATTCACCCCTGCGCCATCGTCCTGGTGACCCGGCCCGGTGAAGTCCTGCTGACCCGTAAACCTGCCTGGGCTCCCAACCGGTACAGCCTGGTGGCCGGATTCCAGGAGTTTGGCGAATCACTGGAAGAGGCCGCGATACGGGAGATTGCCGAGGAAACCGGGGTGATCGCCGACAATGTCCGCTACGTCGGCAGCCAATCCTGGCCCTTCCCCAGCCAGGTCATGGTCGGCTTCGTCGCGGATTTCGTCAGTGGTGAGGTCCGGATTGATACGCGAGAGTTGGCTGACGCGCGCTGGTTTTCGGTCGATGACCTGCCGCAGCTGCCACCCAAGCGCAGCATCGCGCGCTACATTCTCGATACGACCTTGAACCTGTTGTGATCGGGAGCAGACTATGCCCGCAGAAATCTTCATCAAACGGTATTTTCAACTGCCGCGTGCCGAGATCGGTCAGCTGCGTTTTATCCTGGAAAGCTACGATGGTCTGGCTTTTGCCAGGACTCTGGACAGTGCACACCGGCCTGGTCGAGATTGCCTGCTCGCCGAGCCGTACGGATGATCTCGATGCCCTGCTTCAGACGCTTTGCGAGGAGCTCGGACTCCGGGAAGCCCCGGTGCCGGAAGACATCCCCCCGCTTTAGACGGTAACAAGCTCAATCTCCGGCGGATCGACCAGCACCTTTTTCACCGCACATTGGTCGGTGGCGCGGATAATCGCCCCACGATACTTTTCCGGGAATCCGTCCGGCAGGTTCAAGGTGATTTCTATGCGATCCAGCCGCTTTGTTTCAGGGTTGCGCCGGGTGGTCAACGACAGGCGCATGCCGTCGGTCGTCAGTTCGCGCTGTTGACAAAAGCGCAGGGCGTAAAACCCGGCACAAGTGCCTAACGAGACCAGGAACAGGTCGAATGGTGCCGGCGCGGAATTCTCTCCGCCATTTTTCTCTGGTTGATCGGTAGCGATGTCAAAGCCGCCGTATTGTGCGTTGACCCGGACGCCGCCCGGGAATGTGATTTCCATCATATTGCACTCCTCCAATATCTTTCGGTTTTTTCTCTGTAAAGCTGTCCTTGTGGTCTCCGCCTACCATTTCTCATGCGCCGGTTTCAATGGCACCAGTTCATATTCCCGCCTGCCGAGGCCTGTTTTCTCGCCATGCTCGAGTTGCACTTCCCAGTCGATTTTCGGATAGACGCCGCGAAACTTGTCACTGCCTGGTTCATGGCCGTTCTGCATGGCCGTGCCGGGCAGGCCACGGGCCCGGTTGACAAGGTCGGCGCAGGCCTGGTCGAGTGCGACCGGGTCGGTCGAGGCAAGAATGCCGAGGTCAGGGACGATCGGCGCATCAGAGTGCCCGTAACAATCACAGGCCGGAGAAACCTGGGTAATGAAGTTGATGAAGAGCACTTTCCCGGTTTTGCCGGATACCGCACCGAGGGAGTATTCGGCCATTTTCTTCATCACCAGCGAGGCTTCCTCGTTCCAGTTGATACGGATCGCCTGGGGTTCACAGATGGTGATGCAGCGACCACAGCCGGTACAGCGCTCTTCCGCAATGACAGCCTTGCCACTGCGAAGGTCTATCGCGTCATGGGCGCAGGCCTTGAGGCATGCACCGCAGGCCGTACAATGTTTTTGCGAGATGCTGGGGGCCACTGTGGAGTGCTGCTCGAGTTTCCCCTCGCGGCTTGAACAGCCCATGGCGAGATTCTTGATCGCGCCGCCGAAACCGGTCAGCTCATGGCATTTGAAGTGGCTCAGAACGATCATGGCGTCGGCCTCGAGAATCTCCTGGCCGATGTCAACCTCGCTCAGAAGCTCGCCGGGGACTGCAACGCGGCGTGCCGAGTGGCCGCGTAAGCCGTCGCTCATGATCAGTGGGGCATTGACCACGGCATAGGCAAAACCGTTCTCTATGGCGCAGGTCAGGGCGGAAACGGCTTCTTTGCGTTCACCCGGGTAGAGAGTGCTCGAATCGGTTAAAAACGGTTTGCCGCCGGCGCCCTTGACCTGGTCGACGATGCGTCGTACGAAGGTCGGCCGGATGTAGGCATGACCGCCTTTCTCGCCAAAGTGCATCTTGATGGCGACCAGTTCACCCGGTTTAACGATCCCGGACAGGCCGGCCTGATCCGCCAATCTCTCCAGCTTGGTGTGCAGGTTCTCACGCATTCCTGCGCGCATGTCTGCAAAAAAAACCTGTCCAGCCATGGCCCTCTCCCCTGTACATTGATCTCAGCCTGGAAAAATGATCGCTCCCCCAGTCCCCGGATAATGTGGTTTAACAAGCAAAGGCCCTGGTCGGGCCTCTGTTGTTACGGCATGAACGAACGCCGAGTCTCCAAAAGTATGTCCAGGCGAGCGACTCACTGCGGTTGTTCAGACTGCTTGCCGAGCTGACCGTAGGCTTCGACCTTGCCGTTGACGATGTGCACATAGTAGCGTTCCCAGAAACGGTTGACCGGTGTGTACCAGAGGTACTCCTCGTTGCCGCTGCCGGAGACGTTGTTCGGTTTACCCATCTGCTGCAGGACTTCGGCCTTGGTCATGCCGAGCTCAACGTTATGAATGCCGATCCACGGTGCACAGCCACAGACAAGCGTTGCCAGGACAGCTATGATGATCCATTTGCGCATTATCCTCCTCCTCGGGGATTCCCCCTCGTCAAAACATTGCTGTTACGGCTTGCCGGGAATTGCGGCGGCCATTTCAGGCTCGTCCTTCTTGATGTAGACAGTCGTACTGGGGTATGCGATTTCGAGCCCCAGCGCTTCCAGGGTGTCCATGATCTTGAGACAGATATCTTCGCGCGCCTCAAGATATTCGGCCCAGACAGTCGTCGTGGTGAAACAGTAAACCATGATGTCCAGTGATGAAGCACCGAAGTCGGTGAAATTGACCAGGAAGTATTCCTGGTCAATAGCCGGATGATTTTTCAGAAGCTCCCGGATTTTCTGCACGGCTTCGCGCATCTGGGTCGGTGATGTGTCGTAGGTGACGCCGATCGTGAGATGGATGCGCCTTCTGGGCCTGCGGCTGATATTGTCCAGGGCCATATTGGCGATGATGTTGTTCGGTACGGAAATGAGAGTCTTGGCAAAGGTGCGGATCTTGGTCGAGCGGAAGCCGATTTCCTCGACCGTACCTTCCATGTCGCCGGCCTTGATCCAGTCGCCGATGAGGAAAGGGCGGTCAAAGATGATCATCAGCGAACCGAAGATGTTGGAGACGGTGTCCTTGGCAGCGAGGGCAAAAGCCAGGCCGCCAATGCCGAGCGACGCCAGGATTCCGGTTATCGGGTAGCCGAAGGACTGGATCGCCATGAGGCAAGCCATGATGACAATGAAAACCCGCAGGGTTTTGCGTACCAGTGGGACCAGTTGGTCATCCAGAACGGACTCGGTGCGAACCGCCCATTTGGTCAGGTAATGGTCGACCATGTCGACCATGTTGAAGAAGAACCAGGCGACATCCAGTATCAGCAGGGCTTTGAGCAGCGTTGATACGAAGTTGTCAAGATTGTACGGTTCAACGGGAAGTTGCAGAAATTCCGCGGCAACAAAAAGTCCGATCAGAAAGACCAGGAATTCCAGGGGCTTGTGTAGACAGGCCAGGAGGCGGTCATCAAGCTCTTTCCTGGTCTTCTGTGCCAGGGGTACGATTGCTTTGGTGAAGAAGAAGGAAAAGAGCTTTTTGGCAATTAAGGCGATCAGGACAATGCCAACTGCCGTGAGATATCGTCCGATCGTGATACCAAGAATCTCGTTATTCATCCATTCTGCCATCGGTCTCTCCCAGGTCAGCAAAGCTGCCAAATCAATGCTTTAAGCTAGCAGATGAAAACTGCAAAAGCAAGACCGTGGAAATTGCCTGTTAAAATTGTGACGAGCGAAGTGATTCTGCAAGTTTATGGTAGAATGATTACGATAGATTTTCCGCTTTATGACGATAAGAATGAAGGAGAGGTCACCGATGAGTATAGATAGCCTTAACAGTTTTAATTCCAGGAAGAGTCTCGACGTTGCTGGATCCGTCTACGAATATTACAGTTTGGGCGAATACGCCAGGACGCGCAGCGAGATCGATCGGCTGCCGCTCACTCTAAAAGTGCTGCTCGAGAACCTGTTGCGCAATGAAGATGGTGATTCAGTCACGGCAGATGACATCAACGCGGTTGTCGACTGGCTGGAGCAGCGCAGTTCGGATCATGAAATCGCCTTCCGGCCGGCCCGGGTGTTGATGCAGGACTTCACCGGCGTGCCTGCCGTAGTCGATCTGGCAGCGATGCGCGACGCCGTGGCCCGTGCCGGCGGAGATCCGCAGAAGATCAACCCGCAGATCCCTGTCGACCTGGTCATCGACCATTCGGTCATGGTTGACAAGTATGCCATGCCGGAGGCTTTTGCCTATAACGTTGACAAGGAGATGGAGCGCAACCGGGAGCGTTACGCTTTCCTGCGCTGGGGACAGCTGGCCTTCGATAATTTCCGCGTGGTGCCGCCGGGGACCGGCATCTGTCACCAGGTGAACCTCGAATACCTGGCGCGCACGGTCTGGACTTCTGATGTCAATGGCAAGAAGGTCGCCTATCCGGACACCCTGGTCGGCACTGATAGCCACACGACGATGATCAACGGCTTGGCCGTCCTCGGCTGGGGCGTCGGCGGCATCGAAGCTGAGGCCGCCATGCTCGGACAGCCGGTCTCGATGATTATCCCTGAGGTCATCGGCTTCCGCATGACCGGCAAGCTCAAGGAGGGCGTGACGGCGACCGATCTGGTCCTGACGGTCACGCAGATGCTGCGCAAGTTCGGCGTGGTTGGCAAGTTTGTTGAATTTTTCGGTGATGGCCTGGCCAAGCTGCCGCTCGCGGACCGGGCAACGATCGCCAACATGGCTCCGGAATACGGTGCCACCTGCGGCTGGTTCCCGATCGATGACGTAACACTTGACTACTTGCGGCTCTCTGGCCGAGATGACGCTACGGTTGCGTTGGTAGAGGCTTATGCCAAAGAACAGGGCCTGTGGCGTTTCGATGGTATGGCTGACCCGGAGTACACGGCCGTTCTCGAGCTTGACCTGGGGACCGTCAAGCCGAGCCTGGCAGGGCCGAAGCGGCCACAGGACCGGGTTGATCTCGAAGCGATGCAAGAGGCGACGAGGGCGGTTATCCCGGCTGATGCCGCAGATCGTACTGCTGCAGTGGCCGGCACCGACTACGAATTGGAGCCAGGGGGCCGTTGTCATTGCGGCGATCACCTCCTGTACCAACACGTCCAACCCGGCGGTTATGATGGGCGCCGGTCTGGTGGCGAAGAAGGCAGTCGAGAAGGGACTGGTGCAAAAGCCCTGGGTGAAGACCTCATTGGCTCCCGGCTCCAAGGTTGTCACGGACTACCTGGAGAAAGCCGGCCTGCAGACGTATCTCGATCAGATCGGTTTCCATGTGGTCGGCTATGGCTGCACCACCTGTATCGGCAACTCCGGGCCTTTGACCGGACCGATCGCCGATGCGATCACGGACCAGGACATGATGGTCTGTTCCGTGCTTTCCGGCAACCGTAACTTCGAGGGTCGGGTGCATTCCCACACCAAGGCCAACTGGCTGGCTTCGCCGCCGCTGGTTGTCGCCTATGCTCTGGCCGGTAACACCTGTATCGACCTGACCACAGAACCGCTTGGCCAGGACCCGCAGGGCAATGACGTCTATCTGAAGGACGTCTGGCCGAGCGATGAAGAGGTTGCCGAAATGGTCAAGCTGGTCTCGGCAGACATGTTCCGGGAAAAGTATGCCGATGTCTTTGCCGGGGAGGAGAGCTGGCGCAGTCTGCCGGTTCCCGGAAGGGCAGACCTATGACTGGGATGACAGCTCGACTTATGTCAAGGAGCCCTCCTTCTTCGAGGTGCGTGAAGCGTCGGCAAACCGGCTGACCGGTTTTTCCGGAGCCCGACTGCTTGCCCTGCTGGGGGATTCAATTACCACCGACCACATCTCACCGGCCGGCTCGATCCTGGCCAGCAGCCCGGCCGGGGTCTACCTGCGCGAACGCGGTGTCGGCCCGGCGGATTTCAACTCCTACGGTTCCCGGCGCGGCAACCACGAGATCATGATGCGCGGCACTTTCGCCAATATCCGCCTGAAAAATGAGCTGGTCGCCGGAGTCGAGGGCGGCTTTACCAGGCAGCTGCCCGACGGCGGACAGACGAGCATTTTCGATGCTGCGGCAGAGTACGAACAGAGCAAGGGACGCCCCTGGTGATCATGGCGGGCAAGGAGTACGGCACCGGTTCGAGCCGCGACTGGGCGGCGAAAGGCACATTGCTGCTTGGGGTAAAGGCCGTGGTTGCCGAGAGCTTCGAGAGGATCCATCGATCCAACCTGGTTGGTATGGGGATCCTGCCACTGCAGTTCAAGGCCGGCGATGATCGCAAGTCGCTTGGTATCGACGGCAGTGAAACCTTCGACCTGGTTGGTCAGGACGGGGCAATCGAACCGGGGCAGGATATTGTCTTGCGGATCAATCGTGCTGACGGTAGCAGCCAGGAGCTGGTTGTCACCTGCCGCATCGATACGGCCAACGAGGTGCAGTATTTCCTGAGCGGCGGGATTCTGAACTACGTGTTGAGGAACCTGATGGACTAATGATGACGTACCTCTGAAGCTGATAAAAAAGAGCCCCTGACGAAAGCAGGGGCTCAGACGGGAGGTGTGCAAAGTTCAGCCCTGGCTTTATGACTGGAGCGAAAGCAGACAGATTGCTTCTCGGCAGATCCATGTTGTCCTCCTGATTGGTTTCTGCGAAGGGTCTGCCCTCAATGACATCATCTTCTCTACGAACTTAATGGTCAAACTTCTGACAAGCCAGTCGAGGGCTTTTTCAAAGTCTTGAAGCTGAACACCTCGTTTTCAGGAGAACCTCCTGGTGAAAGGACCATGCAGAATTGGAATTGTACTTGTCTATCTTCAAACACGCCCTCTCATCGTCAAAAGGGATGACGTTGGCTATTTTGCTCCTGAAATTTGGCAGGTTATTGGCGATTTCAGGGTCACCTGCATCATGTCGGTAAGTTTTGCACATGTCTCACCGTAGTGTCTCTTTGCGTCGATCAGGATGTTGTGGTTGCCGTGCAGGTAGGCAAGATTGGTAATCTCTTTTGCAACCTGCAGCGACTTCTCCATATCAAGCTCACCCGAAAGGTTCTTCCGGATAAAGGCCTTGATGTTGTAAATCTTGACGTCCTGCGTTTCATGCGCGATCCATGATCAATGTTCAAAGATCTTCCGGCCACATCGGTACCCAGCAGCCTGATGGAAATTATGATCAGCTCAGAAGCAAACAGAAGACTATATAAGTTGCTGGTATCGAAAACAGTCGGTCGTATGATCGTTGACCATGCCGACGGCCTGCATGAAGGCGTAGCAGATGGTCGGCCCGACAAAATTGAAGCCGCGTTTTTTCAGGTCTTTGCTCATTTTTTCTGATTCAGGAGTTTGGGCAGGGATGTCGGCCAGGGTCTCCCGATTATTGATAATCGGTGTGCCGCTGACGAAAGCCCAGAGATATTCCGAGAAGGAATCGTACTCGCTGCAAATCTGCAGGAATCCCCGAGCATTCCTGATCGCGGCTTCAATCTTGAGACGGTTGCGGACAATGCCGGAATCCTTTAGTAACCGGTCAATATCCCTGTCGCCGTAGCGGGCAATCCGTTCCGGGTCGAACTGGTGAAAGGCCTGCCGATAATTGTCGCGCTTTTTCAGAATGGTCAGCCAGCTCAGGCCAGCCTGGGCCCCTTCGAGGATCAGCATCTCGAAGAGTTTCCTGTCGTCATGCTCGGGCACGCCCCATTCGTTGTCGTGATAGGCGACGTAAAGAGGGTCGCTGCCGCACCAGCTGCAACGTCTGATCAAGGGTAACTCTCCTGGAAAAACCGATAATGTTGTATAATGGCACGGCTTAAAGCTTAATACGAATCGCACCGAAGGCAATCTATAACTGAGATAAAACCAGATGACCCAACAGACAAAATGTGATGGAAGCCTGACGACCTCCCTGGAGGCAATCGCCGGGCGGGCTTATGCCATGATCGCCTCGGCGTTCCCGGTCTGTGCTTTCAGTGATGAGTTCTACTTTTTCCCGCAGGTTGTGCAAAAAGACAAGGACTGGAAGGCCTGGGATGATTTCTCAGCGCAGCGGGTTGCTGCTGTTGCAGATAGTTTGCGAGGGTACGAAAGAGACTTGTCGGAACTCGTTGAGGATGATCTGTGCGACGATGACCAGGTTGACGCCGAACTTCTGCTGCAGGTGCTGCGAACTCTGCGTGAGCAGTTGACCGAGGTCGAGGCCACATCGATCGCAGCCGACCTTCCATTTGACTGTCCTTGCGGCTGGACTCGCTGAGGCCCTGGTATCATCGGAGCCGAAGGCCTGGACTGCACGAGTGGCCGGGGCGCCTGCTTTTCTTCAGCGCGCGGTCAGGTGCCTGAGCCAAGGTCCCCGAATTGTTCCAAGTCCTCGGTGTCGAGATGCTGCGCGACATCGCAGGCATGGATCGGACGTTTGCAGGCTGACGGCTTTGATACGGGCAAGATCCCGAGAGCCCTGCGGGTTTCCGGGATGCTATGAAGAGGGCCAACATTGTCGAGAGCTATCTTCTGCCCGGAGAGGTTCTGGAGCGTCTGATTAGCGACCATATAGGCTGCGGGATGAGCATCGATTCAATCGGGCCATTGCTGCAGGATGAGTTGGACATGATGGAAGATGTCCTTGCACAGCAAGCCGCGCACCTTGCACCTGGCCGGACCTGGGTAGAGGCTGAACAGGCCATTCCTTTTGTCGAGGCAGCGGGTAATGATTTGTTGGCGATCTACCGTCGTGAACTCGAGGTTATGGAGGCGCACTGTCGACGGCAGGGGCTGGCCCCCGATGATGCTTCTGCGGGGAATACCCTAGAAATTAAATTGGTCCCTGATTATCTCGCGGCAATCCGTGCTTCGGATGCCTACGCGGCAACTCCCGGGTATTCCTCCGCGTGGGGGTGTGTTTTTCGTAATGGAGCAAGGGTGGGCTCGGAATGGCAGGCCGGGACGATCCCTTGAGTACCGGATGACTGCTGCTCACGAAGCCTGGCCGGGGCACCATCTGCTTGATTCATGTCGCTGGAACCTGGGCCGGCCGCTGCGCCGACCGGTCGAGTCGCCATTGTTTTATGAAGGCTGGGCTTGTCTTGCCGAGGAGTTGATGGCAAGGACCGGTTATTTTGATGGCCCGTGGGATCGATTCCTGCTGGCCAAGCGACGGGCTGAACGGGCTGCACGCGGCCTGATTGATCTCGGCCTGCAGAGTGGCCGCATGACGACCGTGCAGGCACAGGCACTCCTCCTGCGGGTTGGTTACCGTCCTGAGGTTGCCCGATCAGTTGTGCCGAAGTACCTTTTACGACCGGGGTACCAGGTGTGCTACACTCTTGGTTTGAAACAGGGCCTGGACCTGCTCGACAGGTTCGGCGACCATGATGTTGGTCTGTTTGCGCGCACTATTCTAAGTCAGGGTGAGATCGGATTGTCCCGGCTGGAGAAAATACTGCCTGCAGCTTTGCAAAGGAGTCAATCGTGAAGGAGTTTTGGGGGTATCATTCGGAATGGAACCTGGGCAGCCCCGGTGGCTGGGATTACCAGCGCATCACCCAGATTATCGGCAAAGCGGTCTGGAAGCGTGTCAATCAGATACGTCCGACCGGTATCGACCTCGATTTTGATCACCCGCTGCTTTATCCGATCGATGGCTTCGTCCAGATGCTTTTGGCCGGTCACCGCCGGCTTTCGGGCAGCAACCCGGGCCTGATGGCTGTGATTGCCGAAGAGGAAACCCTGGAGGATGTTACCGAAAATATCAACCTGGCCAAGCGGCTTGACGCAATCGACGGTATCCGCAGTGCGCTGATGGCGCCGCATGAACTGGAAATGAAAGAGGGCCGGGCCTGCTACAGGGGCACACCGGTTTCGATTGCGTTCGTTGATTTCAATACTGATATCCTGCTCAACCTGCATCGCAAGCATAACCTGGCCCCGCTGCTGCAACTGGTCAGCGAGGGGCGAGTCGTCAATCCGCGCGGCACTGAGCCGATCAACGTGAAGAGCATGTTCGAGGTGCTGACCTCCGAGGGCAACGACCGTTTCAGCCGCGCATCAGTCGAGCGTACGCCATGGACCCGGCGGTTCCTGCCCGGTAAGACGATCGGCCCGGCCGGCGAACAGATTCACGACCTGATCGAATGGACCCGTAAAAACTGGCACGACCTGGTGCTCAAGCCGGAACGTGGTTACTCGGGGTTCGGTGTTCGGGTCGGGTGTGTTAATCCGGATGCTGATGAAGCGGTAGGGCTGGCTCTCGAGAAGGGGCAGTACATCGTTCAGGAGAAGATCCCACTGCATCTCTGGGCGGAAGAGTGCGTCAGCTACGATCCGCAAGCGGGCGTCGAGTTGACCCGCTACCAGACCGATTTCCGCTGCCTGTTCGGGCGGGACGGCCTGTTCGGCTTCCTGGTGCGTTACGGTGGCGTGCCGACCAACGTCGGCAGTGGCGGCGGTGTCCAGCCCCTGGCGCTGTTGCGCTCGAATCTGACGACCGCAGAGGCCGCCAAACGGATTAACGATGCCCTGATGAGCGTTGACCCCGATGAATTGCGCGGAGTCCTCGAGATGCAGCAGCAGATGGCACTGGACCACCGGTTTACTTACCTGCTCGGGCCGATCCGGATCGCCTTGCGGCCACGCCTGATTGTCGAGCCCCATCTCGACCAGTTACGTAAATATACCAAAGCTGTCTGGGACGACTGCCTGCTGCTCGAGAAGATGTATCTTGAAGGTGCCTTAAAGGAGATGATCGACATCGAGGATGAGGAGCTGACGATCTCCCGATCGCAGCCCTGGGGCGGTGCGGCAGCAATTTTCGCTTCGGATGGCCTGTTCAGCTTCGGTGCCCATCCGGAGGCGCCATGAAAATCGATGTCAATCCGGACTGGTGGAAGACGCTGTTCGACGACGTCTACCTGATGACCGATGCCCGGTCGGTGTGTGACGATGATATCACCCGCCGCGAGGTTGACGCGGTTTGCAAATTACTGCCCATGGCGAAGGGCCACACCATCCTCGACCTGTGCGGCGGCCAGGGTCGCCACAGCCTCGAACTGGCAAAGCGTGGCTATGGCCATTGCACGGTGCTCGATTATTCACATGTTCTGCTCGAACACGGCCGGTCGAATGCTCTGAAGGCCGGGCTCCGGGTTGATTTTGTTCAGGGTGATGCCGCCGACAGCGGTTTGCCGGGCCAGGCTTACGATCACGTCCTGATCCTGGGTAATTCCCTTGGCTACATGCCGGAGTCCGTGGATGATCTGCGCATCATGCAGGAGGTCATGCGGGTGTTGAAACCCGGTGGCCATCTGCTGATCGATGTCACTGATGGTGCCGTGGTGCGGGAGAAGTTCAACCCGAACGCCTGGCATGAAATCGACGACAGGATTGTCGTCTGCCGTCAAAGGCAGCTTGACGAGGATTATATCCGTGCCCGCGAGGTTGTGATCTGCAAGGAACAGGGCTTGATGCGTGATCAGACTTATGCGATCCGGCTTTTCCTGCCGGAGGTTCTTGAGGCTCTGGTCGGTAAAGCGGGCTTCGTTGAAATCTCCATGCAGCGTGGTTTCTCTGCACACGAAAAAGAAGGGGACTATGGTTTTATGAACCATCGCCTGCTGGTCACGGCCAGAAGGCCTGAATAACCGAAAAGTAAACCTCTAACGTTGCTTTCTTTCCCACAAGCCGACCCCGGCCTGTTTCGCCTGTTCTTCGGCGGCGAGAAAATCTTGTTTCATTCTGAAGGTGAATTTCCGGTAGACGACGGCCAGCCCCTGTTCAAGCAGGATGCGGTTGAGGAGACGTCCATCCGGCAGGTGAACGTAGGCCAGCAGGCGGCCATAACGATCGCGTGGCGGGTGGTCAAGGGACAGAGAAACCATCTGGCCCTTGACCAGTCTGATGTTGAACATTTTCGCGTCTTGATAGATCTCACGTTGCCTGGTTTCGGAAATGCCCTGTTTTTCAAGGAACATGTCCCGAGTGGACGCCTCCCGCTCCGGTGTATCGATACCGATCAGGCGGACCTTGCCTAGCGTGTCGATTTCAAGGGTGTCGCCATCGTGGACCCAGGTAACGGTTCCCTGCAGCGGCTCTATCGGTTCTTCGGCGCAGGCTGGAAGGGCAAGCAGAAGCCCGGCAAGCACAACCAGGCAAGAGCGAAGACTCACCCGCGGTCCCACAGGATACGGCAGAACACTCCGGTGAAGAATCCCCAGACCAGGTTGTAGAGCAGGACAAATAAAGGGGTGAACTGGCCCAGGTCGAGACCCATCCAGTCATGACCGGTCATCTGCGGGTAGACAACCAGGAGTTGGAAGAGGGTGGGAAAAAGGCTTATCCAAAGGCCTTTACGGACCCAGTGGCGGCGTGATTTGAGTGGCCCGACGGCAAGAAAATAGGCCAGACCCCACAAACCGCCCCAAATCAGGCGTGAGTAGAGCCACGCCAGGGTCAGCGACGGTGCCATGCGCACATCGAGCAGGGCGGGCAACCCCAGTTGCCCCGCTTTCCAGGTAATCAAACTGCTGCAGAGTGCGCCAAGCAGGCCGGCGCAGAAGCAAACAGTCATCATGGTCCTGATGTGTGTCATAGCTCTTCCATGGCCAGTGTCGCTCAGCTATTGTCCAGGGCTGTTCCCTCATTCATGCTGCCGGTCCGGTACCCCTGCAAATCCAGGGCGACATATGTGAAACCGGCATCCTTGAATTCGGTCAATACCCTGCCGCGCATTTCATCATCGATGATTCTCCCCAGTTCGTCAAGGCCAACCTCGATGCGGGCGGTGTCCCCATGGTAGCGGACCCGGAAGGTGTGAAAACCGTTTTCGCGCATGAATGTTTCGCATCGGTCGATCTGCTTCAGTCGCTCCGCGGTAATCCGTGTCCCATAGGGAAAACGTGATGCAAGGCAGGCAAACGGTTGTTTGTCGGCGGTGCTCAGGCCGATTCCCCGGCTTAAGGTGCGGATCTCGTCCTTGGTCAGCCCGGCTTCGAGCAGGGGCGAGCGGATTTTCAGCTCCATGGCCGCTTGCCGGCCGGGGCGATAGTCGTCGAGGTCATCGAGGTTCGAGCCGTCCAGGACGACCGCATAACCTAATTCCCGGGCCTTGCCCAGGCAGATATCAAACAACTCTTTCTTGCAATGGTAGCAGCGTTGCGGCGGATTCTCGGCAAAGCCGGGGATCTCCAGCTCATTGCTGTCAACGACGACCTGCCGGATGCCGAGTTCTCCGGCCAGTCGGACACTCTCGTTGAATTCATGGCTGGGGTAGGTCGGCGAGGTGGCCGTCAGCGCAACCACCTTGTCGGCGCCGAGGACTTCCCGGGCCATGTAGAGGAGAAATGTGGAGTCTACGCCGCCGGAAAAGGCGACCACGGCGGAGCCGAGTTCCTTGAGCAGTTCTCTCAGCTTCTGGTTTTTTGATTCAATTGACATAAGATTAAGGAAGACCTCCGGCCCTCGGGCCGGAGGCTGTATGATTTTTGGGTTGGTGATTGACTACTTAATCGAAGATGTTGGTCGAGAGATAGCGCTCTCCGGTATCGCAGAGGATCGTCACGACGTTCTGCCCCTGACTCAATTGAGCAGCGACCTGCCGGGCAGCGAAAACATTTGCTCCGGCAGATATGCCGACGAAAATCCCTTCGTCGCGAGCCAGCCCCCTGGCCGTCTGCATCGCGTCCTCATTGCTGACCGTGATAATCCGTGAGTAGATATCCGTATTAAGGACGTCCGGGACAAATCCGGCGCCGATCCCCTGGATCTTGTGCGGACCCGGTTCTCCTCCGGAGAGAACCGCCGAATCCGCAGGCTCTACGGCAACAATCAGGACATCCGGGTTTTGATTTTTAATTGCCTGGCCGGCGCCGGTAATCGTGCCGCCGGTGCCAACACCGGCGACCAGCGCATCAACCTGATTATCGAGGTCGCGTAAAATCTCCGGCCCGGTCGTCTCCATGTGAACCTTTGGATTGGCGGGATTGCAGAACTGTTGCGGCATGAATGCTTTTCGCTCGGCAGCAATCTCCTCGGCTTTTTCGATCGCCCCGCGCATCCCTTTTGCCCCGGGGGTGAGGATGAGTTCAGCACCGAAAGCTCCCAGCAAGCGACGTCTTTCCATGGACATGGTGTCGGGCATTGTCAGGACCACCTGGTAGCCCTTGATCGTGCCGACCAGGGAAATGCCGATGCCGGTATTGCCGCTGGTCGGTTCGACAATCACATCGCCGGGCTTGATCAGGCCGTCATTCTCAGCCTGTTCGATCATGGCTTTGGCGATGCGGTCCTTGACACTGCCGCCCGGGTTGGCGCTTTCGAGTTTTCCCCAGAGGGCTGCTGAACCTTGCGGGGTGCTGATCTTTACCAGCGGCGTGTTGCCGATACGGTCAAGCTCTGAAGAAAATTTAACAGCCATCGGTCAAACCTCTCATAGGGGTTATAGCGGCTAGATGAAGTACATGAAGCGATGGTCCAACTCTTTTTCCATGCCCATGGCTTTCGCGTCATCGCAAAGGTCTTTCAGCGTCACGGAGCTGAGGTAGTCATTCAGGCGCTTGCTTGCTTCCAGCCAGATTTTCTGAGTGACACACTCATTGTCGAACTCGCACTGTTTTTTGCAGCCCTTGCCGGATTTGACACAATCGACCAGGGCCATTTCGCCTTCGGCGGCCATGATAATCTGCTGGACGTTGATTTCATTCGGTTTGCGGGAAAGGAAATACCCCCCTTGTGGCCCCCTCCGGCTTTTCAGAAGCCCGCCGCGCTTGAGGTCCTGGAATATCTGTTCCAGGTAGCGTGGCGAAATGTTCTGCCGGCGGCTGATGTCCTTGATTTGTGCCGGCAGGGTGCCGGCGTGATATGCCATGTCAAAGAGGGCCCGCAGTCCGTAGCGGCTCTTGGTGGATAAGCGCATCGTTAATCTCCTAAAGACTTTGTTGGTAAAATACTTAGTAAAGTCTATTTTGTTTGTCAAGAATTAAGTTGCTGCAAACCTGTTGCCCAGTCAGAAAATGTTTTATAGTATTCAACGCAGCCTGCACGAAAAGGTTTTTATGGTCGAGACCGAATACAAAATCAAGCCTGCCGTCCCGTGGTTCCCGGCCGGGTTGATCAGCTGGTACGCGCCAGGTGATACCCCCGTCGCCCTGGTGACGTCGTGGGTCGCCCTGATCGGTGGTGATGGTCCATGCATCAGAATGGCGTGGTATGGACGATACAGTCCCCTGTCGCGATTATGGAAAGGCGGAGATTTCGTTTTTAATGTCCCATCTGAATCAGGGTTGCAAGCTATCCGTGATCTGATGGCGCAGGGAAAGCTTTGTCTGGATGCGCGTGCCGACCTGCGGCAAGCATGTCGTGGAGGGGTCTCTTCTGCGGCACCCCGTTTGACTGATTGCGCAGTACAACTCGAATGCGTTGGCGGGACATTGCTCGATTCGGGTTACGATACCGAGTTGAGAGGTGAGGTGGTCCACCTGCACAAAGGGCTGGTCAGCATGGCGGCGGCGGAGATCAAAGACCTTTGCGCGATTCAACCTTTAAGCCCTTTGTCGTGCGAGTGAGTTTGCGTTGCAGGTGGGTCGCAGAAGTAAACCGCAATAAAAAGGGTCGGCTGACGCCGACCCTTTGTTGTTTTATGAATAGCTGGAACTAGTCTTCTTCACTTGGCCAGTGCAGGTTGTCAACGAAAGAGGAGATGCCGAAGGTGACCAGGAATACGACCATGGACACCGCCAGGCTGGCACCAAAAGGCACCAGGAACATCTTGTCTCCGAGGTATTCCCAGCAGAACATGACGCCGGCAATCCAGCCGAGGGTAAAGCTGACACCGACCACATGCTTGATCAGCTCGAGGTAAATAACGAAGGTGTAGATCATGTCGCCGGCCGTTTCAGCATTGTAGCCCTCGAGCTCAAGGCGACGGTTGAGGCTGGTTGCGAACAGGCGGCAGGCGATCCACATACAGAGAAAAAAGATCCCCGTGTAGATACCGTGGCGAGCGAGAAGGCCGGCCTGTGCATCAATCTTCTGTATACCGACGGCGAAAAAGAGTGAGGACATGAGTCCGGCAAGGTAAACCGGGCGGGTGTTCTTGATGACGGAAACTCTGATTTTCTGGAACATATCAATCTCCTGAATCGATTGGCTGGTCCATTGATCCTCTAATGAGTAAGGTTATTCTCACTGTTTTGCGGTTGTCAGTCCAGTTAGAAATATATAATTTAATCTTATTTAATTTGAGGATTAAAATTAAAATAAACTAAATATAAACAAATGGTTATGGGCCTAAGTGTCTGATTTTAATCCGCATTTTATCGCACATTAAAAATTATTTTTCGCTAATTTTAATCTTCAAGGTCTTGGTTGTTCGAGAGTGATCTGTCTCAGGGGCAGAACTGCAGGCGTCCGAGCAGTGCGGGGACTGCCGTTTCGACCCGGAGCGGACGTGCGCCGAGGTGAACCGGCTTCAATCCCGCTTCTTTCAGTTTCTCAATTTCATAGGGCGTAAAGCCGCCTTCCGGGCCGATTGCCAGGGTGACAGCTTCGTGCAGGTTGGTCGGACAGGCCTGATCAGCGCGTGGATCAGCGACAAGAGCACAGGTCCCGTTTGCAATTGATGGCAGCAGATCTTCAACGAAGGGCTTGAAGCGTTGCTGAATGTCTACTTTGGGGAGGAGCGTGTCGCGTGCCTGCTCCAGGCCGAGCAGCAGTTGCTCCTGCAGGCTCTCCGGGGCCAGGATCGGGCTCTGCCAGTAACTTTTATCGACCCGCCAGCTGTTCAGCAGGATGATCCGCTTGACTCCCATGGCAGTCAAACCCTGCAGTACCCGCTTGAACACCTTGGGTCGCGGCAACGCCATGATCACAGTGGCAGGCAGGGGGGGCGGCGGCTCGTGTTGCAGAAGTATCGTCAATTCCACGGCGTCCTTGGCCAGGGCAGAGATCCTCCCGGTGCCGAGTTTCCCTCCGAGCATGCCGACCTGCAAGTCCTGCCCCTGCACGGCAGAGAGAATGTCGCGGATATGTGCAAAACGGCGGCCACTCAATCTGACGCGCCCCGTGTCAATAAAGTCTTCCTTGTGCAGTAG